>CAWHPZ010000031.1:0-198514 GCA_963831345.1 uncultured Alphaproteobacteria bacterium
ACCCGATCGAACTGCCCAGGCAAACCGCGCTCGGTCAAACCGTCGTCGAACACACGCTGGCCAATGCCGCCCGAACCGGCGCCAATCCAGCTAGCGTTGTGCAATCGGAGAACGACAACATGCCTGCACTGCGCCGTCCCTAGCGTCTCTGGTCGGCGGTAAGCATGTCGCGGCGCTAGCCGCCCTCGCGCTCGTCGTCGCCGGATGCGGACTCGGTCGCCCGGCAGATGCGGTCAGCGGTCAGTACCTTACCGTCGGAACCACCGACAAGGTCTCCTCGCTCGATCCTGCGGGCTCGTACGACAACGGGTCGCTGCAGGTGATGAACCAGGTGTACCCGTTCCTGATGAACTTCGTCCCGGGCAGCGGCGAGCTGAAACCGGACATCGCGCAACGCTGCGACTTCACCGCGCCGACGACCTTCACCTGCAAGCTCAAACCGAACCTCAAGTTCGCCAACGGACATGCGCTGACGTCCTCGGACGTCAAGTTCTCCATCGACAGGGAGAACGCCATCAACGATCCCAACGGACCGCAGTCGCTGCTGGCCAACCTCGACAGCGTCGAAACGCCGGATCCGTTGACGGTGGACTTCATGCTGAAGCTGCCCAACGACCAGACCTTCCCCCAGGTGCTCGCCACCAACGCCGGACCGATCATCGACGAAGAGGTGTTCCCTGCCGACAAGCTGCTCGGCGATGACGCGGTCGCCGACGCCGAACCGTTCGCGGGTCCCTTCACGATGACCACCTACTCCAAGAATCAGCTCATCGGCCTGCGCGCCAACCCCGACTATCAGGGGCTGTTCGGCAAGCCGAAGACGGAACTGGTCGGCATCAAGTACTACGCCAACACCGACAACCTCAAGATCGACATCGAGAACCAGGCCATCGACGTCGCGTGGCGCAGCCTGTCGCCCACCGACATCGAGGGTCTGCGGCGAAACCCCAACCTCGCCATTCACGAGGGTCCCGGCGGGGAACTGCGCTACATCGTGTTCAACATGAACACCATGCCCGGCGACACCCCCGCGCAGAAGCTGGCGGTTCGCAAAGCGATCGCCGCGTCGCTGGACCGCGACGCGCTCGCGCGCGACGTGTACAAGGGCACCTACGCGCCGGCGTACTCGGTGATCCCGAGCAGCGTGCCCGGAGCCAACGAGGCGTTCAAGGTCGCCTACGGCGCCAAACCCGACCGCGCCAAAGCCGCGAAATACCTTGCTGACGCCCAAGTTCCGACACCGGTACCGCTGAACCTGCAATACAACCCCGACCACTACGGGGTGTCGTCGTCGGAGGAATACGCCGCGATCAAGGGCCAACTCGACGCCACCGGGCTGTTCCGGGTCAACCTGCAGTCCACCGAATGGGTGACCTACACCGCCGAGCGCGTCAAGGACGCCTACCCGATCTACCAGCTCGGCTGGTTCCCCGATTTCCCCGACGCCGACAACTACCTGACGCCGTTCTTCACCCCAGACAACTTCCTGGGCAACCACTTCGAGAATCCGGAGATCACCGCGCTCATCACCGACGAAGCGACGCAGCCCGACCCGGCCAAGCGGGCAGCGATCATCACCAAGATCCAGGACGAAATGGCCAACAACTACCTGTCGACGATCCCGCTGCTGACCGGAAAGCAAATCGCCGTCGCGGGCAAGGACATTGACGGCGTCATCCTTGACAAGTCGTTCAAGTTCGAGTTCGCGCCGTTGGAGAACACCGGGCAGAAGCGGTCATGACGGCCACAGCAGCCACGGCGCCGACCGCCGCCCCCGAACCGGCCAAGCGGACAGGCGGGCAGACTCGCTACGGCGCCCTGGCTCGTTATCTCGGCGTGCGGGCACTGCTGATCATCCCGACCGCGTGGATCCTGGTCACCCTGGTGTTCTTCCTGATGCGTGGTATCGGGGACCCGATCACCGCGTCCGCCGGCGGCCGGCTCACCCCGGCGCAGATCGCCGAACGCAAGGCGGCGGCGGGGTTCGACCGTCCGCTGCTGTCGCAGTACTGGGACTACCTCACCGGCTTGTTCCGCGGCGACTTCGGCACCACGCTGACCGACAATCGCCCGATCAGCGACCTGATCGTGGTCAACGGCGCCGCCACCCTGGAGCTGGCGGTTTGGGCCCTGCTCGTCGCGATGATCGTCGGAATCCCGTTGGGGCTGTATGCCGCAACGCACCGCGACCGCGTGCCCGACGTGGTCCTGCGCCTGCTGGCGGTGCTGTTCTACGCCGCCCCGGTGTTCTTCGTCGGCATGCTGCTCAAGCTGCTCTTCTCGGTGAAGCTGGGCTGGCTGCCCGCGTCCGGCCGCTCCAGCGCATCCACCGAGATCGCGTTGGCCGGCGTGCGGCCGCAGACCCACATCGCGATCGTCGACGCGATCCTCTACGGCGACGGCTCCTACATCGTCGACGTCCTCAAACACGCGGTGCTGCCCGCGCTGGCGCTCGGGCTGCTGACCGGCGGCGTGTTCCTGCGCCTGGTTCGGGTCAACATGCTGCAGACCCTGCGCGCCGGATACGTCGACGCGGCGCGGGCCCGCGGGCTCTCCGACGGCGTGGTCACCCGCCGCCACGCGTTCCGCAACGCGCTGGTCCCGGTGGTGACGGTGATGGGCATGCAGATCGCCCTGCTGCTCGGCGGCGCCGTGCTCACCGAGACCACGTTCGAATGGAACGGGCTGGGACTGCAACTGGCGCGCTACCTTTCGGCGCGCGACTTCGTCGCGGTGCAGGGCATCGTGACGGTGATCGCGATCCTCGTGGCGGTGATGAGCTTCGTCATCGACCTGGCGGTGGCGCTCATCGACCCGAGGGTGAGGTTCTAAGAGATGACGATCGCCGCGGGCGCCGACACGCTCGTCGTCGAACAGCCCAAGAGCCGTGCGTTCCCGGGTCTCGGGCTGCTGCGGTCCACCCACGGACTGCAACGCGCCACCCTCGTCCTCGGGCTGGTGCTCGTCGCGGGCTTCATCCTGGTGGCGCTCTTCGCGCCGCTGCTGGCGAGATACGGCTTCGCCCAGACCAGCGCGGACGGCGTCGAATTCGTGCGCCAGCAGGCACCGTCGGCGCAGCACTGGTTCGGCACCTCGGTGCGCGGCGAGGACGTGTACTCGCGGGTGATCTACGGCGCCCGCACCGCGCTGATGGTGATCGTGTTGTCGCTGATCATCTCGCTGCTCGTCGGCGTCGTTCTCGGCCTGGTGTCCGGTTATCGCGGCGGTTGGCTGGACCGGGTGCTGGTGCTGGTGATGGACGCGCTCTATGCGATGCCGTCGCTGCTGCTGGCGATCGTGGTGTCCATCGTCCTTGTGGCCGGGCAGTCCGGCACGCTGGGCGGCATCCTGTCGGCATCGGTGGCGATCATGGCGGTGTTCGTGCCGCAGTACTTCCGCGTGGTCCGCAACGCGACGCTGGCGGTCAAGGTCGAACCGTTTGTCGACGCCGCCCGCGTCACCGGCGCCAGCACGACGCGAATCCTGTTCCGCCACATACTGTCCAACGTCACCTCGTCACTTCCCGTGATCATCACCCTGAACGGCGCCGAGGCGATCCTGACGCTGGCCGGTCTGGGGTTCCTCGGCTTCGGCATCGAGCCGACCAAGGCCGCCGAATGGGGTTACGACCTGAACAAGGCGCTGTCGGACATCTCCAACGGCATCTGGTGGACCGCGGTGTTTCCCGGTACGGCGATCGTATTGGCGGTGCTGGGCATGACCCTGGTCGGGGAGAGCATCAACGAGGTGCTCAACCCGCTGCTGCGCACCCGACGGGCGGCGAACTGACATGACGCAAGCACCCGAGGCACCCGCCCTTTCGTATCGTCAGCTTTCGGTGACCTTCAGCACCGACGCCGGTCCGGTACGCGCCGTCGACGACGTCACATTCGACGTGAAACCCGGCGAGGTGCTGGCCGTCGTCGGCGAATCCGGTTCCGGCAAGTCGGTGTCGTCGCGGGCCGCGATCGGGCTGCTGCCGGACACCGCCCGGGTCACCGGCACGGTGCTGCTCGGCGACCGCGACGTCGCCGGGCTGTCCGACAAGCAGTTCACCGCGCTGCGCGGTAAGGACATCGCGATGGTGTTCCAGGAACCGGGCGCGGCGCTGGACCCGCTGTTCACCGTCGGCTACCAGATCAGCGAGGCCATCCGCGCGCACACCGACGTCGACCGAAAGCAGGCCCGGGACAAGGCGATCGATCTGCTGCGGCTCGTGCGGCTACCCGATCCCGAACAGCGGTACGGCTTCTATCCGCATCAGCTGTCCGGCGGGCAGAAGCAGCGCGTGGTCATCGCCTGCGCTATCGCCTGCGACCCGGAGGTGATCCTCGCCGACGAGCCGACCACCGCGCTGGATGTCACGGTGCAGGCCGAAATCCTGGAACTGTTGCGCGACCTGCGGGATCGGCTGGGCAGCGCCATCGTGCTGATCACCCACAACATGGGGGTGGTCGCCGACCTGGCCGACCGGGTCGTCGTCATGAACGCCGGCAAGGTCGTCGAAATCGCGACTGTGGCAAAGCTTTTCGCCGAGCCGTCGCAGGATTACACCCGCACTCTGCTGGCGGCGGTGCCGCACCTAGGGCAGGGCAACCCCGAACACCAAGCCGGCGCAGAGACCAAGACGGAGAACGTGCTGGAGATCGATCGTCTCAGCGTCGAGTTCCCGGGTGCGATCGGCTCGGCGGCGTTCAAGGCGGTCGACGACGTCACGTTCAGCATCGACCGCGGCAAGACCCTTGGCCTGGTGGGGGAGTCGGGCTCGGGCAAGTCCACGATCGGGCGCTGCGTTGCGGCGCTGCAGAAGCCGACGACCGGTACGGTCAAGATTCTCGGCCAGGACATCACCGCCATGTCCGAGAAGCAGCTCCGGCCGGTGCGCGCGAAGTTCGGCTTCGTGTTCCAGGATCCGGCGACCTCGCTGAATCCGCGGCTGCGCGTGGGCGACTGCGTCGCCGAGCCGCTGAAGGTGCACAAGGTGATGCGCGGCGCGGAGTGCACGGCCCGCGTTGCCCAGCTGCTCGACGCGGTGCGGCTGCCCAAAGACACCGCCGCGCGCTACCCGCACGAGCTATCCGGCGGGCAGCGGCAGCGCGCAAACCTGGCGCGGGCGCTGGCGCTGAGCCCCGACCTGCTGGTCGCCGACGAGCCCACCAGCGCGCTCGACGTGTCGGTGCAGGCGTCGGTGCTCGACCTGTTCGAGGAGCTGCAACGGGAATGGGCGTTCGCCTGCCTGTTCATCAGCCACGACCTGGCCGTGGTGGACCGGCTGGCCGACGACGTCGCGGTGCTGCGCAACGGCGTGCTGCAGGAGATGGGCCCGCGCGACCAGATCCTGCGTAACCCGCAGACCGAGTACACCCAACGGCTGGTCGCCGCGGTGCCGGTACCCGATCCCGAAGAGCAGCGCCGCAGGCGGGAGGCCAGCGCCGGGCTGTTCGACTGAATCCCCGGCGGTGTCGGCAACCTTCCTGGCCACCGAGCCCATCCCCCGCTCCGTGCTCGAGGAGACGCCCGCCGTCACGCAGGCGTGCGCTAATTGTCCTCCACGAAAACGACGAATCCCCCACCCATGGCGGCCAAAGCCGCAACGATCGCGAGGCTCGAGGAAACGCTGGCGCGGTGTGACCAGGGCTCGCGTGAATTACGCTCCCGCCGGTTACCGGGATGTCAATTCATCGAGAAGGGTGCGAAACGTGATTCGTATTCTTCTGGTCGCGGCGGCAATCGGTGCCGCTGCTGTCGGTGCGGCCCCCGGTGACCGTCGCTGACGAGCCGTACCCGAACTGCAAAAGCGGCAGCCGCCTCACTCGAACGTAGCGTCCGACGCGAATGGCTTGTTCGCATCCACGACGAACATGATCAGCCAATGCAGTTCTTCCCCGCCGCTGCTGGTGACCTCCATCGGATGCTCGGCGGGGCCCCCCGCCAGCGTCTTGCCGGCTTCGACAACGTTCACGCCGTGCGGGGTCTGTTGGCTCAACTGACCCTCCAGCACCAAGAACGCCTCGGTGCCGGGATGCGTGTGCACCCCGGACTTGGCGCCTGGCGCCGCGACGGCATGGCTGATGAGCAGCAGGTACTCGGGGGCGGAGACGTCCACCAAGGGGCCGATCTCGGTGACCATGCTGCCACCATGCGTCGGCGTCCCCTTGGGACCAAGCGTAAAGAGCCAGACCTTGCCCTCCACGTCGGTGGCCAGGGACAACGGACCAGCCGCCGCCTCGGCGTCCGCGAGCGCGGGGAAATTCTCGACGTGCCAATACAGCGGGCCGGCAGGCAACTCGGTGACTGTCTTCTCCGCCACCGGTTCTACGACAAACTCCTCTTGCTCCTCTTGCGCCGTTGGTGTCGCCGTCTGGGTCGTGGGTTCGCTCGTATCCACGTTGCTCGTGCACCCCGACAACGCCAGAGCGCCGGTCGCAGCGAACACCGCTGCGATGCGCCAGATTTTCCCCCGGCGGTCTTGACATCCGCTTAGAGCACGATTGCCTCTTCTTTCTGCACTTGACCGCGCCAGCGCCGACAGCGCCGCGTTGATGCCGGGCCCGGTTCACGCCGATGGATCCGCGCCGACACGAACACCGCAGCGATCAACAGCGACAGGAACACCGCAGCGAGCAACAGAGCGATCACCACAATGATCGGCAGCGAGACGGCCACGACAACCGCGGCACTCATGAGCAAAATGTACGCCGGTTTGCACCCGCCGCATATGCGTGTGTCTACGTCACGGCCTCAGCTTCTGCTGTGTACTCGACGATATTCTCCCAATGGTTGCCTTTAAGGCGTCTAGAACCCTTCCGGTGTCGCGTAGAAGAACTCCTTTCGCGCGTTGATTTTGTTGACCCGCTTAGAAGCGAAAGCCTGCGACGAGGAATACTCCTGTGCGTGCGATTGATTGACGGCACGGCGATACGTCGCCCTCTGGGCTTCGCTCCCTGAGAGCGCAACGGCGAGATAGGTGAAGGTCGTCCTCGCGCGCTTGATGGGGTGGCGGTCCGCACGCCCACTCTCGACCCGACTGTCCTTCACGCCGTAGCCGACGCCGGGCCGAGCGAGCTCCATGATCACGTTGGACGAAAATGCGGTACACGTCGACGAAGCCCTTGTAAATAGACGCCGCGACCCACAGCTGCAGGTCCTTGTCGAAGGCGTCGTACTCCACCGGGCTTTCGGGGGTTGAGTGACGAGGCCATCCATCTCGGCGGTCGCCTTCCGCCCGGTAGCACCGGATCATTGATCAGACGTTCGACGTGGTCGATCGGCTCACTGACCGTCATTCGCCACCCCTATCGAACAAATGTGAGAACGAGTGTTTCCTGATATTGCACCCCACTCCTGGACAGGTGTCACGCGGCATCGCCGGCGAGATCGACGGATGGCGTCGCGCTTAACCGACAACGCGAGGCCTAAGCCAAACCGCCCAAGGCGCGCCAAGGGCGGCAACAAGCGCCAGAGGCGCCCGCGCGTCAACGCCAACCCGCGCGCAGGCCGGCCCGGACAAAAGCCCAATGCCCAGCATGACGTCGTCTCGCTGGTTGGAGCGGCGGCTGGACGCAGTCAACCTCTTCATCACGACCGGCTTTCTGCCGCAACGGTTCCGCGACGAGATGGGGTTGCCGTGGCACGTGTCCAAGCAGCGCCGGTTCAACCGGCTGATGGCCGCCCTTGGCACTGTCAACAACCTGCTGCCGCGCTTCATCCGGCAGTTTCCGTTCAACGCCTGCCTCAAGGACCTGGACTGGCGGATTCGTGCTGGGTGCCCGCTGGTCTAAGGCGAATCGACGCTAAACCCGCGCCGCTTTCCGAGGACCTGCTGGATCATCTGCGGTGGCCGGCCGGCCGGGTGGCGACAGGCCTGTCTAGGAGAACATGAAATCGCGCATGAACCGGGTCATTCGGCGCAAGTAGTCCGGCTGGCTGACGTGCAGGACGTGATTGCCCGGGAACCAGTGAAATGCGCAGCGGTCCCAGTGCTCCCACAGCAGCTCGGCCTGCTCGGGCGGCGCCAGCCGATCACCGAGTCCGGTGATGATCAGCCTGCGGTCCTTGGGCACCAGCGGCGGGTAGTTCAGCGGTGAGGGATACATGGTGGCATCACGAGTCAGTTCGTTGTCGGTTCCGGCGATGAGACTGCGTAACCGAACCACGTGGTTTGCGGGGAACCACTCGTCGACGGTCCTGTCCGGTGTCACTACCGGCACGTTCGGAATAACGGCCTGAATCCGGTCGTCGACGCAGGCGATCAGGGCGCAGGTGTAGCCGCCCAGCGACATGCCCGTTAGCGCAATTCGATCGACACCGGTGAACTCCAGATAGTCGATGAGCGAACGGAAGTCGTGCACGGCCTGTGCCATCGCTTCGGCGAATCCTGCGAACCCGTGCGCGAAATAGCCGTAACCGCTGAAAGGCGAACCTTTTTCGGCGCGACCGCCGTGGAAGGGCAAGGTGTAGAGCAGCACATCGTAGCCGGAGCGGTAGAACCACGGCAGCGAGAAGAACAGGCCGTTGAACAGGTACGGCGATCCCATGAAGCCGTGAATCACACACAGCGTCGGGTGCGGTCCGTCGTCGTGCATCCAGTGCTGCGCAAGGACGACGTTGTTGCGCACATATCCGCGACACTGGTCGCGCAGCGCCGGGTTGACCGCCTCGAAGCTGCTGTTGAATCGGATGTTGTGCACGCGGCCTTTGGCCATCCATTCGGCGACCGGATTGGCCGGGCGAGACGAGACCCGCGGCACGTCCGTCGGTGCAGGGAATGACAGCGCAGGATCCTGCGCCTTGGCCAGTTCGGCGTAGAAGCGCAGGTGGTCGCGTTCTGCCCGCGATTCCGACCGGCGCAGCGCAGCACCGATGACCGTCGGCACCATCGTGGCACTCAGCAGCGAGGCGATCGCGGTGCGCAGCGCGACGTCGGCGACCGCCGACGAGTCGACGATGAGCCGTTGACGCAGCGTGAGGTCGACGCGGCGGGGCAGTCCACGGGCGCTGGCGTCGGCACCGGGAACATCGGGAACGGGGATGGGCGGATCCACCGGGGCGGCGTCCGAACTGTCCACGTCCGCATGGTAGCCCGTCCGGTCACACCAAGCGGTAAACCGTTGATCCGCCAACTGTCGGTGGCGGGGTAGTGCGCAGCGACCCAATCGGCGATCTCGCGGGTGTGCGATGCGCTGTGATTGAGCCCGCGGATGACCTCGCCGTGACGTGACCTCGGCATTGGGGCCACGGCCCGCCTCGACGTAGTACGAGACCTTGCCTGCGTGCACGTCGTCGATGAACTGCTGCAGGGTGGGCACCGGGTCACCGCTCCAGCCGCCGATCGCCATCACCGATGTGCCGGAGTCGATTTCCAGCGCGGCCGCCGACTGCGAGCCGTTCGTTGCCGCCGACCACGGGGTGTGCGTGGTGGCAAGCAGGCCGGCGAGCTCGGAATTGGTTGCCTCGTCGTCCATCCAGCCCCCGGTCACTTTCGACGGCCGAACCGCGGACGGTATCGAGCCATGGTGCGGCGTCGCGGCCGTCACGATGGAAAACGTTGTGCTGCCTGCCAGTCCGGCCAGCACCCCGACGGCGACCGCGATGCCCACCGCCCCCGGCCGGGCCACGAGCACCCCGACGACGCCGATGATGGCCAGCACAAGGACCAGCCGTGTCCACGTCGGGTTGAAGTTGTTGCGGTGCAGCAAGACTGCCGCGGACGTGGCGGCCAGCGCGATCATCGCGCCGAGCGCGAACCGGCCGTCCCAGCGTGCCAGGCGCATCCACGCCCACACCCCGCTCATGCCGACGAGCGCCGCGATCGCCGGAGCCAGCGCGACGGTGTAGTACGGGTGAACGACGCCGCCCATGTAGCTGAGGACCAGGCCCGTCACCACCAGCCAGCAGCCCCAGATCATCAAGGCGCACAGCTCGCCTCGGCTCAGCTGCCGGCGCACGGCCAGGTACACCCCGAAAGCAAGTGCGAACAACGCGACCAGCAGCAGCCAGGAGATCTCGTTGCCCATCTCAGTGGTGAACAGCCGATGCAGACCGGTGCGGCCGCCGAAGGTCGCGAGACCGGACCCATCGCCGCGTCCGATTGCCGAGCTCGCGGTGGTGGCCAAAGATTCGGTTTAATCCGTTGTAGCCCAACGCCAGATCCAGCACGGTGTTGTCGGTCGAGCCGCCGATGTAGGGCCGCGAGCAGTCGGCACCAGCTGCACGGTCAACACCCACCAACCGGCGGCGATGATCAGCGCGGCCGTCGCACCCAGCAGATGAAGGAGTCGCCGGGCCCACGTCGTTGGCGCCAAGAGCAAGTAGGCCAGCGCGAAGCCGGGCAGCACGAGAAAGGCCTGCAGCATCTTGGTGAGAAACGCGAAACCCATGACCACACCCACCAGCGCCAGCCACCGCCATGACGCCGTCGAAGCCGCGCGCATCAGGCAGTACGCCGCGGCAATCATCAACAGCACCAGCAAGGCGTCGGGGTTGTTGAACCGGAACATCAACGCCGCCGCCGGAGTACCCGCCAGCACCACGCCGGCCAGCAGACCCGCCGCCGCGCCGTGAGCGGGATCGGCGAACGCGCGTCGCACCGCGCAGTACAGAAGCGCAACCGCTGCCACCCCCATGACCGCCTGCGGCACCAACACCGACCAGCTGTTCATCCCGAACAAGCGCACTGACAATCCGGACACCCACAGCGAGGCGGGCGGTTTGTCGACGGTGATGAAGTTGTGCGCGTCGAGCGATCCGAAGAACCATGCCGACCAACTGCTGCGAGCCGGCCTCCGCGGCCGCGGCGTAGAACTGGTTGCCGTAACCGTTGGCCGACAGGTTCCACAGGTACAGCACAGCGGTCGCCACCAGCAGGGCGGCCAGAACCCACCGCTCGCGGGGGACAGTCACGCCGCCTACCGTGCCGGTCTTTGCTGGCCGCCAGGCTGTGCCGCAACTGTGGACCCGCTGTGAGTCCGGGTGGATGGGACACTGTCGTCATGTGGAATCCCGACGTCTACCTGGCCTTCGCCGATCACCGCGGCCGTCCGTTCTTCGACCTGCTGTCGCGGGTTGGTGCCGAGAAGCCGCGCCGGGTGGTCGACCTCGGTTGCGGGCCCGGCAACCTGACCCTCACCTTGGCGCAGCGCTGGCCCGACGCCGTCCGTCGAGGCATGGGACAGCTCACCGGAGATGGTGGAATCTGCACGCGAACGGGGCGTCGACGCGCAAGTCGGAGACGTTCGTGCGTGGACGCCGGCAACCCGATACCGACGTCGTGATAAGCAACGCCACCCTGCAGTGGGTGCCCGAGCATGCTGAGCTGCTGGTGCGGTGGGCGGGCCAACTGGCTGCTGGGTCGTGGATCGCCATGCAGGTGCCGGGGAATTTCGACGCCCCGTCGCATCAGGCCGTTCGCGAGCTCGCCCGCCGGGAGCAGTGGTCAGAACCGCTGCGGGACTTCCCGTTCCGCGACGGTCAGGTGGATTCCCCGTCGGGGTATGCAGACCTTCTACGGACGCCGGCTGCACCGTCGACGCATGGGAGACCACGTACATCCACGAACTCAGCGGCGAGAATCCCGTCCTGGAGTGGATCACCGGCACCGCGCTGACGCCGGTGAAGAGCCGGCTCACGGACGAGCAGTGGCAACAGTTCCGCCGCGAGTTGATCCCGCTGCTTGACGCGGCCTATCCCGCGCGAACGGACGGCAAGACATTCTTCCCGTTCCGTCGGATCTTCGTTGTCGCTCAGGTGACTTGACGGCGAAGGCCCGCGAAGGAGTCGTGGTCACGCACCGCTGCGACCGCCACGCCCATGCCGGGCGGGTGCTGTCGTCCGACTGCAAACTCTCGGCAGCATGAGCTAGTCGAATGCCCTAGCGCCTGTTGTTCAGCAGTTCGATGACTTTCGCAACGAGCTGGTCGATGTCGGCGCCGGTGGTGTCGAGCACCAGATCGGGATCCTCGGGCGGCTCGTAGGGGGCGTCCACACCGGTGAGACCTTTTAGCTCGCCGGCACGGGCGCGCGCATACAGGCCCTTGGGATCACGCTTCTCGCATTCGTCGCGCGGTGTGGACACGTACACCTCGATAAAGGGCAGCTTCGCTGCATTGTTGAGGGCGCGGGCGATTTCGCGGTCGGACTTCAGCGGCGACACCAGCGACGCCAGCGCGACGACACCTGAATCGGCGAATAGCCGGGTGAGATGCCCGACCCGGCGGATGTTCTCGGCACGATCGCCCGCCGAGAATCCGAGGTCGTCGGACAGCCCATGCCGGATGTTGTCGCCGTCCAGCAGGTAGGCCACCTGACCGGATTCGACCAGCGCACGTTCCACAGCGACCGCGAGCGTGGACTTGCCGGAAGCCGGAAGCCCGGTGAACCAGATCGTGGCGCCGCGTTGAGTGGTGGCCGTCCAGCGGTAGTCGCGGTCCAGCGATGAAGGATGCCAGCGGATGTCGTTGCGGGTGTGCACGCCCGCCTTGACCTCACGCGGCTCGGTGATGGTTCCTGCGCCGATCGTGTCGTTGGTGGTCTCGTCGATCAGGATGAACGCTCCGTTGTCGCGGTTGTCGACATAGGAGTCGGCGACCACGACCGAGCTGGTACGCAGAGTCACTGAGCCAATGTCGTTGAGTACCAACTCGACTGGATTGTCCAGGTCGTCGAGCGTCTCCGGATCCAGCCTCGAGTGCAGAGCCTGCACGGTGGTGCGCACCGTTCGGGTGCCTTGCTTGAGCGCGAGCCGGCGTGCTGTCGCTCTCGACCGCCTCGATGCGGTCGATCATGGACAGCATCGGCTCACGCCTCGACGAAGCGCGTGACACCGGCCGCTATCTCGTTGGACTTCTGGTGTTCCTGGGCCTGCTCGGCACGTTCTGGGGCTTGCTTGAGACCATTCAGTCGGTCGGCGGCGTCATCGGTGCGCTCAACACGTCAGGCGGCGAGTCGGTTGCCGTTTTCGACGAGCTCAAGACCGGTCTCGCGGCTCCGCTCAAGGGCATGGGCACCGCCTTCTCGTCCTCGCTGCTCGGACTTTCGGGATCACTCGTGCTCGGCTTTCTCGAGCTGCAGGCGAGCCACGCCCACAGCCGCTTCTACAACGAGCTCGAGGAATGGCTTTCGGGCATCACCGAACTGACGCCGGGCTCGAGCTCGGCGACCGATCAGGCGGGCCGGCAGCTGATGTCGGCGGTGTTCGAGATGCAGCGTGCGGTCGAGGATCTGACCGCGCGTCTCGGCAATGCGCCGGTCGCGATGGCCGGAGCGGGGGGCCACGGCTCAGAAGAGCCGGTGCGGGAACTGGCACGCGGCGTCAATCAGCTCGTATCGCAGATGCGGTCGGAGCAGAAGGTCGTGCGCGAGTGGGTCGACGACCAGGCCGTACAGCAGGCCGAAGTGGCGAGCGCGCTCAAGGAGCTGGCGCAGAACATCGTCAAGAAGAAGGGCTGAGGCATGGCGCGCGGGCGCGGACGCAGGAGCGAGTACGCCGAATTCTGGCCGGCTTACGTCGACGTGCTGTCGACGCTTCTGCTTGTCGTGACGTTCCTCATGTCGATTTTCATCCTGTCGCAGTATTACGCCACGCAGGAAGCGAGCGGCAAGGATACGGCCTTGCAGCGCCTGACGCGGCAGATCTCGGAGCTGACTAGCCTGCTCTCGCTCGAAAAGGGCAAGTCGCGCTCAGCCGAGGACGAGCTCGCATCTCTGCAGGCGACCCTGTCCGAGCTCAAGGAAGAGAAGAACAAGCTGTCGGGCTTTGCCCTTTCGGGGGATGAAAAGGCGAAGGCCGCGGAAGGCAAGATCTCGTCTCTCACGGCCGATCTCGACGCGCAGAAGGCGATCTCGAACGAGGCCCTCGCCAAGGTCGATCTGCTCAATCAGCAGATGCTGGCGCTACGCCGCCAGATCGCCGCCCTCAACGAGGCGCTCGAAGCCTCCGAGAAAAAAGACAAAGACAGCCAGGATCGCATCAAGGACCTGGGCGCGCGGCTCAATGCGGCGCTCGCCCGCCAGGTGCAGGAGCTGCAGCGCTATCGCTCGGACTTCTTCGGAAGGCTTCGTGAGCTCCTGAAGGACCGCAAGGACATTCGCGTCGTCGGCGACCGGTTCGTGTTCGAATCCGAGGTGCTGTTCCCGTCGGGATCGGCGACGCTGACGCCCGAGGGTTATGCCGCCATGGATCAGCTCGCGTCCGCCATTGTCGATCTCGAGAAGAGCATTCCGCCGGAGATCAACTGGGCGCTGCAGGTGGACGGCCATACGGACATCCGGCCGATCGCCAGCGCGACGTTCCCCTCGAACTGGGAGCTATCGACGGCGCGCGCGGCCTCGGTGGTCAAATATCTGATCACGCGCGGCGTTGCCCCGAACCACCTCGTCGCCGCGGGTTATGGCGAGTTCCAGCCGATCGAAGCCGGCGTCGACGAGGACAGCCTGCGCAAGAACAGGCGCATCGAGCTGAAGCTGACGAACAGGTAAGCGGCCTCAGGCGGGCTTCTGCAGGATGACGCCGAACCAGCCCTGCCCGCGGTAGGTCTCGTAGCCGGGCGTGCGGTGGAAGGCTGCGACCTCGCCGTTCTGGCGCTGGAGGTAACCCGAGATTTCTCCGGAGCGGCCAAGCGTGACCCGCTCCGACAGAACACCGGCGCCGTCGGACGAGGCCAGAACGAGACCGTTCATATCCACGATCAGCGCGCGGGAGCGGGCCTTGTCCGCCTGTGAGAGACGCACGCCATCGACAACGGCCTTGGCCTGGGGACCCCAATCGAAATGAATGGCGAGGACGCCAACGGGGCGGCCATGAGCCTTGCCGCCTTCGCGGACGCTCGCGGCATAGGTGGCGACGGGCGCATTGCCGAGCACGCTCGAGGTGGTGATGTCGGAGACGCTATATTCATCGCCGCTCGACAGGCGCTTGGCACGCTCGAACCAGGGCTCGCGCGAAACGTCGGTGCCGACTGCGGCGTAATTCGCGCTGCGGCCGCTGGTCAGCACCTTGCCATCGAGAGAGCACAGCCAAATGTCGAGGTAGACCGTATAGGCGCCGAGGATCACGGCGAGGCGCTCACCGGCGTACGCCGCGGTATTCTCATCATTCTTGATGGCGCATTCGACGATGGCGGGATCGGTGGCCCACCAGCGCACGTCGCAGGAGCGCTCGTAGAGATTTCTGTCGATGATCTCGATGGCATTGAGCGCCAGATCGACCAGGCGCTCGCCATTGGCGCGGTGGCTCATGGCCCAGGTCATAGTTTCGAGGCTGGCGATCCGGCCGGCAAGCTCAGCTTCGAGCGAGCTCGCGACCTTATCGACCTCGAGGGAGACCGCCTTTACCTCCTGCGCGACGATGGCGAAGCCGCGGCCACCGTCTCCGGCGCGGGCCGATTCGATCATGGCGTTGAGGGCCAGCATGCGCAGGTTGCCGGTGATGGCGCGGATGGCGTCGATCTTGCCATCGGCAATTTTCTTCACCTCGCCCGTGAGTTGGGCGATTTCCAGCATGGACCCAGATTGTCCGTTTGCGCTGCCGTCGAGTGCCATGTCCATCACCCCGGGTTCGAATCCCGGGCCCTCCGCCGAGCGAAGCCGGAAACGTACACAACGTATGGCAAATGAATCGTTAGCGCGTGTACCGCGTTCAGCGGATTTCTAGGCGCTAGTACCTAAAAGATTCGACCGAGTGCTCCCGCGGCAGCGCTCTACTTCGTGAACAGCTCCTGCGGAAGGCTGTGTTGCTGGCGCCACCAGTCCCAGGCGACATCGGTGGGTCCGACGGCGAGCAGCCGCCTCATTCTTATTTCTCCCGTTCGTAGCTGCACGCAGCTCACGACAAGGATGCCAGCCCCTGCTCCAGGTCGGCAATGATATCTTCGGGGTCCTCGATGCCAATGGATAGACGCACCACCTCAGGGCCAGCGCCGGCTGCTGCGCGCTGCGCGTCGGTGAGCTGGCGATGCGTCGTCGACGCCGGATGAATGACGAGGCTCCGGACATCGCCGATGTTGGCGAGATGAGAGAACAGCCTCAATGACGAGACGAGCGCGACGCCGGCCGCAAATCCGCCTTTGAGGCCAAACGTGAACACCGCGCCGGCGCCTTTGGGAACCAGACGCTTGGCCAGCGCGTGGTTGGCGCTCGAAGGCAGGCCGGCATAGTTCACCCAGGCGACCTTGTCGTGCTTCTCGAGCCAGGTGGCGACCTTGAGGGCGTTGTCGGTGTGGCGCTGCATGCGTAGCGGCAGCGTTTCGAGCCCCGTCAGCAGAAGGAAGGCGTTGAACGGCGAGATCGCCGGCCCGATGTCGCGGAGGCCCATGACGCGGCAGGCGATGGCGAAGGCGAAGTTGCCGAAGGTCTCCGCCAATACCATGCCGTTGTAGGACGGGTTCGGCTCGACGAGCGTGCGGTAGCGATGCTTGGCGCCGAGCCAGTCGAAGGTTCCGCAGTCGACGATGGCGCCGCCGATGGAATTGCCGTGACCGCCCATGAATTTCGTCAGCGAGTGGATGACGATGTCGGCGCCGTGCTCCTTCGGACGGAAGAGGTACGGCGTCGCCAGCGTATTGTCGACGATGAGCGGAATGCCGGCTTTCTTGGCGATTGCTGCAATGGCCGGGATATCGATCACGAGCCCGCCGGGGTTGGCAATGCTCTCGACAAAGATCGCCCGCGTCTTGTCGGTGAGCGCCGCCGCGATCGTGTCCGGCTTCGCCGCATCGGCCCAAACGACGTTCCAGTTCGACTTCTTGAAGGCGTGGTTGAACTGGTTGATGGAGCCGCCGTACAGCTGCCGGCCGGCGATGAACTCGTCGCCCGGCTCGAGCAGCGTGTGAAAGACGAGGTACTGGGCGGCATGCCCCGAGGCGACGGCGAGCGCCGCGGTTCCGCCTTCGAGTGCAGCAACGCGGGCTTCGAGGACCGCCTGCGTCGGATTGGTGATGCGGGTGTAGATGTTGCCGAACGCCTCGAGGCCGAACAGCGATGCGGCGTGGTCGGCATCATCGAAGACAAAGGATGTCGTCTGGTAGATGGGCGTGACGCGCGCGCCAGTCGAGGCGTCGGGCGCGGCTCCGGCATGTACTGCGAGCGTGGAAAATCCCGGCGCCGGGGGCGCCTTACTGTCGGCCATGACCCACTCTCCCTTATGTGCCTCGCTGGCGGCGTCATTGGACGAGCCGCAAGCCGGAAGTCAACGGCGGAGAATGGATAAGTTAATTTGCAGAATTGCGAACGAGTGGGACGATCGGAGCAGCATCGTGAGTGGGCTTGGCCGTTTGCATCGGCGTGGGATGACCGCGTGCGGCGGCAGGGGCATTGCTGCGGATGCGAAGATTGTGTGGGCAGCGATCCGGTAAGGCGAATATCGCTCCAGATGGCCTTTGTGCCCTATGGCGCGCCTGAGCTCGAGCCTCTGGCGCCTAAATTAGAAAACGCTCGTTAGTTTCCGAAAACGGCCGGCGCCCGGGCGCTGGACGGTGGGTATTTCAAAAGCCTTTAGAGATTAGCGAACTTGCCCGCCGGACGGCAGGTCCAGCGCTTGGCCACCCAACGCGGATGATACTCGCTCCACTTGGCGATTTCCGCCTGAGCACCCATCAAGCACTGCATCGGAGTGAGGTTCTCGGCCGTATAGACGGAGACTCTCATCCTTGCATTTGGACGGGTTTTCGGCGAGGCAGACGAGGACGACTAGTTCCAGCATATGGCAAACCCCAAGCAATCGAGTTATCCGCTTTTTCAGCGGCCGTAACCCTTGGGGCGTGTCGTCCCTAAGAAATGCAAAGTTTTTGATCGCGTTTCTTGTTGCCTTCGAAGGTAAGTGGCAAATCATAGCCACACAAGAATTTTTCCCGGGCAAGCTTTGCTGAAAAAATGCACTACGGGCGTTCAATTTGATTGAGCGCGCAGAGCTGTCGCACCCCAAAAGCCCAAATATCATGGGCCCTTCAAGCTCTCCGCTGAATCAAAACGAGAAGCGAATTTCGGCCTATTTTTTAGGCGTGGGGCGAGTTGTCTCAGTAATTTCGTCCACCGCGGTGTTGCTTGAAAGCGTATGCAAAAACGCGATGAGTGACTGTTTTTCATCATCCGTTAACCGGAGGTCTCGGACGAGGTTGGTTGCGAGAGAGGGCCGTTTGACCAATCCGCCGGTGTAATGATCGACCACATCCGCGAGCGTCGCCAAAGACCCGTCGTGCATATAGGGGGCCGTGTGCTCGGCCTCGCGCAGGCTCGGTGTCTTGAACAGCGGAAGCCCCGGCGCGCCTCCAGGGACGGCAGACCGGCCGGGGTCATCGCTCTTCAGTCCGACATCGTGGAAATTGTCGTCGGTGAAACGCCAGCCGCCGTGACAAGAGACGCAGCCGCCTTTGCCGACGAATATGCCGAAGCCTCGCATCTCCTGCTCGCTCAGCGCGCTGTCGTCTCCCTTCACCCAGCGATCGAAGCGCGTTTCGCCGGACACGAGCGTTCGCTCGTAGGCGGCCAGCGCTTCGAGCACGTTGCGCTCGCTGATGGCCGGATGATCAGGAAAAGCGCGCGCGAACCGCTCCACCATGGCGGGGTCATTGCCGAGACGCGCCACGATGCCCGGAAAATCCGACGCCAATTCTGCAGGCGCCAGGATCGGGCCGCGTGCCTGATCTTCGAGCGTCGCCGCACGCCCATCCCAGAAAAACGATTTGGCCCAAGCCAGGTTGAACAGCGACGGGACGTTGCGCGTGAGATGATCTCCTCTCGGCCCCTGCCCTTTGGGGCGGCCGTCGGTGAAGGCGTGATCCGGGTCATGGCAGGATACGCAAGCTCCGCGTCCGTCGGAGGAAAGGCGCGCATCGCGGAAGAGATCATGTCCGAGCGCGGCTTCCTCCGGGGTACGGCGCGCGGCGGCTCAGCCGGGCGGGCAAAAATTGCGCGCCAGACGTCGTCGCGTGAGACGGGTTCGTTCGCCGCCTCTCCCGCCCCGGCGACGAGCATCGCCAGGCACATCACGGCCGCGAGTTTTGCCACCGCTCGCACGTGCGTCGTCTCCGTCCTTGCGTTGCGTCTCATCATCGGGGCTTGGCGCGGCTGATCTAGGTCAGAGTTACAAAATCACCCTGGGCGCCGGCGTTGCCGAAGCTCGACCAGAATGCCATCACTGGGGCCCGCCACTCGCGTTCGCGTGCGGCCGCCCTTTCCATACTCCTTCCCCACGTGCGAGACACCTGCATGACCGACGCAGCTACCGCCGCCTCGCCGATGATCCGACTTCAGGCCGCGCTCGCTGCAGCGCTACTCACGCCAATACGGGCGTTCCGGTTCGCCTATCTGCCGCTGCTGATGGTCTATTTCGCCTATGGCGCGCTCGGCCTGTTCGCCGTTGCCGACAGCTTCTGGGTGAAAAGCGAACTTTCGCTTTCGCCCGCGGCGCTGGCGCAGCTCGGGGTCTGGCTCACGCTGCCCTGGGCCATGAAAATGGTGTTCGGCGAACTGGTCGATACGGTGGCCATCGCCGGCTCGCAGCGGCGGATTTACGTGCTGATCGGCGCCTCGATGATTGCGGGCGGGCTCATTCTGCTCGCGGGGGCCGCGGGGCGCTGGCTGACGTTCGCTCCGCCCGAGCAGCTTTATATCGCGGCCCAGCTTATCATCGTCGCGGGCGTCGTGCTGCAGGACGTCGTCGCCGATGCCATGAGCACCGAGGTGGTGCCGCGTGTACTCCCCGACGGCTCGCCGCGCCCAAAGGCCGACATCGACCGCGATCTCGGCATGGTGCAGATCCTGGGCCGGCTCGCGCTCTCGCTCGGCGCTTTTCTCGTCGCCGGGCTCGGAGGCTGGCTGGCCAAGGTCTATCAGCTACGAGACCGTGTTTCTCATCGCGCTCGTCATTCCCATGATCTCTGCGAGCGGCGCCCTCCTGGTGAAGCTCGAGACGAGCGAGACGCGCGGCACCGATTGGCGCATCCTCGGCGGCGGCCTTTTGTTCGGCCTCACCGTGACGCTGCTGGCGCTGCTCGACGTGCCCTTCAATCAGGAGCTCGTGTTTCTGATCTCGCTTGCGGTGGTCGTGGCCATGCTGGCGCGCATCACGGCCGGCATCAGCCGCGAAACCCGGCTTGCGATCCTCTATGCGGCCCTCATTATTTTCGCCTTCCGGGCCACGTCCGTCCGTCGGCGAAGGCTATCCGCTGGTTCACCATCGACGTCCTGGGCTTCGACGAGGCGTTCTACGGCGTACTGGCGCAGATCGGCGCCGGCATCGCTCTGGCCGCCGCGTGGCTGCTGTCGGACGCCATAACGCGCAAACCTGTCGCAACCGTGTTGCTGTGGCTCACGCTGCTCGGCGGACTGCTCTCCATTCCCACGCTGGCGCTGGTGGTCCGGGCCGACCTCTGGACCGAAGCCACGTTCGGCTTCGGCGCCAGAACCATCGCGATCGTGGATTCGGCAGCCGCTTCGCCCTTGGCGCAGCTCAGCATGGTGCCGCTGCTGACCCTCATCGCGGTCTATGCCCCGCCGGGCCACCGGGCGACCTGGTTCGCGCTCATGGCCTCGTTCATGAACCTCGCGCTCGTGGCAGGCCAGCTCGGGACGAAGTACCTGAACCAGCTCTTCGTCGTCGAACGCGGGGCCTATACCGAGCTTCCCGTGCTCGTCATTACAGTTTCGATATTGGGGCTCGCGATCCCGCTCGCGGCGCTGGCTGCCTTCGGCCGCCGGATCCAATAGGGCGTGCTGCGGCGCGAAAGGGAGAAAAAGCGTGTCCCCGCCACCACGGTTCGTCGAAGGATCGAGCTGCCAAAATGCGCTGCGCCTTGACCAATTCTTCAACCTCTTTCATTCAAGATCGCTCGTCATGAATTCGACGCGAACCGGGGGGAACCTGGGCGTGCCGTGGGGGTTAAGGGCTAGCGCAACACGCGCTGTGCTCCTGGGGGTTTTGGGGGAATTCGATGTCCATCAGTGCTGACCGCGCGTCTGCGGCTGACGTTCTTCAGCCGCTGCGGCCAATGTCGTTCGGCTGGGTGATGAAACGCGCCCTGCTCGGTATTGCCATTCTGGTCGTCTCCATGGGCAGCGTTGCCTGGCTCACCTACGCCTCCATCGATCCCGATCTCGACAACGTCCCGTCGGAGGCTGCGAAAGCGCCGACGCCTGTGCAGGCCACCGAAGTCCGCCTTTAATCTCTTAAGCCTTTGAATAGCTTGCACCCGTGGGGAACGTTCGGCTCCACGGTTGGCACGGCGGCATTTGGCCCTTCGTTCCTTGACCGGTTGATCTGGCTCCGAGGCCTGTGCTCTAAAGAAGCACGAACCTCGGGAGGGTGCGCGGCATGTCCGCCTTCGAGCTCATTCTCATCGTCTTGATCGCGGTGGGCGCCTTCTGGGCGGGTTACAAGATCGGCCGAGCCTCGGCCCTTGACCTCGCCAGAGCCGGCCCGACGCGTCCTCTCGCCCCCCCGTGGATACCGACGAAAGCGAGCCTCTGCCCGGGCCGCACGCGCTGCCGACACGGCCGCGCGGGTCTCCGCCCCCTGCCTCCGCCGGCGGCGACCGTGACGGCGATACAGCCGAAGACCGCGCCCCATCGCGCAGCGCTCCTCCGCGGCGCTCGACCACACCGCCTCCGGCCTCGGCAGGCCTGTTGGATAAAGGCGGTGCCGAACATTCGCCCAAAAAGTCAGGCTGAAGAGCGCCGGCCGTAAACATGCGTCCCTCCCGGACTTCACACCTGCCGCAACCTTGCTCCCGACATCTCCCGCACGAGATCCAGAAAGGGCCGCTTCATGCGCTTCGTCATGCTGGCGCGCAATCCATCGCTCTATTCGCACAGGCGCCTCATCGAGGCGGCGGAAGCGCGCGGCCACAGGCTCGAAATCATCAATACGCTGCACGTGCACATGAACATCACGTCGAACCGGCCGGTGCTGCGGTTCGGCGGCCAGGAGCTCCCGCTCTATGACGCGGTCATCCCGCGTATCGGCGCCTCGATCACGCACTATGGCCTCGCCGTGCTCCGGCAGTTCGAGATGCAGGGCGTGTTTCCCGTCAACGAAAGCGTCGCCATCGGCCGCGCGCGCGACAAGCTGCGGGCGCTGCAGCTTCTGGCGCGCGCCGGCATCGGCCTGCCGGTCACCGCCTTCGCGCACGGCCCCCGCAAGGCCGAGGACGTCATCAAGGAGGTGGGCGGGGCGCCCGTCGTCATCAAGCTCGTCGAGGGCACGCAGGGCATGGGCGTGATCCTGGCCGAGACGAACGCCTCGGCGATCTCGATCGTCGAAGCGTTCAGCGCGGCGAACATCAACATTCTCGTGCAGGAATACATCAAGGAGGCCGAGGGCAGCGACGTGCGCGCGCTCGTCGTCGGCGGGCGGGTGGTCGCCGCCATGCGGCGCGTCGGCAAATCGGGCGAGTTCCGCTCGAACCTGCATCGCGGCGGCATGGCGGAAGCGGCCGACATCAGCGACGAGGAGCGCACGACCGCCGTCCGCGCGGCTGCCGTGCTCGGCCTCAACGTGGCCGGCGTCGACATGCTGCGCTCGAACCACGGGCCGGTGGTGATCGAGGTAAACTCGTCGCCGGGCCTCAAGGGGATCGAGCAGACCACGGGCCTGGATGTAGCGACCGAAATCATCGCCTTCATCGAGACGGCGGCCTGCCACGGGCGCACGGAAACCATGGGCGGGCGCGGCTAGCGCTTGACTCAGGCCACGATTCTACGTGCCAGAATACCGGCGGGTCGAATGCATGCTTGCATACGCCACGCACGGCCTCGTGCTGGCACTTGTAAGTTGCATTAACTCACGGTTTTGCTGTCCTTCTTGCTCTCCATGGCCTTGCTCGCTTATCCTCGTTGCTTCGAACTTGCGTAACGGACTGGCAAAGTGAGTTGCGTATTGGCGTTATCATCCAGGGGCGCGAGCCGCCTCCGCATACCGTCCGTGGCGACCGGCATGGTGATTGAATGACGGAACAGCAGAAGCATTTTCCGGAATTCTACGTCACGACACCGCAGCCCTGCCCCTATCTGCCGGGCCGGCTCAGGAGCGCAAGCTGTTCACCCATCTCACGCACGACAAGCCGCTCGCGCTCATCGACAATCTGCTCAAGGGCGGCTTCCGCCGCAGCCAGAACATCGCCTACATGCCCTACTGCGAGGGCTGCCAGGCGTGCGTCTCGGTGCGCGTCCTGGTCGACGAGTTCGATCCCGGGCGCATCCATGCGGCGCGTCGATCGAACCGCAACACGGATCTCGCAGCCGCCGCGTCGCCGCCGATGCCGACGTCGGAGCAGTTCAGCCTGTTCCGCGGCTACATCGACGCGCGCCACTCCGACGGCGGCATGGCCGACATGACCGTGCTCGACTACGCGATGATGGTCGAGGACAGCGTCATCAACACGTTCCTCACCGAGTATCGCGTCAAGCCGGAGAACCCGCTCGAGCAGCACGCCGACAACCTGGCCGCTCGCGGCGCGTGGCGCTGTGCGACCGGCTCTCGGACGGCATCTCGATGGTCTACAGCTTCTATGAGCCCGCGGTCGAGGCAGCGCAGCCTCGGCACCTACATGATCCTCGAGCACATCGAATACGCGCGCCGGCTCGGCCTGCCCTATCTCTATCTCGGCTACTGGATCGAGGGCTCGCGCAAGATGAACTACAAGATGCGCTTCCAGCCGCAGGAGCAGCTCGGCCCCAACGGCTGGGTGAGAGCGGAGCCGCCTCCGCCGGAGAGCCAGGGCGACCGCTGATTTACCCGGCGGCGCGCTCCCGACACGCCCGCTGCGGACGTCGACGCTCCGCGAGCTCGAGCGATTATCCCCCTCACCCGGCTCCCTCGCTGCGCTCGAAGCCGACCTCTCCCGCCGGGGAGAGGTGTCCCTCTCGACCTCTACCCGTCATGGCGAAGCCATGCTCCGCATGGTGGGGAGAGGTCGCGGTCCCGGCATGCCGGGACACGCGGGTGAGGGGGACAATCGTCCGGCCGGATCTCGGAGAAAAGTCAAAGAACCATACCCCTACACGCTTCGTCGCGTGCAAGTTGAAGGAAGTGGACGGCGTCTCGCCGGAGGCGAGCAGATAAAGCCAGCGGAGCCGCGTCTCACCGGAACAGCAAGCAGCGCCCTACGGACGACGTCCGCGGACTTCATTGAAGGTGGGGACGGGGCGCGGCAGCGCCGCGGGTAATCCGCAATTTTTATAACTGGCGCTGCGGCGCCCCGATGTTGCGAGCTCTTTTTGCCGGTCACCTTAACCCGTAGGCAATTGCTTGCCGCCTCGGGCAGGCCAGCCCCTCTCGGCGCAGAGACGTTACCTCCGCCCCTTATGGGCACTCGCATCCTCTCGCCTCCGCGGGCGCATCGCTGCTCCGCTTCTGGCTCTCTCCCAGCAACTCGAGGCGGTCTCGAGCCACCTCCCCGCGGGCGGGACAGGAGCGATTTTAGCGCGGCTCACAGGAGCGGGCATAAGTGCACGCTCAGGAGACAGCAACGCGGAAGCCTTTCCGATCTGGATCGAGCGATTAGCCCCCTCACCCGGTCGCTTTGCGACCGACCTCTCCCCGCCGGGGAGAGGTGGAGTGAGATGCGCCGTTCCTTCACCTCTCCCAGAGGGAGAGGTCGACGCGAGGGCTTTGCCCGAGCGGCCGGTGAGGGGTTACGGTGCCCGCAGCAATAAATGCTCCGCATGGACGTAAGAACGGGGAGAGGGAGTTAACCCGCGATCTTGGAGAAATCGGCGACGGTGAGCGTGGCGGCGCGGATCTCGGACAGCAGCGCCAGGCGGTTGGCGCGCAGCTCGGGGTCGGCGTCGTTGACCGTCACCTTGTCGAAGAAGGCATCGACCGGCGCGCGCAGCTCGGCCAGCGCGCGCATGGCGCCGGCGAAGTTCTCCACGTTGATGGCCGCCGACCGTGTCCTGCTTCACGCTCTCGATGGCCGCGGCGAGCGCCAGCTCCTCCTTCTCGCTTGAGCAGCTTCAGGTCGTAGGCGCCGGCGTAGCTCGTCTTGTCCTTCTTCTCCTCGATCGCGAGGATGTTGGACGGCGCGCTTGACGCCGGCGAGCAGGTTGGCGCCGTCGTCGGTCTTGAGGAACTCGCCCAGCGCCTCGACGCGCTTGACGATCAGCGCCAGGTCGTCCTGCCCGCCGAGCGAGAACACCGCGTCGATCAGATCGTGCCGCGCGCCCTTGTCGCGCAGGTGCACCTTGAGCCGGTCGGCGAAGAAGGAGAGGAGGTCATCGTAGACGTGCTCGTGACGACTTCGGCCGAAGCTCCGTCTGCATCGAGATCGAGCGCGTCTCTGCAGCAACTGCGTTCATCGACGACGATCCTGCCGGATGCTCGCGAGCTGCTCAGATTCGAGCTGCAGCTCGCCACGCGAACGTTCCTTGATCGACGCGCGTGCAGATCGCTCGAGGTCACAATCGCTTGCATGCAGCGGCAACCGCAGATCATTCTCCAGCACGATCCGGATCACGCCCAGCGCCGCGCGCCGCAGCTGATACGGATCGCCCGAGCCCGTCGGCTTCTCGCCGATGGCCCAGAAGCCCACCAGCGTGTCGAGCTTGTCGGCCAGCGCCACGGCGATCGCCACCGCGTCGCCCTCGTCCTCCTTCGGCACCGTGTCGGTCGGCCCCTTGGGCTTGTAGTGCAGCTCGATGGCGCGCGCGATCTCGGGCTTGGTGCCGGCGCGCTCGGCGTAGTAGCGGCCCATCAGCCCCTGCAGCTCGGGGAACTCGCCGACCATGCCCGACACGAGATCGGCCTTGGCGAGCTGCGCCGCGCGCCGCGCATCCTCCGGCATCCGCATCCACCGCGCCCGCGATCTGGAACGCCAGCTCCGCGACGCGCTCCACGCGCTCCTTCTGCGTGCCGAGCTTCTCGTGGAACGTGATGCCGTCGAGCGCGATGCGCCATCTCGTCGAGCGGCTTCTTGAGGTCCTGCTCCCAGAAGAACTTGGCGTCCGCAGAGCCGCGCGCGGATCACCTTCTCGTTGCCGGCGACGATCTGCTTGCCGCCGTCCTTGGCGGTCAGGTTCGAGACCAGCAGGAAGCTGTTGGCGAGCTTGCCCGTCTGCGGATCGCGCAGCGAGAAGCACTTCTGGTGCTGCTTCATCGACGTCATCAGGCATTCGGCCGGCACCTCGAGGAACGCCTCGTCGAACGTGCCCATCAGCACGGTCGGCCATTCGGTGAGCCCGGCGTTCTCGGCGAGCAGCGCCTCGTCCTCGACCAGCGCCAGCTTGTGCCTTCTTGGCCAGCGCCTCGCGCCTGCTCGCGCGATCATGCTCCGCGCGCTCGGCGGCGTCCAGCATCACCTTGTGCGCCTCGAGCTTCTTGGCGTAGTCCTCGAAGCCCTTCGACCTCGAACGGCTCGTTGCCGTGGAAGCGATGCCCGCGCGTCGCGTTGCCGCCTCGACGCCCGCGATCTCGAACGGCACGACCTTGCCGTCGAGCAGGCAGACGATCGAATGCAGCGGCCGCACCCACTGGAACGGTGCCCGAGCCCCAGCGCATCGACTTCGGCCACGGGAACTTCGCCACCACGCCGGCACCACCTCGGCGACGATCTCCTTCGCCGCGCGGCCCGGCTTCTCGATCCTCGCGACGTAGAAGTCGCCCTTCTTCTCGTCCTTGACGATCTCGGCGTCCTTGATCGACGCGAGCCCCGCCGACTTGAGGAAGCCCGCGATCGCCTGCTCCGGCGCGTCGACGCGCGGCCCCTTGCGCTCCTCGGAGACCTCCGGCGACTTCGCCGGCACGCCCTCCACCACCAGCGTCAGCCGCCGCGGCGTCGCGAAGCCGTGCGCCTCGCCCGACCTCCAGCCCCTGCGCCTTCAGGCCCTCGGTGACGAGCCGCTTGCAGATCCTCCGCCGCCCGCCCCTGCATGCGCGCCGGGATCTCCTCGGAGAACAGCTCGAGCAGCAGTTCAGCCATGGCGGATGCCAATCTGTGTCGCGTTCGCGACAGGTCCGGACGGCGAGCATGCGCCGTCCGGGACCATCGCTCGTCAGAGCGTGACAGGTGCCGGGAGCATGCTGGCTGCCATCGGCCGGTGCAGGACTTCGGTCAGGCGGCGTCGCGGGCGCAGCCGGTGCTGCTCGGCGTGCCGCGGCAGGAGGCGCTCCGGAGCTGGAGCAGGCGCCGCTTCAGGTGCCGCAGCAGGAGGCGCTTCCGGAGCTGGAGCGGCTGCAGGCTCAGCTGCCGGAGCGGCTGCCGGCTCGGGCGCGGCAGCGGGCGTCGGAGCGGGTGCCGGCGGCGTGCCGACGTAGTCGATCGCCTGCTTGCCGACGTCGTCCACCGTGCCGGTCGTGTGAGATAGCCAAGGCCGATGGCGAGCGCGGCAAGGAACATCCAGAACATCGGCGTCAGCGGCCAAGCACAATGCCGCCGATCAGCAGCGCCGGCACGCCAGCGCTATAAATCCCAGAATAGTCTCATTACGCCCGTCCTCCCTCGGTTTCAAGCCACGCCGCGCAGCAGGCCTTGGCCAGGTCGCGCACGCGCAGGATGTAGCTCTGGCGCTCGGTGACCGAGATGACGCCGCGCGCATCGAGCAGATTGAAGACGTGGGAGGCCTTGATGCACTGGTCGTAGGCCGGCAGCGCCAGCATGGTGCTTGTCGTCGCCTCGCCTGCACGCCCTTTCGAGCAGCGCCTTGCACTCCTTCTCGGCGTCGCGGAAGTGCTGCAGCAGCATCTCGGTGTCGGCGTGCTCGAAGTTGAAGCGCGAGTACTCCTGCTCGGCCTGCAGGAACACGTCGCCGTAGGTGAGCTTGCGCGTCGTCCGTGCGGCCGTTGAAGTTGAGGTCGAACACGCGGTCGACGCCCTGCACGTACATGGCGAGGCGCTCGAGCCCGTAGGTGATCTCGCCCGACACGGGATTGCAGTCGAAGCCGCCGACCTGCTGGAAGTAGGTGAACTGCGTCACCTCCATGCCGTCGCACCACACCTCCCAGCCGAGCCCCCAGGCGCCGAGCGTCGGGCTCTCCCAGTCGTCCTCGACGAAGCGGATGTCGTTGACGCGTGGGGTCGATGCCGATGGCGTCGAGGCTCTCCAGGTAGAGGTCCAGGATGTCCGGCGGCGACGGCTTCATGATCACCTGGAACTGGTAGTAGTGCTGCAGCCGGTTGGGGTTCTCGCCGTAGCGGCCGTCCTTGGGCCGGCGCGAGGGCTGCACGTAGGCGGCGTTCCAGGGCTTGGGGCCGAGCGCGCGCAGCGTGGTGGCCGGATGGAACGTGCCGGCGCCCACCTCCATGTCGTAGGGCTGCAGGATCACGCAGCCCTGCGCGCCCCAGAACTGCTGCAGCGTCAGGATCAGGTCCTGGAAACTTTCCTTCGGCCTGAGCGCGGGGACCGGTCCCTTAGCCACGCTGTCCCGCTCGAGTGTCTTTGCCATGAGGCGCCACGGTTTTTCCCAGACCATGATCGCGCCCGACGTTACTCGATCCGGCGCGTTATCAGAGCCTAAGCCAATGATGTAGAGCGCAATTCACGTTCTTGATTGGATCAATCAGACGATCACGCCCGTGCGGGGCGCACTATACGCATTCGAGCCCCCATGTCACGCGCGGGGGCAGCGTGGGAATCTGGCCGGAATGGAGGTGTTCTGATCAGCTACGGCTCGTTTGACGCGGCCTATAGACGCCCGTCTCGGGGTCAAGCTCCAGGGCGCCGAGATCCTTGGCCGTCTGCGAGGTGGCGCGGGCACGCTTCTGCCGCGCCTCCTCTTCCATGCGCTTGGCGGCATTCTGAGCTTCGCCCAGGACCTTGGACAGCCATTTGAAGCCCGCATAAGCGGAGGCTCCAATGACCATCGCGGCGATGACTTGCGGCATGCTTCGACCCGGCTAGACAACTTTCCTCGACAGTAGCCGCGATCGTCTGTCAGACGAAGCCGGCTGCGATCATGGAAGCCCGAAGCGGGACCAGAGCGCCCGGGCTTCGATAGCGGACACCAAGTCCTCGGCGAAAGCAAGGCCTGGGCCCTCGCCCGAGAGGCCGGCCAGGATCGAGGGCAGGCGGCGGCCGCGAAGGGAGAGCCAGCCGCGCTCGAGCGGGATCGGCGCGCAGGCGCACCTTGTCGCCATGGATCTCGCGCATCTTGGTGCGGACATCGGAAATGCCGTCGATGAGGCCGAAATCGAGCGCCTTGGGGGCCGACCAGAAGGCGCCCGAGAACAGCTCCGAGTCCGGGCCTTTGAGCCGGCCCAGGCGGCGCTCCTTGACGACGCCGATGAACACGTCGTGCACGTCGCGCTGGATGGCCTTGAGCCGCTCGATGTCGTCCGGCTTCTCGGGCTGGAAGGGATCGAGCGAGCCCTTGTTGGTGCCGGCCGTGTAGACGCGCCGCTCGACGCCGAGCTTCTCGATGGCCTTGACGAGGCCGAAGCTCGCCGAGATGACGCCGATGGAGCCGATGATGGACGACGCGTCGGCATAGATCTCGTCGCCGGCGATGGACGAGGTAGTAGCCGCCCGAGGCTGCGACGTCCTCGCAGAATACGTAGACCTTCTTTTCCTTTTCCTCAGCGAGCTGGCGGATGCGGCGGAAGATCAGGCTCGACTGGACGGGCGAGCCGCCAGGGGAATTGATCACGACGGCGACGGACGGCGCATTCGAAAGGTTGAAGGCCTTCTCGATGGGACCGGCGAGGGTCGGCGAGAGAAATGCCGGGCCGGAGCGGCGTCGCCATGCCGATGGGCCCGGACAGCCTCAAGACCGGAACGACGGTGCCGCGCGAGAATGGCCACATAGGTGTATTCCTTTTTGCGAGAGAACGGCCGCCGAGCGAGCTGGGTCTTATTCAGTGCTCGTCCAAGGCCGCCGGTTCCGGAAAGCCCTTCCAATAAGCGAGGTCCAGTCCCGCGCCAAGCCGAAGCACGCGCGGCCGCGCCGGGCGTGAAGGCGTTTTCCCGTCCGCGCTCATGAAGAACCGCTGCGGGCAACAGCACGAGCGGCGCCTTCGAGCCCTTCGTACCCTGAACGATGACGCGGATGGCAGGCTCATCGGGGCGCGGCTGGATCGGCAGGACCTTGAGGGCGCCGAAGCGTTTGCCGATGGCCTCAAGCAGGTCAGGCAAGGCTTCCACCTTGTGAATCAGCGTCGCGGTCCCTCCCGCTTTGGCCATGCGGGCGCAGAAGCGGCACCAGAGCTCCAGGCCCTGCTCCATCATTTCGTGAGACCCGGCCTTCAGCTCGTTGGCGGACGACGTCCCCTCTCCTTCGGCGTGAAACGGCGGATTGGCGATGACGTGGTCGAAACTCTCGGCTTTGAGGCCCAGTTCCGCGAGGTCGCCAGTGCTCACGGTGGCTATATCGGCCTCGGCGACGCGGACGCGCTCAGTCAGAGCATTACGGCTGACGTTCTCCCTCGCCAGCTCCACCAACGGGGCCTGCCTTTCGAGCAAGGTCACTGAACTCCCGGTACAGCGGCGCGCGACGCACAACCCTGCCGTGCCGATGCCGGCGCCCACATCGAGCACGGTTTGGAGCTTTTCGGGATCGCATGGCACGGCGGCTGCCAGGAAAACCGCATCGACGCCGGCGCGATAGCCCTTCCCGGGTTGGAGCAGGCGCAGCGCGCCGCCCAGGAATGCGTCGTCGGTTATGGTCATAAGTCTCCTTTCTCTATATGTTTTTTGCGAGTGCACAGAGACCGAAGTGCGTTTAAGGTGCGGCCCGGTTCCGAGTACTTATACCCATAAGAAACGCCAACAACTGACAGGAGCAGCCGTGGGCGTAGTCGTGCCACTGGACGAACGACGCGAGCCAACAGAAAGCCTCGCGCCGCTCCTGGAGATCGTCAACGAGGATATGAACGCGATCAATCGCATCATCCTCGATAAAGCGATTTCCGACGTCGACATGATCCCCGAGCTTGCTCACCACCTGATCAACTCGGGCGGCAAGCGGCTTCGGCCCATGCTGGCGATCGCCGCCTCGAAGCTGTGCGAGTACGAGGGCCAGGGCCACGTCCGGACCGCGGCCGCAATCGAGTTCATGCACACGGCAACGCTGCTGCACGACGACGTCGTCGACGAAAGCGATACGCGCCGCGGGCGCAAGACGGCGCGCCTCATCTGGGGCAACCAGGCCACCGTTCTGGTCGGCGACTTCCTGCTCGGGCAGGCCTTCCGCATGCTGGTCGAAGTCGGCTCGCTGCCGGTGCTCAAGATCCTTTCGAACGCGGCTGCGACCATCGCCGAGGGCGAGGTCATGCAGCTTGCCGCGGCCAAGAACACCGCGACCACCGAGGACGCCTACCTCGCCATCATCGACGCCAAGACGGCGGCGCTGTTCTCGGCTGCGGCCGAGGTCGGAGCCGCCATCGCATCCCGTCCCGTACACGAGCAGGCGGCGCTGCGCTCCTATGGCCGCAATCTCGGCCTCGCGTTCCAGCTCGTGGACGACGCGCTCGACTACTCGGGCGATAGCGGCAAGCTCGGCAAGTCCGTCGGCGACGATTTCCGCGAAGGCAAGGTGACGCTGCCGGTGATCCTGTCGTTCCGGCGCGGCGACGGCAAGGAACGCGAGTTCTGGAACCGCACCATCGCGGCGGGCGAGATCAATGACGGCGATCTCGAACATGCCATTTCCCTCATGCGCAAGCACAAGGCCATCGAGGCGACCCTCGAGCGGGCGCGCTCGTATGGCGGCATCGCCCGCGACGCGTTGGCCATTTTCCGGGATTCGGTCGAGAAATCGGCCATGCAGGATGTGATCGCCTTCTGCATCGCGCGCGCGCACTGATTCTTTGATGAGACCGATGATTCACGCTTCGGACTTTTCCTACGCTGCCGATTCACGTCGCGCCTGATAGGAGGCGCGACGATCGGAGCGACTAGGGTCCGAAGCGATCATGGTCTAGCGCTATCAGCGCGGGGACGATCCACCAGCCGGGATGGGCTGCCTTCAGCCGCTCCGCGGCCAGGGCTGCGGCGGCTTGGCTTTCGAATACGGCAAAGCAGGAGGGACCTGCTCCCGACGCGGCGGCGATCTCGGCGCCGGGCGCGGCTTCGAGGGCGTCGAGCACGAGTCGCCATCTCGGGGACGACGGACAGGGCTGCTCCAGCCAGAGCGTTGCCGCGTTCGCGCATGAGCGCGATGAGGCCCGCGCGATCCTTGATGAACGGGAACCGTGGCCGTGCGGCTGCCGGTGCCGCAGCGGAGGCGCGCCAAGCTCGCGAAACACGCGTGCGGTTTTGTCCGCGGGCACATTCGCAAGCGGATTGGCAATGACCAGGAACAGCGGCGGCAACGGATCCGCGAGCGGCTTGACTCTGTCGCCGATACCGCCCACCCACGAAGCCCTGCCTTCCAGGCAAACCGCGACATCGGCGCCGAGCTCGACGGACAACGCGTGCCAATCGACAATCGCTGCATGCTCTGGGTTGGCCGTCCTGACCGCCCTCAACAAGGCCGCCGCATTGGCCGAGCCGCCCCCGAGGCCGGCTGCAACCGGCAATTCCTTGTGAAGGTGGACGGCGCCCAGGCGCAGACCGGGCGCTTCTCGCGCTCAACAGCGCGAGCGTTCGATCGAGGATATTGGCGCCGACGATCGCGCCTGCGAACGGCCCGGCGACTGTTACCTGCGGCGGGGCGGTGAGATCGAGAGAGACGCGATCGGCAATCGACGCGAAGGCCACCAAGCTTTGGAGCTCATGATAGCCGTCGGGCCTGCGGCCCAAGATCTCGAGCGTGAGGTTGATCTTGGCGGGAGCGAGCTCGACGACTTTGGTCATTGAGTGAGGCGTGAAGGTTGCCGTCGGCAACCTTCCTACTTCTCGACGACGGGATCGTCGCCGTGCGTCTGCGCCGCCTGCTTGCCATTGGCCGGTAACGGGCTTGTCGGTCTCGATCGTCAGGCCCGGTCTCGATTTTCTTCCTGATCTTCTCGAGATCCTCGGGCTCGGGCTTCAGAGACAACGCCTGATCCCACTGATAACGGGCCTCGCGCTCGCGTCCGACACGCCATAGCGCATCGCCGAGGTGATCGTTGAGGACGGCGTCGTCAGGCTTCAGCTCCACGGCGCGCTCGAGATAGCGCACGGCTTCCTTGAAGTTGCCCTGCTTGTAGTGAGCCCAGCCGAGGCTATCGACGATGTAGCCGTCGTCCGGCTTCAGCGCGACGGCCTTCTCGATGTGCGCCATGCCTTCCTTCAGGTTCCGCCCCTGGTCGATCCAGGAGTAGCCCAGATAGTTGAGGATCAGCGGCTGATCGGGATAGAGGGTCAGGGCCTTCTCGAGATCGGCCTCGGCGGCGGGCCAGTTCTTCAGACGCTCGTAGCTCGTGCCGCGGGCGTAGTAATAGACCCAGTGGCGCTTGTCGGGCTTGTCGACCAGAGCCAGGGCCTGATCGTAATAGGGAATGGCCTCGGCATAGAGCTTGCGCGCACGCATGATGTTGCCGAGCGAGTCGAGGATCTCGAGCTTGTCGCCGGCACTGAGCTGCGGGCGCGGCCCGGCTTCGTTGGCTGCGCCATCCGCGCCGTTAGCCTTCAGGATGGCGGCATAGGTGCCCTTGCCGACGACACCGTCGACCTTCATGTTGCTCTTCTTCTGGAAGTCGCGGACAGCGTTGAGCGTGCTTTCGCCGAAAGCCCCATCGATGGCGCCGATCGAGTATCCAGCGCGCTGCAAGGCTTCCTGAAGCTTCTTGACCTGGTCGCCGCGGTCACTCAGCGACAGAGACCCCTTGAGCGGCGTTTCATCAATCGCCTCATTGGTGGTGTTCTGGTTCGTGTCCTGGGCCTTGGCAGCATCGTCGCCGGCCTGCGGGTGGACGCGGGGCCGTTCAACAGGCGAGTGAGCGTATCCCTCGCTTCGTCGACGCGTTCGAGAGAGTTGAGGTTCAAGGCCTTGCGGATCTCGACCGCAATCGAAAGCGGGCTCGAAGCCGGAATGCGATTGTAGGCATCGATGGCGTCGGCGTACTGCTTGTTGGCCTCGTAGGCGTTCGCCAGCGCAGCCAACGCGAATTGATGATTGGGCTCCGCATAGAGGGCCATCTGCAGATAGATGACGCCAATGCCGGCGGCACCTTCGCCGATCAAAGCCTCACCGAGACCATAGAAAACCTCGGCCATGCCTTCGGCGGCGGAATCGACAATGAGGGGAACCTTGCCGCCGCCCTCGATGGAGTCGCGCAGGCTGCGCAACAGCGGGTGGCCGTCGCCCTGGGACTTGTCGATCTGCTCCTTGATGATCGACAGCGCCAGCTTGCGATCACCGGCGTTGATGGCATGGCGCGCGTAGGCCAGCGCCGTGCGCAAGGTGCGCGCATCCTGCCGCAGCCGTCCGCTCGTAGGCGGTACGCGCCTCCTGCTTGCGTCCGGCGAGATCGGCGATCAGTGCACGGTGATAGCGCAGATAAAACTGCGCCCATTCAGCCTGCTTCGGCAAATCGAGCGTGGCCAAGGCGCCGTTGACGTCGCCCTCGGCGTACTTGACCCAGGCCATGGCCAGAGCGCTGGTCAGCTCGCCGATGGGGCCCGAGCCGGCGCGCTTGAAATGATCCTCGGACTTCTTGTAGTCGCCGTTCTTGAAGTCGTTGATGGCGAGCGCGAGCTGCGCCAGCCGGTTCTGCTTCTGAACGCTTGCCAGCTGGCCCGCGAGCTTGAAGGCGCGCGGCCAATCGGCCCGGCTGACCTCGAGTTGGAAGGCCTGCTCGAGCAACAGCTCGTTCGTCGGGATCGTGCTCGAGCGTGGAGCGATAGAAGGCCGCGGCGTCGTCGGGATCGTTCTCCGCCCGAGCAAGGCGACCGGCGAGATAGCTTCCGACCAGAGAGTGGGTCGTCTCGAAGGCATCCGTGGCATCCACCGCCTGGCACCAGGCAGGCCCAGAAACGCTCACGAGGCTCGCACCGAGGAGAGAAATCAGGACGGTATGCCGACCACGGCGTGCTCTCATTCTGCTCATCCTCTAAAGGAGTTCGGCCCCGATTCTTAACAGAGTATCAAACGTGGCGCTATGTTGACAACTCCGGTGGAAAAGTTCGGGAACAGGCAGAAAACAGGCTTAACAATTTTATTCGCGCCAGCGAGCGCCGGTCACATGCCGGCGTAGTTCGGGCCGCCCCCGCCTTCCGGGCATACCCAGGTGATGTTTTGGCTCGGATCCTTGATATCGCAGGTTTTGCAGTGGACGCAGTTCTGAGCGTTGATCTGAAACCGCGCCTCGCCAGCGTCGTTGCGCACGATCTCATAGACGCCCGCCGGGCAATAACGCTGCGCCGGCTCGGCATATTCCGGCAGATTTATTTCCACAGGAATTGCGGGGTCGGTCAGCCGCAAATGAACCGGCTGATCTTCCTCGTGATTGGTGGCCGAGAATGACACGTTGGTCAGCTTGTCGAACGTCAGCACACCATCGGGCTTCGGATAGGTGATGGGCTTGGCCGCGCTCGCGTGCTTCAGCGTGGCGTAGTCGGGCTTGCCGTGCTTCCAGCGTACCGAACGGCGACCAGCCGAAAAGCAGGGTGCGCAGCCACATATCGACGCCACCCAAGGCGATGCCGGCATAGGTCCCGAGCTTCGACCACATGGGCTTGGCATTGCGGACAAGTTTCAGGTCGCGCGCGATGTCGCCCGAGCGCACCGCCACCTCGTAGCTCTCGACCGTATCGTGGGCGCGCCCGGCGCCGACCGCCTCGAACGACGGCGTCGGCGGCATGGATGCCGGAGAGGATGGCGTTGTGGCTGCCCTTGATGCGCGGAAGGTTCATGAAGCCGGCAGCGCAGCCGACCAGCGCTCCGCCCGGGAAGGCGAGCTTCGGAATGGACTGCCAGCCGCCTTCGGTGACGGCCCTGGCGCCATAGGCAATGCGCCGTCCGCCCTCGAACAGCGGCCGGATGACCGGGTGCGTCTTGAGCCGCTGGAACTCGTCGTAGGGCGAGAAATATGGGTTGTCGTAGTTGAGATGGATCGACCATCCCAACGGCAACGAGGTTCTGGCCGTAGTGGTACAGGAACGAGCCGCCGCCGGTGTGTGAATCCAGCGGCCAGCCGAAGCGTGTGCTGGACGAGCCCGGGCTTGTGCTTCTCGGGTGCGACCTCCCACAGCTCCTTGAGGCCGATGCCGTACTTCTGCGGCTCGCTATCCGGCATCGAGCTTGAAGTGGCGGATCAGCGTCTTCGTCAGCGAGCCGCGGGCGCCTTCGGCGAAAAGCGTGTACTTGCCGCGCAATTCCATGCCGCGCGTGAAGCTGTCCTTGGGCTCGCCATCGCGGCCGACGCCCATGTCGCCGGTCGCAACGCCGGCAACGGCGCCGTGCTCGTCGTAGAGAACTTCGCTCGCGGCGAAGCCGGGATAGATCTCGACGCCGAGCTCGGCCGCCTGCTCGCCCAGCCAGCGGCACAGCGAGCCGAGGCTGACGATGTAATTGCCGTGATTGTTCATCAGCGGCGGCATCAGAATGTTCGGCAGCGGAAGGTCGCCGGCGGGGCCCAGGAACAGGAAGCGGTCCTCGCGCACGGGTGTCTCGACGGGCGCGCCTTTTTCCTTCCAGTCAGGAATCAGGCGGTTCAGGCCGATGGGATCGATGACGGCGCCGGACAGGATGTGCGCGCCGACCTCGGAGCCTTTCTCCAGGACGACGACCGAGAGCTCCTGGCCCGCTGCCAGCGCAAGCTGCTTCAGGCGAATGGCAGCCGCCAGCCCAGCGGGCCCCGCGCCAACGATCACAACGTCGAATTCCATGGCCTCCCGTTCGGGGAGATCCGTACCGTCCAATGCCATCAGGTTGTCCTGTGCCCTATCCCGCTTATTCCGATTTGGTCCCAATTCTCGCAAGCGTCAAGCTCGGAGAGCCCATGAAATGGGCAACGCCCACCGCGACCCCTCGCGGCAAAAGTGCAATGCGCCGCGGTTGCCGCTAGAGTGCGCCCATGCAGTCCGACGCCGACATCCGCACACTCGCGCTCCTTCTCGATTGGTATCAGGCCATTGGGCTCGATACGGTGGTCGCGGAGGAGGCCACCAACTGGATCGAGCACGGCGACGTGCCGCCCGGGCGGGACTTCCGTCTGCCCTCCACAGAACTCCCGACAGCGCACGGCGCAGCCAACGCCTGGGCAGCGCCAATTTGACCCAGCGCGGGGACCGCGACTTGACCCAGCGCGGGAGCCGAGACCAGTCCCAGCACAAGAGGCCCGGCGAACCGCGCCCACGGCACCGCCTCGCGCAGCGCCTTCCCAGATGCCGGCCGCCGCTCCTCCGCGACAGTTCACCAGCACCGCGCCGGATGCCGCCGAACTTGGGGCGCGCACTGCGGCACGGACGGCAAAGAGCCTCGAAGAGCTCGAGGCGGCCCTGAAGAACTTCGACGGCTGCGGGCTCAAGGCGACGGCGAAGAACCTGTGCTTCTATCGTGGCGCGCCCAAAGCGCGCGTCATGATCATCGGCGAGGCACCGGGGCGCGACGAGGACATGGCGGGCAAGCCGTTCATCGGGCGTGCCGGCCAGCTGCTCGACAAGATGCTGGCGGCGATCGGACTCAATGAAAGCAATGTCCACATCACCAACATCGTCTACTGGCGCCCGCCCGGCAACCGCACGCCGACGGCTCAGGAGGGGCAGGTGTGCCGGCCGTTCCTGGAGCGGCAGCTCGAGCTCGTCGAACCTGAGATCGTGCTGCTTTTCGGCGGCGCGGCGGCGAAGCATGTTCTCGATACGCCAGATGGCATCATGCGCATTCGCGGAAAATGGCGCGAGATGCAGATCGGAAGCCGCACAGTGAAAGTGATGGCGACGCTGCACCCCGCCTACCTCCTGCGCACGCCAGCGGCAAAGCGGCAGGCGTGGCGCGACCTGCTCGCCGTTCGGGCCCAGCTCGGTTCATAAATTGATCATCACGGAAAAGCCCATGACCCGCCTCGACGACAGCCGCCCCTTCATCGCGGTCCGCATCGCCATCCTGACCATGTCGGACACGCGCACGCTCGCCGAGGACACGTCGGGCGCAACGCTGGTCAAGCTTGCCGAGGAAGCCGGGCACACAATTGCGGCGCGAACGCTGCTCAAGGACGACGCGGCCGCGATCCGGCGCCAGGTCGAGGCCTGGATCGACGATCCCGGTGTCGACGTGGTGATCACGACCGGCGGCACCGGCTTCACCGGGCGCGACGTCACGCCCGAAGCGGTGAAGCCGCTGTTCGAAAAAGAGATCGACGGCTTCTCGATCCTGTTTCACATGCTGTCGTATCAATCGGTCGGCACGTCGACGATCCAGTCGCGCGCCTGCGCCGGGCTCGCACGCGGCACGTATATTTTCTGCCTGCCTGGATCGACGGGCGCGTGCAAGGACGCCTGGAACGGCATTCTGAAGTTCCAGCTCGATAACCGGCACCGGCCCTGCAATCTCGTCGAGATCATGCCGCGGCTCGAAGAGCACCGTTGAGCGACGCCGCCCCTGTACATCGTGCTTCTTATCGGAAAACCGGTGCCCATCCCGGCCTGCGCCGGGACAAGCTTTTTACGAAAGCACTCTAGGGCATGCTGCTGCGGGGAAGCGGCTCCGACTGCGGCTCGGAGGAAGCTTTCGTCCCGAAAAGCTGCGCAATGCGCGCGGCAGGCACGCGAAGCATGAACAGGGTCAGGCAGGCCGAATTGCGAAGCGCGCGCTTCACGTAGCCCTCGCGCTGCAAACGGGCGGGGCTGGTCACGGCGCGTGCCCGGAGGTGGGTGATCCGCGTCCGGCCGAGCTTGCGAACAAGATCGAGATCCTCGAGCACGGGCAGGGCCGCATAGCCGCCGACTTCGCTATATAGCGCGCGGGAGATCAGCAGGCCTTGTTCGCCATAAGGCACTTTCAACAGCCTGCTTCGGACCGCAGAAATTCCTTCGATCAAACGCAGCGTCGCGCCTTCGTCGTCGATGGCGAAACGAAACACGGCTGCGGTGTCACGGCGCCTGCCCGCCTCGACGCGGTCGATGAACTGACTGACTTCGCGCTCCCAACCAGCCTCGAGCTCCGTGTCGGGATGCAGAAACAGCAGCCATGGAAAGCGTGCCCGCGCCGCGCCGGCCCGCAGCTGCGTCCCGCGTCCGGCCTCTGCCTTCACGATATCGGCGCCGGCATGATCGGTTATTTCGAGAGTACGGTCGGTCGACCCGCCGTCCACCACGATGGCCTCACGCACGAGGCCATCCACCGCCGCCGGTACCAGCGACGTCAGCGTGGCCGCAAGACCGGCCTCTGAATTGAGCGTAGGGATCACGACAGAAATCATATTCTTTCTCTCGCACAGAGCAGGCAGCAGCAACAAGGGACGATCAGCCCATGCGCTTTTATGCTGCCAATCTGTGTTTTGTTCTTTATTTGTTCTTGCCGGTCCGCTAGCCTCGCGCCAATGCTGATTGCGTCGATGCTGGAGGCCCATTGAGCAAGCGTCCTCAACCCAAACCGCGCGCCTCAGTCGAGAGTTTCGTCACCGCCGAACGCAGGCGCGGACGGGGCGCGCAGTCCAATCATTCGGGACGCTTCGAGGCCGAGGTCCGAGGCTCATTCGATGACGGCTGGGAGAGCCTGGCCGATCTCGAAGCCCTGCGGACGGAGGTGCGGGAGGAGCCGGCACGCAGCATCATCACGCGCAACGACAGCCCCGACATCTCCTTCGACCAGTCCATCAATCCCTATCGCGGCTGCGAGCACGGCTGCATCTATTGCTACGCGCGGCCGATCGCACTGCTATCTCGGGCATTCGGCGGGGCTCGATTTCGAGACCAAGCTCTATGCGAAGACGAATGCGGCTGACGCTGCTGGAAGCCGAGCTCGCCAACAAGCGCTACGAGCCCAAGCTCATCGCGCTCGGCACCAACACGGACCCCTATCAGCCCATCGAGCGCGAGCAGCGCATCACGCGGCAATCCTCGAAGTGCTCGAGCGGACGAGCCATCCGGTCGGCATCGTCACGAAGTCGGCGCTCGTGGTGCGCGACGTCGATATTCTGGCGCGCATGGCCGAGCGCGGGCTCGCCAAGGTCGCGCTGTCGGTCACGACGCTCGACCGGCGCATTGCGCGCGCCATGGAGCCGCGCGCGGCCACGCCGGCGAAGCGGCTCGAAGCCGTGCGGCTGCTGACCGAGGCGGGCGTTCCGGTGGCCGTGATGGTGGCGCCGATCGTTCCCGGCCTGACGGACAGCGAGATCGAGCGCATTCTCGAAGCGGCCCGCGACGCCGGCGCGACGGAGGCCGGCTACGTGTTGCTCCGGCTGCCGCTCGAGCTCAAGGATATCTTCCGCGAATGGCTCGCGAGCGAGTTTCCGGACCGCGCCCAGCGCGTGATCACTTGCTGCAGCTCGATGCACGGCGGACAGGACTACATCGCCGAGTTCGGGCTTCGGCAAAAAGGCTCAGGGCCCTATGCCGAGCAGATCGCGCTGCGCTTCCGCCTGGCCTTGAAGCGCCTCGGGCTCAACAAACGCCGGCACGAGTTGCGCATGGATCTGTTCGAGCGGCCGGTTTTGAAAGGCCAGCAGATGAGCTTCTTCTAGCGCGCCTTCCATACTCGGTTCGGACGACGTCGCCTTCCCGCCACACCTGATCAGTTTTCCACAGCGGTGGCTTTGACACGCCGCTCTAGTCCCGCGACCGTCGCTCATGCGGATGAGCGAGTCGCGGATTGTGCCGTCGTTCGACCTCGAGGCTGCCGAGATGGCGCTCGGGGGCGGGCCGGTCGTGGGCATCGACGAAGCGGGCCGCGGCCCCTGGGCGGGACCGGTCGTGGCGGCTGCCGTCATCCTCGATCCGCAGCGCATTCCTCAGGGCATCGATGATTCCAAAATGCTCGATGCGGAAGAGCGCGAGCGGCTTTACCTACGCATCACCGCGACGGCACTGGCTATCGGGGTCGGCATCGGCGACGTTGACCGCATCGACCGGGACAACATCCTCGCCGCGACGCTTTGGGCGATGAGCGACGCTATGGGCAAGCTCACGCTGAAGCCGAGACTGGCCATCATCGATGGCAATCAGGCGCCGCGCCTCGCCTGCACGACGCGCACGATCGTCAACGGCGACGCCAAGTGCCTTTCCATCGCGGCCGCGTCCATCGTCGCCAAGGTCACGCGCGACCGGATGATGATCAAGCTCGGGGCTGAGTTGCCGGGCTATGGCTTCGAGCGCCACAAAGGCTACGGAACGCCTGAGCACAGGTCGGCGCTGAAAAAGCTCGGCGTCACGCCGTATCACCGGCGCTCGTTCAAGCCCGTCCAGCTCGCGTTGGGGCTCGCGGAGCCGTCGGACGCGAAGGCTTTGGAGGCGGAGCTTTCTTCGACCGCTTCGTAGCCTTGGTGGCGTTGTTGTTGCGGGCGACAGGCGGGGTTTCGTTGCGGATGTAGTTGAGCGCCGGCGCAGCGCGCGCGATCTCGCTTATCAGCCACGACCGGAACTGAGCAGCCGCGGACTTTTCCTTCGTCTCGCTGCCCTTGACGAGATAATAGGCGTGGTGCCGGACGACAATGCAGAACGGGCACACCAGCCGGCCGGCCAGCAATGCGTCGCCGGCCTGGATGCCGTCGGCGAGCGTGAAGCCCTGGCCGGCTTCGGCAGCCGCAATGGCCAGATGCCCCATCAACAGCGGGCCTGATGCCTCTATCTCCGGACCTACGCCGGCCGCGTCGAGCCAATCACGCCAGTACTGCTTGGTATCGTCCTGCAGCAGCAGATTGCAGTCGAGATCCGCGGGCGATGCGATGGCGTGCTTTTCGAGAAAGCCTGGACTGCATACGGGCGTCAGATCGGCGTCGAACAGCTTCGTCGCCTCGACGTCGCGCCACTGCCCCTTGCCGTAGCGTATGGCGAGATCGGCCTCGCCTTTGTTGAGGTCGACGAGGCAATTCTCGGGATCGACGATGATGTCGATGTCAGGGTGGGCCGAGGTGAAGCGGCCGAGGCGGGGCACGAGCCACAGCGACGCGAACGGCACCTCGACGCTGATGGTCAGCTCACGCCTCCGGTCGGGCGGAGTGAAATAGTCGAGCGCCTTGATCAGCATCTCGAACGCGGGCGTGAGATTTTTTGCCAGGGCCTCGCCGTCGGTCGTGAGCTCGACGCCGCGTCCGGTGCGGATGAATAGCTTGGCGCCGAGCCATGCCTCGAGCTCGCGGATGTGACGGCTCACGGCGGCATGCGTGACGTTGAGCTCGGCCGCGGCGAGCGACAGGCTGCTGTGCCGGGCCGCGCGCTCGAAGGCCCTCAGGGCGTTCAGCGATGGAAGACGAGTCGCCATGGCTCATGTAACAAAAACTTACATCGGATGTAAAGCAATGCGGTTTGTCTTCTCCCCGACGGCGGAGCATAACTCATCTCAACACAAGACATACCGAATGGAGATCACCCATGTTTCTCGCCATCAACCTTTTAATCGAGCGTATCGAGCGCCTCTTCTATGGTAATCAGGACGATAAGTCGAAGACTATTCAACGCTAATCAGTAATACCTCTAAGTAATTCACTTAATGTACTTCGATTTCGCTCGCAAAGCTTAAGATCACTGGCGTCAGAGCTTCAAGCTGAGCCTAGGTCAAATTCGGCCTCCCAAATCCAGCCCAACAGCCATCGTCCCGCTTCGAACTTTTAGTTCGAGCCGCGACGGTGGCTGTTCGCGCGGCTGGCTTCCGAAGAGGTTTGTCGATCGAGCGGGCGAGATGACGTCCGATTGAGCAGCCTCGGCGCGCATCTGTGCTTGCGTTTGCGCGACGCAGTTGAGATCGTTGTCACCAGATCAGCACGCAAATCAGAATTAGGAGAGCAATGCCTCACGACACGCCGCTCATCGCGACGATCGTCGCCGGTTTGGCACTGGCCTTCGTTTTCGGTGCCATCGCTCACCGACTCCGCATTTCCCCGCTCGTCGGCTACCTGCTCGCCGGCATCGCAATCGGGCCTTACACGCCGGGTTTCGTAGGCGACCAGGCGCTCGCCAACGAGCTGGCGGAGATCGGCGTCATCCTGCTGATGTTCGGCGTCGGCTTGCACTTCTCGCTCAAAGAGCTGTGGTCGGTGCGCAAGATCGCCATCCCCGGCGCCGTGGCTCAGATCGCTCTCGCAACGTTGCTGGGCCTTGGGTTGGCTCTCGCACTCGGTTGGACAGTCGGCGCCGGTATCGTGTTCGGGCTCGCACTTTCCGTCGCGAGCACTGTCGTGCTGCTCCGTGCGCTGCAGGAGCGGCGGCTTGTCAACACCGAGCGCGGGCACATTGCTGTCGGCTGGCTCGTGGTCGAAGACATCGTCATGGTCTTGACGCTGGTTCTGCTGCCGGCACTCGCGCCATTCCTCGGCGGCAATACCAACGCGCTGGATGCACATGGCGCGGTCGCGGTGGGCGGGTCTGGGGGAGCTGCAGAAATCGTCCTCGCCTTGTTCATCACGATCGCGAAAGTCGGCGCGTTCTTCGCCGTGATGATCATTGTCGGGCGGCGCGTCATTCCGTGGATCCTGCACTACACGGCGCACACCGGATCGCGCGAGCTGTTCCGCCTCGCCGTGCTCACCATCGCGCTCGGCGTCGCGTTCGGCGCGGCCAAACTGTTCGGTGTTTCGTTCGCGCTCGGCGCCTTTTTCGCCGGCATGATCCTCTCCGAATCCGAGTTGTCTCAGCAGGCGGCCAACGAAATCGCTGCCGCTCCGCGATGCTTTCGCGGTGCTGTTCTTCGTCTCGGTCGGCATGCTGTTCGACCCGGCGATTCTCGTCAACGAGACGCTGGCCGTCATCGCGACCGTGCTCATTATCGTGTTCGGCAAGTCGCTCGCCGCACTCGGCATCGTGCTGGCCTTCGGCTATCCGCTCGGCACGGCGCTCATGATTTCGGCCAGCCTGGCGCAGATCGGCGAGTTCTCGTTCATTCTGGCCGCGCTCGGCATGAGCCTCGCGCTCCTGCCGGAACGCGGGCACGATCTGATCCTGGCCGGAGCGATCCTCTCGATCCTGATCAATCCGCTGTTCTTCGTTGCGCTCGATCGGTTGAAGCCGTGGCTCGAAAAGCGCGATGGCTCCAAACCGCCGACTGGCACTCCAGGACATCGCCGACGAGGTGTTGCCCGTGACCTCGCTCGAAGGACACGTGATCGTCGTCGGCCTCGGCCGTGTGGGCCGGCGCATCGCGGAGGCGCTGCAGGGCGGACCGCGGCCGCTTTACGTGATCGACGAAACCGAAGAGCAGATCGACCGCATGCGCGAGCGCAGCATCGAGGGCCTCGCGGGCAACGCGATCACGCTCATGCAAACCGCAAACCCGCAGAAGGCGGCGGCACTCGTCATCAGCCTGCCGAACGGTTTCGAGACCGGTCAGATCGTGGCCACGGCACGCGCGGCAAATCCGGGCCTTTATATTGTCGCGCGGGCGCAGTCGCAGGCGGAGGCGGATCACCTTCGCCACTATGGAGCTACCGATGTCATCATCGGAGAGCAGACGATCGCTGACGCTCTGCTCGCCAGTTATCGATCAGGTACGTCGGTATGAAAGCGATCCCGAGCGATTTACACTTCGCCTTTTTGCGCTCCGATTTACGCCGCGCCTGATAGGCGGCGCATGCTGGAGGCATGTCTTCGACATGACGATCGAGCGGCTGCAACGTTCGCCTTTCGTTCGCCGCAAAAGCATGCAAAGTTTAATAAGGTCTTGAGGGAGCTTCAGCGCGTTAACCGAAAATTTACGCCTCGCGGTTAGGGTTTCGTTAACCGTGGGGCTGCTTTCTGTTCGCGTTGGGTTCGGTTCATGGATCCCTGGCATCTGTGGTTCTTCATCAGTGAGTTGCGTCGAATGGGTATGCGTCGTCGTGCAGGTCCGGCTGCTGCCGGAGTCGCAGTCCTGGCCGGAGATCGGTCTCTGGCCGGAAATCGAATCCTGGTGGGAGATTGCCTCGACCAGCTTCGTCGAATACCCGATCGCAAGCGTAGACCTGGTCTTCGCCGATCCGCCCTACAATCTTCAGCTCTCGACCGAGCTTCTGCGTCCGAACAACACGCGCGTCGACGGCGTCGACGACGAGTGGGACAAGTTCGGCTCGTTCGCGGAGTACGACACGCTTCACGCGCGCCTGGCTGGCGGAATGCCGGCGCGTGCTGAAGCCCGACGGCGCGCTCTGGGTCATCGGCTCCTATCACAACGTGTTCCGTCTCGGCGCCGCGCTGCAGGATCTGGGCTTCTGGATCCTGAACGACGTCGTGTGGCGGAAGGTGAACCCGATGCCGAACTTCCGCGGCCGCCGCTTCACCAATGCGCACGAAACGCTGATCTGGGCGGCGCGCGATCAGAAGTCGCGCTACACCTTCAACTACGAAAGCCTGAAGTCGTCGAACGACGACCTGCAGATGCGCTCGGACTGGCTGTTCCCGATCTGCTCGGGCCCCGAGCGTCTCAAGGACGACGGCGGCCGCAAGGCGCATCCGACGCAGAAGCCGGAAGCGCTGCTGCATCGCGTGCTGCTCGCCACCAGCAACGCCGGCGACATCGTGCTCGATCCGTTCTTCGGCACCGGCACCACCGGGCGCCGTTGCCGAGAAGCTCGGCCGGCGCTGGATCGGCATCGAGCGCGATCCCGACTACGCGAAGGCCGCCGAGGAGCGCATCGCCAAGGTGCGCAAGCCGCTCGACCACGTCCGCGCTCGAAACGCAGAAGTCGAAGCGCGCAGAGCCGCGCGTTCCGTTCGGCACCATCGTCGAGCTTGGCATGCTGAGTCGCCGGGCTCGCCGCTCTTCGACGAGCGCCGCAGCGTGCGTGCCGAGGTGAAGGCCGACGGCACGCTGGCCGTTCCCGGCAGCCAGGGCTCGATCCATCGCCTCGGCGCCGTCGTGCAGGGCAAGACGGCCTGCAACGGCTGGACCTTCTGGCACTACGAGAGCGAAGGCAAGCTGCACCCGATCGACAACCTGCGCGAGAAGCGCGAAGGTCGAACTCGGCCTTTCCGCGCCGTGAAAAAGTCTGGTGCCAGGCCGATGATCATCGCGGCGGAATAACCGCGCAGCGACGACGCGGAACGCTTAGCAGGCGCGGCTTCAGGGCCGCGCCTGATTTTGTATCGACAGCAGGCTCGCGACGCGCGGCCACGCCGCGCTCAGCCAAGCCTCTTGCAGCGGACGAACGTAGGGCGCAAGGACGTCATCCAGCGTTCGCCTCTGCCAGAGGCCGATGAGCAGGATGTGCAGGGCGCTCGCCGTCAACGCCATGAAGACGCCGGCAAACAAAATGTCGCTCAGGAAGTGGCCTCCCTGCGATATGCGGATCAAGCCTGCGGCTAGGCCGGTGGCAAGTCCGGCGCCGAAGAGCACGCGCCGGAACTGAGGCAGCAACAGCGCCGCGGCGAAGAACGGCACGAACGCCGAGGATGCCTCACCACTGACGAACGAGCAGTTGCGGGCGCATTCGCTGGCGGGGATCAAGGCCGGCGTGAAGTGCTTCGTGCCGCCGAACTCGACGACGCTGCGGGGACGCGCGCGACCCCAATTGTCTTTCAATACCACGTTGGCGACGAGGCCCGGCCCCACCGCCAGTACTGCGATCAGGAACCACCACCGGGCCTGCGCCAGACCAAAAATCCTGCCACGCTCCCTCAGCGTCCTCACCAGCCCGACGGCGATGGCGATGCCGATGATTGCTGTCAGGCCGACAAACATATCTCGCAACAGCTCGACGCCGGGATCATCCGAGCACCACGGCCCGGATCGGATGGCGTCCGAACAGAGGCGGAGCTGATGCGAGATCTCCATGTCGATCGACGGAAAGGCGATGAACAGTGCAGCCGCAGCGGCGCCTATCGCACACGTGGCGGTAATGAAGGCGCGGCGAAACCTGATCTCTTCTGGGGTGTAGGGATCGACCATCCACATCGCATCACCGTCCTTTGTAGCCCGACACAACAAACAGCTCAGCTGCACGGCTCGTGAAACGGCCGGCCGGAATGTCGCGGCGGCCGAGAACTCTCGGTGTCATGGAAGGCGCCGAGAACGCTCCGAGCCCCGGGCGCATCCAACAGCAGCAAGGCCGGCTCCTGCCCGGCGCCGCCGACGAACGGACGCGTCAGCTCGAAATGATTGGTGGGCGCGCTCTGTGCGCGCCAGACGGTGACAGGCGTCTCGAGATCGCGGGCGTAGTAAAGGAGCGCCGTTGCGGACTCGCGGTTGGTCACGACGATGCTGCGGACCGGCGAACCGGCGGCGGCGCGCTGCGCAACGGTCTCCTTCACAGCGTCGGCGAGAGCGCGATTGCCGAGCGTGCGCGCGAACGGGTCGCCGACGCCGGGCAGCGTGAAGTTTCCGGCCTGCCAAGTCGCGATCGCGATTGCGACGGCAATGGCCGCGTTGATCGCAAGCGACGACCTCAGCCAAGTCCAGGCGCGGTCACGTATCATCACGGCCGTCACCAGCACGACCGCCGCGATATAAGCAGTGGCAGCCCAGTTGGCATGCGCGCGCGACAGGAAAGCTTGCGTCGTGATGAGTGCGATCACAGGCACCGAAAACGCCAGCAGCAGGCGGTCGCTCTCGGGCAGCGCAGAAGAAGCTCTGTCGCGCTCGCCACACGATGACGAGCAAAGCGCCGAACAAAATCGGCCCCATGACGCCGAACTGCGTCGCCAGGAACTCGAGCGCCTTTCCCGGATGAAGCAGGGAGCCGGACCATTTGGCGTTGTCGGCCGTGTGACTGAAGGTGGCGAAGCTGTTGGCCGCGTTCCAGACGACGTTCGGGGCGATGAGCAGAAGGCCCGAGCGCGAGCGCGATCCAGAGGTGCGGCCGTCTCAGCAGCGATCTCTGCGAAGGCACGGCGATGAAATAGAGAGCGGCGCACACGAACGAAGTAGGCCATGGCGTATTTGGCGTTGAGGCCGAGACCGAGGGCGAGCCCCAGAAGGCCGGCCATGGCCAGCGTTGGTGCGCTGACAAGATGTACGAAAGCCAACAGGGCGAGCGCCCAGGCAAACAGCAGCGGCACGTCGGTCGAGATGATGCCGGAGGACAGCGAGACGCCGGGAAGCGTGGCATAGGCGACGGCGGCGATCAGCCCACACATCGGCCGAGTAGAGCTTGCGGCCGATGAGAAAGACGATGAAAGCCCGTGGCCGCGTGCAGCAGCACGGACGGCAGGCGCACGCAGACTTCATCGTGCCCGCACACGCTTGTCGATGCGGCGATGATCCAGGCGATCAGCGGCGGCTTGGAGAAATAGCCGAAGGCCGGCGTGAGGCTCCACGACCAGTATTGCGCTTCGTCGACAAACAGCTCGGTGGAGTTGGCCCACAGCGCGACGAGCGCAGAATGGAAATGGCCGCGAGAAGAGCGAGGACCACACCAATCGCGGACTCGTCTTTGAGCATCCGCTTGTCAGCAGATGATGCGTCCGACCCGCCTCTCGCGATGATCGAGACGTGCGACACCGTTCGACTTTGCCCCCTCAACCACGCGTCCACGCGGACGCGTGCAGTAAGAGCCAAGCGCTAACATTCGTGATTGAATGTGCGGTGACGAATGGGTGAAGGTCCGATGACGGACGAATGACTGTGAGATGAAAACGCGACGTGCGCCGTCACAGACATTCACACGATCGACGCATGAAATTCATTCAAGCGTCATGTGGCTGGATGCGCTTTCTTGCAGCTGCGCAAGACCAGAGCGAGCGTAACGGCGTCAGTGCTCTTTCAGAGCGTGGGCGATGATCTTGCGCATGACGGACGGAAGCGCGGCCTGTCCGAGGTCGCGGCGCGGTACCCAGCGGCAACTCTCCGGGTTAGCCCAGAACGTCAGGCCCGCGTTGGGTGGCACGATGGCGCGGAACACCATCATGTCGAGACGGAAGTGCGTGAACGTGTGGCTGACCATGCCGGGCACCGGCCACCAGTCACCGCGCACGGGCGCGGCCCCAAGTGCCAGATCCGCCGAGAGCCAATCATCAGCCCAGTCCGTCGACGGGATCTCCAGCATGCCGCCCAACAGTCCGGCCTCGGGTCGCTTGCGCAACAGCACCTGGCCATCCTCGCGCAGCGCCAGGAAAGCGATGGCGTAGCGCGTCGGGCGTTCAGCCTTGATGCCTCGCACAGGAAGCTGCGTCTCGATGCCGAGCGCATGGGCGTGGCAATCCTGCTGCAGCGGGCACATGAGGCACGAGGGCCGCTTCGGCGAACAGACGGTTGCGCCGAGATCCATCATGGCCTGGGCGAAATCGCCGGGCCGCCTCTGCGGAGTGAGGGTTGCGGCAAGGCGCTTGATCTCGCTTTTGGCCTGCGGCAACGGCCGCTTGACGGCGAACAGCCGCGAGATCACGCGCTCTATGTTGCCGTCCACGGGAGTTGCGGGTTCGCCGAAGGCAATGGCGGCGATGGCCGCCGCCGTATAGGGGCCGACACCCGGCAACTCACGCAGGCCGGCTTCAGTGCTCGGGAACTTCGCGTCGGGGCGCGCCGCGACGGCTTGCGCACACTTATGCAGATTGCGGGCGCGCGTGTAGTAGCCGAGGCCGGCCCACATCGAGAGGACATCCTCTTGATCGGCCGCGGCCAGGGCCTCGCACCGTGGGCCAACGCGCAAGGAAACGCTCGTAATAGGGGATAACGGCTTTGACGGTGGTCTGCTGCAGCATGATCTCGGACAGCCAGACCTTATAAGCGTCGACCCGGCGGCCACGGCGCGTGCGCCACGGCAGATCGCGGCGTTCGGCGTCGTACCAATCGAGCAAGGCCGCGACGGTATCCGACCCCGCCGGCCGCAACGGCAGTTGCCTTCGCGCAACAGCTCTCACGTCGTGCCCCCTTCGCCCAGATCGCGAATCGTACTCATGATGCTAGGCAATGGTTTCGTCACTGCATATGGCGGTAAGTTCTCGTGTCCGGAAAGCTCACAGAAAAACGCGTAGAAAGCCGACTGTCGCGCGCATCAGCGGGGCGGGCGCCGCCGCGACTCGCGGGCTTGCCGAAGCGCCCCCAGTCCGCTTTTTCGACTCGGGCACCGACCGCAAACTTCCTGTCCGCCAAGGCGGTGGGCAATTTCGTTCCCGGCCTGACGCGCAAGGCGTTCGAGAAGTTCGGGTTCTCAGCCGCCGCTCTGATAACGGACTGGCCGCAGATCGCAGGCGCCGAGTTGGCGCGCTGGTCGGCTCCGGAACGGCTCAAGTGGCCGCGCGGCCCCCAAGGGTCCGATGAGGCGGAGGCCGAGGGGCGACCGGGCGCGACACTGGTCCTGCGGGTCGATCCGGCGCGGGCGCTCGACGTGGAATACCGGGCACGGCAGATCATCGAACGCATCAATGCCTACTTCGGTTACAGAGCTGTAGCCGAGCTGCGGCTCATCCAGGCGCCGCTGGAGCGTCGGGCCGAAGAGCCCATTCGCCCGCAAAGGCCTGCAATTCCGGCCTCTTCCGCCGGCGCCGACCCGTTAACCGAAGCGCTCGCCCGGCTCGAACGGGGTGTTCTCGCTGCAGCGCGGCGGACCTGAGGCCGGCCGGCCACATCCATTCAATTGGCGTTCAGCCGGAATTTGCCTTAATCGGTCGCGGGTCCCATGTTATCTGCCAGCGCAAACGTGTGGCGGCGGACGAACGCCGTCCAAGAATCGATCACTCAGGAGTTTCTCACGATGGATTTGCAAGAGCCGGCTCAGCCTCAATCTCGACCGCCGCACCGTGGTCGCTGGCGGCGCACTTCTCGCCGGCGCCGGCCTCGCGCTCAGCGTCTCGCCACGGAGCGCCTTCGCGCAGCAGCGCGGGCCCGCCGAGGTTCCGGTCGAAGAGCTGATGAAGAAGGGCGACCTCCCCGATCTCGCCCTCGGATCCGGAGTCGGCCAAGGTCACCATCGTCGAATACGCCTCGATGACGTGCGGCCACTGCATGGCGTTCGCCACCAAGGTGTTCCCGGAACTCAAGGCCAAGTACATCGACACCGGCAAGGTGCGCTTCATTTTCCGCGAGTTCCCGCTCGATGCGCGCGCCTTCGCGGCCTCCATGCTGGCCCGCTGCGCCGGTCCCGACAAAGCCTTCTCGCTGGTCGAAGCTCTGTTCCACACGCAGGCCGACTGGGCCTTCGTGAAGGAGAACCCGACGCCGAAGCTGTTCGAGATCGCCAAGCAGGCGGGCTTCACGCAGGAAAGCTTCGACAAGTGCCTGACGGACCAGAAGCTGCTCGAGCAGCTCACCGCCATCAAGACGCGCGGCGATGAAGTGTTCGGCATCAACGCCACGCCGACGTTCTTCATCAACGGCAAGCGCCTGCAGGCGGCGCCCGACGCTCGAGGAGTTCGACAAGGTTCTTGGGCCTTTGCTGGCGCAGGGCTAAGGTCGTCGCGGTTCGCAGGCTGCAGAGCGGAGGGGGCAGGGTGCCGAGGTTTGCAGGACGCTTGATCCTTCTGGCCGCGCTCGCTCCGATGCTGGCTGCCTGCTCGGGCAGTGATCAGCCGACGCTCGCCAGCATCGGCAGCCCCGGGGCGGTGGCCGGCGTTTCGACGGATGCAGCTGGCTCGGGTGGCGCATTTACCGACGCGGCGACCGGCTCCAAGCCCAGCAGCGATGCGTTCAATCCGCTGGCCAATCCGACGGATAGGGCAGCGGGCGGCCGCGAAGTCATTGAAAATCCGACCCTTGCCGACGTGATGGTGACGGGGCCATTGCCGGAGATGTCGCTCGGGCGGCCGGACGCGCCGGTGACGATCGTGCAGTACGCTTCGCTCACCTGCCCGCATTGCCGGGCCTTCCACGCGGACACGTTCCCGGAGTTCAAGCGCACCTATATCGACACCGGTAAGGTGCGGTATATCCTGAGCGAATTCCCGATCGGGAAGCAGTCGGGCAACGCCACCGTGGCGCTCCGGTGCGCTGCGCCCAACAAGTACTTCGACCTCTACGGGAAGTTCATGGCGCAGCAGGCGTCATGGGTGTCGCAAGAAGTACGAATTGACCCGATATTCGCCGTCGCCAAGCAGGTGGGGATGACGTAGGCCCCAGCTCGATGCCTGCCTACAGAATCAGGCCATGATCGACGGACTTAAGTGGGTCAAGGAGCGCGGGCGTAAGCTTGGCGTCATCGGAACGCCGAACTTCTTCATTCAAGGCAAGCTCGTGAAAAAGCACGCTGACGATGAAGGACATACGCGACCGGGTCGAGCCGTACCTCGGCGCTTCCGCGACGGCATCGGCGGCCTCGCCACCGCAGCAGTAGCGGGCAGCCCTTAGCCGCCGGGGCACAATGGCCGCTGGGACGTACATGCATGAGAATTAGCCGCCTCCGGCTTCTGGGTTTCAAATCGTTCGTCGAGCCGACCGAGCTCATCATCGAGCCCGGCCTCACCGGCGTCGTGGGTCCGAACGGCTGCGGAAAATCGAATCTGCTCGAAGCGCTCCGCTGGGTCATGGGCGAGACCTCGCACAAGAGCATGCGTGCGGCCGCCATGGACGACGTCATCTTCTCCGGCACCAACGGGCGCCCGGCGCGCAACGTGGCGGAAGTCACGATCTTCCTGGACAACAGCCAGCGGCAGGCGCCGGCCGAGTTCAACGATCGCGACGTGATCGAGATCACGCGCCGCATCGAGCGCGAGGCGGGATCGGCCTACCGCATCAACGGCAGCGAATCGCGCGCTCGCGACGTCAAGATCCTGTTCGAGGACGCCGCGACGGGAGCTCGCTCCCCTGCCCTCGTCCGCCAGGGCCAGATCTCCGAAATCGTCAACGCCAAGCCCGAGCAGCGCCGCCGCGTGCTGGAGGATGCCGCCGGCATCGCCGGCCTGCACAGCCGCCGTCACGAGGCCGAGCTTCGGCTCAAGGGCGCGGAAAACAATCTGGCGCGTCTCAGCGACATCGTCGGCCAGCTCACATCGCAGGTCGAAAGCCTGAAGCGGCAGGCGCGACAGGCGCGGCGCTACAAGGATCTCTCGGAAGAGATCCGCCGCTCCGAAGCGCTGCTGTTCCATCTGTCGTGGGCCGATGCGCAGGCGCTCGTCGAAGCGGAAGAGACTGCGCTGGCCGATGCGCTGCAGGCTCTCGGCACGCGCCACGGAGGCTGAATCGAAAGCCTTGCGGCTCGAAGCGGAGCTGACCGAAAGCCTGCAGCCGCTGCGCGAGGAGGAAGCCGCGCGCGGCGCCGCCGCTCAGCCGTGTCGCCATCGAACGCGAAAACCTCGACCGCGAGGTCCAGCGCACGACCGAGCGCCAGCGCGAAGCTGCAAGCGGCCGTGTTGCAGCTTCAGAAGGATCTCGCCCGCGAGACGGTGCTGATCGGGGAAGCCAAGGAGGTTCTTTCCTCGCTCGAGGCCGAGCAGACGGCGCTGGCAGCCGCCGAGGCCGAAGCCGAGGCCATGGAGGACCATCTCCGCGGCGCGCAGGAGGATGCGGAGACGGCCGTCGCCGCCGCCGAAACCAAGCTCAGCCAGGTCACACAGCGGGCGGCGGAAATCCGCGCCAAGCGTCAGAGCCTCGAAACCGCCGAGAGCGAGCGCAGCGGTCAGATCGCCAAGCTCGAAGCCAAACTGGCCCAGCTCGCGCGCGACGCGCAGCAGGCGGCAGCCGGCGCGCCCGGATTCACTCAAGCTCGCGTCCATCACTGAAGCGGGCCAGACGCTGGCGCGCGAGATCGCCGAGATCGAAGCGCAGACGATGGCCGCCGAGGAGGCCGCGCTCGATCTGCAGGTTGTAGCCAAGACCCGCCGCGACGAGGCGCAGAAGGCGAGGCTGGCGCTCAATGCGCTGGTCACCGAGCGCGAGACGCTGTCCAAGCTCGTCATGCCGACGCACGAAGACGGGCTGCCGCCCATCGTCTATGGGCTCAAAGTTGCGCCGGGCTACGAGGCTGCGCTCGTTGCGGCGCTCGGAGACGATCTCGAAGCGCCTGTTGCGACGGACGCGCCGCGTGCGTTGGCGCCTGATCGAGATCGCGTCCGACGACGAAGCGCTGCCCGCCGACGCCGAGCCGCTCAGCCTGCATGTCACTGCTCCGCCCGAACTCGCCCGCCGCCTGCGCCAGATCGGCGTCGTCTCGCGCGAAGCCGGCGCACGCCTGCAGCCGCATCTCAAGTGCGGACAGCGGCTGGTAAGCGTCGAAGGCGACCTGTGGCGTTGGGACGGGTTCATCGGCGTCAGGCCGGCGGCATGACGCCCGCGGCCCAGCGCCTGGCCGAACGCAATCGCCTCTCCGACATGTTCGAGAAGGAGAAGCAGGCGCGCGAGACGCGCAGCAGCTTTCTGCGGCCGATCAGGAGGCCGCGGCCGCGCATGCGGCAGCCGAAGCGGAAGAGCGGCGCCTGCGCGCGCTCTGCGCGCGACACGCAGTCTCGCATGTCGTCGACGCGCGAAGCGCTTGAACGCCATCGAGCGCGCGGCACGCGAGACCGAGGCCAAGCTTGCGGCCGTTGCCGAGGGCAAGGCGCGCGCCGAAGCCGATCTCGCCGAAGCGCAGGCGTTTCTCGACCAGACCCAGGATGCGCTGGCGCTGCCTCGACGAGGGCGAGGATCGCAGAAGCCTTGCTGGCAGCGGCGCAGGCTCAATCCTCGCGCTGCCGGACGGAGCTCACAGTCGCGGCCTCGCGGGTGACAACGCTCGAACGCGAGCGGGCCATGCGGGCGGCACGCGTGGAGGCTATCACCGCCGAACGCACGCGCTGGACCACGCGCAGCGAAGGCGCGACGCAGCATATCGCCTCTCTCGATGAGCGAATCGCAAAGACGCAGCAGGATGCGGAAGCCCTCGCAGCGCTGATCCCGGCTTTCGACGACCGGCGCCAGGCTTTGCTCAGTGCGCTGGCGGACGCGGAAACCTCCCGCAACGAGGCTGCCGACAAGCTGGCTGCCGCCGACGGCGCGCTCAGGGCCGCGGTACAAGCTTTGCGTGAGGCCCAGAATGCGGTGTCGGGCGGACGCGAGAACCGCGCCCGCATCGAAGCCAAGCTCGAAAACGCGCGGACGAGGCGCCAGGACGAAGCCCGGCGCATTCGCGAGAACTCTGAACGCGGCGCCTGATCAGTGTTTGGCGCTCGCTGGCGTCGCCAGCGGCGATGCTCTGCCTTCGCTTGGAGAGGCCGACCGCGCCCTGCAGCGCCTCAAGGCCGACCGCGAACGCCTTGGCGGCGTCAACCTGCAGGCCGACGACGAGCTCAATGTTCTGCTCGAGCAGGTCTCCTCCATGGAGACGGAGCGGATCGACGTCGAGCAGGCGGTCGCCAAGCTGCGCGGCGCCATCCAGCAGCTCAACCGGGAAGGCAAAAAGCGCCTCGAAGAGGCCTTCGACACGGTTAACGGGCACTTCCAGCGCCTGTTCTCGACGCTGTTCGGCGGCGGCGAGGCACGTCTCGAGATGGTCGAGGGCGAGGATCCGCTGGAAAGCGGGCTCGAGATCATCGCCAAGCCGCCGGGCAAGAAGCCGGCGACCCTGTCGCTCCTGTCGGGCGGCGAGCAGACGCTGACGGCGCTATCCCTGATTTTCGCGGTGTTCCTGACCAACCCGTCGCCGATCTGCGTCCTCGACGAGGTGGACGCGCCGCTCGACGACGCCAACGTGGACCGTTTCTGTACCTTGATGGAAAAAATGGCCCAGGAGACGGCGACGCGATTCCTGGTCATTACCCACCATCCCATGACCATGACGCGCATGAACCGCCTGTTCGGCGTCACCATGGCCGAAAAAGGCGTTTCGCAGCTTGTCTCGGTGGATCTGGAGACGGCGCGCTCGTTCCGCGAAGCGGGTTAATGCCAGTCGCTTCAGCGGTCTGCTCATGAGCCTGCGCCGTTTCGCCATACCCAAGCCGCGCCGAGGAAAATGTGGCCTTTGCTTGACACCCCTTGCTGCCCATCACTATGGTGCGCGCCGTCGGCAATCAGGCCGTTTCAGCCCTACTCGGACGGGGAGGGAAGTGCATGTCGTCAGGCGATGAACAAGAGCCAGGACGAGGTGCAGATTTCTCCAGCAGACCGGGAGGCGTTCAAAAAACGCGCCGCCGATCTGGGATGCTCGTCTGAACAAGGTCAGAGGCGAGGCTGAGGCCAAAAGCAAGGCCGCTCGCCGACGCCGGACGACGGGGCACGGGGCGCGGCTTTCGGTCAGGCGACGAAGATTTCCGTCGAGCTTGTGGTCGGCATCGCCGTCGGCGGGTTCATCGGCAAGGTGCTGGACGATCAGTTCGGTACGGCACCATGGGGTCTAATCGTGTTCCTGATGCTCGGCTTCGCAGCCGGTCTCTCGAACATCGTCCGCACGGCACGGCGACTGCAAGCCGAGGCCGAACCGCTGCAACGCGCGGCGAAGCCGGTGGCTGACGACGAAGAAGACGACAAGTAGGGGACGGACATTGGCTGAAGCAGAAGCAGTAGCGGGTCAGGCGGCGGAAGCCCATGGCCCCATGCATCAGTTCGAAATCAAGCGCCTCATTCCGATGGAGCTGTTCGGGTACGACATTTCGTTCACGAACGCGTCGCTGTTCATGGTGCTCGCGCTGGTGCTCGTTTCGGCGTTCCTGATCACGGCGATGAGCCGGCGCTCGCTGGTGCCGGGCCGCCTGCAGTCGATCGCGGAAAGCACCTACGAATTCGTGGCCAACATCGTCCGCGAGAACCTGGGCCAGGAGGGCATGCGCTACTTCCCCTGGGTGTTCTCGATCTTCATTTTCATCCTCGCGCTCAACATGCTGGGCATGGTGCCGGGCTCGTTCACGGTGACGAGCCATATCATCGTGACGTTCGCGCTTGCCGCCATGGTGTGGCTGACGGTGACGTTCATCGGCTTCGCCCGTCACGGCGTGGGCTTCCTCAAGCTGTTCGTGCCGCACGGCGTGCCGTTCTGGCTGATGCCGCTGATCGTGCCGATCGAGCTCGATCTCGTATTTCATCCGGCCCATCAGCCTCTCGGTGCGCTTGTTCGCCAACATGATGGCCGGCCATACCATGCTGAAGGTGTTCGCGGGCTTCGCGGTGACGCTCCCCGTATTCGCCAAGGCGGCGCCGGTGCTGTTCACGGCAGCCTTCACGGGTCTCGAGTTCCTGGTGGCCTTCCTCCAGGCGTTCATCTTCACGGTTTTGACCTGCATCTACCTCAACGACGCGGTCAACATGCATCACTAACGCGGGCTTTCGGATGACGCGGGGCGAGCGCCCCGCGAGGACGAGAGCGCGTGACGAATTTCGAGTTCCAACCAAAAACCAACTAGGAGACACTCATGGATCCCCAGGCAGCAAAGTTCATCGGCGCAGGCCTCGCATGCTTCGCCCTCATCGGCGCCGGCATCGGCATCGGCAACATCTTCGGCAACTACCTCTCGGGCGCGCTGCGCAATCCTTCGGCTGCTCCGGGCCAGTTCACGAACCTGCTCATCGGCTTCGCTCTCGCAGAAGCAACGGGCCTGTTCGGCCTTCTGATCGCGCTCATCATCCTGTTCGGCTGATCGAAACGGCAGGTTCCTGGCGCGGCCCCGTGCCGCCAGGATCCTTTCGTGTTTCAATCCGCTCCCTGGAGAATCTCATGCGCAGAGCGATGATAGCTATCGTCGCGACCCTCGCCGGATCGGCCCTTCAAACGGCCGTTGCCGCCGAGGGCCAGTCCGGCGGCTTGCCGCAGCTCAACGCGAACGATTTCGCGCCACAGCTGTTCTGGCTCGCCATTACCTTCACGCTCCTCTACTTCGTCATGGCGCGAGATTGCATTGCCGCGCATCGGCGAGGTGCTCGAGGAGCGGCGTGATCGCATCCAGCGCGATCTCACCGCGGCCGAGCGGCTCAAAGGCGAGACCGAGAAGGCTCTCGACGCCTACGAAAAGGCTCTCGCTGATGCCCGCGCCAGTGCCTCGGGCATTGCGCGGCAGACGCGCGATGCTCTCGCTGCCGAGGTCGAGAAGGAGCGCCATGCGATCGAGGCCCAGCTTACGGCCAAGATCCACGACGCAGAGGCGCAAATCAACGCCACCAAGAGCAAGGCGCTGGCCACCGTGAACGACATCGCCGTCGATGCGGTCACGGCCATCGTCAAGAAGCTCGTCGGCGAGGACGTTCGCGTCGAGGACGCGAAGCAGGCGCTTTCGTCTGCTTCGGGGAAGTGAGGCACCTATGTTCGATCCGCATCACGCAGAGTTCTGGGTTCTCATCGCCTTCATCCTGTTCGTCGGCGTCCTCGTCTGGAAGGGCGTTCCGGGGCTAGTCGCAGGCATGCTCGACGCCCGCGCTGCGGCCATCCGCACGGAGCTCGACGAAGCCCGCCGCCTGCGCGAGGAGGCACAACAGCTTCTCGCCGATTATCAGCGCAAGGCCCGCGAGGCCGAGGAAGAGGCGAAGACCATCATCGAGCAGGCGCAGCGCGAAGCGCAGGCGCTTGCCGCCGAGACCCGCAAGTCGCTGGCCGAGCAGGTCGAGCGGCGCACGAAGGCTGCCGAGGAGAAAATCGGTCGAGCCGAAGCCCAGGCCGTCAGCGAGGTTCGCGCCGCGGCCGTTGATCTGGCGGTTTCCGCTTCGGAGCACATTCTGAAGTCGCGCGTAACCGGCGCGGCGGCGGAGACGCTGACTGCAGCTAGCATTCGCGATCTCGGCAAGAAGCTGAATTAAGGGGACTAGCCTCTCTCGAAAATGCCAACGGCCGGAGTTCGCTCCGGCCGTTTTTGTTAGAGCGCGATCCTTCTGGTGGAATTCGCTATTGCGCTCTAACTTTTTGCTGAGACCAATGATTCACGCTTCGGAACTTTTCCTGCGCTGCCGATTCACGCCGCGCCTGATAATCCGCGCGGCGATCGGAGCGACTAGGGTCCGAAGCGATCATGGTCTAGGTGCGGGTGATTGAAAGACCGCCATCGACCAGCATCGCCGTTCCGGACTGAAAGCTCGACGCGTCCGACGCGAGATAAAGCACCGATTGCGCCAGCTCCTCGGGACGTGCCACGCGCTTCAAGGCATGCAGATTGGTGATGAACAACTGGGATTCAGCCGTGTTGTTCGTCTCCGTGTACATGGGCGTATCCACTGCGCCAGGCAGCACAGCATTCACTCGAATGCCTTGAGGGCCATATTCGGCGGCCAGAGCCTGCGTGAGGCCGATGAGGCCAGCCTTGCTCGCCGCATAGGCTGCGACCCCGGGAAAGCCGACCGTGTGACCAACGAACGTGCTCGTGAAAATGATGGAGCCGCTGCCGTGCTTCACCATCTCCGGGATCTGATACTTTGCCCCTAGGAAGGCGCTGGTGAGATTGACTTGCAGGGCCTCGTTCCAGCCGCTGAGCGATATGCCGGTCGTCGGGCCTTTTTCGCCGATGATGCCAGCGTTGTTGTAGGCGATATCGAGACGGCCGAATTTCTGAACGGCCAGGTCCACGAGGGCCTTGGCGTAGGCTTCGTCGCCGACGTTGCCGGCAAGGGCCACCGCCTCGCCGCCTTCGGAGGCAATTTCCTCGACCAGACTGTCGAGCTCCGCTTTGCGCCGAGCCCCCAGCACAACCTTCGCCCCCGATTTTGCGAACAGCTTGGCCGTCGCCCGGCCGATACCCGAGCTCGCTCCGGTCACGATTGCAACTTTTCCCTCGAGGTCGGACATCACACGCTCCATTTTCATTTATCGATCGCTACATAAATAGACCGTTGCGGGGCCGAGTCAAGCACATTATGTATCGATCACTATGAAAAACGTAGAGAAGCCCTCTCGACCCCGCGGACGCCCCAGGTCTTTCGATCGCGACGCCGCCCTCGACCAGGCCATGCGGCTGTTCTGGCGCCATGGCTACGAGGCGACGTCGATCAGCGAGCTGGCCCTCGCCATGAACATCAACGCCCCGAGCCTTTACGCGGCCTTCGGAGACAAGCAGGCGCTCTTTCTCGAAACCATCCAGAGATATCAAAACGGCACCGGGAGCTTTGCGGCGCGCGCGCTCCAGGAGAGCCCCACCGCGGAAGCCGCGGTTCGCCGGACGCTCATGGACGCGGCACGCGAGCTGACGAATCCCGCAATGCCGCCGGGATGCATGGTGGTCGGCTCGGCGCTCAATACCTCGAAGGACTCCGAAAGCGTTGCGCAAGCGCTTGGCGGCCATGCGCCGAGCGGGCGAGGCAGCAATCCTCGAACGCCTAACTCGGGCGCAGCGCGAAGGCGATCTGCCAAAATCCGCCCACGTAAAAGCCCTCGCCGCCTACGTCACGACGGTTCTTCAAGGCATGACGATCAAGGCCAAGGACGGTGCCACGCGGCGCGAGCTGGAAGCCATCGCTGTTCAAGCTATGGAAGCCTGGCCGAAGGCGGACTGAGGCGGAGGGATGCAGCTCAGCCGCGAAGGGCGTCGAGCGCGGCGGAGCCGGCTGGCTCGATGTTGACGCTCTCGCCGCAGCCGCAGGCGCCTTTCTGGTTCGGGTTGTTGAACACGAACGTCGCCGACAGCTTGTCGGTCTTGTAGTCCATCTCGGTGCCGAGCAGGTAGAGCACGGCCTGCGGGTCGATGATGACGCGGGCGCCGTCCTGCTCGACCACTTCGTCGAACTTCTCGACGCCGGTGGCCCAGGTCATGGTGTATTCCATGCCGGCGCAGCCGCCCTTCTTGATGCCGATGCGCAGGCCGGCGACATCCGGGCCCTTGCTGGCCATGATGGTCTTGAGGCGGCTCACCGCCGCATCCGTCAAGCGTCAGAACCTTGGGCCGCGGGCGGCGCGGAGTTGTGGGCGTGGTATCGTTCATCGCTCTGGCATCCTGTCGATGCCTTGGTTCAAGGCCAAGGGATCAAACCAAATATAGCGCAGAAGGTGGTGGATTTGGAGGGCATTCACGGCCGCTCCACGGCCGCAGGGCACTTGCTCACGCAACGGTAGTCCCGGAAGGCTGGAAATCCGGCCCCTCAGAACATGTTCAGGGCCAAGCGGGCTTCGTCCGACATGCGGCTCTGGTCCCACGGCGGATCGAAGGTGAGCACGGCCAGGGCGCTGCTGACGCCGGGCACCGAATTGACAGCGTTCTCTACCCAGACCGGCATTTCGCCCGCGACAGGGCAGCCTGGCGCCGTCAGCGTCATTTCAATGGTGACGTCGCGGTCGTCGTTGATGTCGATCTTGTAGATCAGGCCGAGCTCGTAGATGTCGGCCGGGATCTCGGGATCGTAGACGGTCTTGAGCGCGGCGACGATGTCGGTCGTGAGCCGGTCCAGCTCCTCCTGCCGGAATGGCCGAGGCCTGCGCCGGCTCGACAGCCGTCGTCCACGTCCGCGGCTGCGGCTTCCGGTTCCAAGGGCTTGGCGTCGTCCATGATCAGACCTCCAACTCACTCACGCGAACAGCTCTTTCGCGCGTCGCAGGGCCTCCGCGAGCGCGTCGACCTCCGCCTTGGTGTTGTACATCGCAAACGAGGCGCGGCACGTGGCGCTGACGCCAAGGCGCTCCATCAGCGGCTGCGCGCAGTGATGCCCGGCGCGCACGGCGATACCGCTGCGATCGACCACGGTCGCGATGTCGTGCGGATGCAGCCCGTCGAGGCTGAACGACACGATCGCGCCCTTGCCCGGCGCCGTGCCATAGATGGTGAGCCCCGGAACCTCCGCAAGGCGCTCGTGCGCATAGGCGCCGATGGCCGCCTCGTGGCGGGCGATGCGGTCGCGGCCGACCTGCATCATGTAGGACAGCGCCGCGCCGAGGCCGATGGCCTCGACGATGGCCGGCGTGCCGGCCTCGAAGCGGTGCGGGGGCTTGCCGTAGGTGATGCGGTCGACCTCGACGACCTCGATCATCTCGCCGCCGCCCTGGTAGGGCGGCATGGCTCGAGGAACTGCTTCTTGCCGTAGAGCACGCCGATGCCCGAAGGCCCGTAGGTCTTGTGGCCGGTGAAGACGTAGAAGTCGGCGTCGAGATCCTGCACATCGATGGGCAGATGCACGGCGGCCTGGCTGCCGTCCACGAGCACGGGGATGCCGCGCGCATGGGCGATGCGGATGATCTCCTTCACCGGCACCACGGTGCCGAGCACGTTCGACATGTGCGTGATGGCGACGATCTTGGTCTTGGGAGTGAGCAGGCGCTCGAACTCGTCGACCAGAAGCTCGCCGCGATCCGACATCGGGATCCACTTCAGCACGGCGCCGCGGCGCTCGCGGTGGAAATGCCACGGCACGATGTTCGAGTGGTGCTCCATGATGGAGAGCACGATCTCGTCGCCCTCGCCGATCTCCATGCCGCCGATAGGACGAGGCGACGAGGTTGATGGCCTCGGTGGCGTTGCGCGTGAAGATGATCTCGTCGGCACTGGCCGCATTGAGGAAGCGGCGCACGGTTTCGCGCGCATCCTCGAAATGCTGCGTCGCCGTGTTGGACAGATAATGCAGGCCGCGATGCACGTTGGCGTATTCGAAGCGGTAGGCGTGGTCCATGGCTTCGAGGACGGACAGCGGCTTCTGCGCCGAGGCGCCGTTGTCGAGGAAGACCAGAGGCTTGCCATAGACTTCGCGGAACAGGATCGGGAAGTCGGTCCGCAGGCGCTCGACATCGTAGTCGTGAGCCGCCTTGTCCCGGGACTTGTCGAACTGCTCGCGTGCCGCAATGGTCATCGTGTCGTCCTTTCCCGCAGCCTTGCCTAGGCGGCGTTGCGCGCCCGATCGCGCTCGAGCCAGCCGCGCGCCATTGTTCATGAGCACCTCGCGCAGGGCCTCGTGCTCCAGCTTGTCGATCGCTTCACCAATAAACGACTCGACCAGCAGGGCCATGGCCTCCTCACGCGGAATTCCGCGCGCACGCAGATAAAAAACCAGATCCGGATCAATTTCGGCCGACGTGCTGCCGTGTCCGCAGACGACGTCGTCGGCGTAGATCTCGAGCTCCGGCTTGCTGTCGAACTCGGCGTCCGTCCGACAGCATGAGGGCCTGGGCCATCTGCTTGCCGTCGGTCTTCTGAGCGTCCGGGCGCACGATGACCTTGCCCTGGAACACGCCGCGCGCGCGCTGGTCGAGCACGCCCTTCACCAGCTCGCGGCTGGTGCAATGGGGGACGGCGTGATCGATGACGAGCGTGGTGTCGGTATGGCCCTGATCGCCGTTGAGGTAGGCGGCGCCGAGGTCGAGCATCGAATGCTGGCCGTCGAACTTGAGAGCCGAGCTCGTTGCGCACGAAGCCCGCGCCGAGCGTCATGTGGAAGGGGCGGTAGGTCGTGTTGGCGCCGGTGCGGACGAGCCACTTGCCGACGTGCAGATCCTCGTGGCCTCCCTCGACCAGCTTGACGTGCGTGACCTCCGCGCCGTCGCCGATGACGAGTTGCGTCACGGCGTTGACCTGATGCGCCGGAACGCGTCCGCCCTCGAACAGCTCGACGAGCGTCACCTTGGCGCCGTTGCCGACGCGAATGACGTTGCGCACGTAGGTCGCAGCTTTGCTGCGGGCCGCGCCGTCGCCATCGGTGAAGGCGATGACGAGCGGCGTCTCGAACGGCGGCATTCGGCCGGGATGTCGAGCACCATGCCGTCCGTGAACAGCGCCGTGTTGAGCGCGATGGCGCCGTCGGCGAACGATGCACTGGCTGCTTCAAGCTCGGCCTTGAGCCAGGCCGGCGGTTCCTCCGAAAGTTTGGCCAGCGAGCCGGCACCCTTCTTTGCGAACAGCTCCGGTGAAGGCCGCGGCGCGTCCGTTGACGAACTCCGCCGTGTTCTTCTCGAAGCCCGCGCCCAAGTGCTTGGCGACGACATAGGCTGCCGGATCACCGATGCTGGCGCGACGCAAGCGGATAGGCTTCCTTCATCGCCGCGCGCAGGTCGGAGTACTTCCATTCCTCGACGCGACGATGCGGCAATCCCAGTGCTGCGAAGGCGCCAATGGCCTTGCAGCCGCAGCTCGCGCAGCCATTCGCCGCCCGGCAGAGTTGTTTCAGCCTCGGCGAACTGCTCGCCGAGCGCAGTCTCGGCCTTCGTCTTCAGAACCTGAACCGTCATGGGGCGCGCTGCCTTCGCCGTCTCGAATGTCTTGAGCGTCAGTCATCGTTACGCTGCCTTGCCCTGATAGCCGGCATAGCCGGACTTCTCGAGCTCGAGCGCCAGCTCCTTGCCGCCCGATGCCTGGATGCGGCCGTCCGCCAGAACGTGCACGCGGTCCGGCACGATGTAGTTCAAGAGGCGCTGGTAGTGCGTGATGACCAGCATGGAGCGCTCCGGGCTGCGCAGCGCGTTGACGCCGTCGGCGACGATGCGGAGCGCGTCGATGTCGAGGCCGCTAGTCGGTCTCGTCGAGCACGCACAGGCGTCGGCTCGAGCACTGGCCATCTGCAGGATCTCGGCGCGCTTCTTCTCGCCGCCCGAGAAGCCGACGTTCACCGGCCGCTTCAGCATCTCCATGTCGATGTTGAGCTCTGCCGGCCTTGCTCTTCGACGAGCTTCATGAACTCGGGCGTCGTCAGCTCCGGCTGGCCGCGCTTCTTGCGCACCGCGTTGGCGGCCGTGCGCAGGAACGTCAGGCCGGCGACGCCCGGGATCTCCATCGGATACTGGAAGGCGAGGAACACGCCCTTGGCGGCGCGCTCGTCGGGCTCCATCTCGAGGATGCTTTCGCCGTTCCAGAGGATGTCGCCGCTCGGTCACCTCGTAGCCGTCGCGGCCGGCGAGCACATGCGCGAGCGTCGACTTGCCCGAGCCGTTCGGGCCCATGATGGCGTGCACTTCGCCCTTGGGCACGGTCAGCGAGAGCCCCTTGAGGATCTCCTTGTCCTCGTCCGGCGAGCTTCACGTGCAGGTTCTTGATCTCAAGCATTTCTACTACGTCCGTCCGTCTAAATCGTTTGCGGCCGCCGAGCTGCCGGCTGCATCCGCATGCAGCCGACTAGCCGACCTGCCTTCCAGGCGAGATGCCGATCAGCTTCTGCGTCTCGGCCATGAACTCCATCGGCAGCTGCTGCAGCACGTCGCGCACGAAGCCGTTGACGACGAGCGCCACCGCCTCCTCCTGCGACAGCCCGCGCTGGCGGCAATAGAACAGCGTGTCGTCGGAGATCTTCGACGTCGTCGCCTCGTGCTCGAAGTGCGCGCGTCGAGTTCTTGGCCTCGATGTAGGGCACGGTGTGCGCGCCGCACTTGTCGCCGATGAGCAGCGAGTCGCAGTTGGTGAAGTTGCGCGCGCCCGTCGCCTTGCGGTGCGCCGAGACGAGCCCGCGATAGGTGTTCTGCGAGTGGCCGGCGGCGATGCCCTTGGAGATGATGCGGCTCGACGAGTTCTTGCCGAGGTGGATCATCTTGGTGCCGCTGTCGACCTGCTGGTAGCCGTTCGAGATGGCGATCGAGTAGAACTCGCCGCGCGAGTTGTCGCCGCGCAGGATGCAGCTCGGATACTTCCAGGTGATGGCCGAGCCGGTCTCCACCTGCGTCCAGGAGATCTTCGAGTTGTGGCCGCGGCAGTCGCCGCGCTTGGTGACGAAGTTATAGATGCCGCCCTTGCCGTTCTTGTCGCCCGGGTACCAGTTCTGCACCGTCGAGTACTTGATCTCGGCGTCGTCGAGCGCGATCAGCTCGACGACGGCGGCGTGCAGCTGGTTCTCGTCGCGCATCGGCGCCGTGCAGCCTTCGAGGTAGGACACGTAGGCGCCCTTGTCGGCGATGATGAGCGTGCGCTCGAACTGGCCGGTCTGCTTCTCGTTGATGCGGAAGTAGGTCGACAGCTCCATCGGGCAGCGCACGCCCTCCGGCACGTAGACGAACGAGCCGTCGGAGAACACCGCCGAGTTCAGCGCCGCGTAGAAGTTGTCGCCCTGCGGCACGACCGAGCCGAGGTACTTCTTCACCAGCTCGGGATGCTCGCGCACGGCTTCCGAGATCGAGCAGAAGATGACGCCGGCCTTGGCCAGCTCCTCCTTGAAGGTCGTGACCACCGAGACGCTGTCGAACACGGCGTCGACGGCGACGCGCGCGCCCTTCACGCCGGCGAGCAGCTCCTGCTCCTTCAGCGGGATGCCGAGCTTCGCGTAGGTCGCGAGCAGCTCCGGATCGACGTCGGCGAGGCTCTTCGGCCCTTCGGTGCCCTTGCGGCGCCGAGTAGTAATAGAGGTCCTGGAAGTCGATCTTCGGATAGTGTGACGTTGGCCCACGTCGGCTCGGTCATGTTGCAGCCAGCGCCGATACGCCTCGAGCCGCCACGTCGAGCATCCACTCCGGCTCGCCCTTCTTCTCCGAGATGAAGCGCACGGTGTCCTCGTTGAGGCCCTTCGGGCGCCTTCACGGACTCGATCTTGGTCTCGAAGCCGTACTTGTACTGGTCGACGTCGATCTTCCGGACCTGCTCGATCGTCTCTTGAACTGCTGCCATTCTAACTCACCTCTCTGCACGGCCTGACTTCGCGGCCGGCTACGTCGATCCAATCCCTATGCCGCGAGCTGCCTGCTGACGCTCACGGCCTTCCAAGCCGCCAGGAAGGCGGCGATATCGTCGTTCCGTCGTCTGCGGCGCCGAGGCTGACGCGGATGGCGCTGCCGCGCGATCTCCGGCGCAAGCCCCATCGCCGTCGAGCACGTGGCTCGCGCCGACCTTGCCCGACGAGCAGGCCGCGCCGGCGCTGACCGCGATGCCGGCGAGATCGAAGCTTGATGACCAGCGTCTCGGCAGGCTGGCCCGGCAGCGCGATGCACGACGTGTTGGCGAGGCGCGGCGCCGCCGCGCCGACGATGATCGCGTCCGGCGTCAGGCGCCAGACACCTCGGCTTCGAGCTGGTCGCGCAGCGCCGCCACGCGGCTCATGTCCGCGAGGTCTCGCTGCGCGGCCTCTGCGCGGCGGCGCCGAAGCCGGCGATGCGCGGCCACGTTCTCGGTGCCGGCGCGCCGGCGACGCTCCTGGCCGCCGCCCGTAAGAAGCGGGCGAGCATTGACGCCGTCGCGCGACGACGAGCGCGCCGACGCCCTTCGGGCCGCCGAGCTTGTGCGCCGAGAGGCTCAGCGTGTCGAGCGCCGAGCGTCGCGGAAATCGATGGCGACGCGGCCCGGGCGCCTGCACGGCGTCGGTGTGGAGGCGCGCGCCGTGCTCGCGTGGCCCAAAGGCCGCTGCCTCGAACGTGCTGCAACGACGCCCGTCTCGTTGTTGGCCAGCTGCAGCAGCGAGCGAGCGCGCCGCTGCCGCAGCGCAGCGGCTTTGCAATCCGCTGTTCCGTCGCCCGAGACGGCGAAGATCGATCGTGCGGGCGCCGCGCTGCGCCGCGACCTGGGCCGCGGGTGCGCGCACCGAATCATGCTCGATGCCGGAGACGCAGATCTGCTTCCAGCGGCGCCGACAGCGCCCACATGTTGGCTTCCGTCGCGCCGCTGGTGAACACGACCTCGCTCGGCTTGGCGTTGACGAGCGCCGCCACCTGCTTCGCGCGCCGTCGTCGATGATGGCGCGCGCGCGCCGGCCCTCGGCATGCACCGAGGACGGGTTGCCGCACAGCATCGAGCGCCGCGAGCATGGCCTCGCGCGCCTCAGGCCGCAGCGGCGCCGAGGCGTTGTAATCGAGATATGTGCGCGCGGCTGCGTCACTGCGCGTGCGTCTCCAGGGCTTCAGCGGCTGGCGAATGGGCACGGGCGGCGCAAGCTTCGACGCCGGAATGCCGTCGAGCACCTCCTGCAGGCTGACGCCGCTCAGGAAGGCCTCGATCTGCTCGCCGAGCGCGTGCCAGAGGCCGTGCGTCAGGCAGCGCTCATCGACCGAGGCAGCCCGTCTCGCCGCCGAGGCAGCGCGTCATGCGCGTGTCCTCCTCGACCGCCGACATGATCTCGGCGACGTTGATGTCGCCGGCCGGCCGGCCCAGGCGATAGCCGCCGAGGCGTCCGCGCGCGCTCTCCACGAGGCCCGACGCGCCGAAGCTTCAGGAAGATCTGCTCCAGATAGGCGAGCGAAATCCGCTGACGCTCGGCGATCGCCGAGAGCGGAACGGACGTGTCGCCGCCGTACTTGGCGAGGTCGGCCATGGCCATGACCGCGTACCGCCCCTTCGTATTCAGCTCCATGTACGTCCTCCAACGCCGTACTCGGGCCCGCGCCGCCCAATTGGGCGCCTGGGGCCGGTTACGCCTTGCAACCGCACCACCCTACGTGTGCTAAGAGACGCCGGCGCTTGAGGTCCCAGCCTGCCCGAAAAGCGGCGGAGGGCCTCTTTCGAACCGTTCTAAATCTCGGAATATGAAAATTCCGAGCGGGGAAATCAAGCATTCTCTTCGGCACGATGTCGTGAATTCGCACAGCATGTCTTGAGCCCTCGGCCGCTCACCATCGCCGGTCCGATCCGCAACCCTCTGAAGCGAGCAAACAGACCATGCCCGAGCTGATCATCAATGGGCCTGCGGGCCGCATCGAAGCCCGCTATCATCACGAGCCGGCCGACGACAGCCCCATCGCGCTGATCCTGCACCCGCACCCGCAGTTCGGCGGGACGATGAACAATCAGGTCGTCTACAGCCTCTACTACACCTTCGTGCGAGCGCGGCTTTTCGGTGCTGCGGTTCAATTTCCGCGGCGTCGGCCGCAGCCAGGGCTTCTGGGACGGCGGCCCGGGCGAGCTGTGCGGACGCCGCCTCCGCGCTCGACTGGCTGCAGATCGTCAAGCCCGACGCCAAGTAGCTGCTGGATCGCCGGCGTCTCGTTCGGCACCTGGATCGCCATGCAGCTGCTGATGCGCCGGCCCGAGGTCGACGGCTTCATCTGCGTGGCGCCGCCGTCCAACCTCTACGACTTCTCGTTCCTCGCGCCCTGCCCGTCGTCGGGCCTGATGGTCAACGGCGACAAGGACCGCGTCGTGCCGTCGAACTCGGTCGGCCGAGCTGACCGGCAAGCTCAAGACGCAGCGCGGCATCAAGATCGACCACGAGATCATCCCGGGCGCCAACCACTTCTTCGAGGACAGGACCGAGCGAGCTGCAGTCGGTCGTCGGCAGCTACCTCGATATGCGCCTCGCCAAGGCCATCAAGGACCGCGAGAGCCAGAAAGAGCGCGACAAGGAACGTGAGCGCGAGCGCGAAAGAGAGCGTGAGCGCGAACGCGAGATGGAAGCCGAGCCCGTCGTCGACGACAGCAGCGACGACGACGAGTAGGAAAGGGCGGCCGCGGGATCGGACCGCGATCGCCTGGAATAATCGTTGCGCCTAGCGCGTCTGGTTCTTGAGATCCGTTCAACGCCGTTTCGGTCGTCGGGCGCATTCCGGAGGACGGCGTTGATGATGTCCCGGCTGCTGTGGCTCGCGCTTATCCTTGTGGCGGTTCTGGTCGCGCTTGCCGGGGCTCTTATCTGGTACTCGATCGTCTTTCCGCGTCAGCCGTTTAACGGTCCACTTCCGCCGCTGACGAGTGAGGAGACGGAGCTTTCGCGGAAGCTGCGAGAGCACGTCACGGCGATTGCAAGCCGGCCGCATAATCTCGATCTCCATGCAGATCTCGAGGCTGCCGCGAGCCACATCGAGGCGACCCTGAAGGGGCTCGGCTATACGCCGCAGCGGCAGGAGTATACCGAGCGCGGCAAGCCGGTGCGCAACATCGAGGTCGTGATCGAGCCCTCGGAGGCGAAGGGCGGCGACGTCGAGACCTATGTCGTCGGCGCGCATTACGACAGCGTCGGCTTCTCACCCGGCGCCAACGACAACGGGACCGGCACGGCCGCGACGCTCGAGCTGGCGCGGCTGTTGCGCGATTTGAAGCCGCGGGAGGCGCGCCTGCGCCTCGTGTTCTGGGTCAACGAGGAATATCCGTTCGGCAAGACACCGCGCATGGGAAGCTACATTCATGCGCCGGCCCTGAAGGACGAAGGGCGAGCGCGTCGCCGGCGCCATTTCGCTGGAGACGATCGGATACTTTTCCGACGAGCCCGGCAGCCAGAAGTTTCCGTCGCCATTCGATCTCATCTACGAGGATCGCGGCAACTTCGTCGCCTTCGTCGGGCTTCCGGGCTCGCGAAGCTTCGTGCATCAGCGCGCTCGGCGCGTTTCGCCGCAACGCGGCTTTTCCATCGATCGGCGGCGTGGCGCCGGACTTCATTCCCGGCATCGGAAGTTCAGATCACTGGTCCTACCACCAGATGGGCTATCCCAGCCTCATGGTCACCGACACGGCTCCGTTCCGGAACCCGCAGTATCACCGCACCACGGACCTGCCTGAGACCGTCGACTACGACAGCCTCGCGCGCGTGACCAAGGGCGTCGAGGGCATGCTGCGGGAGATGGTGAAGTAACACGTGCAAAGTGGTTATCCCCCCTCTCCCCGTCTGCTCTTGCGATGGGGAGAGGGTTGGGGTGAGGGGCAGGTTCTAGCGCTGCGGTGTGTTGCCGCCCCTCACCCTAACTCGCTCATCCCGGCGTAAGGACGGGTGAGAGGGGATCTCAAGCCCGGGCGAGGACGCCGCCGGTGAGGGGCGCGGAAACGCCGGTCGTGCCGGGGAATGTGATCGGCATGCCGAGGCGCGAGCGCACGGCGAGATAGGCCCAGGCCTCAGCTTCAAGGCCGTCGCCATCGAGCTCCACGGCTTCGGCCGGCACGACGGCCGCCTCCACATGCTCGGCGATCATGCTCATCAGCGTCGCGTTGCGGCGCCCGCCGCCGGCGACGATCCACATCTCGGGCGCCTCGGGAAAATGCTCGCGCGCCTTGCCCACAGCCGCGGCGCTGAAGGCCGTGAGCGTCGCCGCGCCGTCCTCCACCGAGAGCCCGTTCATCAGGCTCACGGGGAAGGCGTTGCGGTCGAGGGATTTCGGCGGGCATTGGCCGAAGTGCGGATGCAGCAGGTATTCGGTGACGAGGTCCTGATTGACGCGGCCGCGCGCCGCAGCTTCGCCGTTCTCATCCTGCGCCTTGCCGGTCTTGGCGGCCATCCAGTCGTCGATCATGGCGCTGGCAGGTCCGGTGTCGAAGGCAATCAGGTGACCGTCGCGGCCGATCCACGTCACGTTGCCGACGCCGCCGAGATTGAGGACCGCCAACGGCCGGGCCTCGATGCGGCTCAACGCGGCGCGGTGATAGGCCGGCACGAGCGGCGCCCCATGTCCGCCCGCTGCTACGTCGGCCGCGCGCATATCGTAGACCACGTCGCGGCCGGTGAGGTTTGCCAGCAAAGGGCCGTCGCCCAGCTGCACTGTGAGGCGGTCGTCGGGCCGATGCAAAACCGTCTGGCCGTGAAAGCCGATGACGTCGATGCTGTCGGGCTCGATGCTATGGTCGGTAAGGAAGTGCGCGACCGCCTCGGCGTGCAATTCGGTGAGATACTGCTCCAGGAGCTTCAAGCGCCCGGGGCGCTCGTCCCGGTTGCGCAGGCCTGCCGCATCGGCAAGCCCCGCCTTGAGCTGCCCCCGGAAGGCCTCCGAGTAGGGATAGGTGGCCGTAAACCATCGCTTCAAGGCGTACGTCGCCGTCGGTTTCGATGACGGCGACATCGATGCCGTCCATGGAGGTGCCGCTCATGAGGCCCAGAGCCCGCCAGATTTCGCCCTCTTGCTTGCTCACGCGCCTCTCCTCATGCATGTTCCCGGCAAATCGAACTGGCCCCAGCTCTGAAAGCCGGGTTCATAAAGGCTGACGCGGCTCATATCATGACCAATATCAAATCCGACTTCTTCAACATCCTGACCGAGCGCGGGTTCATTCACCAGTGCTCCGACCAGGCCGGGCTCGACCAGCTCGCCGCGGCCGGCAAGGTCGTCGCTTACGTCGGCTACGACTGCACGGCGCCTTCGCTGCATATCGGGCATCTGCTGTCGATCATGATGCTGCACTGGCTGCAGAAGTCCGGCGCCGGCAAGCCCGTTGCGCTGATGGGCGGCGGCACGACGCGCGTCGGCGATCCCTCGGGACGCGACGAGACGCGCAAGATCCTCACTCTCGAAACGATCGAGGACAACAAGAACCAGATCAAGACGGTCTTCTCGAAGTTCCTCGCGTTCGGCGAAGGCAAGAGCGACGCGCTCATGCTCGACAACGCCGAGTGGCTCGCGAAGCTCAACTACATCGATTTCCTGCGCGACGTCGGCCGGCACATGTCGGTCAACCGCATGCTGTCGATGGACTCGGTCAAGTTGCGGCTCGATCGCGACCAGGAGCTGTCGTTCATCGAGTTCAACTACATGCTGCTGCAGGCCTACGACTTACGCCGAGCTGGCGCGACGCTACGGCTGCAACCTGCAGATGGGCGGCTCGGACCAGTGGGGCAACATCGTCACCGGCATCGACCTCGGCCGGCGCATGGGCGATCGAGCACCAGCTCTATGCGCTGACCTGCCCGCTGCTGACGACGTCGTCCGGCGCCAAGATGGGCAAGACGGCGGCCGGCGCGGTGTGGCTCAACGAGACGCAGCTCTCGGCCTACGACTACTGGCAATACTGGCGCAACACCGAGGACGCGGACGTGCCGCGCTTCCTGCAAGCTGTTCACGACGCTGCCGCTGGCGGAGATCGCGAAGCTCGCCCAGCTCCAGGGCGCCGAGATCAACGAGGCAAAGAAGGTTCTGGCGACCGAGGCGACCGCGCTCGTGCACGGCCGCGAGGCCGCGGAAAAAGCGGCCGCAACGGCGCAGAAGACGTTCGAGCAGGGCGGATTGGCTGAGGGACTGCCGACCGTCGAGATTCCGAGCGCGGACATTCAGAGCGGCATCGGCGTGCTGGCGGCATTCGTGCGCGCGGGCCTCGTGCAATCGAACAGCGAGGCGCGGCGGCAGATCCAGGGCGGCGCCGTCAAGGTCAACGACAAGGCCGTGTCAGACGAGAAGGCGAGCATCGGAGCGGGGGACGTCGGCAGCGACGGCGTGATCAAGCTGTCGCTCGGCAAGAAGAAGCACGTGCTGCTGCGGCCGGTGTCGTAAGGCGTTAGCCGGCGTTGGGGGTGTTGCGCTCGAAGCCGACGAACACCTCGTACTCGCCAGCGCGCGCGCCCTCCGGCACGTCGAAGCTGACCGAGCGCACGGCTGAGAAGTAGCCGATCGGGTTTTCAACCGCGACCGTGGCGTCGACTCTCAGCTGATCGGTCGAAACCTTCTCGCGCTTCGAATCGGTGACGAACACGTTGATCGGCAGCGACAGCGGGCCCGACTTGCCGCGCGGCCCGAGCAAGAACGCGGCCGGAGAAACCATAACGTACAGTGACGCGATTGCCCTGAACGGTGCACTCGCGGGCGGTTTTGGTCAGCTCGCCACGGTGGACGATGGCGAGACCATCGCCGACGCGGCCGGGCTCGTAGATGGTTAGATGGCTGTCGCGCGGCCAAACGACGAAACGCGGGCATCCGGGCGAAGCATCGCCCGCGGGCAAGCCCGCTATGGCCTGGTCGCCGCCGGAAGACTTGGCGGCCGCAAGAAGCTCCTGTTCATTAACCGAGCTGGCTTCGGCGCTTGCCGAGGAACCGCCCATAATGCTGGTGCCGAGCCCCGAGGTGACCGACGAGAGGCCACAACCGGAGAGCAGGCTGACGGCCAGCGCGCAGACGCACGCGGCACCGATTACCCCCCCAGACCTCTTGACCGATTGCACCATGACGCTCCAATCCGCATAATTCGTAGATAACCGGTGCACTCGGCCAGCGCCAACGTCAGGGCCCAGAAAGGGTCTTTTCTTTGACACCCGGTTCAAGCTTTATCACCCCAAAAGCGATGCGCAAGGCAGACGCCTCTCGCCACGATCTAGATCAAACCGGCCTTCAGTAACCCAGGACCCCGTCCCATGCCCGCCCCGCGCTCCACTCCAAACTCCAGCGGCCTGCCCCCGCTCCGGGTGCTTCTTGCCGCCCCGCGAGGCTTTTGCGCCGGCGTGGACCGCGCCATTCAGATCGTCGAGCTCGCCCTGGCGAAGTTCGGCGCCCCCGTCTATGTCCGCCACGAGATCGTGCACAATCGCTACGTCGTCGACAATTTGAAGGCGAAAGGCGCCGTATTTGTGGAGGAACTCAACGAGATACCAGAAACGGATCAACCTGTGATCTTTTCGGCACATGGAGTGCCGAAGTCCGTACCTCTGGCCGCCAAGCACCGGAATTTGTTCGCGATAGACGCGACCTGCCCGCTCGTCTCCAAAGTGCATATGGAGGCTACTCGCCACCACGCCGACGGTCTGCACGTGTTGTTGATCGGACATTCCGGCCACCCGGAGGTCGAAGGCACGACGGGACAGCTTCCCGAGGGCGCGGTTACTCTGATCGAAACGGTAAACGCCGCGCGCTCCTATGTTTCACCCGAATTCGGCCCGCCTCGCCTATGTCACACAGACAACCCTTTCGGTGGATGACACCGCGGAAATCGTGGCCATTCTGAAAGAGCGCTTCCCGGACATCGTCGGGCCGCATAAGCAGGACATCTGCTACGCCACCACCAACCGGCAGACGGCAGTCAAGACCATCGCCAATCGCGTGGGCCTCGTGATCGTCGTCGGAGCGCCGAACTCGTCGAACTCGCTGCGTCTTGTTGAGGTCGCCGAGAGGGCTGGCTGCCCCAAGGCCGTGCTCATTCAGCGAGCGGCGGAGATTCCGTGGGATGCGCTCGAGGGCGTCGAGGCCGTCGGCGTTACGGCCGGCGCCTCGGCTCCGGAAACGCTGGTCGACGAGGTGATCGACGCCTTGCGCCAGCGGTTCGACATCGAGATCGAGACCATCACGACGGCCGACGAGCGCATCGCCTTCAATGTTCCCCGCGAGCTGCGCGAGCCGGCCGACGCCTGACGCGCGACGACACGCCCGCGCGTTCAATTCCCGACATCAGAGATCGAGACACTCCATGGCCGTCTATACGGAAGTGAACGACGATGAGCTTGCGGCTCTCATCGCCAGCTACGGCCTGGGAGAGCTCCTGTCCTACAAGGGCATCGCCGAGGGCGTCGAGAACACCAACTACCTCGTGCACACCAGCACCGGCACATTCATTCTGACGCTGTACGAGCGGCGCGTCGCCGCCTCGGATCTGCCCTTCTTCCTGGGGCTGCTCGAGCACCTTTCGAAGCGCGGCGTCTCGTGTCCGCTGCCGGTGCGCAATCTCAAGGGCGAAATCCTGAGCGAGATCTCAGGGCGCACAGCTGCCCTCGTCACCTTCCTCGAAGGCGTGTGGCTGCGCCGGCCGAAGCCTGAGAATTGTTTCGCCGTGGGCCGGGCATTGGCGGAGCTTCATCTCGCCGGCGCCGATTTCGACATCACGCGAAAAAACGCGCTCGGGCCGGAGGGCTGGCATGCGCTGTTTCAGCGCTTCGAGGATCGGGCCGACGAGATCATGCCGGGCCTTGCGCTCGCTGATCGGCTCCGAGCTAAGGCATCTCGACAGCTCGTGGCCGCAAGGTCTGCCGTCAGGAGTTATCCACGCTGATCTCTTTCCGGATAACGTGTTCTTCCTCGGCGACACGCTTTCCGGTCTCATCGATTTCTATTTCGCCTGCAACGATGCGCTCGCCTATGACATCGCCATCTGCCTCAATGCCTGGTGCTTCGAGCCCGATCAATCGTTCAACATGGAAAAGGGCCGCGCTTTGCTTCAGGGCTATCAGACCGTCAGAACGCTCACGCCGGCGGAGCGGGAGGCTCTGCCCACGTTAGGGCGCGGTGCGGCATTGAGATTTCTGGTCACGCGCGCCTACGACTGGCTGCATACGGAGAAGGACGCGCTGGTGAAGCCGCATGACCCCATGGATTTCGTGAAGCGGCTGCGCTTCCACCAGACTATCGGCGACGCGCGCGCGTATGGCCTCGAGGATCAGGCATGAGCGACGCAACAGCAGATATCGTCATCTATACGGACGGCGCGTGCTCCGGGAACCCGGGTGCGGGCGGCTGGGGCGCCATTCTCATCTCTGGTGAGCATCGCAAGGAGATCTGCGGCGGCGAAGCTCACAGCACCAACAATCGCATGGAGTTGATGGCTGCGATCTCCGCGCTGGAAGCGCTCAAGAGGCCGAGCAAAGTCGCGCTGCATACCGACAGCCAATACGTGAAGAACGGCATCACGCAGTGGATTCACGGCTGGAAGAGGAACGGCTGGAAGACGGCCGACAAGAAGCCGGTGAAGAATGCCGAGCTATGGCAGCGCCTCGATGCGGCGCGCCAGAGGCATGACATCGAATGGCATTGGGTGAAGGGTCACGCGGGGCACACTGAGAACGAACGCGCCGACGAGCTGGCGCGCCAGGGATTGGCTGCAGTTCAAGCGGGCTTAACGGCAAGTCGCCGTCTCAGATGCTGCGATCGATCTGCGAGCACAGTGTGTCGGCGCTCGCCTTGTCGTGCTGCGGCGGCGCATCCTCGACATTGAGAGTTTTTACGACGCCATCGTCGACCAGCATGGAATAGCGCTTCGAGCGCACACCGAGGCCGAACTGCGTCAGGTCGATGTCGAGGCCGACCTTCTTCGCAAAGTCGGCGTTGCCGTCGGCCAGCATCTGGATCTTGCCGTCGGCGCCCGTGTCCTTGGACCAGTGCGTGAGAACGAAGACATCGTTCACTGCCGTGCAGACGATGGCGTCGATGCCCTTGGCCTTTATCTCCTCCGTGCGCGCGACGAAGCCCGGCACATGCTGCTGATGGCAGGTCGGCGTATAGGCCCCCGGAACTGCGAACAGCGCCACCTTCTTGCCGCTGAACACTTCCGCGGTGGTTTTGGCGGACGGCCCGTCCGGTCCCATGACCGTGAACTTCGCATCGGGAAGCTGGTCACCAACCTTGATCGTCATGACATGATCTCCAAGCTGCGGGTTGCCGGGTGGTTACGGGTTCGCCTGGCGGCGTGTGAGGGGAATACTTTTCGGCCGTTTCATTCAAGGCGGAAAGTAGCGACGGAAGCGCCCGAAGGCGAGACCAGCGTCGCCGTGATGGTCTTGCCTTTCAGCGCCGCGACGTCTGCTCCTGCCGTAAGATCGACATTGAAAACCTCGACGCCGTCGCCGCGCCCCTGCGCTTTCGTCGGTAGCGGAACATAGAGATTTTCGGGCGCTTCCAGGAAAATATCCGATGGGCCGCCGGCGCCCGGGAATTTTGCCTCAAGCACGATGCGCGGCGAAGAGGACGCGAGATCGACCTTGGCGCCGAGCAGGACCGGATCGTCCGGTTTCAGACGACCCTCGGCCCGCGGCACATTTTCGAAAGCCTCGATGGCCAATTGTGGCGCAGGATCAGCGGCGTCTGGCGCGATCTCGACCTCGAGCTTGGCCTCGACCGGGCACGCAGATGTCCTTGCAGATGCCATATTGCATGTCGAGTTTCAGCACGACCGGCTTGGCTGCGTCCTTAGGCCGAACCTCGACCGGGAAGATGACGTGCCCTTTGTAACCAATCGTATCGCCCGACTTGTCTGTCAAACGCAGCGGCGCCGGATACAACACGTTTGCCGAGGCCAGATTAGATGACTGCGACCAGTCGAACGACGGCGGAAGACCGCCGGCGTCCCCGGGCGTGCGCCAATAGGTTTTCCAGCCCGGGGAGAGCTCGATCTCTATGAATGCAAGGGTCGCTGCGGGACCGCCAGGGATCTGCCCGGAGAATAGGCGCGTGCGCGATTTGCGCGTGGTGGCCCAAGGCGATTCCAAGGCCCCCACCGATCTTGCGCTTGCGCAAACGAGCGTCAGCGCCGATATGCCAGCATAGATAAAAGCCGATACTCTGAAGGTCGCCATTATGAAGATGCCTCAACGACATATTGAGCGCTCAAATACCATAAATAAGGGCCTGGATGTGACATCCTGTCGGTAAGCAAGCAGGTGCAACCCGCCCCGGAACTCTGCGGCGTTTTCGCGTTTTTCCTGATAAAATCGGCGCTTCCCACCCGCGCCTCACCAGAAGTAAGCTTTACAGCATGACCGTGCCGCAAAAACCGAAGCGGAAAAAGCGCAGCGAAACCTATCTCAAGGGCCAGCTACTCGTCGCCATGCCGCTCATGACTGACCGGAGGTTCGCCCGCTCGGTCATCTACATGTGTGCGCATTCCGACGACGGGGCGATGGGGCTCATCATCAATCATCGCGCCGATCACATCAACTTCCCAGATCTTCTCGAGCGTCTCGGCATCGCGCCGCGCAATGCCGAGGACGGCATCTCGAACGATATCCTCGAACGGCAGGTTCACGTCGGGGGCCCCGTGGAGACCGGCCGCGGTTTCGTTCTGCATTCGGCCGATTACTACGTGACGGAATCGACGCTGCCGATCGACCAGGAAGTGAGCCTCACGGCGTCGATCGATATCCTGAAGGCCATCGCCTCCGGAGAAGGGCCCGACCGCTCCATCCTTGCGCTCGGGTACGCGGGCTGGTCGGCGGGTCAGCTCGAAAGTGAGATCCAGGCCAACGGGTGGCTGAACTGCCCGGCCGATCTCGACCTCGTGTTCGATCCCGACCTCGAGGGCAAGTATGTGCGGGCGCTGGCCAAGATCGGCATCGACCCGTCGCATCTCGTGAGCGACGCCGGGCACGCTTAGCTCGGCCTGAGCTAGTCCGCCCTCGCCTTCCTCGATTTTCCGAAACATCAAAACGCGGCTGCGTGATGAGACCGGTTGGCGCCGTCACGCACGCAGATCGGCGGCGGCCGGCCCGGACTTTCGAACGAACTTAGTTGGGTTTACGAGGCAGCGAGCCCGCAAGCCGGGCCAAGCTTTCCGCGATCGCCGGCGGCAGGTTGGTGAAATCCGGTGCAGGACGCGGTGGTGCGGGCGGAGGCGGCGCCGCGGCCGCAGGCGCCGCTCCGTTTGCCGGCGGTGGCGCACCGTTCATCCGCGGTGCAGGCGCCATAAGCGGTGGCGGTGGCGCTGCCGGGTGCGGCGGCTGGCCCGTCATCGGTTTCGGCTGCTGCAGACCAATCTCGTGCTGGAGCTGCGGCGGCATGAGCCCGGTCTTGGGATCGACGGCAGGCGACGCTCCCGGCGGCATCTGCATCGGCGGCGGATGGACGGCCGCCGGCGCAGGCCCGCGATCCATCGCCGGGCTCGCTGGCTGTGGCGGCGGCGGTGCGGCGGTCATCTGGGGCTGAGGCGGCCCCCTCGGAGGAGGCGGTGGCAGCGGCGGCGGACCGGCGGCTGCGGCTACCGGAAGATCAGGAAGCACGTCGGCCAGCTTCGATAGGTGATGCGGCGGCGCGGATGCCGGCATGGGCGGAGGAGGCGGTCCGCCAAGTGCGCGGCCGTTCCCTGCGTTCGCAGCGGCGGCACCGTTGGCGTGTCCGTTCGCCTGGTGATGCACGGGTTGCGGCGGCGCTTGCGGCGGCCGTTGGCGAGGACGCGGTGCGATGCCTGGTGGAGCGACCGGGCGCGTTACGTCGCGGGACGCCGCGATAGACGAGGATAGAGCGGGTGCCGAAGACGCCGGGACAGCGAGAGCAGCGAGAGCCGGCGCTGGCGAAGCGGCCGGGCGGACGGGAGCGCTTTCGGGCTGAGCGGCGGGAGCCGGACGCGACGCCGGAGCCTGGGCTGGACGCTTCTTCGGCTTGGTGCGGAACAGGCCGCGCGGCTTGTTCTTGATCTCGGACGTTCTCAGGACCGACAGCACCTGCACGACATCCGTGTCGGCAATGGGATCGCCGCAATAGGGGCCTTGTGCGAATTCGCAGCCGATCGAGCGCAGGAAGCTGACGTCACCATCGGCTTCGACGCCCTTCGCCACCACCGTCTTGCCGAGCTCGTGAGCGAGGGCCACCATGGAGCGGACCAGTGCGGAGTCGGGCCCGCCTTGCTTGTTGCCGGCTTGAATGAGGGCCTGGTCGATCTTGATGCTGTCGAACGGCAGGCGTTCGAGATAGGCGAGCGAAGAGTAGCCAGTGCCGAAATCGTCGAGGGCAATCTCGGCGCCCGCGCCGCGCAGCCACTCCAGAATTTCATTGGCCTGCTCGGGATTTTCGAGCGCAAGCTGCTCGGAGACCTCGAGCTTGAGACATCCCTTGGGCACGATGTTGCGGCCAAGGATGTGGCGGATTTCCTGTATCAGCTCCTGGCGGAAAAGCTGGCGGCTCGACACGTTGACACTGACGAACAGCGGATCGCCCGTGCGCGGATGCTCCTTCTGCCAGACGGCGGCGTCGCGCGCGGCGCGCAGCAGCATGTGAGAGCCGAGCTTGACGACGAGATCGGAGCCGTCGCTGAAGGTGACGAAGTCCATCGGGTTGATGACGCCGAGCTTCGGATGCTCCCAGCGGATCGAGGCCTCGAAGCCGGCGAGCTCCTCGGTCGGCAGATAGATGATGGGCTGGTAGAAGATCTTGAGCTGGTTTTTCTCGAGCGCGTCCCGGAGCTCGGCTTCGCGCACCCTGTGCTCGTCCTGATCGCCGCGCATCTCCGGCGTGAACACTTCAATGCGATCAGCCCCCGCGCGCTTGGCGCGGAACATGGCGATCTCGGATTTCTTGAGCAGATCCTCGTGGCTCGTCTCGGCGCCGTCGTGCACGGCGATGCCGAGCGAGCCGGTGAGCACGATCTCCTGGCCCGCGATCTTGATCGGTGAGCGTAGCGAGCGGCGGATGCGCTCGGCGTTGGCGGCCAACTCGGCAACCGGCTGTTCCGCCAGCAGCAAAATGGCGAAGCGGTCGCCGCCGATGCGCGACAGCGTATCGTTGGGGCCGATGTGGCGCTGCAGGCGGCGCGCCACCGTGAGCAGCAGGCTGTCTCCCAGCACCAGTCCGAGAGACGAGTTGGCGTCCTTGAACTTGTCGATATCGATGGTGATGACGGTGGGACGAATGTGCGCCTCGGTCTTGGCGCGCATCATCGCCACCTGCAGGCGGTCGAGCATCAGCTCTTTGTTCGGCAGGCCCGTCAGGCTGCAATGCACGGCATCGTGCAGCAGGCGCTCATGGGCGCGCTTCGAATCCGTGATGTCGCGCAGCAGGCCGACGCACTTGAACGAGCGCGGATCGGTGCCCGCGATGGGTGCGGCATCGAGCTCGAACCAGCGGTAGGTGTTGTCGCCCTGGCGGATGCGGAAATCGCAGCCGATCTTGCCGTCGCGGCGCTCCTGCACGGCGAAGAGAGCAAGACGGAATCGTTCCCGATCGGACGGGTGGAGGTGCTTGGCAAAATCGTCGGTTCGGGCGGAGAGATCGCCCGCTGCAAGCCCGAGCCAGCTTTCCAGGTTGTTCGAGACCTTGATCTCGTCGCGGCGCGCATTCCATTCCCATACGGCCGCGCCCGAGGCGTCGATGGCCATGGCGCGCGCCTGCAGATCGGATGGCGCGCCGCCGTACATCGGCTCGACCGACCGGAAGGCGTACTGCGTGACCGTAAAGCCGATGAGAAGCAGGATCAGCACGAGGCCGGCGACGAGACCAGAAACGACGATGTCGCCCGACAGCCGGCCTGTGAGCGCGACACCGGCGCCGAAGATCCAGACCATGAACAGGATCCACGTCGGCACCAGCGACAGGGCGCGGTCCTGTCCGCGCACGGCCAGGAAGGTGATGAGGCCGGCACCCGTGGCACCAATGAAGACGAACGAGAGGCGCGCGAACGTAGCGGCCAGACGCGGGTCGACGATGGCGACGGCGATGAGCGAGAACTGCGCCAACAGCCAGACCGTGATCAGCATGCGTATGAGGCCGTGCCACAGCGCCAGCCTCAGGAAGACGTGGATGAAGACGACGAGGCTCGCCGCTAGCGCGGATTCCGCCGCGGCTCGATAGACGGCGTTGGCCTCCGGCTTCATCTGGAACAGCTTGTGGAAGAAGCCGAAGTCGACGCAGAGGTAGGCGAGCGCGCACCACGAAACCAGCGCTGCTGCCGGGAACACGAGCTTGTGGTTGGCGGCGAAGATGGCCGTCAGGAAGATGGCCATGAGGCCCGTAAGGCCCAGCATGACGCCGTTGAAGAGCTGGCGGTCCGAAATCTTGAGCTCGTAGTCGAGCGGCTTCCACAGATGCAGGCGCGCAAAGCGTTCCGACGAAAGCTCGGCCACGTAGGTGATGGTCTGTCCGGGCTCGAGCGTGATGCGGAAAACGTCGGCGCGGTCGCTCTTGATGCGCTCGGGCACGAAGCCGATGGACGGCGTTACCGCCTCGATGCGGCGGGCGTCGAGATCAGGCCAGACGACGCCCGAGCCGATGACGCTATAGCGATCCGCCGTGAGCCAGCGCTCCACGGGCTTGTCGGTCGGATTCGTGAGCGCGAACACGATCCAGTTCGGATTGGTGCCCTGTGTCCCTGCCGAGACGGACATGCGGCCCGTTACGCCGTCGGGTCCGGCGGCGGTTTCGATCTGCAGGCTGTCGCCCCGATCCTCGTAGAGATCGCCCAGTGTCGTGATCTCGATGCGGCCCTGATCGGGGCCAATGACGATGGGATTGAGCGCCAGCGCGCGGCCCGGAAGCGCGGCAACGACGAGCAGGAACAGCAACGCAGACGCAAGGAGAGCGCGTACCGCGCCGCCCCTTAGCCCCTCGTTTCTCTCCCCCGTCCCCCTCATGCCCGGCGCGCCTCCGCGTTCTGCCAGTCCTCGGCTATCGCGGCGTACAGATAATGATCCTGCCAGACGCCGTTGATCTTGAGATAACGGCGGGCCAGCCCCTCTCGCACAAAGCCGACGCGCTCGAGCACACGGAGTGAGGGCTCGTTCACGGGCTGCACGGCCGCTTCGACGCGATGCAGCCGGAGGGTTTCGAATGAATGGGCGGTGATGGCGCGGACTGCCTCGGTCATGTGGCCTTGGCGCACGAACGGCAGGCCGAGCCAATATCCGAGCGTCGCCGACTGCGTGACGCCGCGGCGGACGTTCGACAGCGTGACGCCGCCCATGAGCTTGTCGGTCGCAGCCTCGAACATGAGGAACGCGTAGCCGAGATCGTCGCGCGCCTCGCGCTGGTAGTGACGCAACCGGCGGCGATAGCCGCTCTTCGACAGATCGTCGCGCGGCCAAGCCGGCTCCCACGGCACGAGGTGAGCACGGCTCAACGTGCGCAGCTCAGCCCAGGGGCCATAGTCGCCCATGAGCGGCGGCGCGCAGCCAGAGGCCGCGACCCTGAACGACAGCCGTTTCGGATCCAATCCCGGCTCTCAGGAATGCCATGCGACACGTCCTGCGTTGGCGACTTTGGGCGCGGCGGCAGCGCCAAAGCTCATGCGCCCTGCGGCGGCACGTGCGAGCTTTTCGGAGGCTTTTCCCGCGCCGACAACGGCAACGGACGGCTTCGAGACTGCAAGCTCTTGCGCCAGGATGCGGACGTCTTCTGCGGTCACGGCATCTACACTGGTGATGAGCTCGGAGGTTCCAATCAGACGGCCGAAGGTCATCATCTGACGCGCCATCTGCTCGGCGCGGGCCGAGGACGATTTCGAGGCTCATCAGCAGGCCGGCCTTGAGCTGAGCCTTGGCGCGCGCAAGCTCGGCCGCACCAGGGCCTTCCGCAGCCACGGTCTCGAACTCGCCTGCCGTGACATCGATCAGGCTCGCCATCAACTCCGCCCCCGTCGCGGCGTGAACCGCGAACAGTCCCGTGTCTCCCAGCCCGAAGGCCGAGGAGTAGATCGAATAGCAAAGCCCGCGCTTCTCCCGCGCCTCCTGGAACAATCGGGACGACATGCCGCCACCGAAGAGGCCGGAAAAAACTTGGGCCGTGAAATACTTAGGATCGCGATATGATGGCCCCTCGTAGGCAAGCACGAGATGGCTTTGCTCGAACTTCTTGGAATCCGAACGCGTCCCGCCCTCGTAACGGGCGTTCTGCTCGCCCCCGAATCCACCTTGAGTGAGCCCTCCGAATAGGGCCTCAGCGTGGCGGACGAAGGGCTCGTGGCTAACGGCCCCAGCAGCTGCCAACACCATGTTTCCAGGGCGGTAATGGGTCGCAAGGAAGGTCCGCAGATCGGCGGCCGTGAAGCTTTGGACGCGGGCCGCGGTGCCGAGAATGGTGCGGCCCACGGGCTGGCCCGGATACGCGGCCTCGTTGAGAAGCTCGAACGACCATATCCTCAGGGCTGTCCCGCGTGCCGGCGATCTCCTGCAGAATGACCTCGCGCTCGCGATCGATCTCGTCGGGCGAGAACGCGGAATTGAGCAGGATGTCGGCCAGCAGCTCAAGGGCGACGCCCTCGTCGCCTTTCAGCACGCGCGCGAAATAGGCCGTCGTCTCAAGTCCCGTGGCGGCATTCAGCTCGCCGCCGACGGCCTCGATCTCCTCGGCGATGGCCTGGGCCGAGCGTGTTGCCGTGCCCTTGAACGACATGTGCTCGAGGAAATGAGAGATGCCGTGCTCGCGCTCCTGCTCGTGGCGGGCGCCGACGCCCACCCAGAGGCCGAGCGATGTCGTCTCCAGATGCGGCATGGTGTGGGTTACGACGGTCAGTCCGTTGGGGAGGTGCGTGATGGCTTCCGTCATGCGGCACCCTCGCGCAGGCCGCCCGCTACGCCCTCGACGTATCTCTCGACCGCGCCGAGATCGTTCTCGAGCACGGGGTAGCGCTCGGGGTCGGTGAGCAGGGAGGCGAGCCGCGGCGGCAGCGCCGGCCGCTCGCCGGTGATCTCCTGCATGGCGTCAGGGAACTTGGCCGGATGGGCGGTCGAGAGCACGACGCGCGGCACACTGCCTTCGGGAACGCATTTCTCGAGCGCAACCATGCCGCAGGCCGTGTGCGGGTCCATCAGGTAGCCGCTGTCGCGCTTCAGGCTGCGGATCGCATTCGCGACTTCATCCTCGCTGGCGGCGGCGGCGGAGAAATCGCGGCGCATGGCTGCGAGTGGCGACGTGATCTCGAACCGGCCGCCCTGGGCCAGCGAGCCCATCTGGTTGCGAATACCGACGGCGTCGCGGCCAGAGGCCTCGAACAGGTAGCGCTCGAAATTGGATGAGATCTGGATATCCATGGACGGTGATGAAGTCGGCATGACGCCCTTCATCTCGTAGATGCCGCTCGCGTGCGTGCGCGGCAGGATGTCGTTGGCGTTCGAGGCGATGACGAGGCCGCTCGATGGGAAGGCCCATGCGCTTCGCCACCCAGCCGGCGAAGATGTCGCCGAAATTGCCGGTCGGCACCGAGAACGTGAGCGGACGGTGCGGCGCGCCGAGGGCTGCGCCGGCGACGAAATAGTACGTCACCTGCGCCACGATGCGGGCCCAGTTGATCGAGTTCACGCCCGACAGGCGACAGGCGATCGCGGAAGGCGTGATCGTTGAACATGCCCTTCACGAGCGCCTGGCAGTCGTCGAACGTGCCTTTGACGGCGACGGCGTGGACGTTCTTTTCGGTCGGCGTCGTCATCATGCGCCGCTGGACGTCCGAGACGCGGCCCGTCCGGAAACAGGATGACGACATCGACGCGGCTCGACGATCGGAAGGCCTCGATAGCCGCGCCGCCCGTGTCTCCCGACGTGGCGCCGACGATGGTTGCTCGGCGATTGCGCCTCGCCAGCACATGATCCATGAGGCGCGCCAGGAACTGCATCGCGACGTCCTTGAAGGCCAGCGTCGGCCCGTGGAACAGCTCCAGCACCCAGGTGTTGCGGCCCGATCTGCACGAGCGGCGTCACCGCCGGGTGGCCGAAGCCGGAATAGGCGTCGCGCGCCATGGCGAGAAGATCCGACTTGGCGATGGCTCCACCTACGAACGGATGCATCACCTCGACGGCCACCTCGGCGAACGGCCGGCCGGCGAACGACGCGATGGTGTCCGGCGGAAAGGGTCGGCCACTCGGCCGGCACATAGAGCCCGCCGTCGCGCGCAAGCCCCGTGAGCAGCACGTCCTCGAAGCCCAATTCAGGGGCGCTGCCTCTGGTCGAAATGTAGCTCACGGGATGAATGATCCTAACGAGTTGTAGGGCCCATTGAACAACGAGCCCAGATTACTAGCCGAGCCTAATGTGGTGCTTACGGCGGGACAAGCAACGCCAAAGGCTTATGCGCCGGACCTTAGCCTCGGCCAAGCATACACAGCAAAAACGGCCAAAAGCGCCGCAGCGAGGCCGAACCAGGTGATGGCGTATTCCAAGTGCCGGTTCGGGATTTCGAGGTGCGTGATGCCGCCCTTGGGCCAGCCGCCGGGATTGGGCGGCTCCGCCTTGGCATCGATGAAGAACGGCAAGACCTGACGCTGTGCTGCGCCCGGGGCCATCGATGCGGCCATGCCGTCGAGGTCGCGCCAGTACCAGATGTTGCGCGCCCGATCCTCTGCCGGCGTAAACCAAGTGTGCTTTACCCGGCTGGCGCACAAGGCCCGTGAGCGTCACCTCTCCCGCGATCTCGCCGGCCTTGCGAGTGGCCGGGTCCTTGAACGCTTCCGTGACGAAGCCGCGATTGACGATCACGGTCAAGCCATTGGCCATGTCGAGCGGCGTATAGACATGCCAGCCGGCGACGCCTTGCTCGACCGCGAACAGGTGGCGCTCGTCGGCGTGGCGGAAAACTCCCTTCGCGGTCACCGGGTGGTATTCGCGCTGGCCCAAGACCCGCCACAGGCCGGGAGGATCGTCGAGCGGGGCGGGTGTTTCACTGAGCCCTCGCTGGATGTCGGCGATCAAGCCGTCCTTCCACTGCTTGCGCTGGAGCTGCCAGACACCGAGGCTCACCAGCACGGCGAGGCCCGCAAGCGTCATCAGCGTGGGCACCAGCAGATTACGATCGCGCAGGGTTCGAAGCATCCGGGGGTCAATCCTTGGCCAAGCGGCCTTCCTCGGCCTGATGGGTCCACTGCAACGCGCTCAGCGCCGCCTTGAGGAAGCGCAGCAGAACCAGCGCCAACAGCGGCGTGGCGATGCCCCACAGCACGACGTGGACCCAGACGGGCGGCCCGTAGGTGAACTCCACAAAGAGCGCGCCGCCCAAAACGACGGCGCCCAGGATCAGGATCGCAAACACGGCCGGGCCATCGCCGGTGTCGATGAATTTGTAGTCGAGACCGCAGGCGTCGCAGCGATCGCGGAACATGAGGCCATTCTTGAACAGAGGGCCCGAGCCACAGCGCGGGCAGCGGCACAGGAGGCTCGCGCGCAGGACCTTAAGCGGGCCTGTCGAACCTTGATGATGCTGACCGTTCATGCGCCCGCCGCCTCGCTCACCGAAAACAACTCCCGTACCAAAATGCGGGAAAGGGGTCCGGCTGCGCAGCCAGACCCCTCCCCCTTTTCCGTTCCGCCCCTCATTCACTCAATCGGGGCGTTCTAACTCTCAGTGCCCTGCACCCGGATGAGCGCCTGCGCCCCAGACGTAGATGGAGGCGAACAGGAACAGCCAGACCACGTCGACGAAGTGCCAGTACCAGGCAGCGGCCTCGAAGCCGAAGTGCTGCTCGCGGCGTGAACGCGCCGCGCGATGGCCCGGACCAGGCACACGAACAGGAAGATGGTGCCGATGATCACGTGCGCGCCGTGGAAGCCGGTGGCCATGAAGAAGGCCGAGCCGTAGGAATGGCCGCCGAAGCTGAATGCGGCATGCATGTACTCGTAGGCCTGGAAGCCCGTGAAGATCAGGCCGAGAACGACCGTCACAATGAGGCCGAGCACGAGGCCGCGGCGATCGTTCTTGAGCAGCGCATGATGCGCCCACGTCACCGTGCAGCCCGACGAGCAGCAGGATCAGCGTGTTGACGAGCGGGATGCCCCAGGGATCGAACGTGCCCTTGAAGAAACCGCCAGCGGGAGCGCCCGTGGCCGGGATTGTGGCATCGGTCGCTTCAACCGGCACCGGCGGCCACTGGCCACCGAACAGCTCGTTGCGCTGAACCATGCCGACGGCTTCCTTCATGTTCTCGATCGTGTGGACGTCGTTCGGGAACAGAGAGAAATCGAAGTAGGCCCAGAACCAGGCGACGAAGAACATCACCTCCGAGGCGATGAACAGGATGATGCCGTAGCGCAGGTGAAGCTGGACGACCGGCGTGTGGTCACCGCGATTGGCTTCGATGATGCAGTCGCGCCACCACATGAAGGCCGTGCCTGCGAGGCCGGCGAAGCCCATAGCGAAGACCCACGGTCCCTGGATGCCGAAGAGGCCCTGAGCACCTTCGCCCATCGAGCGCAACCAGATGATGGTCCGACGGCGGTGATGAATGCCGAGAGCGAAGCCGTCAACGGCCATGGGCTCGGATCGAGAAGGTGATAGTCATGCTGCTTGCCGTGCGCTTGGGCCATTTTCGTCTCCGTCGTCCCCGTTCTCTTCTTATCCCTCAGCCTTGCCGTTTGCGCCAGCTACCACCTTGCGGCGGCGGCGAGCGAAAAGTCTCAGCCAATCTTTCGTTCAAGACCGATGATCGCGATCATGGTCTCGTGTAGTGAGACCGATGATTACGCTTCGGACTTTCGGCGCTGCCATTCACGCCGCGCCTGATGCGGCGCGACGATCGGAGCGCTGCCGAAGCGATCTGGTCCGTCAGCTTCCCTTCTTGGGCTCGCGCCCCGTCTGGATTTCCGCCGCCTTACCCGCGCTCACTGACGGGTAAAACGTGTAAGACAAAGTAATTTCCTGGACCGCGTCGGCGTCCCGATCATCCATGATCTTGGGATCGACGAAGAACGAGACCGGCATGTCGACGGTCTGGCCTGCGGCGAGCGTCTGCTCGGTGAAGCAGAAGCACTCGATCTTGTTGAAGTACTGTCCGGCGACGTCGGGCGATACGTTGAAAGTCGCCGTGCCGGTCACGGAGGCGTTCGACTGTGTTTGCCGCCTTGTAGAAGGCGAGCGTGTTCTCGCCGACCTTGATGTCGACGTAGCGCTGCTCGGGCTGAAACTCCCAGGGCATGCCGGGGGTGACATTGGAATCGAAGCGGACGCGTGATGATGCGGTTCACGATTTCGTCGGACGCCTTCTCGGCGCGCTTGGTGGTGCCGCCATAGCCCGTGACCTGGCAGAACATGCGGTAGAGCGGAACGGCGGCACACGACATGGCGCCCATGAACGCCAAAGCCCCGAGGCACGCGAGCATGACGCCGCGGTGGGTCCCCCGTCTTACGGGGTCCCGGCGCGTTGCCGTCTCGGACTTCTCCGGTGCCTCAACCACTCGCAAGCCTCTCTAGTTCGTGACCTGGTTGGCCATCTGGCCACCCATGCGCACGATCGTCGCCGCATAGAACAGAAGCACCAAAAATCCGAGCCCAAGGGCGATGGCAACCGAGCGCAGGCGCTGACGCTGCAACCGCTTCTTTTCCTCGTCCATTTCACCCGACATCAAAGATCCTACCGCCGACGGCTCGCCCATTGTCACGCCATTCCGAGGTTGGAGCACGACGTGCTCGGCCAGCAGAACGGCGAACAACATGAAGAGATAGAGGATCGAGAAGCTGAACAGCCGGCTTGGCGGCTGCATCGGCCTCGCGACCTTCGCGTGACCTGCCAGACCTTAACGGCGAGGGCGACGAAAACGATCCCGAGGACGACCGAGGTGGTGAGATACGCGATGCCGCCGAGCCCGATGAAGTAGGGCGCGACCGCCAGCGGCGTGAGCACCAGCGAATAGAGCAGGATCTGGCGGCGCGTCTCGTCGCGGACCGGCAACGACTGGCAGCATCGGCACGCCGACGCGCTCGTAATCACGGCAGCGGTAGAGCGCGAGCGCCCAGAAGTGCGGCGGCGTCCACATGAAGATGATGAGGAACATCAGGATGCTTTCGACGCTGACGGTACCCGTCACGGCGGCCCAGCCGATCATGGGCGGGAAGGCGCCCGCGGCGCCGCCGATGACGATGTTCTGAGGCGTCCGCCGCTTCAGCCACATGGTGTAGAAGAAGACGTAGTAGCCGATGGTGAGCGCGAGCAGCGCGCCGGCCACCCAGTTGACGAGCACGCCGAGCGTCAGGACCGACACCACCGAAAGCACGGTGCCGAACGCCAGCGCTTCGTCGGCGTGTGACGCGGCCGCGCGGAATGGGGCGGGCCGCCGTGCGCGCCATGCGCGCGTCGATGTCGGCGTCGTACCACATGTTGAGCGCGCCCGAGGCGCCGGCGCCGACAGCAATGGCGATGACTGCGATGATGGCGAGAACCGGATGCAGATCACCCGGTGCCGCGAAAAGGCCGGCGAGCGACGTAAACACCACGAGCGACATCACGCGCGGCTTCATCAGCTCGACGAAATCGCCGACCGACGGCTCCGATGCCGTGACGCCGGTGTCCGACGGCCGCCTCTGCACTCAGTCCCGACATTCTTGCCCTGCCCTCCTCGGCGACGGTCCGCGGGTTGTCCCGCTTTTATTTAGTGGACGGCCCGCGGGGGCCGGCGGTCGCATTATCGTGTGCGGGTGGTCTCCCGCTGTTCTTATCGTTCGAGCGAAGGGGCGCCGGGCGGAACGTCCGCCGAGCGCCCCTCGCCGATCAGTGGTGCGAGCGCCGGTGATGCGCGGCAGCGTCTCGAACGAGTGGAACGGCGGCGGCGAAGGCAGCGTCCACTCGAGCGTCGTTGCGCCCGGACCCCACGGGTTGTTGCCGGCCGGAACCTTGCGCGGCTAGCGCGACGAGCCAAGCCGATGAAGAACGCCATCAGCGTGCCACGACCGTGATTAGCGAGCCGATCGACGAGACGTCGTTCCAGAAGTGCGTAGGCGTCCGGATAGTCGACGTAGCGGCGCGGCATGCCGGCGAGACCGAGGAAGTGCTGCGGGAAGAACAGTGACGTTCGCGCCGATGAACATCAGCCAGAAGTGCAGCTTGCCCCAGAACTCCGAGTACATGTAGCCCGATCATCTTCGGGAACCAGTAGTAGTAGCCCGGCGAAGATCGAGAACACGGCGCCGAGCGACAGCACGTAGTGGAAGTGCGCCACGACGTAGTAGGTGTCGTGCAGCGCGCGATCGACGCCGGCGTTCGAAAGCATGACGCCCGTCACGCCGCCAACCGTGAACAGGAAGATGAAGCCCAGCGCCCAGAACATGGGCAGCTGTGAACTGCATCGACCCGCCCCACATGGTGGCGATCCACGAGAAGATCTTCACGCCCGTCGGCACCGCGATGACCATCGTGGCGAACACGAAGTAGGCCTGCGTGTTGACGCTGATGCCGGCCGCATACATGTGGTGAGCCCACACGATGAAGCCGATCGAGGCCGATCGCGACCATGGCGTAGGCCATGCCGAGGTAGCCGAACACGGGCTTGTTCGAGAACGTCGAGACGATGTGGCTGATGATGCCGAAGCCCGGGAGGATGAGAATGTAGACCTCGGGGTGTCCGAAGAACCAGAACAGATGCTGGTAGAGGATCGGATCGCCGCCGCCGGCAGGGTTGAAGAACGTCGTGCCGAAGTTGCGATCCGTGAGCAGCATCGTGATGGCGCCGGCAAGAACCGGCAGCGAGAGACAGCAGCAGGAAGGCGGTGATGAGCACGGCCCAGACGAACAGCGGCATCTTATGCAGCGTCATGCCCGGAGCGCGCATGTTGAAGATCGTGGTGATGAAGTTGATGGCGCCGAGGATCGACGAGGCACCAGCGACGTGAAGCGCCAGAATCGCGAAGTCCATTGCCGGGCCGGGATGGCCCGACGTCGATAGCGGAGCGTAAATCGTCCAACCAGCGCCGACGCCGTCCATGCCCGACGGGCCCTCGACGAACATCGAGATGAGGAGGAGGCTCAGCGCCACCGGCAGCAGCCAGAACGAGATGTTGTTCATGCGCGGGAACGCCATATCCGGCGCACCGATCATGAGCGGCATCATCCAGTTGCCGAAGCCGCCCATCGTCGACGGCATGACCATGAAGAACACCATGATCAGACCGTGACCGGTAACGAACACGTTGAAGGTGTGCGGGTTCGAGAAGATCTGCAGACCCGGCTCGGCGAGCTCGAGACGCATGGCGATCGAAAGCGCGCCACCGATGAGGCCGGCGATAATGGCGAAGACAGAGATACATCGTGCCGATATCTTTGTGGTTCGTCGAGAACAGCCAGCGACGCCAGCCGGTCGGCGCGTGGTCGTGGTCTGCGTGTGCCGTCGTGCTACCCATTGTTCAAACCTTATGACTTGGGTGTTTCCATTTATGTGCGATTAACGCCATGGCCGGAGCCATGCCGTCACAGATTCGCTTATCGGGTCTCGCCGGCATTCGCCGACGCAACCGCCTTAACGCCAGCCTGATCGAGCGCGACCTTGTCGAGGATCTCTCTGGCTTTCTTCTTATCCTTGGCCTTCATCGCTCCGGACCAGTCGTTGAAGACCTGCTCGGAGACGACGCGAACTGCGATCGGCATGTACGCATGGTTCATGCCGCACAGCTCGGAGCACTGGCCGTAGAACACGCCTTCCTTCTCGGCCTGGAACCAGGTCGAGGTGAGGCGTCCAGGTACGGCGTCAATCTTCGAGCCGAAGGACTGAACGGTCCAGTTGTGGATGACGTCGTTCGAGGTCACGAGCACGTGCACGACCTTGTTGACCGGAACAATGACCTCGTTATCGACTGCGAGGAGGCGGATCGCAGGAACGCCCTTCTGGTTGAGCTCGGCGACTTCCTCATCCGACAGCATGTTCGAGGTGATGGTGAAATTGCCCTGATCCGGATACTGGTGCTCCCAGAACCAGGCATTGCCGATGGCTTTGATGGTGAGGTCCGGCTTCGGGTAGGTGTACTGGTTCATCAAGAGCTTGAACGAGGGGATCGCGATCACCACCAGGATGAAGACCGGAATCACCGTCCAGGCAACTTCCAGCAGCGTGTGGTGGGTCGTCGTGCTCGGGACCGGATTGCGCGAAGCCGAGAAACGGTAGCAGACGTAAATCATCAGAAGCAGCACGAAGACTGCGATGGCGATGATGATGATGTTGGTGAGGTCGTAGAAGGAATGGATTTCGTGAGCGATGGGCGTTACCGCCGGCATCATGCCGGTCTGCCCAGGGAGAGCGTGCCCTACGGGGCTCTGCTGGGCCAACGCCGGTGCGGCGGCTCCGCACATCAGAGCTAGAAGCCCTGTGGCGACGCCATACGACGCCTGCTTCAACACGTTCTTCAGCATCAATTCGCTCCCCGTTCCTCGCCGGCCCTTAAGCCGGGCTTCCTTGATTTCGTTCTCTTCGTTCAAGCAATCGGGCGCGCCCGGATGCGCGCTCCCGATCGTTGGGAACCTATGGCTTTGTGAGCCCATCAAGCCCTTGTCGAACCCCGAGCAACCGCAAGCGGGCTTGCAGTCACATCTATTCCCCCGAACAGAGACACAGCACAACCGGCATTTATGTCTCAAGTCAAGTTTTCTGCGTCAAATCCACGCGTTGAATCAAGAAGACAATCATGTCGGCTCCGTTCGCGCTGCAGCAAATTTATCGCGAGCTGCCGACTAGACATTGCGCAAGGAAACTGAACGTAAGACGCCTGGGTCCCACTTTGGCCTTTTTCCTCGCCGAGAGGACGGTGGTGCGGTAGAGGCTCGCGTCTCCCGCAGTTGGGATTCTCTACCCGTCTCCAGCAGGGCTTCTGAGTTTGAACATGACCTTCGTTCGCTCGCATGGTCGCCGCCTCAAAGGCGCCGTGGCCGTGTCCGGCCGTCCGCCGGCTCTCTCTTTGTGCACTGCGGTCGCGGTTGCCTTGACGTTTGGGGGCATAGGGGCGGTGGCGCCGGCCCTCGCGGGCGGGGTCAACGGCACGCCTCCGACCGTCGCGAGTCCGACCGCCCTTTCACCTTCGCCGGGCGCCGACGGAACAGTCAAAGCCCAGCATGGCGACTGGCAGGTCGTGTGCAAGCCGCCGCCGGTGGGAGCCAAGTCGGAAGTCTGCGCGCTGGTCCAGAGCGTCACGGCCGAGGACCGCAACAACGTCGGGCTCACGATCTACTTCCAGAAGTTCTCCAACGGGACGAAGGTCCTGCGCGTATTCGCGCCGCTCGGCGTCCTGCTGCCGCCGGGTATCGGTCTCAAGGTCGATGGCGCGGATATCGGACACGCACCGTTTCTGCGCTGCCACACGTTTGCGTGCTACGCGCAGGTGACGGTGGACGACAAGCTCGTGGGGCAGCTTCAGACCGGCAAGACGGCGATCTTCATCATCTTTCAGACCGAGGAAGCCGGAATCGGCATCCCCATCTCGCTCAACGGATTCAAGGAAGGCGTCGCGGCCCTCAATTGAACTCCCTGGCTCTCGGCGTGCTTAGGCGACGCGGCGGGCTCCGCCCTCAGGCCACTCGACGGGCTCCGCCCGATGCTGCGGCCGACTGGTCGAGGCCATTTGCCTCGCGCCCGGAGGTGCCGCTGAAGCTGATGTAGTCACGCTCGCGCTGCTCGCCCGGAGCCGCGCGGCCATTGCCACCCAGCGCGCACATGGCCGGAACCATCCCGGTCCAGGCTTCCATCAGGCGGTGCGAGCTGCCGATGTAGTGCTCCATCGCCGTGCGCCAGAAGGCCATCTGCTCGTCGGCGACATCGCGCGGTGTGCGGCAACGGGCGAGTTGCGTCGGGACTTGCATATACGCTTGCGCCCGGCGAACAGCCAAGCCCATGACCTCGAGCTGAGCCCGGGCGACATTCTTCGTCGCCGCCGAAGCCTGCTCGATTGCAGCTTCCGGCCTCACCGGCGTAGCGCCGACCCCGTTGAGCTCCTGCGCGCCCAGATTACGAACATAGGTGCTGTACGCGTTGAAGGCGGCACCGAAAGGTCCGAAGGCGTTCGGATCAAACCCGAACGGAGAGCTCCTTGTCTCTGTACTCATGTCCCTTACCTCCCTGCGCGGGCATCGACTTCGTGGCCAATGCACTCGGACTATTGTCACCAGTCGTTAAAAAATAGGCTCGACCAAGGCGACAGACAACATGACTTAGATCAAGTGTTACAAGTAAAACTCATTGAAGATGTTCATAAGCTCTGTTCAATTTTGCGTGGTTTGAAGACCAGACACATTGACCAAGCTTACGGCAATGTCTTTTCCCCGTCACACACCCGATAAGTTGCTGGCCTAGCTAGCGGGTTCGGCGTGCCCTGTGCGGCTGCGCCCCTGCGCGACTTCGGGGGAACCATTATGACGTCTCAAGGACGGCCGCTCTCTGTCGAGTTCGAGGAGTCGGAGAACGGCGGTTCCAACACCAGCGCCAATCCCACCTTCGGCGACATCGTGGCGGAGCGCCTGTCGCGCCGGGACCTCATGCATGGACTCCTGGCGGTGGCCGTGGCCGAGACGGCGATCGGGCCTCTGGCGCTCGGCGCCTCTCCGCGCGCGCACGCTGCCGAAGCGCACCCGGCCGATCCCACACGCTTCAGCTTTGATGAGCTTCCCGTGGCGCCGAACAGCGAAACGCATCATGTGGCCTCCGGCTACGACGCCGACGTGCTGATCAGCTGGGGCGACCGCGTGCTGGCGGACGCGCCGGAGTTCGATCCTCATGCCCTCACGCCCGCCGCGCAGGCAAAGCAGTTCGGTTACAACAACGACTTCCTCGGCTTCGTGCCTCTCGACGGCCGCTCCGACCACGGGCTTCTGGTCGTCAATCACGAGTACACGAACGGCGAACTCATGTTCCGCGGCATCAGCGGACGCAGCGGCAAGGACAAGTCATTCGAGGGCGTGACCAAGGACATCGTCGACGTGGAGATGATGGCGCACGGCGGCTCCGTCATCGAGATCAAGCGCGAGGGCGGCAAGTGGTCGGTCGTGCCCAACTCGAAATATGCGCGGCGCATCACGGCCGAGACGCCGATGCGCATCTCCGGGCCGGCCGCCGGCCACGCGCTGATGAAGACGTCCGCCGACCCAGCCGGCACGCGAGGTGCGCGGCATGGTCAACAACTGCGCCGGCGGCATAACGCCGTGGGGCACGTGGCTCACGTGCGAGGAGAACATCAACGGCTACTTCTGGAGCAAGGCTGCGGCCGAACCCCTCACCGATGAAGCGCGCGCGTTGCGCCGCTACGGCATTCCCGGCGAGTGGTACGCGTGGGGCAAGTTCCACGATCGCTTCGACGTGGCGAAGGAGCCCAACGAGCCGAACCGCTTCGGCTGGGTGGTGGAGATCGATCCCCTCGATCCAACGTCGACGCCGGTGAAACGCACGGCCATGGGCCGGTTCAAGCACGAGGGCGCCGGCAATGTCGTCAACGGCGACGGCCGCTTCGTCGTGTACCAGGGCGACGACGAGCGCTTCGACTACGTCTATCGCTTCGTGACCGACGGCAAAGTCGATCCCGCGAACCGCGCCGCCAACAAGGATCTGCTCGATCACGGCACGCTGTCGGTGGCGCGCTTCAATGCCGACGGCACGGGGACGTGGTTCCCGCTCGTGCATGGCGAGGGTCCGTGGCTCAACGAAAGCTTCGGCTTCAAGGACCAGGGCGACGTCCTGATCCACGCGCGCCTCGCCGCCGACCTCGTCGGCGCAACCAAGATGGACCGGCCGGAAGACGTGGACGTCAATCTCGTCATCGGGCAAGGTCTACGTGGTGCTGACCAACAACGCCAAGCGCAAGGCGGACCAGGTGGACGCCGCCAATCCGCGCGCCGAGAACAAGTTCGGGCACATCATCGAGATCACGCCCGACCGGCGGCGACCACACGGCGCCGACATTCTCGTGGGAGATCCTGCTCAAGTGCGGCGATCCTTCCATCGCCGAAGTGGGCGCCGCATTCAATCCGGCAACGAGCAAGGATGGGTGGTTCGGAATGCCGGACAACTGTCGCGCTCGATTCACTTGGACGACTGTGGGTGGCGACGGACGGCAACACACCGTCGCGCACGGGACGCGCCGACGGCATCTGGGCGGTGGAGACCGAAGGCAAGGGGCGCGGCACGGCGCGCTGCTTCTTCCAGGTGCCGCGCGGCGCCGAGATGTGCGGGCCGTGCCCGACACCGGACCTCGAGACGTTTTTCGTCGCCGTGCAGCATCCGGGTGAAGAGGACGGTGACGATCCCAACGCCGAGCCCGCAAGCTTCGATGCGCCTTCGACGCGCTGGCCGGACTTCAAGGACGGCATGCCGCCGCGTCCTTCCATCGTCGCCATCACGCGCAAGGGCGGCGGCAAGATCGCGGTGTAGGTGAGCTCGCTGGATGCAAAGTGGGGCCGCGCTCCCCGCGAACGGGCGGCACCCGAGACACGATCAAGATTGCCGTGCGGGCTGCGGAGTAGCTCGTATCCTCATCACGTCATGGCCGCCCTTGAGGCGGCCATCCAGGGGCCACTCGTCAAACGTCCGCGTCCTCCGGATCTGGATGGCCGGGTCGGAGCCCGGCCATGACGGAGTGTGGTACTGCATGCAGGGCAGCTCACGCCGCCTTGCTCGTTGCCAGGCTGATGCACTCGATGTGGCGGTGATCGGTGCCGCAGCAGCCGCCGACAACCGTGATGTGCGGATAGCGCTTCAATAGCGCGCCGTACTGCTCACCGAGCTCCACCGGATTGCCCGTATCGAGTTCCGGCGAATTGTCGAGCTCGGCGTGGCTGCGGCAAGACGAGTTGGCGCGGATACCCCGCAGGCGCTTCATCCAGCCCGCGCCCTTTTCGAGCGTCTCTCCGAAATGGGTGGGATGGGCGCAGTTGATCATGTAGTAGGCCGGTTTCACGCGTGTCGACCCATCGACGGCCTCGATGGCCTCGGACAGCAGCTCGCCCGTCGGCAGACGGCCGTCCGTTTCCAACGTGAACGAGATCGCGCACGGCATAGCCGCAGCCTCAGCCGCGCGGGCATAGCCCATGGCCTCGTTGATGTTGTTGATGGTGAAGGCCGAGACGAGATCGGCGCCCGCATCGCGGAACAAGCCGATCTGCCAGGCATGATAGTCCTGCGCCTCGTCTGGGTTCATGATCTTGCTGGGGTCGTAGCCATCGCCGCGGGGACCGACATTGCCACTGACAACGATGGGCGTTTCGCGTGTCTCGTGGGTCTCGCGCAGCTCCAACATGAGATCGAGTGCGGCACGGTTGATGCCGGCAAGGCGTGAGCGATCGTAGCCGACCTTGGCGGCCCAATCCGGGTTCGCGCGCCACGTGGGGCTTTCGAGCACGAAGCCGCGACCGCGCTTCTTGGCGATGGCGATGTAGCGCTCGTAGTAGTCGACGAGCGCGGCGCGGCCCTTGTCGCTGTCCATCAGCACGAAGCTTTCGAACATGGGCAGGTTCCAGCCCTCGTGAAAAATGAGCGTGGTCTCGAGGCCGCCGTCAGTCAGGAACAGGTTGCCGTCGAGCTGAGGGAGGCGGGCGCGGTATTTGGCAAAGTTCGATTTCGGCATTGGGGGTCTCCGGTCTTGGCGAAGCGTGGGGCGCTCCGGTTCGAGCGGGAAAATGCTCTCGCCCCCCAGCCTTTCCTAGCCGACTTGCGGTCCAGAACCGCACTCGCGTAATTCCCTGTAATTTCACGATAAATCTTGGTCCGCCTCGATCCGTCTGAAGGACGGGAATGTCAACTGTACTCGTGGTACAGTGACAATCTTGAAATCCGGGGCTTGGCATGGCCGAGGCCATACAGCGCAAAGGCAGCGACACGCGCGAGCGTATCCTCGACGCGGCGGAGGCGGCCGTGCTCGAAAAAGGCTTCGCCGGCACGTCCATCGACGAGCTGATCGCCGCCGTCGGCATCACCAAGAGCGGCTTCTTCTACCACTTCAAAGACAAGAGTGACCTCGCGAAGGCGCTGCTGGTTCGATACATCGAGCGCGAGAGCGAGTTGTTCGACGAGCTGTTCCGGCGCGCCGACGAGCTGAACGAAGACCCGCTGCATGGCTTCCTCGTGGGGCTCAAGATGCTCTCCGAGATGATGGCGGATCTGCCGAACGGGCATCCCGGCTGTCTCGTCGCGTCCTACTGCTATCAGGACCGGCTGTTCGACAAGGATGTGCGCGATCTCAACAGAGCGGCGCTGCTCGGCTGGCGCGATCGCTTCCGGACGCGCCTCGCCCTCATCGCCGAGCGCTATCCGCCGCGCATCGACGTCAGCCTCGACGATCTCGCCGACATGCTGTCGGCCATCGCGGATGGCGGCATCATCCTGGCCAAGGTGGTGCACGACAAGAACGCGCTGCCGCGGCAGGTGATGCTCTATCGCGAGTTCGTCCGCGCTGTGTTTTTGGGCGCCTGAGCGATTTTGTGATTGAGACCGATGATTTACGCTTCGGACTTTTGCTGCGCTGCCGATTCACGCCGCGCCGGATAGGCGGTGTGGCGAGTCGGATGACTCACGACTAGGGTCCGAAGCGATCATGGTGATCTTTAGTGAGACCGACGATTCACGCGTCAGGCTGATAGGGCCTGACGCGATCATGGTCTAGATGCAGCGGCCGCCGTCGACCTCGATGGCGACGCCGGTGATGAAGCTCGATGCCGGATCGGCGAGGAACAGCGCCGCATTGGCGATGTCCTCGGGCTTCGACATGCGGCCGAGCGGAATGCCGGCGATGAAGCGGGCGCGGTTCTCGGGAGTATCGGGCACACCCATGAACTCGGAAAGCAGGCCGGTCTCGCCTATGACGGGGTTGATGGCGTTGACGCGGATGTTCTTCGGCGCAAGCTCCGCCGCCATGGACTGCGTCAGCGTGATGACGGCGCCTTTGGAGCCGTTGTACCAGGTGAGCCCAGGGCGCGGCCGCACGCCGGCCGTCGACGCGGTATTGATGATCGACCCGCCGCCGCGCTTTTCCATTTCAGGCACGGCTGCAATGGTCGAGAGATAGATCGACTTCACGTTGACGGCATAGATGCGGTCGAACTCGTCCTCGGTGACGGTCATGAGCGACTGGTTCTTGTGCGTCGTCCCGGCATTGTTGACCAGGATGTCGAGACCGCCGAAGACCTTCACGGCCGCGGCGACGAGGCCTTCGACATCGGCTTTCTTCGATACATCGCACGTGAACGGGACTGCCGCCGTGCCGATGCCGCTCGCAACAGCCGCGGCACCCGACGTGTTCAAGTCGGCGACGACGACGCGGGCGCCATGCTGCGCGAACAGCTCGGCGATGCCGCGCCCGAATCCCGATGCGGCTCCCGTGACGATCGCGACCTTGCCTGCGAGCCTCATGACATCAAGAACCCGGAGGAAGCGACGCGCGCAGGGCTTCGGCGCGGAAGGGGCTTGCGGGATAGGTCCCGAGCAGGCGGACTTCCGTGGAGAAGAACGACAGCTCCTCGAGCGCGAGCTGAACGGGGCGATCCACGGGGTGGCCTTCGATGTCGGCGAAGAACATGGTGGCGTTGAACGAGCCCTCGGGCTGATAGCTTTCGAGCTTCGTCATGTTGATGCTGTTGGTGGCGAAGCCGCCGAGGGCCTTGTAGAGCGCGGCCGGCACGTTCCTGACGCGAAAGAGGAAGGTGGTGATGACGGGGCCGTTGCCGGGCTCGGCGTCGTCGGGCTCCTTGGCGAGAACGAGGAAGCGCGTGGTGTTGTGGCTCTCGTCCTCGACATCGCTTTTCAGGATGTCGAGGCCATAGATCTCAGCGGCGAGACGCGAGGCGATGGCGGCCAGCGACAGGTCGTCGGTTTCGCTCACCATGCGGGCGGAGCCAGCGGTGTCGGCTTCGGGAACCGGTTTCAGGCCGAGCTTCTTCAGCGTATTGCGGCACTGGCCGAGCGCCTGCGTGTGGCTCAGCACGCGCTTCACGGTCTGGAGGGTCGCCCCCGGCTTGGCCATGAGCTGATGGCGCACGCGCAGGAAATGCTCGCCAACAATGTAGAGGCCTGCGCCCGGCAGCAGGTGATGGATGTCAGCGACGCGGCCGGCGACCGAATTCTCGATCGGGATCATGGCAAGGCCGACCTCGCCCGACTTCACCGCCGACGAGCGCGTCCTCGAAGGTCGGATAGGCCGCCGGCTCCATGTCCGGAAACGCCTCCGTGCACGCCAGATGGGAATTGGCGCCGGGCTCGCCCTGATAGGCGATGCGCTTAGGCGCGGCGGAGGACTTGTCGGAGCGCGAGGGGGACATGGAGGACTTCGAGCTGGGATGTGAAGGGCATGAGCCGGCAGCCAAAGATTGGCTCAGGGCGCCGACCGGGAAGGCTTGATAAGGCGGCGGGCCCGCTCAAGGTCGGCCGGAGTATCGACACCGAGGGGAACCGTGTCAACGACGGCCACGTCGATGCGCATGCCGGATTCGAGCGCCCTCAATTGCTCGAGACGCTCTCTGATCTCTAGCGGCGACGGCGGCAGCGTGACGAAGCGCTCGAGCGCTGAGCGCCGATAACCGTATATGCCGATGTGATGGTAAAGCGGGCCGTCGCCGTGGGGCGCCGAGGCTCGGGTGAAATAAAGTGCGCGCAGACGCTTGGCGTCGCCACCGAGCGGCGTTCCGACCACCTTGACGACGTTCGGATTGGTGCGTTCCTCGGGCTCGGTTATCTCAGCGGCAAGCGTCGCGATGTCGGGGCCTTTCGCGGCCAGAACGGACAGACACTCGCGCACGAGATGCGCGTCCAGCGTCGGCAAATCCCCCTGCAGATTGACGATCAGCTCGGCTTCGCCGTCGGGATCGACGCGGTTCAGGGCCTCGAAAATGCGGTCCGAGCCGGACACGTGGTCCGGCCGTGTCAGGACCGCTTCGCCGCCTGCCGAGCGGACAGCCTGCAGTATCTCCTCGGTATCGGCCGCGACGACCACTCGTCCCGCTTCGGCGGCCCTCGCCCGGCGCCAGACGTGCACGATCATCGGCTCGCCGGCGATATCCACCATGGGCTTGCCGGGGAGGCGCGTCGCCGCCATGCGCGCCGGGATGATGATCAGAGTGCGTGTCATGAGTATTGCCTATCGACCGATCGAGTTACCTAGGTTTGGACAGTTCAGAGGCCGATATATCGGAAGGACACTTGGCCCCATGGAAGCTGACCTGACTTCTTTTATGGTAATCGGCATGAGACTCACGACGAATGCTTGCTTCGATGATGGAACCACTGTCGCTTGTGCGCAACGTCGGCCGGCTTCCCTGAGCTAAGCCCGTGGACACCCGCCGAATGAGGTTTTTCATCGCCCCCGGCGTGCTGTAGACCGGTCTCGCAGGTGGACGCAAGGCGTGGGAGAACTTCTAACGATGGCCCCCAACGGTGAAACGATGATGGATTCCTTTGAATTTACCAAAGTGGCGGCGGCGGTCCTTTCGGCGCTGCTGCTCATTTTCGGCGCCAAGACGGCGCTCGAGATCGCGGGCGTGGGGCGCCATCACGAGGTTGTGGGCGGCTTCACGCTTCCGGCCGCATCGCCCGAAGCTGCGGCTCCTGCCGACGCCGGCAAGCCCGCTCCCGCGGCGTTCGATCCGGCTGCAGTCGTGGCAATGATCAAAACCGCCAAGCCCGAAGACGCGGCTGGCACCTTCAAGAAGTGCGCCGGCTGCCATAGCTTCGACAAAGCCTCGGCAAGCAAGGCCGGCCCGAACCTCTGGGACGTCGTGGGCCGCAAGAAAGGCGCGCGCGCCGATTTCTCGGGATATTCTGAGGCCATGAAGACGAAGGGCGGCGATTGGTCGTACGCCGACCTGGCGCAGTTCCTTCACAGCCCGAAGACGTTCATGCCCGGCACCAAGATGCTGTTCAACGGCGTCACCGACCCGGCCGATCTGGCGAATGTGATCGCTTATATCCGTACGCTGTCCGATTCGCCGCCGCCGCTGCCATAAGGCAGCCTCTAAGCTTTGAATATGCTTCTATTTCCGGTCCCGCCGTGCCTCGGCGGGACCGTTCTGCGTCTTGCCGATGTTTAATCCAAGACTGCCGAGAAGGGTGCTAGGTACTGAGCTTGCTGTCAGCACTGACACTCAGCCCCGACAACGAGGTACGGAAACTCATTATGGTGACAGGTCGCTATTCTTCCGCCCGTCGCGCTGCCGCGTTCGCAATCCTGGCTCTTGGCGCTTTCTCAGGACCTGCCCTGGCGGACCCCGAAGGCCAGACCCGTCATCACGCGCTCTCCCTCATTGACGCGCCTAAATATCCGGCGGATTTCAAGAACTTCGACTGGGTCAATCCCGACGCGCCCAAGGGCGGCGCCGTGACCTTCACGGTATCGGAAAGCACGTTCGACTCCCTCAATCCTTACTCAATCCAGGGCGTACCGGCCGCGGGCGTCAGCATGATCTACGACTCGCTCATGGCCGGAAGTCCCGACGAGGAATCAACCGAGTATGGCCTCGTTGCCGAGTGGGTATCCTTTCCGGCCGACTACAGCTCGGCGACCTTCGGCCTAAGACCCGAGGCTCGCTTCCACGACGGCACCCCGATCACGCCCGAGGACGTCATCTTCAGCCTCGAAGCGCTCAAGAAGGCGCATCCGCAGTATGCGCGCTATTACAAGAATGTCGTCAAAGGCGAAAAGACCGGCGAACACGAGGTGACCTTCACGTTCGACATGAAGGGCAACCGTGAGCTGCCTCAAATCCTCGGGCAACTGACCGTTCTGCCCAAGCACTTCTGGGAAGCCAAAGGCGCCAATGGCGAGACGCGCGATCTCAGCAAATCGACGCTCGAGATTCCGCTCGGCTCCGGCCCCTACAAGATCAAGAGCATCGTTGCCGGCAGCAGCATCGTGCTCGAGCGCGTGAAGGACTACTGGGCCAAGGACCTGCCCGTCACCAAGGGGCAGTGGAACTTCGACGAGCTCAGCTTCCAGTATTACCGCGATCGGACTGCCGCATTCGAGGAGTTCAAGAGCGGGCGCACGCCAATTCTGGCGGGAGAACAACGCCAGCCTTTGGGCGACGCAGTACGACTTCGACGCCATCAGGAAGGGCTGGGTGAAGAAGGAGGCCATTCCGACGAAGGGCGTCGCGCGCATGCAGGGCTTCGTTTTCAATACGCGTCGCGATAAATTCAAAGACCCGCGCGTCCGCCACGCCTTCAACCTCGCCTTCAATTTCGAGGACATGAACAAGACGCTGCTGTTCGGACAGTACACGCGCGTCGGCAGCTATTTCGACAATTCAGAGCTCAAGGCTTCGGGCGTTCCGGAAGGACGCGAACTCGAGATTTTGAGCGAGTACAAGAAGGATCTGCCGCCGGAACTGTTCACCACCGAGTGGAAGAACCCGGTCTACGCAACGCCGCAGGACACGCGCAAATACCTCGGCGAAGCCATGAAGCTGCTCAACGACGCAGGCTGGCAGATCAAGCCCGGCAGTCGACGAGCTCTGACCAATGCCAAGGGCGAGCCGATGACGATCGAGTTCCTCATTCCGTCGGAGACCTTCACGCGCCACTGCGCGCAATATATCGCAAACCTGCAGAAAATCGGCATTCAGGCCTCGGTGCGTGTGGTCGATCCAGCCCAGTACGAGCGGCGCGAGACCACGTTCGACTTCGACACCATCGTCGATGGCTTTCCGCAATCGATGTCGCCTGGGAACGAGCAGCGCGACTTCTGGGGATCTGCCTCCGCCGACCAGGAGGGCAGCCGCAACACCATCGGCGTCAAAAATCCGGTGGTCGATTCCTCGATCGAAAAGCTGGTGGCGGCGCAGGACCGCGCCGAGCTCGTGGCAATCACGCGGGCGCTCGATCGCGTGCTGCTTGTGGAACTACTACATCGTGCCCCAGTGGTATAACGCCAACGAATGGATCGTGACCTGGGACGTGTTCGGACGACCGGCCAAGCTTCCCTCTCTCACCGCGGCGTTCACTCAGGTGTGGTGGTTCGACCCAGCGAAGCAGCAGGCGCTTGTTGCCGCACGCGGGAAATAGCCATCATGGTGGTTCGGCCCGGGGGGATGTCCGCCATGACTTACGTGACCCGCGCGATCAGGGCGGTTGCCGCCGGTGCGCTTGGAGCTGCGTGCTGGGCGGGCGCGGCGGCAGCGGCTCCAAAGCATGGTTTGTCGATCTTCGGCGATCTCAAGTACCCGGCCGACTTCCAGCACTTCGACTACGTCAATCCCAATGCGCCCAAAGGGCGGGCGCGTGTCGCAGATCGGCCCGGCGGGGCGCTCGACATTCGACAGCTTCAACAACTTCATTCTCAAGGGAGACGCGGCGCAAGGGCTGGAGCTGGTTTTCGACAGTCTCATGGTGCGCGCCAACGACGAGCCCGATGCGGTCTATGGTCTGGTCGCTGAGACGGGCGACGTCGCCGACGACCACATGTCGGTGACATTCAAGCTCAGGCCGGAGGCGAAGTTCGCTGATGGATCTCCGGTGACGGCGGACGACGTCGTGTTCTCGTTCAATGTCCTGAAGGAGAAGGGCCACCCCAGCATCTCGATCACGCTGCGCGACGTGGCGAAGGCCGAAGCGCTCGATCCCGCAACCGTGCGCTACACGTTCCAAGGCAATCTGGTGCGCGATCTCCCGATCACCGTCGCGGCCCTGCCGGTTCTGTCCAAGGCCTATTACACCACGCACGACTTCGAGAAGACCACGCTCGACCGCCCGCTCGGCTCGGGGCCGTACAAGGTCGGCGACTTCAAGCCGGCAACGTTCGTCTCCTACATCCGCCGCGACGACTACTGGGCCAAGGACCTGCCGGTCAACCGCGGCCTCTATAACTTCGACGAAGTCCGCTACGACTATTTCCGCGACCGCAGCCTCGAGCTCGAGAGCCTGCTCTCCGGCACTATCGACTTCCGCGAGGAATTCACCTCGAAGGACTGGGCGACCGGCTACGAAGGCAAGCCGATGGTGCGCGACGGGCGCGTGCTTCGCTTGACCATCCCGGACGAGCGTCCTTCGGGCGCGCAGGGCTTCTTCATCAACACCCGGCGCGAGAAGTTCAAGGATCTGCGCGTTCGCCAGGCCTTGGGCCTCATGTTCGATTTCGAGTGGAGCAACCGCAATCTGTTCTTCGGGCTCTACACGCGCACGGCGAGCTTCTTCGAGAACTCCGACATGAAGGCCTCGGGGCCGCCGTCGCCGGAGGAGCTGGCGCTGCTGGAGCCATTCCGCGACAAGCTGCCTGCAGCCGTGTTCGGCGATCCGGTGTCGCCGCCCGTGACCGACGGCAGCGGCAACAATCGCGAGATGCTCCGCGCCGCCCTCAAGCTCCTGGCGGAAGCCGGATGGTCGCAGACGCCAGACGGGATCAAGAACGCCAAGGGCGAGAAGCTCGAAGTCGAATTCCTGACCGAGGAGCCGACGTGGGACCGCATTATCGGTCCGTTCGTGAAGAATCTGAACGATGTCGGCATTCCCGCCTCGATCCGGCGCGTCGATTCTTCACAATACGAACAGCGCATGAAGGACTTCGACTTCGACTTCACGACGCAGCGCTACAGCATGCGCCTCACGCCAGGCATCGAGCTCAAGTCGTTCTGGGGCTCGGAGGCCGCGAAATCCAACGGCAGCTTCAATCTTGCCGGTATCGATGACCCCGTCGTCGACGCTCTGATCGAGCGCGTCGTCACGGCCAAATCGCGGGGCGAGCTCGTCACGGCGACGCGGGCGGTCGATCGCGTGCTACGCGCTGGATACTACTGGGTGCCGCAATGGTACAAGGGGCAGCACAATCTGGCGTTCTGGAACAAATACTCCTGGCCCGAGACAAAGCCCAAATATGAGCGCGGCGCTCTCGAGACCTGGTGGTACGACGCTGAAAAGGGTGCCAAACTCGCCCCCCGATGACGGAGACTGATCGCTCAGATGGCCGCCTATCTCTTCAAACGCCTGCTTCTCATCGTGCCGACCATGATCGGCATCATGCTGATCAGCTTCGCCATCGTGCAGTTCGCACCTGGCGGGCCCGTCGAGCAGGTCATCGCCAAGCTGACTGGCTCGGACATGTCGATGTCGGAGCGCATCGGCGGTGGCGGCAGCGATACGCTCAACCGCAATCAGTCGCAGGTCGGCCAGGGCGGCGGTGAATCGTACGGCGCCAAGTATCGCGGCGCGCAGGGCCTGGACCCCGAGTTCATCAAGAGCCTCGAGAAGCAGTTCGGCTTCGACAAGCCGGCCCACGAGCGCTTCTTCCTGATGATGAAGAACTATCTGACGTTCGATTTCGGCAAGAGCTACTTCCGCGACGTGTCGGTGATCGACCTCATCAAGGAGAAGATGCCGGTCTCGATCTCGCTCGGCATCTGGATGACGCTGATCACGTATCTCATTTCCATCCCGCTCGGCATCCGCAAGGCGGTGCGTGACGGCGAGCGGTTCGATACCTGGACGTCGACCGTGCTCGTGGTCGGCTACGCGGTGCCGGGATTTCTCGTCGCGGTGCTGCTGCTCATCGTGTTCGCCGGCTCGTCGTTCTTCCAGTGGTTCCCCTCGCGCGGTCTGACATCGGACAACTTCGATCAGCTCTCGCTCGCGGGCAAGGTCGTCGACTATTTCTGGCATCTGACGCTGCCGATAATCGCCATGTCGCTCGGCGCCTTCACCACCATGGCGTTCCTGACCAAGAACAGCTTCCTCGACGAGATCCGGAAGCAGTATGTGATCACCGCGCGGGCAAAGGGGCTCTCGGAACGCCAGGTGCTTTACGGGCACGTGTTCCGCAACGCCATGCTGCTCATCATCGCCGGCTTCCCGAGCGCATTCATTGCCGCGTTCTTCTCCGGCGCGCTTCTGATCGAGACCATCTTCTCGCTCGACGGACTCGGGCTGCTCGGCTTCGAATCCGTCATCAAGCGCGACTATCCGGTGGTGTTCGCGACACTTTATATTTTCTCGCTGCTGGGCCTGGTCGTGAACCTCGTATCGGATTTCATCTACACGCTGGTCGATCCGCGCATCGATTTCGAAAGCCGGGAGGTCTGAGACGTGGAAGCGCGTGTCACCACTCCCGCCAGTAGCTATCGCCAAGGAGCGCGCGAGCCTGTTCGGCTTTGGCGAGCGCTTCACGCTGACGCCCATCAACCGGCGCCGGTGGGCCAACTTCAAATCCAACCGCCGCGGCTATCTGAGCTTCCTCATCCTGCTCGTGCTGTTCGTGCTGTCGCTGTTTGCCGAGCTCATCGCCAACGACCGGCCCATCATCGCCCGCTACAAGGGCGAGACGCTGTTTCCGGTGCTGTTCGATTATCCGGAATCGAAGTTCGGCGGCTTCCTCGCCATCACCGACTACAAGGATCCCGTCATCATCGACGAGATCAACGCCAACGGCTGGATGCTGTGGCCGCCGATCCGCTTCTCCTACGACACCATCAACAAGGACTATCCGCGCCGCAAAGGCCCCGATGGTCTTTGCCTCGGATTTCCCGCGCCGCCGCCATGGGCGTCGAGCGCGCCGTTCTGCGAGGCGCCGCCGGACCAGATGGCGCGATTCCTCGCCATCGGTAATACAAACTGGCTCGGCCTCGACGATCAGGGCCGTGACGTGGTGGCGCGTGTGATCTACGGCTTCCGCATCTCGCTGCTGTTCGGTTTGCTGCTCACGATCACCTCGTCAGTCATCGGCGTCGCGGCAGGCGCCGTTCAGGGCTATTTCGGTGGCCGCATCGATCTCTTCTTCCAGCGCTTCCTCGAGATCTGGTCAGCCATCCCCTATCTCTACGTGTTGCTGATCATCTCGTCGGTGCTGGTGCCCGGCTTCTGGACGCTGCTTGGCGTGCTGCTGCTGTTCAGCTGGACGGCGCTCGTCGGCGTGGTGCGCGCCGAGTTCCTGCGCGGACGCAATTTCGAATACATCACGGCGGCGCGCGCGCTCGGCCTGTCCGACGCCACGATCATGCGCAAGCACCTGCTGCCGAACGCCATGGTGGCGACGCTGACGTTCCTGCCGTTCCAGCTTTCCGGCTCGGTCTCGGCGCTGACCGCGCTCGACTTCCTGGGCCTCGGCCTGCCGCCCGGATCGCCGTCGCTCGGCGAGCTTCTGCTGCAGGGCAAGCGCTATCTCGAGGCGCCATGGCTCGGCATGGCGGGCTTCTTCTCCATCGCGATCACGCTGTCGCTGTTGATCTTCATCGGCGAGGCGGTGCGCGACGCGCTCGACCCGCGCAAGACATTCAGGTGAGGAGGGCGGCGCCGTGGCTTCACGAGATGCACTGGTCAACGTCCGAAACCTTTCGGTTTCGTTCCGCTCCGGCAACGCCGAGACACCTTGCCGTCAAAGGCATATCGTTCACACATCAACCGCGGTGAGACGGTGGCGCTGGTGGGCGAGTCGGGAAGCGGCAAGACCGTTTCCGCGCTGTCGATCATGCGGCTGCTGCCTTATCCCGCCGCCTCGCATCCGAGCGGGCAGATTTTCTTCGAGGGCACGCGATCTCCTGAAGCTGCCGTCAGCCGGCATGCAGCAAGATCCGCGGCGATCGCATCTCCATGATCTTCCAGGAGCCGATGACGTCGCTCAATCCGCTGCACACCATCGAGAAGCAGGTGGGCGAGGTGCTCGAGTTGCATCGGGGCATGCGCGGCGAAGCCGGGCGCGTCACGCGTCCTCGAGCTGCTTGCGCAAGGTCGGCATTCCCGAGCCCGAGAAGCGGCTCGGCGCATTCCCGCATCAGCTTTCGGGCGGGCAGCGCCAGCGCGTCATGATCGCCATGGCGCTCGCCAACGAGCCGGACCTGCTGATCGCCGACGAGCCGACGACGGCGCTCGACGTCACCATCCAGGCGCAGATCCTCGAACTGCTGCGCGACCTGCAGCGCGAGATGGGCATGGCCATGCTGCTCATCACGCACGATCTCGGCATCGTGCGGCGGATGGCGGATCGCGTCTACGTCATGCAGGACGGCCAGATCGTCGAGGAAGGCAGACCGAGGACATCTTCAAGACGCCGAAGCACCCTATACGCGCCACCTGCTGGCTGCCGAGCCGAAAGGCAAGCCGCCGCAGTACGACGGCAGCGCCCCCGTCGTCGTCGAGACGGACGATCTCAAGGTGTGGTTCCCGATCAAGCGCGGGCTGTTGCGCAAGACCGTCGATCACGTCAAGGCGGTGGACGGGCTGTCGCTGAAGCTGCGCGCCGGGCAGACACTGGGCGTCGTCGGCGAATCCGGCTCAGGCAAGACGACGCTCGGGCTCGCCATTCTGCGGCTCATCTCGTCGAACGGGCCCATCGTCTATCTCGGCCGCCGCATCGACCAGCTCGGCTCGAAAGAGATGCGGCCGCTGCGCAAGGATATGCAGATCGTTTTCCAGGACCCCTACGGATCGCTATCGCCGCGCCTCTCGGTGTTCGACATCATCGAGGAAGGTCTTCTCATCCAGCAGCCGCATTGGACCTATGAGCAGCGCCGTGCGCGCTCCATCGAGGCGCTCAAGGAGGTCGGCATCGATCCCTCCTCGATCGACCGCTATCCGCACGAGTTCTCGGGCGGGCAGCGTCAGCGCATCGCCATCGCGCGCGCCATGGCGCTGGAGCCCAAATTCATCATGCTGGACGAGCCCACCAGCGCTCTCGACATGAGCGTGCAGGCGCAGATCGTCGATCTCTTGCGCGACCTGCAGACCAAGCGCGACCTCGCCTATCTCTTCATCAGCCACGATCTCAAGGTCGTGCGGGCGCTGTGCAACTACGTCATCGTGATGAAGAACGGCAAGGTCGTCGAGGAAGGTCCCGCGGAGGACGTGCTGACCAAACCGAAAGTCGATTACACGCGCGCGCTTCTGGCCGCCGCGTTCGATCTCAAAGTCACCCACAAAGCGGAACTCGCAACGTAGCCGACTGGGAGTTTATCTCGGTGGTATGTTTCGGACTTTTTCTGCGCTGACGATCACGCCGCGCCTGATAGGCGGCTCATGCCGGAGGCAGTCTCCGACATGACGACCGGAGCGACACGGGCCCGAAGCGATCATGGTGGTCTTTGATGGGACCTATGATTCACGCTTCGAACTGATAGGGTCCGAAGCGATCATGGTCCGTGTTGCGACAATGATCGCAGTTCCAAGGCCTTATCCTTTACGCCATCGTAACGCCCGGATGATGTACTGGCCTCGGGTCCCATTCCATAGTTCAGCGTGTGTTTCGGCCGAAATGGCGCAAGACGGTTTCAGGACGTTCAAACTCGAAGCGACGATCGAGCAGGTCCGCTATTGGGTACCGCAGATCGCCGATGTCGCGCGCGTTGCCGAGAGCCACGGCGAAGACTTCTGGAAAATCGTCATCCAGCCCTACACACCGAATGCCTGCTCCGTCGAAATGACCGTGCGCGGTGACGAGCAATTCGACGCGGTTCTGGGCGGTGAAACCTATCCCACACGTGCACTTGCCTCACACGGCTTCCTCGTATCTCTGCTCGAGAGCGTGGCGGACGGCAGAGTTGTGCAGCGCCGCTGGAAGAGCAGCGCTACAGGTGCGCTGCAGTCCGTTGAAACGCTGATCATGCTTTCCGACGGCACGGTGTGGACTGGCACCAACGCCAGCGAGGGCGACGCTGCGGCGTGGGAGCGCTGCGACCATCACTTCCTGCCCTACCGGCGCATGCCTTAACGAGCGGCTCCCGCGCGCCGCGCTCACCCTTCCAAGTTTCGAGCAGTCCGGCTTTGTATGGCCATCCGCACGGTCGCGGTCAGTGCCGGCAAACGGCGAATACCGCTAATCTCCGAGCCCTGCTTGCTGATGCGCTCGGCCGCCTCGGGCAACGCCTCGACGGTGACGGCCATGTAGTGGGCGTTGGCGTGCAGCAGCATGATCGCATCGGCCATTATGCCGACGTGACCTTTCCAGAAGACAAGGTCGCCGCGCTTGAGCCCGTCGTCAACCTGACTGATCGGAATTGCCTCGCCTAATTCCGCGGCCTGCATGTCGCTATCGCGCGGGCACGGAATGCCGGCGGCTTCGAGCGCGAGCTGAACGAGCCCTGAGCAATCGATACCAAGCCGCGTGCGGCCGCCCCAGAGATAGGGCGTGCCGATCAGCCGCTCGGCAACGTCCACAAAATCGAGCTCGAAACGGTTCAACGCCGTCACGTGTCGGCGCGCAACGAAACCGCCGCGCTCCAGACGGCAGAAGCGCTCGCTTTCATCGGTCACTGAAATAAGGGAATTCACCGACAGGAGCATCATCGGCGGCGCCTTGATGTCGGGCGTCGGATAGACAAACGTACCGAGTGCCCTGACGCGATGCGTCACCGGCTTCACATCCGCGGTCAGCGCCTCGGCCGGTACATAGCCGACGTACTGATCGCGCTGCATCTGGACCCAGGCCCAGCCGTCCATCTCATCGAAAACGGTGACGATCTCGCCGTAGACGGCTTCGGTGTCGAGCGGCGCGCCGGCCTCGGCGCGGCGGCGCACCGGCACGACGGGGCGCGCCACCTGGCGCGTGACGCCCTGGGCGTAGCGGGGCGCGTAGATCTTGCCGCGCAGCGAGACGGCGGCCAGATCCGCCCGGGCGGGAAGGCGGCGCAGATCGGACGGCAGTGGCCGCAGCAGCGCGGATTGCGGCTCGCCCTGCTCCGCTCCGATCGATGGGTCCTCCGCTTTCGTCCCGGTCATCAGCCAAGCTCCTGCTTCAGCAATGCGAACACGGCGCGCGCCGTTTGCGGTTCTCCGCCCTTGGGGCCGAGCGGCCGCGGCGCCGGACGCCAACCATATAGATCGAAATGGGCAAATCGCCGTGCGCGGGTCACGAAGCGGCGCAGAAAGAGGGCCGCCGTAATGGCGCCGGCGAAGGGGCCGTCGGAGACATTATTCATATCCGCGATCTCGCTGTCGAGATTGCGCTCGTAGCCGGGCCAGAACGGCAGGCGCCATACCGGGTCGCCGACCGACTTGGCGGTTGCGAACAAGCTCGCCGCCAGTTGCTCGTCGTCGGTGAACATGGCCGGCAGATCGGGGCCGAGGGCCGTGCGGGCCGCGCCGGTGAGGGTGGCGAACACCAGCATCGTATCCGGAGCTCTCCTCGTCGGCCAGCGACATGGCATCGGCCAGCACGAGGCGTCCCTCGGCATCGGTGTTGCCAATCTCAACTGTCTTGCCGGCGCGGCTCGTGAGCACGTCGCCCGGGCGGAAGGCATCGCCGGCGACGCTGTTTTCCGCCGAGGGGATCAGCAGCCTGAGTTTGACGTCGAGCCCCGCGCCCATGATCATGCGCGCAAGCGTCATGGCGGCTGCGGCGCCGCCCATGTCCTTCTTCATCAGCAGCATGGCCGACGACGGCTTGATATCGAGACCGCCGGTATCGAACGTGATGCCCTTGCCGACCAGCGTGACTGCGGGTGCATCGGCGCGCCCGCCGGGCTTCTGCCAGCTGAGATCGATGAGGCGCGGAGCGCGCGGATTGGCGCGGCCCACGGCGTGGATCATGCGGAAAGCCTTGGGTCAGCAGATCGTCACCGACGATGCTGGTGACGGACGCGCCGTAAAGCTTGCCGAGGTCGCGCAGCCGCGGCCTCGAGCTCCGCCGGTCCCAGGTCGGAGGCCGGCGTGTTGATGAGATCGCGGCCCGCCCAGACGGCCTCGACCTCGTTCAATACGGCGTCGCGATCCACGCCCTGCGGCAGCTTGAGAGACGGCGGACGCTCTCCATTTTGTGTCTTGTAGCGGCGGAAGCGGTAGGCGCCGAGACCCCAGGCGACGGCGGCCAGATGCGGCGCGGTGGCGGCTTCTCCGAGGTGATAGAGGCCGGGCGGCAGCGTCGCCGCAAGCTGGCCGATCAAAAGCTCCGAGGGGCCCGAGGGATCCCCTGCCGCGCCGTTGCCCTGACCGAGCGCCGCGGCGGCAGGACCGGGGCCGGCTCCAGGAATGAGCGCCTGCCTTTTTGCCGCACCCGTGAAGCGCACGGCCTCGAGCCAGCGTCTGGTCGGCGTCGCTCAGCCCCGGGTGCTCAGCGAGCGGGCGGGTGTCTGCAATCAGCCGGATCGGAATACTGGCTTCAGGTGACTCATGCGCGACGAACAGATCTGCCGGAGTGACGGCAGCAGCGGCGGAAGTTTGTGGTTCGGTCATGTTTTGATTTTCAGAAGTTGAGAGGAAACGCCGCTTGGACGGCGCGGAAACGTTCGTGCATTATCCTTGCACAGACGCGGACATACAATCGCCGGGGGACACGAGGGCATGGCTTCGACACGCTACCGTCTCGTCATCGGAAACAAAAACCCTTCGAGCTGGAGCCTCCGGCCGTGGCTCGCCATGAAGCAGGCGGGCATTCCTTTCGAAGAGGTTCGCATCAACCTCAGAGCGCCCGACAAGAAGGTGCAGATACTGGCACATTCGCCCGCAGGCAAGGTGCCGATCCTTTGATGCCGGCGATTTGATGATCTGGGACAGCCTGGCCATCCTCGAATATCTGGCCGAAACCTTCCCGAAGTCCGGGCTCTGGCCCGCCGATGCCGAAGCGCGTGCGATCGCGCGCTCGGTTTCAGCGGAGATGCATTCCGGCTTTCAGGCCCTGCGCGAGCATTGCCCCATGGATTTCCTGGCAAGGATTCCGCGCGAGGAGTTCATCGAGCCGGTACAGACCAATATTCGCCGGATCGTGGCAATCTGGCAGGACTGCCGCCAGAGGTTCGGCGGTTCGGGGCCGTTCCTGTTCTCGGAGTTCACGAACGCGGACGCCATGTACGCGCCCGTCGCCTCCCGGCTCAAGACCTACGTGCCGGACCTAGCCCAGTTCGGAGATGACGGCACCGCCCAGGCCTACATCGACAGCCTGTTCGAGCTGCCTGCGATGAAGGAATGGGCGTACCGGCGCCGCCGAGGAAATCGAGGCCTACGGCCTGCCGCAGCCGGTGATCCAAAATTAATTAAGGGATTATTGACCGCTGTATCGGAAAGTGACGGTAAGGGCGCGCTTAAGTCGCCCTCACTGGGGCGACAGCGGAGACAATATATGGCCGACCTCGACGCGCGGCTCGCGATGCCGAAGTGGAGTCGGCCCGTCGGCATCCTGGCCGCCCTGGCCAGCACGTTGATGCTCGGGGCATGTGCGCAGGTCGGTGGTGACGATAGCTCGGGCCTGCTGGCTGCGTTGAGCCCCGATGCCAAGCCCCCCGAGGCCCAGTCCGCTGGCCCGCTCGATGCTCAGTCGGCCGTCGAACAATCCGGGCAGGAGTACTCGAAAGATCCGCGCAATCTCGACAAAGCCCTTGCCTATGCGAAGAGCCTGAAGGCGATCGGGCAGAAGAGCCAGGCGCTGGCGGTGCTGCAGCAGGCGTCGCTCATCTCCGGATCGGACAAAAGGGTCGCGTCCGAATACGGGCGTCTCGCGCTCGAGATGGATCAGGTGAGCGTGGCGAAGAAGCTGCTCGAGGTCGCCGACGATCCCGGCAATCCGGACTGGCGCGTCGTGCTCGCGCGCGGCACCGTGCTGGCCAAAGAAGGCCGATACCGAGAGGCCATAGGTTTCTATGAGCGCGCGCAGGCGCTGCAGCCCGGGCATCCCTCGGTCGTCAACAATCTGGCGCTCGCCTACGCCATGAGCGGCGACGCCGGCAAGGGCGAAGAGCTTCTGCGCCAAGCCTCGACGTCCAGCGAGGCCAACCCCAAGGTGCGCCAGAACCTCGCCCTCGTCCTTGGCCTGCAGGGCAAATACGACGAAGTCGACGAAGGTCGGGTCGGTGGATCTGCCGCCGGACAAGGCGCAGCAGAATACCGATCTTCTGAAGAAGATGGTCAAGCTCGATGCGAAGTCATCGGCGCCGGCCGCGCTGCCTTCGAACGCATGGGACACCCAAGTGGCTGAAATCCCCGCGCCTGCTCAACGGCGCATGAAGCCCGCGGCTGTGGACACCGTGGAAAGGGATGACGAGCCGCAACCGGCGAAGGTCGCCGCGAGCGCAGAGCCCTTCTTCAAGCCATCGGCGCGCTGATCCAGCTCGGCGCCTCCCTTTCGACCGCTTGAGTCGTGTGGCCCTGGCCGCGACGCCTGCCTATGGGTGAGGTCATCTCGGTGCGGCCGGAGCGCAGGCGTGCCATAAGGGCCTTCAGCGCCCTCGGGATAAGCTGCTAGGGCATCTTCCAGAAGCTGATGGCCGCCGGTCCGAGAATGACCAGAAACAGCACCGGCAGGAAGAAAATGATCATCGGGACCGTGAGCTTCGGCGGAAGCGACGCGGCCTTGCGCTCGGCTTCCGACATGCGCATGTCGCGGTTCTCCTTCGCCATGATGCGCAGTGCCTGCCCCACTGGCGTGCCGTAGCGCTCGGCCTGGATCAGCGCCGTGGTCACAGCCTTCACGCCGGAAAGTCCGGTGCGCTTGGCCAAGTTCTCGAAGGCCTGGCGGCGGTCCGGCAAGTAGGATAGCTCCGCCGTGGTGAGTGACATCTCCTCGCCAAGCTCGACCGACTGATTGGCGATCTCGCGCGAGACCTTGCCGAATGCCGCCTCGACCGACATGCCCGACTGCACGCAGATCAGCAGCATGTCGAGCGCTTCCGGAAACGACGATCTGAATGGATTGGCGGCGCTTCTGCGTAAGGTTCTCGATGAAGACATTGGGCAGGTAATAGCCGGCGCAACCTGCGGCGAACGCGATCGCCACCTTCATCAGCGGCGGATAGCCGAGCTCCGCCACCACGAACAGATAGAAGAGCGCGACGACGAAAACGAGCGGTGGCGCCGCGACACGGAAAAACATGAAGGCCACGAGCGGCGCCTGTCCCCTGAGGCCCGCCATCTTGAGCTTGGCCCTCAGCTCCTCGCTGTCGAACTGAGCGCGCAGATTGAGGCGCTCGACGATGGCCTGCATGAACCCTTGGGCGTCTGGCGCAGCTTCAGGGCGCCGGCGCGTTCCTTCGCCGCGAGCTCGGCAATGCGCTGCGAGCGCATCTTGTCGCGCTCGAGCGCCATCACGCTGCATGCGCTGGTTCATCTGCTCACGCGCAAGCATGGGCATGACGATGGAGAGAATGGTGGCGAACACGGCAATCGCAGCCGGTGACAGTCGCGATGAACTGCGTGCTGGTCACTGTCTCGACGAACTCTTCATGGGCGGCCCCGATGCCGCAATGCTAGAATTTGAAATTGATCATCTTGCGCATGACCACGATGCCGAGCCCCATCCAGAACAGGCCGGCGAAAATGGTCAGGTTGCCGGTTTTGGTGGCGAACAGGGGGCGGATGTAGTCGGGCGCGCACATGTAGACCATGATCATGACGCCGGGCGGAAGTGACGCCAGGACCAGGGCCGAGCTTTGGCCTCGGCCGACAGCGCCTTGACCTTCATGGCCATCTTGAACCTGTCGCGCAGCACGCCCGACAGGTTGGAGAGTGCTTCAGCCAGGTTGCCGCCCGACTGCTGCTGGATGGCGATCACGATCGCCAGAAACTTGACTTCGGCCAGCGGCACCCGGATGGTCAGGCGATCGAGCGCTTCCGAGAGGGGTACGCCAACACGCTGCTGGTCGATGACCTCCTTGAACTCGCCTGCAATCGGTTCTGGGCTCTCGCTGGCGATGACGCTAAGGCATTCGTTGAGTGGCAAGCCAGATTTGATGCCGCGTACAATGACGTCGATGGAGTTTGCGAGCTCCGCCAGAAATTTCTTCTGCCGCCGCGCGATCATCTTCGACAACATGAAGCGAGGCAGTCCGAAGGTGCCGACGAAGGCCGCCACGGCGACCTCGATGCCTATCAGTGACGAGTGCGGCAGAAGGCCGAAAGCGAGTACGGCGGTGACGGCGCCGCTGGCGGCGCTCGCAATCCAGTAGGCCTTCGGCTCGCGTCGAGACCCGCACGCATGAGGCGCAGGCGCAGCGTGACCTTCTCCTTGGCCTTCTGCCGCGTCTCTATGTCCTTCAGCGTGTCCGATACCTGCTTCTTGCGGGTGGCCGCGATATCGGCGGCCGAGCGGGTCGAAAGCTTCTTCGAGCGGCTTTCGGTGACGCTCTCAAAGCGCTTGTCGCGCTCACGGTCGCCGGAGATGTAGGGGTACGTGACCACATACACGAGCGCCGCAATCGCGGTCGCCGCGACGAGCGCAGCCATGAGCGGCATGAAGCTCGCGTCAACCATTGAGCTCTCCGAGCGGAGTGCCGTTGGCGTCCATGACCTCGGCAGCGGCCAGCGCCGCGGCAAGCCGGCCATCTTCCTTGTAATATTGGGCACGCTCCCAGAAGGCGCGGGCGGGCGATGCCGGTCGAGCGGTGGCGGCCGACAAGCCTGCCGTGCGCATCCTCGCCGGTGATCTCGTACACGATGAGGTTCTGCAGGGTGATGGTCTCGTCCTCCATGCCCACCACCTCGGTGATGTGCGTGATCTTGCGCGAGCCGTCGCGCAGGCGGGAGGCCTGGATGATGACGTCGATGGAGCCGACGATCATCTCGCGGATGGTGCGGATCGGCAGGGCGTAGCCGCCCATCATGATCATGGATTCGAGGCGGCTCAGGGCTTCGCGCGGGCTGTTGGCGTGCAGCGTGCCCATCGAGCCGTCATGGCCGGTGTTCATGGCCTGCAGGAGATCGAACGCCTCCGGTCCGCGCACCTCGCCGACGATGATCCGCTCGGGCCGCATGCGCAGGCAGTTCTTGACCAGATCGCGCATGGTGATCTCGCCCTCGCCCTCGAGGTTGGGCGGGCGCGTTTCGAGGCGAACGACGTGGGGCTGCTGCAGCTGAAGCTCGGCGGAGTCCTCGCAGGTGATGATGCGCTCGTCGTGATCGATGCAGCCGGTCATGCAGTTGAGCAGCGTGGTCTTGCCCGAGCCCGTGCCGCCGGAGATCAGCACGTTGCAGCGCACGCGGCCGATGATGTCGAGGATGGTCTTGGCCTGCTGGCGTGATGGAGCCGTATTTGACCAGCTGCTCGAGCGTCAGCCGGTCCTTCTTGAATTTGCGGATGGTGAGAGCAGGTCCATCGATCGCGAGCGGCGGGGCGATGACGTTGACGCGCGAGCCATCCGGCAGGCGCGCGTCGCATATGGGGCTCAATTCGTCGACGCGGCGTCCGACCTGGCTCACGATGCGCTGGCAGATGTTCATGAGCTGCTGATTGTCGGCAAAACGCACGTTGGTGCGCTGCGTCTTGCCGTTGACCTCGATGAACGTTGTCGCCGCGCCATTGACCATGATGTCGGCGATGTCGTCGCGGGCGAGCAGCGGCTCCAGCGGTCCATAGCCGAGAACGTCGTTGCAGATGTCCTCGAGCAGCTCCTCCTGCTCGGCGATCGACATGACGACGTTCTTGACCTGGATGATCTCGCTGACGATGTCGCGGATCTCCTCGCGCGCGGCGGCGCGAGTCGAGCTTGGCGAGCTGGGTCAGGTCGATCGTGTCGATCAGCGCGTTGAAGACCGTGGTCTTGACGTCATAGTACTCTTCGGAATGACTGCCGCTGCGGTTCCTGCGGCGGCTCGATGCGCGGCGGAGGCGCGGCGGCTGGCGCCGGCGTACGTTGTGGCGAGCCTGCGGCCGCCTGCGGGGCAGGGGCCGGCTGCTGCGGCAGCCGTCGCTGCTGTCCTGGATCATTGGAACGCCTGCCGAACATGTTGAAACTCCTCAGCGCATGAGCTTGAGTTTTTCAAGGAACGGCGCGAGCGCCGATTTCTTCTCGACTTTGATTTCCTTCCGGTGGGCGAGGGCCATGGCGATATCGCGGAAGTCCTGCGCGGCCTTGGCGCTGCGCGTTGAACTCCTCGATCATCTGGCCGTTGTTGGCGGCCTGTCCGAAGGCTCTCGCAATCGAAATCGATGACCGCCAGCGCCTTGATGCCGAGCGCGCTCTCGAACTCCTGCGGCGTGATCTCGGGCCGCTTCGGCATGTTGGCCATGTTGAGAATGAGATGCGGGCGCGCGTCGTTCTTGCGCGCGCCTCTGACGAGATCGAGGATGTTCTTGGCGTTGCGCAGATTGGCGAGATCGGGAACGGCGGTGATGACGATCTCGTCGGCCTGCAGCAGCAGGCGCTTTGTCCAGGGCGTCCATGTGTGCGGAAGATCGACCGCTACGTAGGGCACGTTCTGGCGCACGATATCGATGACCGTCTCGCAGCCTTCGGGCGAGAGGTCGTAGTCGCGATCGAGGACGACGGGGGCGGCGAAGATCGACAGATGCTGCGAGCACGACGGTGAGCAGACGATCGAGGAGGACCTCGTCGAGCCGCTCCGGGGTCTGCAGCGCATCCGCGATGCCTTGAACCGGGTCCTGGTTGAAGTCGAGGCCCGTGGTGCCGAAAGCCAGATCCAGGTCGGCGATGACGACGTTCGAGGCCAGCGCCTCCGAGAGCGTCCAGGCCACGTTGTGGCAGATCGTGGACGAGCCGACGCCGCCCTTGGCGCCGATGAAGGCAAATACGTGGCCTACGGGATCGGCGCTCGGATTGTTGTAGAGCCCGGACAGGCATTCCATCAGATCGAATGCGGCGATCGGTGCCACGAGATACTCGGACACACCGCGCTTCAACAGCTCGCGATACAAGAGAACGTCGTTGATCGTGCCGACGACGACCACCTTGGTGCCCTGATCGCAGGACTGCGCCAGCTCGTCGAGCTGGGCAAGCAGCTCGGCCTGCGGAAGACGCGATTCCAAAATGATGAGATTGGGGGTGGGGCTTTCCTGATAATGCGCAACGGCAGCTGCAGCGCCGCCCATCTGTATGGTGACGTGCGCCTTGCTGAGGCGCCTGTCCTCGGATGCGGCCTGCATCACATCGGCCATGGCCGGGCTCTCGCAGAAAGCCTGGATGGAGATACGCGGCAGAGGGCGCGCGCGCTCGTTCGGCGACGCCGATGCTGTGGCTGCACCTTCGTGGTCCAAATGATCGTCATCGGACGGATCTGAAAAATGCTGTGACCGCGACATGACTGCTCGAAATCCTAGTTGCTCTTCACTTGGACTCTTCTCGTCCTCCGACTTCTTGGCCGTCGGTCGATTCGCCCCGCACGTAGTTGTCCCAAACCACATCGCGACGCTCGCTCGGGCGGTCGCTTTCGGTTCTGGGGCCGAGAAGGTCAGCGGGATTGGCGACCATCGCGGCAAGGTTCTGCTGATTGGCGCAGCCGAAATTCGGATACGGCAGGTTGTTGGGCTCGAAGGCGAGATTGGTCGGCCAGGCTCCGCAGACCGGCGCCTCGGCGACATAGCGCAGATAAGAGACGCGGACGGGCGCGTCGCGGGCCTCGCCGGCGTGATAGCCCTCGACCGCGATCGACGCCTCGGGGAAGCCGTTGTCGCTCAGGATCTGACGGATCTGGCCCACAGCGTACATGGCCGCAACCTCGTTGGCAGAGCCGCCCGGCGCCGAGATGACGAGGCGGCTGTTGCCGGCGTCGCTCGCCCTCGCGTGGTCCGCGAACTCAAGCAGGTCCGCGCGCTGCAGTGGGCGTGAGCCCGCGCGAGCTCGAGGCAATGCGCATTTCCATCGTCTGCGGCTGTTGCGAGACGATGATGGGATGGCGCTGCGAGGGATCGACCAGCGTCCAAGCCGCGCGACGTGGCGGCGCGGTGGGATCGTTACGGCAACCGGCAGTCGTCAGGGCCACGAAAGCGCCAATGCAGACGAGGCGCACGGCTGCGGCGGCCCAGGAGCGGCTCTCACGCAAATTTTTGATCTCGGACGTCATGGAAGCGTCTCCAGCGTGTGCCGTCATTCGACGATGAACCCGTAGTCGCCCTTGAGGTCGCCCGCGGGGGAGGACCCTCTCCGTGCCGTAGATGCGATTGAGGTGGCCCATGAAGTTGGCCCTGCAAGTCCGTGCTCTCGGCCAGGCCGTCGAGCGGGCGTGGCGAGGTCCTTCCTGGCGACCGGCTTCACGAGATACGGCGTGACGATGACGACGAGCTCCGTCTCTCGCTTGATGAAGTCGCGGCTGCGGAAGAGCGTGCCGAGCACGGGCAAGTCCTTGAGGCCGGGGAAGCCGTCGATGTTCTGGCGCACGTCGTCGGCGATCAGGCCGGCAAGCGCGATGGAGCCTCCGGAGGGCAGCTCGACGGTGGATTTGGCCTGGCGCTTCTTCAGGGCCGGGATCTGAGATCTGCGATATCACCACGGCGCCGTTGCTCGACAGCTCGCTCACCTCGCTTTCGATCTTGAGGCTGATGCGGCCTTCCGACAGGACGGTCGGCGTGAAGGCGACGCCGACGCCGAATTCCTTGTAGGTTACGCTCGTCTGCCCATTGCTATCCACGACCGGGATCGGGAACTCGCCGCCGGCGAGGAATTTCGCGGCTTCGCCCGATATCGCCGTGAGGTTTGGCTCGGCGAGTGTGCGCGACGAGGCCGTCTCGCTCGAGCGCGCGCATGGCCTTGCGGATCGTGACGTCGTTCGAGCTCCAGGCGCTTGTCGTGCCGGAGTTTCCGAATGTTCCGGCCGTCGGACCGGTGCCATAGAAGCAGGTCGTGCCGGCGCAGGAATTCTCGGCAGCCTCGCCGATTGCGCTGCTGACGCCCGGTATCGGAAGGGTCCCGAGACCGGCCGCTGCGGTCAGCGGCAGAGAGTTGGCGGTGAGCAGGCTCCAGGCAAAATTGCCGGCATTGATGTCGGCGGCGAGATTGATGCCGAACTGCTTCAGGAGCTCGCGCTGCACCTCGGCGACGACGACACGCAGCATCACCTGCTCCTCGCCTTCGACGGAGAGTAGGTTGATGACCTTCTGCTTATCGCGCTTGTCGGATTCGGGTGCGGGCGAGACGATGAAGCGGGAGGCGATGTCGCTGGCGCGGCTCGAGTCCACGGGCGTGCGCACGCTGCCGGTGAGGATCACGGTCTCGTTCAAGATTTCCGATTTGATGTTGGAGCCGGGAATGAGCCTCTGGAAGAGCTGGTCGAGGACTAGCGTGTCCTGCTCGACGGAAATCTCCAGCGTCAGAACCTGCTCGCCGTTCGCATCGAAGAAGAATGCGTTGGACTGTCCGACTTTCTTGCCGATCAGGTGGACGCGGTTTGACGTCTGCACCACGGCGTCGACGATCTCGGGAGCGGAGACCATCACGTCGCGCAGGTCGCGCGGCATCTCGATCAGCATCGACTTGTTCTTGCCGATGCGCACCGTGCGAGTTTGCGGCAGGCCTTCAGCTTCAGTGATATGGAGAACCGACGTATGCGTGTTCGACGGCAGATCCTGCGGTCCGCGCACGCCATTGGAGAATGCCCCGCTGCCGAGCAGCAGCGGAGGAAGAAGTCCGAGAACTGAAGCCAAGTAGGCGGACAAAGCCCGCCTTACAAACGTGCGCATTATTCAGCCTTCCAACGAGCTACGATAGTGAGTGACCAGATCTCCAGATCTATAATTCACGCTTCGGACTGGTAGGGTCCGAAGCGATCATGATCTAGTTCACGCTATACGCACGCGACCCGACACCGTAACGCAGCACTCGGACGGCACGGCCGTCCTTGGACGCTTTCAAATCCTCGCCGGACTCGGGGGCCCCGGACCCAGCGATATCGGCAATGGAACGCAGTGAGAGCGAGATCTCGCCCATGGAGTTTGCAAGCGCGAGCAACTCGGCTTGGCGCGCCGTGAGTTCGAGAGTGGCCGTGGTGGCGCTGCCATCGGCCTGCTTCTTGCCCTCCTTCGTCTCGATCTGCTGGCCGACTGCGAGCACACGCACGTTGCCGAACAGCAGGTCGCTGACATAATCCTCCTGACCCGCGCGATCCCGGACCTGCCGGATCAGGATGACGTCGACGCGGTCGTTCGGCAGGATGAGATTGCCGGCCGCAGTCTCTTCCTTGATCTTCGTCGAGACGGCGCGCATGCCGGACGGCAAAATGGCGGCGAGCACGCCACCCTGACCCGGCTTGACCAGCTTCTGCCCGGTTACCGGCTCGCCGGCGAGAAGCGGTGCGCGGGCGATCGAACCGGACAGCTCGTTCATGGCATCAGGGGTGCTGACGCGTGAGATGTAGCCAGTCGTGACTGCATCCTCGGGCCACGCCTGCCAGCGCAGCATTCCCCCGGTCACGACCTGACCAAGACCGATTTCGGTTGCGGCGACGAGCACCTCCGACGACTTGGCCTGGATCTCGACGCGCTTCTCGACCGGCGGCTGATTGACCATGCCGCGCACGAGGACGAACGCCACCAGGCCCGCCGAAAAGGCGACCGCCAGGCCGATGATCTGAGGGCGTCTCATTGCGCACGCTATCCCGTTGAGCCGGAAGGGCTCTTGCTCCGGATCAGGCCGGAGTTTGGGGGACAAACGTCAACGAGGAGTTAATCGGCGTATTAAACCCGGACTGCTCACGAGGTGAGCGCGGTGAACCAGGCCGTGTGCGGGTAAATGAGCAACGCACCTGCTGCAATGGCCATACCGTAGGGGATGCCGGTGCCTTGCTTGTGCAGGTTCAGCGCCCATTCGGGAACCGGCAGGGCTTCGATTGCCGGAACCCGGCGATAGAGGAGGATAGCTACCGCCAGGGCGCCTCCTGCGATGGCAACCAAGGCGAGGAATTCGACAAGCCCCTCGAACCCAATCCAAAGCGCCGCCGCCGCCAGAAGCTTGCCGTCACCTCCGCCAAAACCGCCGAGAGCAAAGAGCAAAATCGCAGCGACAAGAACGACGGTGCCGGCAGCGATATGGCTCAGCACGTCATGGAGCGGCAGCCCGGCCAACAGCGCGGCGACAAAGAAGGCGGCGGCGAGCGCTATCGAGATGCGATTGGAGATGCGCATCGTGAGCAGGTCCATCGCGGCAGCAAAGGCCATGATGGCTGGAAATACGAGGAACAGGAGATACGTCGACATGTGTCTTCTCGCCGATGAGAGGGCAAACGGCTAAAACGCCATACCGTCCTTGATGCTGCTGTAAAGCGACAGGACCCCATCACGGACTTGCCCAAAACCCAAGACCAGGCCGGCACCGAGGATGGCAGCAATCAGGCTGTACTCGATCGCTGTGGCACCGTTCTCGTCCCTCCAAAACCGAGCGAAAGGCCCGTGAACCATCGTGTGATCTCCATGAACGCTAGGGGGTGCCCGGTGCTCACCGCTTTAGTTCGCCATCTTGGGCCGACAGTGCTTAACACCGAGTGCAGGCATCGCTCTCAGCGGAAAGAAGAAGGCCACCCGAGGCGGCTGCCCGGGTGGCCTACTGAAATCACGAACCCAGCTTCAGCTTAGTTAGCTTTCAGCGTGTCCTCGACCTCTTTGAACTGCGCGTTGAGGGCGGTCTTGAGCGGTCCGAGGCCGGCGACGATGCCGACGCCGAGGATGGCGGCGATCAGGCCGTACTCGATCGCCGTGGCGCCCGACTCATCCTTCAGAAAGCGGGAGAAAATGTTGGTCATGACTGCATTCCCTTGTCGACTTATGGATCCTTGAGTTCACGGCCGGCCACCAATTCGCCGCGTCTGAACTGACCGTCAAACTAGGTCCCAAGTCTTAATTCGGGGTGAAATCAAAGGTTTTTTCTATAAACGAATCCTAACATCGCGTTAAAACTAAGCATAAATATTGATCAAGCCATGTATTCGCATGGCGTTTTACTTGCGTTTCCCGACAAAATGCTGGCGATCGCCAAGCATATCCATCAATACTGTTGAGTTAATATTCTATTATTCGCCGACATTTTCAGGGCGCGCGAGCCAAAACAATCAACCCGAGACTTCCTCGTGCCCGCGAAACGGAGCACAAGCCGGCCGGCACGGCGGCGAAGACGACGAAAGGTCTCTACGCTGAGAGACCTTTCGACTTTGTCATGCAAACCGAAAATGCAGGGCCTAGAGGCCGAGAGCCGCCATTCCGCAACCGCTGATCGCGGAAAGGTCCGGCGCTACTCGTACTTGCCGTGGCAGTGCTTGTACTTCTTGCCCGAACCGCAGGGGCAAAGAGCGTTGCGCGAGACCTTGCCCCAGGTTGCCGGATCATCCGGATCGACCGCGTCCGCGGCCTTGCGGGTTTGCAGCGGCGCGCGCTTCTCCGGCTCGCGAACGCCGCGGCCCCTGGCGGCAATGGCCGCATCGACCATGGCGAGCTCCTCCGAGAGCTCGTCGATGCCGGTGGTCGGATCGATGTGATGAGCCTGCATCTCCGGCAGTTCCACCGGCTGCAGGGCCGGCTGCTCCCCGGGAGGCGCCAGCTCGACATGCATCAACTGCCCCGTGGTCGCCTCGCGCAAGCGCCCGAGCATGGATCTCGAACAGCACGAAGGCTTCGCTCTTATATTCGTTGAGCGGGTCGCGCTGGCCGTAGGCACGGAAGCCGATGACCTGGCGGAGGTGCTCGAGCGTGACGAGATGCTCGCGCCACAGGTGATCCAGCGTCTGCAGAAGAACCATCTTCTCGATCTGGCGGTAGGTTGGCGCGCCGATGCTGGCCGCCTTCTGCGGCAGCCCTCTCGTCGACGGCCTGATTGATGCGCTCCAGGATCTCCTGGTCGGCAATGCCTTCCTCCTCGGCCCAGGCCGCGATCGGCAGGTCGAGGCCGAAGATGGCCTGGACGCCCTCGGTCAGGCCGGCCGTATTCCACTGCTCGGCGTAGGCGCGCTCGGGGATGAAGCGAGTGACGAGCTCCTGGACGACCTGATGGCGGAGGTCCTTGACCGTCTCAGAGACGTCGTCCTCGCCCATGATGTCGATGCGCTGATCGAAGATGACCTTGCGCTGATCGTTCATGACGTCGTCGTACTTCAGGATCTGCTTGCGGATGTCGAAGTTGCGCGCCTCGACCTTCTTCTGAGCCATCTCGAGGCTCTTGTTCATCCAGGGATGCGTGATGGCCTCGCCTTCCTGCAGACCGAGCGTCTTCAGCACGCTCTCCATGCGCTCGGAGCCGAAGATGCGCATCAGATCGTCGTCGAGGGCGAGATAGAACTTCGAGCGGCCAGGGTCGCCCTGACGGCCGGAGCGGCCGCGCAGCTGGTTGTCGATACGGCGGCTTTCGTGGCGCTCGGTGCCGATGACGTAGAGGCCGCCGGCGTCGAGAGCCCTCTTCTTCTTTTCGGCCACGTCGGCCTGGATCTCTTCGCGCCTCTTGGCGATGGCTTCCTCAGACGGGCTCGACGCCGTCCTTGGTCTCGCCAGCGATCCAGTCGCGCAGCGTGTATTCGACGTTGCCGCCGAGCTGAATGTCGGTGCCGCGGCCGGCCATGTTGGTGGCGATCGTCACCCCGCCCGGGATACCGGCCTGGGCGATGATGTGCGCCTCCTGCTCGTGATGGCGCGCGTTCAATACCTGATGGGGGACAGGATCTCCGCCGCCCTTCTGGGATGCGAGGGTGGCGAGGTAATCGCCGATGTCGTTGAGGTAGGCCTTGAGCTCGGCTTCGGGACTGGACTTGCCTTCCTTGGCGTCCTTGAGCTTCTCGGCCTGAGCCTTGAGCGAGCGGGAAAGCCCTAGAATGTAGGTCTTGTCCTTGAGCAGCCCCGAAAGCTGCTCGGACTTCTCGATCGACGTCGTGCCGACAAGGGTCGGCTGCCCACGACGGTAGCAGTCGGCGATGGTGGTGACGATGGCGCCGAGCTTTTCCTTCTGCGTGCGATAGATCTCGTCGTCCTCGTCGACACGCGAAACGGTGAGGTTGGTCGGGATCTCGATGACCTCGAGACCGTAGATGTCCATGAACTCGCTGGCCTCGGTCAGAGCCGTGCCGGTCATGCCGGCAAGCTTCTTGTAGAGGCGGAAATAGTTCTGGAACGTGATCGAGGCGAGCGTCTGGTTCTCGGGCTGGATCTCGACGTGCTCCTTGGCCTCGAGAGCCTGATGCAGACCTTCCGAGTAGCGCCGGCCCGGCATCATGCGGCCCGTGAACTCGTCGATGATGATCACTTCGCCGGCCTTGACGATGTAATCCTTGTCGCGCTGGAACAGCTTGTGGGCCTTGAGCCCCTGATTGACATGATGGACGAGCGTGACGTTCTCGATGTCGTAGAGCGAGCCGGTCATCAAGCCTGCGTCCGCGAGCATCTTCTCCATGCGCTCGTTGCCGGCCTCGTTGAGCGAGACCTGGCGCTGCTTCTCGTCGAGCTCGAAATCCTCTTTCGTGAGGAGGAGGATCAGCTTGTCGACGGCGTTGTAGAGATCGGCGCGGTCTTCGAGCGGGCCTGAGATGATGAGCGGCGTGCGGGCTTCATCGATCAGGATCGAGTCCACCTCGTCGACGATCGCGAAGGCGTGGCCGCGCTGGACCATATCCTCCGAGCGCATTTTCATGTTGTCGCGCAGGTAGTCGAAGCCGAGCTCGTTGTTGGTGGCATAGGTCACGTCGGCGGCGTAGGCGGCCTTGCGCTGCTCGTCGTCGAGGCCGTGAACGATGGTGCCGACGGTGAGGCCGAGGAAGCGGTAAACCCTTCCCATCCACTCGGCGTCGCGGCTGGCGAGGTAGTCGTTGACGGTCACGACGTGCACGCCCTTGCCGGCGATGGCGTTGAGATAGACGGCGAGCGTGGCGACGAGCGTCTTGCCTTCGCCGGTCTTCATCTCGGCGATGTTGCCGTCGTTCAGAACCATGCCGCCGATGAGCTGCACGTCGAAATGGCGCTGCCCGAGGGTGCGCTTGGCGGCCTCGCGCACAGTGGCGAAGGCCGGCACCAGCAAATCATCGAGCTTGGTGCCGTTGGCGTACTGCTCGCGGAATTCGGCGGTGCGGGCGCGCAGCTGCTCGTCCGTGAGGGCGATAAGCTCGGGCTCGAGCGCATTGATGGCCTCCACACGCGGGCGGAATCCCTTGACCCTCCGCTCATTCGATGAGCCGAAGAGCTTTGCCGCGAACGAGCCGATGGAGAGCATTCCCATAATTCCTCAAAGATCAAAGCCTTAGCGCACCGCTGGGCGCCCTCGGCAGCGGGTCTTAACACTCGTTTCGGCGGCTCCGCGTTGGATTGGAGGCCGAAACTGGAAGTGCTGGAAGCAAAGCAAACGCCTATCGAGCCACGAAGGGTTAAAAGGCCAAGCTTTACGGGGGCAGACATAAGGATCGAGGGGCGCCATTGTCAACGCATCCCCTCGCCCGAGGCCGTATTTGCTGACTTGCCGCCCCCGAAAACGGGAAAACATTCCGAATTCTTAACTTGGCAGGCCTCAGAGCCTTGGTCTATGCATGCCCCGATTTCGGCGTCATGCCCATCTATCTGCGCCTTCAGCTGCGCTTCCCCTTTCAGCTTTGACCCGCCAGGAGCATTAGTCACGTGAAAAAGCTTCGAGTTTTCCGACTGGCCACGGCTGCTGTCATCGGCGCCGGCATGGTTCTGAGCTGCAGTGTCGCGTTCGCCGACGACGCCGTGATCGCCAAGCTCAACGGCAAGGAGATCAAGGAATCGGATCTGGCCCTTGCCGAGGTCGAGGTCGGCGGCGAAGTTGCCACCCTGCCCCCGGGAACGCGGCGGCGCGTGCTGGTCGAGTACCTGATCGAGACCAAGCTCTTTGCCGACGCCGCCGAGGCGGCGAGCCTCACCTCGGGGCCGGATTTCGAGAAGCGCCTGGAGTATTGGAAGACGCGCGCCGCGCGCGACGCCTTCTACGACAAGAGCATCAAGGGCGCCATCAGCGAGGCGCTGGCCAAGGGCATCTACGACGACAAGGTCAAGATGATCCCGGCCGAGGATGAGATCGAGGCGCGCCACATCCTGGTCGACAGCGAGGAAAAGGCCAAGGAGCTTTACGACAAGGTCTCTGAGGGCGAGGATTTCGCCAAGCTGGCCGAAGCGAACTCGAACGATCCCGGCTCGAAGGCCGACGGCGGCAAGCTCGGCTACTTCAGCAAGGGCCAGATGGTGAAGGAATTCGAGGAGGCAGCCTTCGCGCTCAAGAAGGGCGAGGTGTCGAAGCCGGTGAAGAGCCAGTTCGGCTGGCACGTGATCAAGATCGAGGACCGCCGCACGAAGCCGCTGCCGACCTTCGAAGAGGTGAAGGACAAGATCGTCGGCAACATGGTGCAGCAGAAGGGCCAGCAGGTCGCCAACGAGCTGCGCAGCAAGGCCAAGATCGAATACGTCGATGCGGAGATGAAGTGCAGGTCGAGCAGGAAACCGCCGTCAACGCGGCCAAGAAGAAGCTGTTCGACCAGCAGATGGAAGAGCAGATCCAGCAGATGGAAGCCAAGGAGAAGCTGGAAAAGAAGTGAGCTTCCTCTTCATCTGACGGCGTAATACCTGATCGGGCCGCTTGATTATGGCGGCCCGATTGTATTTTGTGGGCCCGCAATCGACCCATCTACCGATCCCTGACGATCACGGAGCCTCCCAATGGGCAAAATCACGGCCGTTTCGCCCTTCGTGCCAGAGAGCCTGCCCCGTCTCGAGGCCGCTCGACGGCGTGCGCTTCGCCACGGCCGAAGCCGGGATCCGCTATCAGGGGCGCACGGATCTCCTGGTCGCGGTGATGGACGAGGGCACCACGGTGGCCGGCGTGCTCACGCAATCGCAAGACGGCGTCCGCGCCTGTCCTCAGCTGCCGCAAGCACCTCAAGAAGGGCGCGGCGCGCATCCTGGTCGTCAATTCCGGCAACGCCAACGCCTTCACGGGGCGGCGCGGGGCCGAGGCCGTGGACATCACCGTCGAGGCGGCGGCTGCGGCCGCGGACTGCAAGCGCCATGAGGTGTTCATGGCGTCGACTGGCGTGATCGGCGAGCCGCTGGATGCAGCGAAGTTCGCGCATCTGCTCGCGGGGCTCGCAGAAGCCGCCACGCCCGATGCCTTCGAGGCCGCCGCCCGCGCCATCATGACGACGGACACCTATCCGAAGCTCGCGACCCGCAAGGCGCTGATCGGCGACGTGGAAGTGACCATCAACGGCTTCTGCAAGGGCGCCGGCATGATCGCGCCCGACATGGCGACCATGCTGTGCTTCATCTTCACCGATGCCGCTATCGCCAGCGAGCCGCTGCAGGAGCTGCTCACCGAGCACGTGGCGACGACGTTCAACTGCATGACGGTCGACGGCGATACGTCGACCAGCGATACGTGCCTGCTGTTCGCCACCGGCAAGGCGAGCGCGCGCGGGCAGGCGCCGGTGAGCAAGAAGGGCAGCAAGAAGCTGCGCGAGTTCTCCGCAGCGCTGCACGACCTCATGCGCGATCTCGCCATCCAGGTGGCGAAGGACGGCGAGGGTCTGTCGAAATTCGTGACCTTCGAGGTGCAGGGCGCAAAAAGCGCGGCGGCGGCGCGCAAAATAGCGCTCTCTTGCGCCAACTCCCCTATTCTCAAGACCGCCATCGCCGGAGAGGATCCGAACTGGGGCCGCGTCGTGATGGCGGTCGGCAAATCGGGCGAGGCGGCAGACCGCGACAAGCTCGCGATCTGGTTCGGCGAGCACTGCGTGGCCCGTGACGGGGAGCGCGCCGCCGAATATGACGAGGCGACGGTCGCCGCCTATATGAAAAACCGCGAAATCTCGATCCGCATCGATGTCGGCGTCGGCAAGGCGAGCGGCCAGGTCTGGACCTGCGACCTGACGCACGACTACGTCTCGATCAACGCCGACTATAGAAGCTAGAAGAGTAGACAATAACTAAAGCGTCATATTGACTGGGATCGGGCGCGATCAGGGTTACGCCACCTTCCACACTGGCCCGGCGCAAAATAAAGGTCCATGGAGGCCAATCATGGAACCAAATTTCTGGACGAAGCGCTGGCAGGAAGGCGAGATCGGCTTTCACCGTGAAGAGGCGCATCACTATCTCACCCAGCACTGGCACGTGCTCAAGCTCGAGCCGGACAGCGAAGTCCTGGTTCCACTGTGCGGCAAGAGCACCGACATGGTGTGGCTGGCCGAACGCGGCCACCGCATCATCGGCGTCGAACTTTCGCCGGTTGCCGTAGATGCCTTTTTCCTCGAGCAGAAGCTTCAGCCGACGACGCGTGTCTCTGGCCCGTTCATGATCAAAGAGGCTGGCCCGTATACGATCTGGTGCGGGGACGTGTTCGCGCTGCCGCCGGACGTCACTAAGGGCATCGCTGCCGTGTACGATCGCGCGGCATTGGTCGCGTTTCCGCCCGGGATGCAGGGGCGTTATGCGGCGAAGCTGGCGGAGCTCACGCCGGCCGGCGTCCCGACGATGCTCATCGGTCTCGCCTATCGCCAGGGCGAAATATCCGGCCCGCCTTTCTCGACGCCGCTGCCTCAGGTGGCGATGCTGTTCGGACCGACGCATTCGCTTTCCATCAGTCGAAAGCCGGGACGGGCTCGAGCAGAGCCAGAACCTCAAGGCAGCGCGGCGTCACGTGGCTCGAGGAGTCGCTCTACATCCTGCGGCGCAAGCAGAGTTAGAGAACCTGCTGAGCGTCTGCGATTGCCGCGTAGACCAGATCGAGGTCCTGCGCGGTGACGCAATAGGGTGGCATGACGTAGATCGTGTTTCCGAGCGGCCGCAGCAGAACCTTGCGCTCGAGGAAATGCTTCTGCAGCGCGAGGCCGACACTCGCGAGATAGCCGCCGTCTGGCACCTTGAGATCAATGGCCGTGATCGTCCCGAGCTGACGAGCGTTGGTGAAATGCGCGTTGCCGGCAAGCGAAGCGAGGCGATCGGCTTGTAGCTTTTCCAGTGCTGCGATGCGTTCGCGCACGGGCTCATTTTCCCAGATGCGCACGTTGGCGAGAGCGGCGGCGACGCAGATGGGATTGGCGGTATAGCTCGACGAGTGGAAGAACGTCTTGCGCGCGATCCTTCGAGAGATGCGCGTCGAAGATGCGCGGGCGTCGCAAGCGTCACGGCCAGCGGCAGCGAGCCGCCGGTGATGCCCTTGGCGAGGCAGAGGATGTCGGGCGAGATGCCGGCTTGCTCGCAGGCGAACAGCGTGCCGGTGCGGCCCCAGCCGGTCATCACCTCGTCGGCGATGAAGAGCGCGCCGTGGCGCGAGCAGATCTCGCGCATGGACGGCGAGGACGGACGGCTCGTAGATCAGCATGCCGCCGGCGCCGAGGATCAGCGGCTCGACGATCAGGGCGGCCAGCGGCTCGGCCGGCAGGCGGCTTCGAGCGCGTCGAGCGTGGCCTGCTCCTGGCCCGCATGCGGAAACGGCAGCCGCGTACGTCGAACAGCAGCGGCTCGTAGGCGGCGTTGAACACGCCGCGCGCGCCGGCCGACATGGTGCCGACGGTATCGCCGTGATAGCCGTGCTCGAGGGCAGCGATGCGGGAACGCGGCTCGCCGATGTTGCGCCAGTAGCCGAGCGCCATCTTCAGCGCGACCTCGACTGCGGTCGAGCCGCTGTCGGAGAAGAACACGTGCTCCAGGCCGGGCGGCGCCATGGCGACCAGCTTCTGCGCCAGCTCTTCGGCCGGCATCGTGCGTGAAGCCGGCGAAGATGACCTGGTCGAGCTTGGCCGCCTGCTCGGCGATGGCCGCCACGATGGCCGGGTGGCGGTGGCCGTGCGTCACCACCCACCAGGACGAGATGGCATCGAGAATGCGCGTGCCGTCCGCGGTTTCGAGCCAGGCGCCTTCTGCGCGCTCGATCGATCATCGGCTTCGGGCTGCAGCGCATGCTGCGTGAAGGGATGCCAGACGGCGGAGCGGCGCGTCATGGCGATGAAATCCTCGGCGCCGGAAATTCGCGGCGAAGGCTGCCGCGAGCGACTTGGCGTCGAGCGGATCGAGGAACGGCAGGCGGCCGAGGCGGCGCACCTCGCCCATCTCGGCGATCGTGCGCTCGGTGTCGGCGTTCTCGTCGCCGACGAAGGCGATGCCGAGCACGGGGATGCTGCGGCCGTGCAGCGCCTCGAGCGACAGCAGCGTATGGTTGATGGTGCCGAGCGCCGTTCGCGCGCACAGCACGACCGGCATGCCCCAGGGCGCGAAGCAGATCGATGAGCAACATCCGGCGCGTGAGCGGCACCATCAGGCCGCCCGCGCCTTCGATGACGAGTGGGCCCTCGACAGACGGCGGTGACCAATCGTGCGACATCGATCTCGACGCCTTCGGGCTCGGCGGCGCGATGCGGCGAGGCGGCCAGCGCGAAGCGATAGACCTCCGGCAGAATGCGCTCGGCGGGCAGGCCCGACAGCGCCTTGACGCGGCTCACATCGCCGCCATCCTCGAGACCGCACTGGATCGGCTTCCAGTAAGAGGCGCCGAGCGCGCCGGCGAGCGCGGCGGCAAACACCGTCTTGCCGACATCCGTGTCGGTTCCGGAAATCACGAAGCGTGGGCTCATACCTTGGCCTCGGCGAGCGTATCGGCCAATGCATCGATCATGTCGGAAGCTTGGCTTCGGTGACATTCAGCGTCAGCGAGATGCGCAGGCGCGCCGTGCCTTCCGGCACCGTCGGCGGGCGCACGGCGCGGACGTCGAAGCCCGCCGCTTGCAAGCGTTTGCGCGGCGCCCACCGCGCGCTCGTCGCCGCCGAGGATGACCGGCAGAATGTGCGAGCCAGATGCCTGCGTGCCGCAGCGGGCTTCGATCTGGCGGCCGGCGAAGGCGACGAGACGAGCGTGCCGCTCGCGGCGCTCGGGCTCGGATTGCACCGAGTGCGAGCGCGCCGCGCACGGCCGCGGCCATCAGCGGCGACGGCGCCGTGGCGTAGATGAAGGCGCGAGCGCGATTGACGAGAAAGTCGCGCATCACGGGCCGGGAGCAGCACAGCGCGCCCGAGACGCCGAGCGCCTTGCCGCAGGTGTGCAGCGAGATGACATCCTCTGCGCCTTCCAAATGCGCGCCGAGGCCGCGGCCGCCGGGGCCGAGCACGCCGGTCGCGTGGGCTTCGTCGATGACCAGCACGCCGTCATGGCGGCGCGCGACCGCGATCAGGTCATCGAGCGGCGCCGTGTCGCCATCCATGGAGTAGAGGCTTTCGACGGCGATCCAGGGCTGGCCGGTGCTGCCCTCCGCGCGCCAGCGCTTGATCGCGGCGTCGAAACGCTCGGCATCGTTGTGTCGCGCTGAAAGCGCGCCCGCTTTGCCCGCGCGCGCGCCGTCGTGAACGCTGGCGTGGATCAGCGCGTCATGCACGATGAGATCGCCGCGCTGCGGCAGCGTCGAGAAGAGCGCGTGTTGGCGACGAAGCCGCCGCCGAAATAGAGGCAGCTCTCGGCGCCGAAGAAGGCTGCCGCTTCGGCTTCCAGCGCTTCGTGCTCGGGATCGTTGCCGCGCAGCAGGCGCGAGCCGCCGGCGCCGATGGCGACGCCGCGCTCGATCGCGGCCTCGACCGCGCTCCTCAGTGCGTCGGAGCTGGCAAGGCCGAGATAGTCGTTGGAGGAGAAGTCGAGGCCGGAGCGCGGGGCGAGCGCGCGCAGGCGGCCCCGGCGTTCGAGGGCCTTTAGCGCGCGCTCGTGGCTGTCTGACATGCACAATCCTGGGAGCAGCAGCCACCCGTCCTGGCTTTCCCCCGCGTGGTCGTGATCGTGGTCGTGCAGCTCGCTGTCGAGCGCCTCAGTTCCGAGCGACATGGGCTTGATGCCGAGGCGGGCGAACAGGGCCGTGTCCTTGTCCTCGCCCGGGTTGTCGGCCGTCAGCAGCGTATCGCCGACAGAAGATCGAGTTGGCGCCGGCGAAGAAGCACAGCGCCTGCGTCTCGTCGCTCATCTCCGTGCGGCCCGGCCGAAAGGCGCACGAACGACTTCGGCATCAGGATGCGGGCGAGCGCGATGGTGCGCACGAAGGCGATCGGATCGACCTTCTTCCGCTTCTCGAGCGGCGTGCCCGGAATGGCGATCAGCATGTTGATCGGCACGCTCTCCGGCGTGCTCGGGAAGATTGGCCAGCGTGACCAGCATGTCGACGCGGTCTCCGTCCGTCTCGCCCATGCCGACGATGCCGCCGGAGCAGACCTTGATGCCGGCCTCGCGCACGCGCTCCAGCGTCTCGAGGCGATCGGCGAACGTGCGCGTGGTGATGACCTCGGAGTAGTAGCGCTCGGACGTATCGATGTTGTGGTTGTAGTAGTCGAGGCCGGCGTCCTTGAGCTTGCACGACGTCGTCGTCGGAGAGCATGCCGAGCGTCATGCAGGTTTCCATGCCGAGCGCCTTGACGCCTTCGACCATGGCGACACAGTACTCCATGTCGCGCGCCTTGGGCGAGCGCCAGGCGGCGCCCATGCAGTAGCGCGTCGCGCCCTGCGCCTTGGCCTTCTTGCGCCTCGGCGAGGACGCGCTCGCACCTCCATCAGCTTCGAGGCCTTGAGGCCAGAGGCATGGTGAGCGGACTGGCTGCAATAGCCGCAATCCTCGGCGCAGCCGCCGGTCTTGATGGACAGCAGGCGCGATGAGCTGCACTTCGTTGGGATCGAAGTGGCGGCGATGAACGGTCGCGGCGCGGAACAGAAGGTCGTTGAAGGGGAGATCGTAAATCGCCTGGGCGTCGGCCCGGGTCCAGGTGTGGCGGGCCTCTTCGCCAGCGGCCTCGGCCGAGCTCGCGTTAACGATGTGGACGTTCATTGAGCGGCTTTCTCCACCTTTAAAGTCGCCGGCCGCCGGAGCGGACCAACCCCCGATGTTTGCACCGCGAAGGGACGTTCCCGCAAGACCGTTTTTGTCGCCCTCACGGTAGGCTAGCAATTTAGCCCGCATCCGGAAGGCGCCGATTCATTGGCATTCCCTTATCGATAACGCTTTACGTTGCTGCCTCAATTGGTGCGGCGCCGCATGGGGTTTCCCTTGCCGGGACTTAGACACAGGCGGACAATTCCCGTGCGACTCGCGACCTAATGATCGCGGGCGCTTTTCAGGGAAGTAAACAACCATGGACCTCACAACTCTACTGATACAGGTCGTGAGCGGTGCCCTAGGCGGCAACGCAGCGGCCGCCGCGACCAAGAACGACAGTCTCGGCACGATGGGTAACACGATAATTGGCGCCCTCGGTGGCGGCATCGGCGGACAGATCTTGGGCCCTCTCCTTGGCATGGGCACCACGGCCGCGGCTTCGGGGCTCGACATCGGCACGATCGTCTCGGCCTTCGCAACCGGCGGCGTGAGCGGCGGCGTCACCGCGCTCGTTCTTGCCATGCTGAAGTCCAGGCTCGCATAAGTGGATTTGCGCTTGTTGAATCGTCCCTTGGGGGCGTTCGTAACGTCAGGTCAGTTCGACGTCCCCGGGGGATTGTCTCTGATTATCGTGTTTAAAGAAGCACTCTGTTTGACGTGCTTCTCATCGGAAAACCGGAATCCATCCCGGCCTTGGCCGGGACAAGCTTTTTCCGGAAGCACTCTAGACCTTGAGATCGGCGCGGCGGATTTCATACAGCGCCAACGCCGTCGCGACAGCGAGATTGAGGCTGTCGAGTTTGCCGGCCATCGGAATTTTGACCAGCCGCGTGCATGTGCGCTTCAGGCTGTCGGAGAGACCGGGCCCTTCACTTCCCATGATCAACAGCACGGGTTGCCTGTAATCTGCGTGGCGGACGTCCTCGCGGCCGTCCAGGTGCGTGCCGACCACGTCGCCTCGCCAGGCCGGGCGCCAGGCCAGGAACTCCTCGCGCGTGACCTTCACCAGCGGCACCGCGAACACGGAGCCCATGGTGGCGCGCACTGATTCACGTGAATAGGGATCGGTGCAGTTGCCGATGAGGATGATGCCCTTGGCGCCGACGGCTTCGGCCGTGCGGATGATGGTGCCAAGGTTGCCCGGATCGCGGACTTCCTCCAGCGCCAACCAGCAGTCGCCATTGGATGCGGTCTTGGGCAGCTCCGCCCAGCGCTGATGGAACACGCCCAGCATGGACTGCGGGTTCTCTTTCGAGGCCAGCTTGGCGAGCACGGCCTCCGAGACTTCGAGGACTTCAGCTTTCGCAGAAAGCGCCCAGGACGCCAGCTCGCGCGTGATGGGGCCGTCGCTCGCATCCGTCTGATAGACGAGAGCAGATGGTTTGAAGCCGGCGTCGCGTGCGGAGACGAGGATCGACGCGCCTTCGGCCACGAAGAGCCCGGTCTCCTTGCGCTCCTTCCTCATGTCGAGGGCGCGGATGGCCTTGACGCGGTCGTTGGTGAGGCTGGTGATGACGCGCGGCGCCGGCATACTCATGACGACCATCGCGTGAACAGCGAAGCGGGAACCGCGAAGCCGCCGTTCGCGGCGCGGATGGCAAGCTCCCCGGATTGATAGGCGCCGCCACGGCCTTGCAGCGCCTCGCGCACGAGCTGTTCGAAGGCGAGCGACGATGCGCGGATGGCATAGACAGTGAGCACGAGCGAGGCGTGCTCTTTCGCGAGCAACTGAGCGCAGTTGGCCATGAACGCCGGCAGGCCGGTGAACAGGTCCCAGACCTCGCCATCGGGGCCGCGGCCGAACTTGGGCGGATCCACCAGGATGACGTGATACGTGCGGCCGCGGCGCACCTCGCGGGCGACGAACTTGGCGGCGTCGTCAAGCATCCAGCGGATGGTAGCGGCTTCGAGCTTGGAGGCCGCCTGATTGTCCTTGGCCCATTGGATGGCCTTCTTGGAGGCATCCACATGCGTGACCTCGGCTCCGGCGGCGGCGGCCAGCAGCGAAGCCGCGCCCGTATAGGCGAACAGGTTCAGGACGCGCGGCTTCTCGCCCTTGACGGCCGCGATGCGCTCCAGCATCCACTCCCAGTGTGGAAGCTGCTCGGGGAACAATCCCAAATGCCAGAGGCCCTGTAGGCGGCACGACATGGTGACATCGCGCACCTTAACGGGCCAGCTTTCCGGCACCTTCTTGTCGATGCGCCACTTGCCCTTTTCCTCGTCCTCGGAGGAGGCGGAAAACACCGCATGCGCGCGCGCCCACTCGGCTTCAGGCAGGCGCGGGCGCCACATGGCTTGCGGCTCGGGACGGTCGACGACCACCGTGCCGAAACGCTCGAGCTTGCGGCCGGCGCCGCTGTCGAGCAGCGCGTAGCCGTCCCAGCCTGAGGTTTCGATGAGGTCGATGCGTGCCAGAGGTGCGGACACCGCGCCTGATTTAGGTTGCATGGGGGCGTCGCGTTCCGCGCGCGGGACGGTGGATGTCACGACGGCGAACCCGTATGCGCCCGGTCCAGAGATCTCGAGCACCTGCTCGGGCGGCGCTGCCGGGTCGAGACGCAGGAAATCCGCCTTGACGCTGAGCGCGCCGTCGAGACGGCGATGGAACTCGTCGCGGTCGACCTCGATAGTCCCGAACTGGCGCAGATGGTCGGTGACGAACTGCGTATCGAGCAGCGTGAAACCGCCGTGGACGAGGCGCGAGCACAGATAGATCAGCGCGATCTTGGAGGCATCGCGGACGGACGAGAACATGCTCTCGCCAAAGAACGCTCCGCCAAGCGCTACGCCATAAAGGCCGCCGACGAGCCGGTCCTCCTCCCACACCTCGACGGTGTGGCAATGGCCGAGGTCGAACAGATCGCGATAGAGCGAGCGGATGCGTGAGTTGATCCAGGTGGAGCGACGGCCGGGGCGCTCGGCGGCACAACCGGCGATGACGCCGTCATAGTCGCGTGTCTATGGCCACGGTCAGGGCCGTGGTGCGCACGGTTTTCGCCAGACGACGCGGGACGTGCACGCTTTCCAACGGCAGGATGCCGCGATGCTGGGGCTCGATCCAATACAGCGCCGGATCATCGGCGCTTTCCGCCATGGGAAATATCCCGCAGCTATAGGCCTTGAGAAGGACCTGCGGCGTGATCTCGATCATGATGTCGTCGCGCGACGTCATGACTGCATGGCTCCCCTGGTGGCTGCCTCCCGGTGGGATCGGCGAACTCGTCCGCCTATACTACCCTCGACCTTCGAATATTTAGCTCTTTCCGAGATATTTTTCGAGCCAGTGGATGTCGTAAAGGCCGTTGGCGATATCGGGTTGCCGGATCAGCTCATTGAAAAGCGGGATTGTGGTTTCAATGCCGTCGATGACGAACTCGGACAGGGCACGACGCAGCCGCATCATGCACTCGTCGCGGCTCTTGCCATGCACGATGAGCTTGCCGATGAGGCTGTCGTAGAATGGCGGGATGCGATAGCCCTGATAGACGCCGCTGTCGACGCGGACGCCGAGACCGCCCGGCGGATGCCAGTAGGTGATCTGGCCCGGAGACGGGCGGAATGTGCGCGGGTTCTCGGCGTTGATGCGGCACTCGATGGCATGGCCGGAGAACGTGATGTCCTCCTGCGTGTACGAGAGGTCGGCGCCAGACGCTACGCGGAGCTGTTCCAGCACCAGATCGATGCCGGTCACCATCTCGGTTACGGGATGCTCGACCTGCAGACGCGTGTTCATCTCGATGAAGTAGAACTCGCCGTCCTCGTACAGGAACTCGACCGTGCCGGCGCCGCGATACTTGATCTTGCGCATGGCGGCGGCGACGGTCTCGCCGATTTTCTTGCGGCTTGCGGCGTTGAGCGCCGGCGAAGGAGATTCTTCGAGGATCTTCTGGTGGCGGCGCTGCAGCGAGCAATCGCGCTCTCCGAGATGTACCGCGTTGCCCTTGCCGTCACCGAAGACCTGGATCTCGATGTGGCGGGGCTTCGTTAGATATTTCTCGATGTAGACGGAATCGTTGCCGAAGGCGGCCTTCGCTTCAGAGCGCGCCGTGGCGAGGGCGATGCCCAGATCCGCCGCCGTGTGCGCGACCTTCATGCCGCGCCCGCCGCCGCCCGCGGTCGCCTTGATAAGGACCGGGAAGCCCATATCCTTGGCGACCTTCAGGGCCTGAGCTTCGGTGGTCACGGCGCCATCGGAGCCCGGAACCACAGGAATACCGAGCTTCTTCGCGGTCTCCTTGGCCTCGATCTTGTCGCCCATGATGCGAATGTGCTCGGACGTCGGCCCGATGAACGTGATCGAGTGCTCCTCGAGTATCTCGGCGAAGCGGGCATTCTCGGACAGGAAGCCATAGCCCGGATGCACTGCGTCGGCGCCGGTGATCTCACAAGCCGCAAGAAGGCGCGGAATGTTGAGATAACTGTCGCTCGCTGGCGGGGAACCGATGCAGACGCTTTCGTCGGCGAGACGAACATGCATGGCGTCGGCGTCTGCAGTGGAGTGCACGGCGACGGTTGCGATGCCGAGCTCCTTGCAGGCGCGCTGAATGCGCAGCGCGATCTCACCCCGGTTGGCGATAAGGACTTTGTCGAACATTCTTTGTTTCGGGCAATCAGGCAATCGGCACGCGGCAATAGGATGGTCTCGCTATTGCCTATTGCCCACTGCCTATTGCCGTTCTCCCTTATTCGATGATGACGAGGGGCTCGCCGAACTCGACCGGCTGGCCGTTCTCGAACAGGATTGCCGTCACGGTGCCCGCCCGCGGTGCCGGAATCTGGTTCATGGTCTTCATGGCCTCGATGATGAGCAGGGTATCGCCCTGCTGCACGCGGCTGCCGATCTCGATGAACACAGGGGCCTTGGGATCGGGCGAGCGATAGGCGGTGCCGACCATGGGCGACTTCACGGCGCCAGGATGCTTGGCCGGATCGCCGCCGGCGACGGCGGGCGCCGGGCCAGGCGGAGAGCCTCCCGGGCCGGCCGGAGGCGGCGCCGCATAAGCGAGCCGGGACGCTCGCGGCCACGGTCAGCGTGCGCGCGACGCGGATCTTGAGGCCGCTCTTCTCGATCTCGATCTCCGAGAGCCCCGTGTCGTTGAGAAGCTCCGCAAGCTCGCGGATCAGGCGCTGCTCGCCGGAGGGTTTTTCGGTTTCGTCTTTCGACGTCATTCGCTCTCGTCCCTTCTTCTTCGTGCTCTTATCGATCTTGGTCCGGGCCACGGTGCATCACCCTCAACTAGGCGACCAGCTTCGCCATGGCCTCGACAGCAAGCTCGTAACCTTGAACGCCGAGGCCGCAGATCACGCCTTTGGCCGCCATCGACACATAGGAATGATGCCGGAAGCTCTCACGGCGGAAAATATTCGACAGATGCACCTCGATAACCGGCAACTCGGCCGCCGACAAGGCGTCCAGGATGCCGACGGAGGTGTGAGTGAGCCCGCCAGCGTTCAGAATGATGCCCGAGGCCGCCGTGCGCGCTTCCTGAATCCAGCCGATCAGATCACCCTCATGATTAGATTGGCGAAAATCCACGCTCAGTCCCAGCTGCCTTGGCCCGGGCTTCGGTGGCCTTGCGCACGTCATCCAGGGTCTCGCGCCCGTAGATCTCGGGCTCGCGGATACCCAGGAGATTGAGGTTGGGTCCGTTGAGGACGAAAACAGGCTTGGCCATATTTCGGGTCTGAGCGCGCTGATGCAGGGATTGACCGGATGTGTCGGTGCGCTTTCCCGCCGATATGGCATGAAAAACGACCACGAAGGCGGCCCCTTCGACGCGATACGCGAGGGTCCGCCGACGATCTCCGTAGCAGCTTTCCGGTCGCGGGGATAGGCCGTGCATCCTTGGCAGAGGCGCCCGGCCGGTCCGCTATCCGCGTCTGGTTAACAATAGTTGCAGCCGGTCTTGCGCAGATCCGTCACGTGGCTCTCGAGAAGGTCGTAAAGGTTCTCGGGAGCCCCGCCGATGGCGCGATCGCCGACCAGGAAGTGCGGCGTGCCGTTGATGGAGAGGGTCTTGGCCAGCTCCTTGACGCGGTCGAGCTCGGCCTTGACCGCGGGGGAGGCCATGTCGGCCTTGAGCTTAACCATATCGAGGCCAAGCCCTTCGGCGGCCTTCAGCGCTACAGCCTCGTTGACCAGGCCTTTGGAGTTGATGAGCGCGCGGTGAACCTCCCAGTATTTGCCCTGCATCTGCGCCGCGAGCGCAACCTTCGAGGCCTGCTCGGACTCGTCGCGCAGGATCGGGAATTCCTTGAAGACGACGCGGACGTTTTTGTCGGTCTCGACGAGCTTGGCGATGTCGCCGAAGCCGCGCTTGCAGTAGCCGCAGTTGTAATCGAAGAACTCGACGACGGTGATGTCGCCGTCCGGATTGCCCGCGACGGGTGCGCCTGCCGCGCGGTAGATCTCTTTGCCGTGCTCGGCGACGAGGGCCTTGGTCTTCTCAGACTCCTCCTTCGCCATCTTGGCCTCGAGAGCGCTTTGGACCTCGAGGAAGATCTCAGGATTGGTGACCAGGTAGTTCTTGATGATCGCCTCGATGCCCCGCTTCTGATCCTCGCTGAATTGCGAGCTGCCCTGAGCCAGGGCCGCGACAGTGGCAGGGCCAGACGCAGGGCTTTCGGCGTTGCGGCCGAAGAGCACGAATCCCAGGCCCAGCAACACAAGAAGGGGAACCGCGACGAGAGCGCCCGAGCGCAGGCCCGGCGAGACTTTGGTTTTATCTGTTTCGTTCGTAGACATGCATGCTCCGTTGGACGGCAGGGCCGGCGTCGCCTCTGCCAGCAATAAGGCTTCGCTTCTAGGTCTGCGGCTTATAGTTGATGATGTCGTCGGCCTTGACCCAATCGGGAGACCCCGGCTTCAACGCGCCTTGAGCACGCTTGGCAAACTCCTGCGCCTGCTTCAGCGAGCCGAAATAGAAGAGGCCCTGCGCACGCGCCAACTCGGACTGCGGCATGAGACCCTTATCGTAGTAGGCCTGGCCGAGCGTGTTGTAGGCCGTGGCGTTATCAGGCTCGCGCGTCACGGCCTTACGCAGCAGGTCGATGGCTTCGTCGGCAACGCGCGGATCCTTGGATTGCAGAAGGACTTGAGCAAGCTGCACGCCGATGAGCGGCGCATCGTTGTTCTTGAGTTGCAGCGCCTTGCGCAGCACCGGGATGGCCTCCTTGGGGCGGCCTGCCTTCTGCAGGAAGTCGCCCTTGAGCTCCCAGAAATAGGGGTTCCCCGGCTGAGTGCGGATAAGGCCTTCGGCTTCGGCGATGGCCTGCTGCAGCGCGTCCTGTCCGCCCAGACGGAAACGCGCCGGGGCGCGGGCGTAGCGGGCGGGCAAGGACATGTCCGACATGGGATATCGGTTGAAGACGACGGAGGGCGGCTCGATGTAACCCGACAGCTTGGCCCGCATCATGTCGTGGCGGAGCTGCAGCTCGGGCGGGTCCTTGATCGAAAAATACTGGCTGGACTGAACCAGCTGGCGCAAGCGGGCAAGACGGTCGGTCGCGACAGGATGGGTGCGCGCGAACGCATCCCTTTGGGCGTCCGAGTAAAGCTCCTGGCCGGCAAAGCGCTCGAACGTCGTCAGCATGCCGAGACCCGACTGCTGCGTGGCATTGAGGTAAGACAGACCGGCTTGGTCGGCAGCCGACTCCTGCGAGCGGCGCTCTGCCGTCAGGCCGCGCATAATCACCTCGTTGCCGCCCATCATGACGCCCTGCCCGGCGCTGCTTACGTCGCGGCCGCCGTCGCCACCGGCGACAGCGCCACCGATCATGGCGCCGATGCCGAGAAGCTGGATCAACAGGGCACGCGTCTGGTCCTTGGCGATGCGACCGCGCAGAGCCGCCATGTGTCCGCCGGCGATGTGGCCCGATTCGTGTGCGAGGACGCCGATCACTTCGTTCGGCGTATTGGACTGCATGAGCGTGCCGGTGTGCATGAAGACGTTGCGACCATCGACGACGAAGGCGTTGAAGGCGTCGTTGTTGATGATGCGCACCGTGACGCGACCGGTACCGAGCCCCGCTGCCTTGAAGATCTTCTGCGAGTAGTCGTTGAGGAGGGCTTCGATTTCGGTATCGCGGATGAGTGGCAGGCCTTGAGCTGATGCCTGAGCGGTGAAGCCAACGCACGCGGCAAGCACCGCGATTGCCCGCGCAATCGGTCTCTGCCCACGGTTCTTTGATTGCCGCATCCTGTAGGAGGAGGCTGCGCCCGTTCCGCCACAAAAAGCTTTAGAGATCGCGTATCTCATGACTATGAAATTGCCCGCACTTTCCTGCGATCAAGGTGTCCAAATCCTGCGCTGACGGTAGTCAGGGATCCGGCGCGCGTCAACGCAAGGCTCATCGCACCGGCGTTCGTTCCGCCTTGATATTTTGTAATGCAAGCGTACCCATGCCGAAGCAAACTCTGGGCACAACCGGGCGCATGAGCGCGTCACAATGGGGCCAAAGGAAGGCGCGGTCTTTGATGGCGCTGCCGATTCACGCCGCACCTGATAGACGGTGCATGCCGGAGGCATGTTTTCGATTGATGCCGAAGGGATGTCTTCGATTGGTGCCGAAGGCATGTCTTCGACATGGCACGATCGGAGCGACAAGGTCCGAAGCGATCATGGCGGTCCTTAGCGCGACCTATGATTCACGCTTCGGACTTTTCCTGCGCTACCAATTTACGCCGCTCCCGATAGGCGGCGCGACGATTGGAGCGGCTAGGGTCCGAAGCGATCATGGTCCCGGGCGCAGCCAACGTGGAGATCACACATGCGAGGCGACGAGCCGCCGCGTTCCAAATCAGCCGGCAGCCGCGGCGCCTCGCGCCGCAGCGAAGTTGCAAGCTTCATCGTCATGGATGTCATGAACGAGGCCGCGGCGCTCGAAGCGCAAGGTCGTTCGATCATTCATATGGAAGTCGGACAGCCGGGAACGCCGGCGCCCGCGGCCGCACGTGCCGCCGTCGCCCAAGCTCTCGAAGCTGAGACACTCGGCTACACTCTCGCGACCGGGACGACCCCGCTGCGCCAGCGCATTTCCCGACATTATGCCGAGCACTACGGCGTCGACGTCCCGGCCGAGCGCATCGTCGTCACGACGGGATCGTCTGCCGGGTTCGTGCTGTCGTTTTTGACGCTGTTCGATGCAGGCGCGCGCGTGGCGCTGCCCTCGCCCGGCTATCCTTGCTACCGGCACATTCTCTCGTCACTCGGGTGCACGCCGGTGATCGTCGAGACGGGGCCTGAGACACGCTGGATGCCGACGCTGGAGCAGATCGCGGTGCTCAATCGGGAAGGCGGCCTCGATGGGCTTCTAATCGCAAGCCCCGCCAACCCGACCGGCACCATGATCGAACCGGAGCGGTTGCGCGAGCTGGCGCAGTATTCGGCCGCCAACTCGATCTGGTTCATCTCGGACGAAATCTATCACGGCCTCAGCTATGCCGGGACAGAGGCGACGGCGCTCGCCTTCTCGGACGACGCCATCGTGATCAACAGCTTCTCGAAATATTTCTCGATGACCGGATGGCGCGTGGGCTGGATGATCGTGCCGCAGCGGCTGGTGCGTGCTGCCGAAAGGCTGCAGCAGAACCTGTTCATCTCGCGCGCCGGCGGCATCGCAAGCCGCCGCGATGGCCGCATTCGACGGCACACGACGAAATCGAACGCAACAAGGCGACTTATGCCGCGAACAGGACGCTGCTGCTCGACGAACTGAAGCAAGCCGGATTCGATCGCATCGCGCCGGCCGACGGCGCGTTCTATCTCTACGCCGATGTCTCGGCTTTCACCGACGATGCGCTCGTCGTTCGCGCGCCAGATGCTCGAGGAGACAGGCGTCGCGGCGACGCCCGGGCATAGATTTCGATGAAGCGCGCGGGCACCACTTCATCCGCTTCTCCTACGCCGGCACGACGGCCGACATGCGCGAAGCCGCACGGCGCCTAAAGGCGTGGCCGCGACTCTCCAAGCGCAGCAACGCGCGTACGCCCGGCCCATAGGACCAGCGCATCACTTTCGATTGTCGCATGAGAGTGAGGTACCGGCCCCTCGCGAGGCCGGTACTGGAAACTTTTTCCTGCGCTGCCGATTTACGCCCCGCCTGATAGGAGGCCATGCCGGAGGCATGTCTGCGACGCGACGATCGGAGCGCGGCTAACCGCGGCTGCGGCTGCCGAGCGAGACGAAGCGCGGACCGATATCGACGTGGATATGGTTCATGCCCGAATAGGTCATCGTGCCACCGGAATGATGGTTGGCGATGAGCCACTGGACGATCGCACCCTTGCGGCCGCCAGCGTTGAAATCGATGGCAAGGCCATAGCGATGCTTGGAGGGCTTGCCGCTGCCAGCGATGACTGCACCAGGACGGCACGTAGAGATAAGCTGCACGGGACCGAACTGCCCCTCGATGCGAGAGAGCAGCGCCTGGGCCTGCGGCTGCAGGCAACCACGGCCGGCACCAGCGCCGCCGCCACCAGCTGCTGCGGTTACCGAGCGGCCCTTGAGGCTCGGACGAGCCTTGGCATAGGAGTTGCCCCGCTTTGATTTGGAAACGCGCTGCTTCCTCGACTTGGAGTAGTAGGCGGAACGGCTGCTCTTCGCCGACTTGTAGTTCTTCTGCTTCTTCGCCGGGCGGCTGTCCTCGTCATAGTGCGAGGAGACGATGCCGTGATCGAGGCGAGCTTCCGCCGAGGTCGTCATGGTGATGGCGGCAAGGCACACGCCCAGCGCTGCGGTGATGATCCGCTTGCTCATTGTAATTACTCCCATATTTAGGGTTTGACGCCGGAGAACCCGGCACCCCTCGTCCCTGTCCCGGTGCCGTCCCGGGTGTGCTCCCGCGATCGACCGCGGCGGCTTCACAAGGGCCCGCGGACCCCACTGCCCGCGCGTTTCCCCTTCTTGTGCGCGCCGCCTTCCTATCAAGGATCCCGGTTGCAGCTCGTGAGCTGTGTTTCTGACGAAACATCCGGGACTTAACGGCGGACGCGATGGTCCCGTATCATCAGCCCGTTATGGTGAAAATGTGACATCTCGGTAAGGCTGCGGCAGCCTACCGCAGGCTGGCCCACCGCATCGCTCTCGATACGGAGCACTCTCTCGCCGACGACGAGAAGCGCAAAAAGAAAGGCCGGGTCGAACCCGGCCTTTCACAATCAATCGCTTAGCGAGAGATCAAGCGGCGCATTCAGCCGCCGCCGAGGCGGCGTTGCCACCAGCCGCGCCGTGCGGGCTCGGAAGAGCCATCGCTTTCGGCCCCGACCGTTTGATCTGGCGTCACGACCACGCGCTCCAGCTTGGGCTCCACGGTCGTGGAGGCTTCGCTGCGAGCACGGCGCGGCCGTGGCGTTTCTTCCGTCGATCTTGCCGCTGGACGTTCGGCGGCAGGCTTATGTCCTGCTGGTTCGACGACTGCTTCGCGTACGACGGCCGCCTCTTCAGCCGGCTCTGAACGCCGTGGCTCGCGATGAGCCGAACGAGTTGGAGCGCGGTCTTGAGCAGCGCTCGGCTCGGCGCCTTCCGGCTGGGCGTAGCCTTCGTCGTGCGACTCCCCGCCCGAAAGCTCGGCCTCGCCGTTCACACCGCCTTCGCCGGGCTGACGAGCGCGGTCGCGACCGCGGCGTCCACCGCGACGCCCGCGCCGGCGGCGACGGCCGCCTTCTTCGTTACGCTGGCCCTGTCGACCTTCGCCACCGTGAGCTTCGCGCCGCGTGTCGCCGCCTTCGCCTTCGGTGTCATGGGATTCGAAGCCACCCGATGCGCCCGCCTCGATGGGTGCGTCCATGTCGTCGTGGCTATGGCCCGCGTGCTCGCCCTCGAAGGCGTGCGTATGTCCGTTGCTCTGGCCTCCGCGAGGACGCTCGTCGCGATGACGATCCCCGCCGCCGCGGCGGCCACGCCGGCGGCGACGTCCGCCGCCGCCATCCTGCTCGTCGCGGCCTCCTTCGCGTGCCTCGCGCGGACGGCTCTCTTCAAAATCTCTCGGCTGTTCGTCGGCTTCCTCGCGATAGCTTACAGCTTCCGTCTCGACGACCTCGGCCTGCTCACCCTCGAAGCCCCAGTCCATGTTGACCGCGGCGCGATCGGGTCGGCGCGCAACGGCGGGGGCAGCAGCGCCGCGCTCGATCTGGAAGTTGGCGCCCTGCAGCTTGTCGCTCGCCTGGACGGTGACGAAGATGCCGTGGCGGGTTTCCATCTCGTTGATGAACGGGCGCTTGTTGTTGAGGATGTAGAGGGCGACGCTCGTGGTCGTGGTGGCGACGAGCGATGTGCGGGCGCCTGCCATCAGCGCATCCTCGAGCCCGCGCAGCACGGCCAGCGCCACGCTTTCGGTCGAGCGGATGATGCCGGTTCCCTGGCAATGCGGGCACTGCGACGTCGAGCCTTCGAGCACGCCCGAACGCAGGCGCTGACGCGCACATTTCCATCAAGCCGAAGTGGCTGATGCGTCCCAGCTGAATGCGAGCGCGATCGAAGCGAAGCGCATCCTTCAGGCGGCGTTCCACCGCCCGATTGTTGCGCTTCTCCTCCATGTCGATGAAATCGATGACGATGAGGCCCGCAAGATCGCGCAGCTTGAGCTGGCGGGCAATCTCGTCGGAGGCTTCGAGGTTGGTGTTGAGTGCCGTCTCCTCGATCGAGAACTCGCGCGTGGATTTACCGGAGTTGACGTCGATGGCGACCAGCGCCTCGGTCTGGTTGATGACCAGGTAGCCGCCGGACTTGAGGGTCACGTACGGGTTGAACATGGCGTTGAGCTGGCGCTCGATGCCGTGCTTGGTGAACAGCGGCTCGGCATCCTGATGCATGACGACGTTCTTGGCATGGCTCGGCATGAGCATGCGCATGAAGTCCTTGGCATCCTTGTGGGCGTGCTCGCCGGCGACGACGATCTCTTCCACGTCCTTGTTGTAAAGGTCGCGGATGGAGCGCTTGATCAGGTTGCCTTCCTCGTAGACGAGGCTCGGCGCCGTGCTCTCGAGGGTGAGATCGCGCACGCTCTCCCACAGGCGCAGCAGGTATTCGAAGTCGCGCCGGATCTCCTGCTTGGTGCGGGCGGCGCCAGCCGTGCGGATGATGAGCCCCATGCCTTCCGGCACCTCGAGCTCGGCAGCGATGGCCTTGAGACGCTTCCTGTCCTGCGGGCTGCGTGATCTTGCGCGAAATGCCGCCGCCGCGAGCGGTGTTCGGCATCAATACGGTGTAGCGGCCAGCAAGCGACAGATAGGTGGTGAGCGCCGCGCCCTTGTTGCCGCGCTCCTCCTTGACGACCTGGACCAGGATCACCTGGCGCCGCTTGATAACCTCTTGAATTTTGTAGCTTCTAGGACGGCGACGCGGACGCGAGGGCAACTCCTCGAGAGCATCCTCGGAGCCGACCTGCTCGACCGTCTCGCCTTCCGCGGTCGGAGCGGCGACCTGAGTCACGCCCCCGCCTTCGGCTGAGCCGTTATCTGGCGTCTCGCCTGCAGGCTCGGACGCGGCAGGACGCTCGTCCTCGGCCTCATCAGAGCTTTCCTCCGACGCGCTGGCGCGGCTCGAGGAGCGCGAGTCGCTCGTATCGGGCTCGAAGCCTCCGGCCGCTTCGGGCTCGGAAACCTCTTCAACCATCACATCGTCGTCGGACGAGCCTACGGATGCCGCGATCGTGGACGGCCCTTCGTCGTCGCGGTCGTCGTCATTGTCGCGATCGTCTTCGCTGTCATCGACGACGGTGGGCTGAGAGTCGCTGCCGTGCTCGTCGTCGCCATGATCGTCACCATGTCCGGCGGACGACTGGTTGCCTCCATCGCGCTGACGACGGCGCGCCAGGCGCTCGGCGCGAGCGTCGGCAGCGGCCTCCTCCTCGGCTTCGGCAGCGGCTTCCTCATCGAGGAGCGCCTGCCGATCCGCCATGGGGATCTGATAATAGTCGGGGTGGATTTCGTTGAACGCGAGAAAGCCATGGCGATTGCCGCCGTAGTCGACGAAAGCCGCCTGCAACGACGGCTCGACGCGCGTGACCTTCGCCAGATAGATGTTGCCGCGGAGCAGTTTGCGAGCGGCGCTCTCGTAATCGAACTCCTCTACTCGGCCATTGCGGAGTACCACCACCCGAGTCTCTTCGGGGTGGGTGGCATCGATAAGCATCTTGTTAGTTGCCATTTTCTTTTGTCCTTTGCGCGCCGGTAGGCCGAACTACCGGAACCGGCACGGATGCCGGGGGCGACAGGCGGCCTCGTCGTGGCGCGCGCCTTTGTTTCGTTTATGGGCGGGAAAGCTTGTTTGGTGGGTCGGGTGCGCAGTCCGCTTGCATCCGGACGGGCCGGACGCGCGCCAACGCGAGACTCGATCGTCCCGGTGGCCTTGAGCTGAGCTGTGCGGTCGTTGTGCATATGTGTTCTGACGTACGGGTCCTCGGTGCCGGGCTCACGCAACGTTTGGGAGCGCGAGATTCAGACTGGCGCGAAACATCTGACACAATTGCGGCAGAGCGGCCGCGCCGCGGCCTGATCCGTGTTAGGAGCGAACATCACGAGCCGGAGGGCACCCGGGCCGATCTATATTCGCCAAGTCCTTTTTAAAGCCGCGCGCGCGAGATATCCCCTTTCGTGGATCTTTTCGACCGAGCACGGCGCATCGCTGCCGAGATTGCTCATGGCCCAAGGCAATTAGGGGGCACCTTCGGCGCTTCGCTCAGGCCGATAGGCCGATGCGAAATGCTGCCGATCGATAGGCGACCGCCACCCTGCCATCGTACCGCGCGCATCGTCCACTTGCAGGACTTGAGCGATCCGGAGCTGCGCCGCCGAACCAGATTGGTTCAGGTCATCAACAGCCGAAAGCGATCGCTTGAAGGGACGTACTCGACGCGATGCATTTCAATTTGTACGGGTTCGCGACGCGGGTGGCAAGGGTGTTATAAGCCGTTTGCCGCAGGGGGCTTCATGGGTTCTTAACTATGTCTTGCGTGCCACACAGGAATATGGCGTAACTTGCAGTTCCCACTCGATTTTTTTGGGTTCGCAAAGAGGGGATATCCGGCGTGAGAGGCGTCGACTCGGCCAGCCGTTGGCGACACGCGCGGCAAGCTCTTCTCGGGCTCGCGATCGTGTTCGCATGCGCGCGTGTTGCAGATGCGTTGCAAGTTCCACGCGAGTCGTTTTCCGCAATGCGGGAGGCGCCGCTGCTCGTCGCTGCCGACGCGACAGCACCGACACATGTCACAGCCACGGCCGCGACGCTCGGAGGGGATGCCGCGCGGACGACATTCCGCCTCGATCTGTCGGACGGCGTCACAGCCGAGATCTTTACCCTGGCCGATCCCTATCGCGTCATCGTCGATCTGCCGGACGTCTCCTTCCGCATACCCGAGGGTGCGGGGCAGGAACCGTTCGGGCTCGTGAAGGCGTTCCGCTATGGCCTGTTCGCCGAACGCAAGGCGCGCATCGTCATCGATACGACGGGTCCGGTCAGGATCGAGCGCGCAGCCATGACAGCCGCGGGAAAAGGCCCGGGCATAATCTTCACGTTCGAGCTCGTCGCGACCGCGGCCGAAAGCTTCGGCCAAGGCACAGGCGCCTCGCGCCCCGAGGCCTCGGCTCAGCCCACGCCGCTTCCTGCCGAGCCTGCCGCCAAGCCGAAGGTGCAGGGTAAGTCCGTGATCATGATCGATCCGGGTCACGGCGGCATCGACGGCGGAGCCGTCAGCGGCAACAATCTTCTCGAGAAAAACGTGGTGCTCGCAGTGGCCAAGGAACTGCGCAAAGATCTCATGGCAAGAGGGCGCTACGACGTGCGCATGACTCGAACATCAGATATTTTCATCTCGCTCGATCAGAGACTTAAGGCCTCGCACGCGGCGGGCGCCGACCTCTTCATCTCCTTGCACGCGGATTCGCTCGGCGACGCCGGCTTCCAGCAATCCATTCGCGGCGCGACCGTCTACACGCTGTCAGAACGCGCTTCCGACGAGCAGGCGCGCATCATGGCCGAGAAAGAGAACGCTTCGGATCTCGCGGCTGGCCTCACCGCCACCGACGGCGAGGCGGCCGACCAGGTGAAGAACATCCTGATCGACCTCCTCAAACGCGAAACCGCGAACTTCTCGGCTGATTTCTCGAACGCGCTGGTGCGGAAACTGAAGCACACGGTCATGCTATCCCGCGATCCGCAGCGTTCGGCGGCCTTCAAGGTGCTGAAGCAGACCCACTCCCCTTCCGTACTGGTGGAGCTGGGATATCTCAGCCATCTCGAGGACGAGAAGCTGCTCAAGTCGGCCGTTTGGCAGAAACAGGTGGCGGCCGCCATCGCTGAAGCGGTGGAAGATTTCTTCACGAAGCGTGCGGCAAGCGTTCCCTAACGCCGTGTCGGAGGGGCGGGCTTGCCTGTCGACGTCGTCGCAGGGGCATTGGAGCGCCGGTCGCCCTGTAACGATTAACATGCTCAGACATCGGAATTGTCGCGTCGGATTTTCACGTGCGACACCGAGACTTAAGGCGCTAGGCCAATGTTATCCAGATTGAGCCAGCCCCGACGACGTGATGCCACATTCCGTGGTATTGTCCTTTTTTGAACCGTGAGTTGCCGCAGCGCAAAAAGCGGATTAGTACCCAATCATAAACGCCGTCGAGCGGACGAGGCGGATGCGAGCCCCCATACTTCCACCACAAGCAAATCCACGGAAGGCCAAGCGGCGGCGCAAAAGCCTGCTGCTGAGCTTCCTTGGCTTCAGCTTCGGTGCCTTCGTCGTCCTGTTCCTGGTTGGTTCCGCAACCGCGGGGTTCCTGCTCTGGCGTGTGTCGCAGGATCTGCCGGACTACGAGAGCCTCGCCAAGTACGAGCCGCCGGTCATGACACGCATCCATGCGCATGACGGCTCGCTGATCGCGGAATACGCGCGCGAGCGGCGCATCTTCGTGCCCATCAACACGATTCCGAAGCGCGTCATCGCGGCGTTCCTCTCCGCCGAGGACAAGCGCTTCTACGAGCACGGCGGCCTCGACATGACGGGCATCGCACGCGCCGTCTACAAAGCGGTCGAGACGAAGCTGCATGGCGGCGACCGCCGCGCCGAAGGCGCGTCCACCATCACGCAGCAGGTGGCCAAGAACTTCCTGCTGACGAGCGACCGCACGATCGAGCGCAAGGTCAAGGAAGCCATTCTCGCCATCCGCATCGAGCGCGCCTACAGCAAGGACAAGATCCTCGAGCTCTATCTCAACGAGATCTATCTCGGCATCGGCGCTTACGGCGTCGCCGCCGCTGGGCTCGCGTATTTCAACAAAGAGCTCAAGGATCTCACGATCGAAGAGGTCGCGTACCTCGCGGCCCTGCCCAAGGCGCCGAACAACTACCACCCCTTCCGCCAGAAGGAAAAAGCGACCGACCGGCGGAACTGGATCATCGGCCAGATGGCCGAGAACGGCTACATCACGGCTGAGGAAGCTGCTGCCGCGAGGCAGAAGCCGCTCACCGTGAATTTCCGCACCGGCGGAGCGCATATCTTCGCGGCTGAATATTTCGCCGAAGAGGTGCGCCGCTCTCTCCTGGCCGAGTATGGCGAAAGCAAGCTCTACGGCGGCGGCCTTTCGGTTCGCACAACGCTGGATCCCAAGCTGCAACAGATGGGCCGCAAGGCGCTGATCGATGGTCTCGTGGCCTTCGACCGCACGAAGGGTTGGCGTGGGCCTGTGGCCAAGATCGACGTCTCAGGAGACTGGGGCGTGCCGCTCGGCGCGACCGACAGTCCGTCCGACATCGCGCCCTGGCGCCTTGGCGTCGTGCTCTCGGCCGACAAGGCCAAGGCTGTCGTCGGCCTCAAGCCGTCTCGCCAACAGGACGGCAAGCTCACGGCAGAGCGTCATGCCGTCGAGCTCACATTGAACGAGGTGAAGTGGGCCAAGGTGCTCGTCAAGCGCACCGAGGCAAAGGCCGTCACCGACATTCTCGCTCCCGGCGACGTGATCTACGTCGCGCCGAAGGACGAGACCAATGTCGCCGGCGCTTGGTCGCTGATGCAGATTCCCGAGATCGGCGGCGGCCTCATCGCCATGGATCCCCACACCGGACGCGTGTTGGCGGTGGTCGGCGGCTTTTCGTTCGCCATGAGCCAGTTCGACCGGGCGCTGCAAGCGAAGCGCCAGCCCGGCTCGTCGTTCAAGCCGTTCGTCTACGCGGCAGCGCTCGACAACGGCTACAAGCCGACATCCATCATCCTCGACGCACCGATTGAGATCGATCAGGGCCCGGGGCAGGACATCTGGAAGCCGGAGAATTACGAGAAGGAGGGCGAGCCCAACGGGCCCACCACCTTGCGCGTCGGCGTCGAGAAGTCCCGCAACCAGATGACGGTGCGGCTGGCCCAGGACATGGGCATGCCGCTCATCACCGAATACGCCAAGCGCTTCGGCATCTACGATGATCTGCTACCGGTTCTGTCGATGTCGCTCGGCGCCGGCGAAACGACGCTCCTGCGCATGGCGACCGCCTACTGCATGGTCGCCAACGGCGGCAAGACCGTAAGACCTACCCTCATCGATCGCATCCAGGATCGCTGGGGCAAATCGGTCTGGCGGCATGACGCCCGTCAATGCGCCGATTGCTCGATGCCCGCGTGGGCCGGCCAGGAGGAGCCTGAGGTTCCCGACGACCGCAAGCAGATCGTCGATCCCGTAAGCGCTTATCAAACCACGTCGATCATGGAAGGCGTGATCCAACGCGGCACGGCAACGTCTCTCAAGTCGCTCAACCGGCCCCTGGCTGGAAAGACCGGCACGACCAACGAGGAGAAGGACGCCTGGTTCATCGGCTATACGCCGGACCTCGTCGTCGGCGTGTTCGTCGGCTTCGACACACCGCGCGCCATGGGCAAGGGCAACACCGGCGGTCATGTGGCTGCGCCCATCTTCGGATCGTTCATGAAGATGGCTCTTGCCGAAACGCCAGCGGTTCCTTTCCGCGTTCCGCCCGGCACAAAGCTCATGCGCGTCAACCTGCGCACCGGTCTGCGCGCGAGCCCAGATGATCCGAAGGCCATCGTCGAGGCCTTCAAACCGAACGAAGAGCCGGACGACGCCTATTCCGTCATCGGCCTCTCGGACCCTGCAGCATCGGCAGGTGGGCCGGAAGAGGCAGCCCAGCAGGGCAGTTGGCAACCTGCGCCGCAGGGCGGACCAGGCTACGGCGGCGGCCGCGGCGGTATGTGGTAGAAACTCCAGGCTCTCTCAGGCCCGAGCGTCAGTCATTCATGCGTCACGTTGCGCATCGCGTTTACAGCGGTGAGCACTCCACTTATATGTACGCGTGATCCCCAACATCTCCATGCCACCGGGAGGCAGCAATGCGCGCTGAAGCGCAGAAACTCGTTAGCTCAATTCAAGAGGCGCTTGTCCTCTTGAGGAGGCATCTTTGACCCGGATGAGGCAGAGGCTCGTCTAGACGATCTCAACCGCCGCGCCGAGGATCCGGCGCTTTGGAACAATCCGTCTTCGGCGCAGAAGGTCATGCGCCAGCGCCAACAGCTCGAACATTCGCTGACGGAGTTCCGCCGCCTCGAACGCGAATTCGCCGACACTGTCACTCTTATCGAGCTCGGCGAGGACGAGGACGATCAATCGATCGTCGCCGAGGGCGAAGCTGCGCTCAAGCACCTCGATGAGGAACTGCAGCGCAAGAGCGTCGAAGTTCTGCTGTCCGGCGAAGCCGACGGCATGAACACCTATGTGGAAGTTCACGCAGGCGCAGGCGGCACCGAAAGCCAGGATTGGGCTTCGATGCTCACGCGCATGTACATGCGGTGGGCGGAGCGGCGCGGGTATAAAGTGAAGCTGATTGACGAAAGCCCAGGCGAAGAAGCGGGCATCAAGTCAGCGACGCTCGAAATCGAAGGCGATAATGCCTTCGGGTGGCTCAAGACGGAAGCCGGCGTGCACCGCCTGGTACGCATCTCGCCTTACGATTCCAATGCGCGCCGCCACACGAGCTTTGCATCCGTGACCGTCTATCCGGTGGTGGACGATTCGATCGACGTCGAGATCAATCCCGCCGACGTGGACATGAGCTTTGCGCGCTCGAGCGGCGCTGGCGGCCAGCACGTCAACCGTACGGAATCCGCCGTTCGGCTCGTGCACAAGCCGACTGGCATCGTGATCTTCGCTCAGGAGCAGCGCTCACAGCATCAGAACAAGGACATCGCCTACAAACGTCTCAAGGCGAGACTCTACGAGCTCGAACTGAAGAAGCGCGAGCAGCAGGCCTCGGCGGACCAGGCGGCGAAAACCGATATCGGCTGGGGGCACCAGATCCGGTCCTACGTTCTTCAGCCCTATCAGCTGGTCAAGGATCTCCGGACCGGAGCGCAGAGCAGCAGCCCTTCGGACGTTCTCGACGGCGATATCGATCCGTTCATCGAGGCGACGCTGATGCACCGCATGAAGGGTGGCGCACCCGTAGAGGTTGCCGATATCGATTGACGCGTCTATTTGGTGGAAACCACACGGGAGTCACCTAGGGAACAGCGCGTAATGGTCGGGGCGGGTAATTCTCGTCGTCATGGGAACCAAAGCGAACTCCCCGCTGTTGCTCTCATTGTTGGCTGCCAAGCACCCCCACCCCCCGGGATTGGCAGCCGAGCGCCCTGGCCCGGTCCCCCCTCGATCCATGGCCCGGCGCTCAAAAACCGCACGGTCGGCCCCCCAGTTCCCCCGCTGGGGGGCCATACCGTGCCGTTTGTGCATTTTTTCCACAGCATCCGCCCGGTGGGCGGAAATAAACCTGAAGCTAGCCCGTTGTCGTCGGGCTGCGGAACAATGCTGCTGATGTCCCCGCGTAAGCAGTTAGCACCCGCTGCCAACGTCTCGAGAGTACTGCGTATCGACCGTCGAGACGTCAATGGACGGGACAGGCTCCGCACACCTGTCCCGTCTATGCCCCTCAAAGCTTGATCCTCCCGGATGCCGCACATCCTGGAGGATCAAGCTTTTTAGGCGTTGCGTGACCACATCCATGAGCGTCGCTTCGCCGCCGCCAGACAGGCACTCGCGTCGCGTCTCAAACTGCGGTTCTTCTGAAATTGAGCTTATCCCGTCGGGAAGAACGTAGCCCGACGACCATGGACACGAGCAAGTACATCGTGGGTCCGGCGACGAACAACGCCGAGGTATCGATGTAGCGCCCCGCGGGGAAGGTTACGAGCACCGTGAGCCCTTGGGTTCCCAGGAGCCAAAAGATCGCCAGGAGCACGAGAACCTTAAAGTCAGATCCTGAAAACTCGAATGCCCCCTTGGACCAGATAAGCAACGGCCACACCAAAAGCAGGCCGACAATGGATACGGCCATAGCGCCGTTGGTGACAATTACTCTCCCCACAACCCTCGTTGTTGCCCCGACTACCCACGCTAAATACTTCTGCGGCGCCCTGGAAATCACGGCGGTCGAAAAGCGCATTAGCCGCCTGTTAAATTCAACCCAGCTCTCTTCAGCCTTTCGCGTTTTGTCCACAATGCCATATAGAACGTCGTCGTAAGTTCTGGCCAGCACGTCAAAATAGCCTAGAGCGACGGAAACGAAACTCCGCGTTCCGCTCGAATTGAGCGGTATGCCGATAAAGTCGCCGCTCTTTTCTCCCTGCTCCCTGGCCACGAGTATTGAAGTCGCCTCTGGGCGCATCTCTGCTGGCAGGCGAGCGACAAGATCCTCATCCAGCATGAGTGCCGCCATTCCTGACATCTGGAATCCGCCAAACGATACGATATTGAAGTCACTTACGACCCACGCCCGTACTGAAGACACGCAAATAAAGGGCAGCGCGGAGGCCAATGCTATGGCCGACGTTTTGCTGATGCTGACTGCGCGCCCGTCAAGGCCTCTGAGGACGACGTATAGGACGGGAAGTAATACCGCGAACGGGAGAAAGCTCGGCCGCATCAGGTATGCTAGACCCGCTCCGATCAACACGCCCAGATAGGGCCACGGTCCCTGCGGCGCCTTCTCGCAAGCCAGCATGAAAACGAAGGATATTGCGTAGAGCGAGCATGAGATCGCGAACAATTCCGGATGAATCCAGCTCGTCAACAGCAGCACCGCGTTGGAAAACAAAAGTGTGCCGCTGAGAGAAATAACTGCGATCTCAGATAACCCGAAGCGCAGCAGGCTCGCCGCGAGCAACCACACTCCGCCGATGAACACAGAGAGATGCAGCGAGGGAACGACTGCGAAGCTCGATGTGTCGAGTGTAAGAAGGCTGACGAGCCATCCATAAACCGGCGTGCGGGGAGCTGCGAGCGACGACGAAAAACTGCCGAGATTGAAGTAGCCCTCGGTGTCGGGCGAAATCCACGGAGACAGACCTCCAAAACTCCCGACAGTCAAAACGCTGGCGACCGTCAGTAGAGTTAGCCACCTAATAGTGCTCGAGGTCACAATAAGCCTCATCAAAACAAGGAACCGCGCGCTCAAACATTGATTTCTAGATAATTGGGCGCACGCCTTTCCGTGGCGGCAGACCACGACATATTTGTTCACTGATTATGTTGGCATGCAATTTAAAGTTGTAATGGCGCATCATGAACCCGCAGCAGATTGCATTGACCGAGCACACCGGTATTTCAGCGCAGCCCAATCGAGGCGTCGTGCCGAACCCGGAAGTCGGGGTTCGATCGTTTCTGCATGCTTCTTAGAGATGGGCGGCGAGGGTTTCGCTATAGATTTCCGGCTTGAAGCCGACCAGGAGCTTTCCGCCGCCGAACTCCAACAACCGGCCGCTTGATTAGCGAAGGCTGCGCCAGCATCAGAGCTATGGCTTTCTTCTCGTCGAGACCTTGCTTGTCGGCGTCGGTTAGCTTGCGGAACGTGGTGCCGGCGCGATTGAGCAGCGTCTCCCAGCCGACTTTCTTGCTCCATTTCTCGAGCCGCCCGCGATCGATGCCGGCGGTCTTGTAGTCATGAAATGCATAATCGACACCGTGATCGGCGAGCCAGGTGCGCGCCTTTTTTATCGTGTCGCAGTTTGGGATGCCGTAGACGGTGACGGGCGATGGCTTGGGCATTGATCATGTTCGCTCTGATGGCGGTTGGGTGCTAGCGGGTCTCCGCTGGTACGCGTAGGGCGTCCAAGAATGCTCCGACCCTGGCACGGATTTCGTCGATGTGAGTGAAGATGCTGACATGCTCCCCGCCTTCAATGGCGAAGAGCTCTGCATTGGGCGCCTCTTCCGCCACGCGCTTTGCGTGGGCGAAGGGCACGACACGATCAGCCGTTCCGTGAATGACCAGGATCGGCGCGCTTATGCGATCCAATGGTAGGCGCGACATGGCGCTGAACTGTTCCATGTCGTTCAGCGTTCCGGGAAGCCGCCGGGCCAGCTTGCTCATGGTGCTCGACTGCAGCTCCCTCATCAGCGGGCCGGCGTCGCGATGCCCGAGGGTGCGAGCTCGAACGGCTTCATCGGCAATCGCGCGGATGGCGCCGCGCTCCGGATCTCTGCCAGCACGCCAGCGCATCAGCGCGGTGAGCCAGGGAAAATGCGCCAGGAGCTTCATGACCGGAATCCTGGACGCGACTTGCGGCGGTTTATCGAGATGCCCCGTGCAGCATGAAACCAGGATCACGCCGGCGCAGCGCGCCGGATACCGCCTGGCAAACTGCAATGCTGACGGGCCTCCGGCGGAGACGGCGATGACGAAGGATCGTTCGACGCCGAGGCGATCAAGAAGATAGGCGAACATATCCGCCTGCTCTTCCGGCGTCTCACCGGACCTGAGCGGGGTATCTAGATAGCCTGGCCGCGAGACTGAAATCACGTGGAAGCGGCCAGTGTCCGCCAGGGCGGCGCGCGCAAGAATGAGGCCTTGGTCGTAGCCTCCCATGCCGCCATGGAGGGCCAAAACAACGGGGCCTTCTCCGGTGGAAGTGTATTCCACCGGGCCGTGCGAGGTGCGGGAGATCGATGGGCGGGTCGCGATGACCGCGTGCGTATCGCGGTTCGCTGGGTGCAAAAAGTTCAACGAAACCTCCAGGAACGCGGCCGTAAAATCGCCGGACGCGATGCTGGGCAGATTACCTTGCGGGATCGTCAGTTGTCTGCGTCACGTCGTCGTCCAACGGTCTTTGGCGGACATCTCAACATGACGCTTGGCGAATACAGGCGCGGCTTCATCATGAATGCAAGGACTTTGAAACGCCCTGCGCCCAGCAATGAGAATCGCAAGTTTTCGAAATACGTGGAACGCGCTATGCTGACAATCACGGTTCGGAATACGACTGCGCGAGGCATGCGACCTGTCCAGAGGGGCACAACGACTTCGCCAACCATAGCCGAAAGAGCATGAACACGCTGCTTCCGATTGTCCGCAGGGCCGCTGGCGTTGCGGCACTCGTGCTGGCCGGCACCGCAGCCTATCTCTTCCTCTGGCCCGTTCCCGCAGAGCCCGTGTCATGGCCGGCGCCGATGCCGCCGGGCTACACCGGCGCGCATGCGCCGAACACACGGCTGGCGGGTCTGCGCATGATCGACCTCGGGAGCGAGGCAGGCCCGGAGCACATCGCGATCGGACCGGACGGCAAGCTCTACGCCGCGATGGAAAGCGGCAACCTGCTGCGCATGGACCCGGACGGCGGAAAGCAGGAGGTCTTCGCAAACACGGGCGGGCGCGTACTCGGCTTCGACTTCGATGCCCAGGGACGCATGATCGCCGCGGACGCCTTCAAGGGCTTGCTGGCCATCACCCCGGACGGGCGCGTGACCGTGCTGGCCGATCACGTGACCCCCGATGACCCGATCCGCTATGCCGACGCCGTCGTCGTGGCGCCGGACGGGACGATCTATTTCACCGATGCGTCCACGCGCTTCTCTCCTGCGCAATGGGGCGGCACGTTCGAGGCGAGCGTGCTCGACATCATGGAGCAATCGGCGACCGGCCGTGTGCTCGCCTATGATCCGGCGACCGGGAAGACCCGCATCGTGGCGCACGGCCTGTCTTTCGCCAACGGGATCGCCTTGTCCTCCGACGGCCATACGCTTTTCGTCAACGAGACGGGCCGCTACCGCATCTGGAAGATCGACGGCCGCGCGGAGGACCTCGACGTGCGAAGCGGCTCGCCGCAGGCCAGCGGTGCTGCTCGACAACCTGCCGGGCTATCCGGACAATCTGATGCGCGGACGCGATGGCCGCATCTGGGTCGGGTTTCAAGCCGCGCAATCCGGCGGCGGACGGACTCGCGCCGAAGCCGTTCCTTCGCAAGGTGATGCTGAGGCTGCCGCACTTCCTTTTGCCGCTTGCCGAAGTCCTACGGGCACGTCTTCGCCATCGACGAGGACGGCCGCGTCACGGAGGACTTGCAGGACCCGAGCGGTGCCTATCCCGAGACCACGGGCGTGACCGAGACCGCGGACCGCCTCTACATCCAGAGCCTGCACGCGCACGCGATCGGCTGGCTGCCGCGATGACGCCGTCCCGGCTCCGCCCCCGAGGAAACACCAACTCAATGCACTTCGGAGAGCATCATGAAACAAGGCACCCCGGCTGAGAAAAAACTTGGCTTCCGCATCCACGCGATCACTTTCGTCCCGACCATCGCGCTGCTTCTGATCATCAATCTGTGGACCGGCTCACCCTATTGGGTTCTGTGGGTACTGCTGGCCTGGGGCATCGGGCTTTTCTCGCATTGGTTTTTTGTGTTGGGTCCCGGCGCCCGCAAGGCCGGAACCAACTGATGCGGCTTTCCGCCCGCTATCGAGCTCTTGGCGCAGTCATGCTGCTCTATGTCTGCGCGACGCCGTCGGGCAATGCCGCCGCGGACGAGTCCGACGGCCGCGCTCGAGGAGATCTACATTCTCCGAAGTATCAGAGAAGAGCACGAACCGGTCGCCAGTTGGTGTTCCTCCGCGAGAACGGGCTTCGAGCCTTTCCCGAAGGACGCCGAGCGCTTACTTCTCGTTCTGGAGCCTGGGGGTGCGGCCTGAGGACGGGAGGGTTACTGAAACCAAAGCCGCTCGCGTTGCCGAGCTCCGTGCCTGCTTTGGCGCGACCAGCGAGCCTCGCGCGGCAGAACTTCTATGCCGAGATCAAGCTGGGCTCGATTTCCTTTCGCGGGAATGGCGAGTGCCTTGCGGTCAAGATCGATTTCCCGGAAGCCGGCCTTTTCCCGGTCCGCTGTCAGCTCATCCTCACCGGATTGCCGGCTCCGTATGTCGGAGGACTTCTCACGACTAATACGATCACAAGCAAAGCCGCCTTTGGCGGCGACACGGATCCTCCCGGATACACTCAGGCCTCGATCGCCACTATCCGCCTCTGGAAATCCAAGTAGGCCAAAGGCGCGGTCCAGTCGATTTCCGTCGGCGGTCAATTCGCGAAGGACGCCTCCCTCACTCCCACTCGATGGTGCCGGGGGGGACGTCGTAAACGACGCGGTTGAGGCCACGGACCTCGTTGATGATGCGCGTCAACGCCAGCCGAGGGCGGGCGCGACGTGAGTCAGGATCGCCTCGATGACATGGGCATTGTATTCGACGCCGAGCTGGTTCGGGACGGTCAGAAGCAGCGTGTCGGCCTCCGCGATCGCCTCGTCCTTCTTCAGCTGCTCGATGAGCACATCCGGTTCGGCGGCGTAGCTGCGGCCGAATATCGCTCGCGCCTTCTCGTCGACGAAGCCGATCTGGTCCTGGCTATCATTCTCCTGCCCGAAATAGGCGCGGTCACGGTCAGTCACGAGTGCGAAGATGCTGCGGCTGACTGAAACCCGCGGCTGGCGCTCATGACCGGCTTCCTTCCATGCCGCCCGATAGGCCCGGATCTGCTCGGCCTGCTGGACATGGAAAGGAAGCCCGCCTTCATCGTATTTGAGCGTCGAGCTTTGCAGGTTCATGCCGATCTTGGCGGCCCAGACGGCGGTCGCATTCGAAGCAGCGCCCCACCAGATTCGGTCACGCAGACCTTCCGAATAGGGTTCGAGCCGCAAGAGGCCGGGCGGGTTCGGAAACATCGGCCGGGGGTTGGGCTTGGCGAAGCCCTCGCCGCGCAGAAGATCGAGCAGCGCCGTCGCATGGCGGCGCGCCATGTCCTCCTCGGTCTCGCCTTCGGCCGGCGCGTAGCCGAAATGGCGCCATCCATCGATGACCTGCTCGGGCGATCCGCGGCTGATGCCGAGCTGCAGGCGCCCGCCGGCGATAAGATCGGCCGCGCCGGCGTCCTCCGCCATGTAGAACGGGTTCTCGTAGCGCATGTCGATCACGGCGGTGCCGATCTCGATGCGGCTCGTCTTGGCGCCGACCGCCGCGAGCAGCGGAAACGGCGAGGCCAGCTGGCGGGCGAAATGATGCACGCGAAAATAGGCTCCGTCCGCGCCCAGTTCCTCGGCCGCCACGGCGAGCTCGATGGATTGCAGGAGCGCGTCGGAAGCCGATTGCGTGCCGGACTGGCGCGAGGGCGTCCAGTGGCCGAAAGAGAGAAAGCCGATCTTCTTCATGTTGCTCCTGCCGTCACGCGCAAAATTTCGACCCGCGCCGGCGAAGATGGGGAGCAGAGGTGCAAGGAACAATGCGCGGTTTCAGAAACAGTCTGGTGCCGGTGTCGCTACTCCCACTCGATCGTGCCGGGAGCAAGCCTCACTCCCACTCGATCGTGCCGGGCGGCTTCGAGGTCACGTCGTAGACGACGCGGTTGATGCCGCGGACCTCGTTGATGATGCGGGTGGCGGCGCGGCCGAGGAAGCCCATGTCGAACGGGAAGAAGTCGGCGGTCATGCCGTCGACCGAGGTCACGGCGCGCAGCGCGCAGACGTAATCGTAGGTGCGGCCGTCGCCCATGACGCCGACGGTCTGCACCGGCAGCAGCACGGCGAAGGCCTGCCAGATCGCGTCGTAGAGGCCGGCCTTGCGGATCTCGTCGAGATAGATGGCGTCGGCCTTGCGCAGGATGTCGAGCTTCTCGCGCGTGATCTCGCCCGGGATGCGGATGGCGAGGCCCGGGCCCGGGAACGGATGGCGGCCGACGAAGGCCTCGGGCAGGCCGAGCTCGCGGCCGAGCGCGCGCACCTCGTCCTTGAACAGCTCGCGCAGCGGCTCGACGAGCTTCATGTTCATGCGCTCGGGCAGGCCGCCGACATTGTGGTGCGACTTGATGGTGACCGAGGGGCCGCCGCGTGAACGACACGCTCTCGATGACGTCGGGATAGAGCGTGCCCTGGGCCAGGAATTCGGCGCCGCCGATTTTTGCCGCCTCGGCCTCGAACACCTCGATGAAGAGCCGGCCGATGGTCTTGCGCTTCGTCTCCGGGTCGGAGACGCCCGCGAGCGCGTCGAGGAACTGCTTCGCGGCATCCACGTGGACGAGCGGGATGTTGTAGTGGTCGCGGAACAGCGCCACGACCTGCTCGGCCTCGTTCAGCCGCATCAGGCCGTGATCGACGAAGATGCAGGTGAGCTGGTCGCCGATCGCCTCGTGGATCAGCACCGCCGCGACGGAGCTGTCGACGCCGCCCGAGAGGCCGCAGATCACGCGGCCCTTGCCGACCTGCTTGCGGATCTTGGCGATCATCTCGCGCTGGTAGGCGGCCATGGTCCAGTCGGACTTGAGGCCCGCGATCTTGTGCACGAAGTTGGAGAGCAGCTTGGCGCCGTCCGGCGTGTGCACGACCTCGGGATGGAACTGCACGGCGTAGAAGCGGCGGGCCTCGTCGGCGACGATGGCGAACGGCGCGTTCTCGGAGGTGGCGATGACGGCGAAGCCCGTCGGCAAGCTGCGTGACGCGGTCGCCGTGGCTCATCCAGACCTGATGGCGCTCGCCGACCTGCCCAGACGCCGTCGAAGAGCGGGCTCGGCTTCTCGACCTCGAGCACGGCGCGGCCGAACTCGCGGTGGTGGCCGCTCTCGACCTTGCCGCCGAGCTGCTCGGCCATGGTCTGCTGGCCGTAGCAGATGCCGAGGATCGGCACGCCGGCGGTGAAGATCGCGGCCGGCGCGCGCGGGCTGCTCGAACTCGGTGACGGAGGCCGGGCCGCCGGAGAGGATGACGCGCCTGCGGGCTTGAGCTTGGCGAAGGCCGCGTCGGCGTTCTGGAACGGATGGATCTCGCAGTAGACGCCGGCTTCGCGCATGCGGCGCGCGATGAGCTGCGTGACCTGGCTGCCGAAATCGATGATGAGGACGGAGGCTGTCATGGCAATCCGTGCGTTGTGGCGGCGCGTGATCGTGGCCTGCCTTTTAAGGATGCGGATAGACCACCCCCGGGGCGGCGGCGTCAAGCATGAGCCGTATCCAACTGAAACGGCGCGCAATTGCGCCGCAGGGATATCGTGCCGCCAGCTGTAGAAGCCCGCCGGATTTAACGCTTCCTCAAGCATAGGGGCGGCCTGAGCGCCAGCCTTAACACATCCCTTTCCGGCGGCATGGCAGGGTCGGGCGAGGATTTGGTGCCGCCCGCATGATTGCAGCAGGGTGGGCGAGCCGAACGGGAGACGCCATGGGCGCGCAGCAGACTGGAAACCCCGCGTTCGAAATTCCCGGTGCCGAGGCGGCAGGGAGAGCCGAGCTGTTCCGGGAAAGCTGGAACACGTGGGCGCAGCGTTGGGTGCTCGGCACGGCTTACGCGCTGAAGCCGAACCGCATTGCGACCGTCCCGCATCTGCTCTGGAATTGCGCGGCCGATCTTCTGAAGGGCGGCACTGTCGTTCCCGATCCGGAGCGCACGAGGCCCGTGCCCGACACGTTCGGTGGCGTCTGCCGCGATATCTCAGCCGAGACGATCCTCGCCGCCGCACAGAAGGGCTTCTATCCCTGGTGCCATTGCGGACCGCTCAAGTGGTGGACGCGCGAGAAGCGCATGGTGCTGTTCTTTCCCGAGTACCACATCGCCAAGCGCCTGCGCCGCGACATGAAGAAGGCGCCCTATCGCGTCACGTTCGATCAGGCGTTCGATCAGGTCATCACGGCCTGCGCCGGGCATCGCAGCTACAATCGCCACTCGCTGACCTGGATCACGCCGCAAGATCATGCGGCTCTACGCGGACCTGTTCGATCAGGGCCACGCGCATTCGTTCGAGGTGTGGGATGCGGAAGGCAAGCTCGTGGGTGGTGGCTACGGATTATCCGTCGGACGCGTGTTCGTGACGGAATCCCAGTTCAGCCTGGCGCCCAACACGTCGAAGATGGGCTTTGCCGTGCTCAACTATCATCTCGCCAAGTGGGGCTACGTGCTCAACGACGGCAAGGACTTCACGCCGACCATCGACTCGATGGGCTTCCACCATATTCCGCGCGCCGAGTACGAGAGCATTCTGAAAGAGAATGGGATTGTCGGCGAGATGGGCGGCAAGGTCGGGCGCTGGACGACGGAAGCAGACCTCGCGACGGTCGCCGGCTGGGAGCCTGCGGGCGGCGCGGCGCAGACGGTGGCGGCCTAAAGCTCCCTCTCCCCATGTAGCGAAGCGAAATGGGAAGAGGGTTGGGGTGAGGGGCAGCCGCTTGCGCTGCGGCGAGTTTCCGCCCCTCACCCTAGCCCTCTCCCCGGCATGGCGAAGCCATGCTCCGCATGGACCTGGGCGAGGGGACTAAGGTGCTCAGTTGAGTCGCCAGATCGCGATGTTGAGCGCGGCCGCGTAGGAAACCCAGACAGGTAGGGCACGAACAACGCCATTGCCAATTTGTCTACGCCGCTGGCCACGACGATAAACGCCACAATAGCCAACCACAGGGCGACGATATCGATCGCGGCGAGGGCGATCTGATGCTGGCCAAACATGATGTAGGACCAACCGCGTTGAGCAGCAAGGCGATGGCCCAAACGATCGTGGCCCGGCCCAAGCCCTGAGCCAGCCACACGCGCCAACCGGCAACGGCGATCATGATGTAGAGCACGGTCCAGACCGGCGGGAAGAGCCAGTTGGGCGGCGTCCAATCCGGCTTTACGAGCGTCTCGTACCACTCGCCCGGGCGAAACTGGATGCCGGTTGCCGCGGCAGCCGCTGTCAGCGCCAGGAACACAATCAGTGAAAGTACGGTCGCGCCCGGCATTTACTGAGCGGCCTCGCTCTGTTGGGCTTGCGGCCTGGCGACGATGTTCAGACGCTCGACGGCCGATTGCAGGATCTGGGCAAGCAGCTCCGTGTACCGCATGCCCTGGAAGCCGGCCATGATGTTGAGCTTGCCGTCCCAGCACCAGCCGGGATTGGGGTTGACCTCGAGCAGCTTGATCTCGCCCTTGGCATCGGCGCGGAAATCGAAGCGAGCGTAATCACGGCAGCCCAGGCGCTCGAACAGGCGGGCCGAGTGCTCGACAAGCTGCTGCTGGGCGATTTCCGAAAGCGACGCCTCCTGGTAGCGGATCTGCGTCCAATAGGGGCTGTCCGGCTCCCACTTGCTTTCGTAGCCGAGAATTTTGGGCAGGCTCGGATCGAGGCGCGAGAAATCGACCTCGAGAATGGGGAGCGCGCGCAGGCCCTGGTCCGGATTGCCGATCATCCCGACCGAGTATTCGGCGCCGGTCAGATACTCCTGCACCAGCACCGAGCGCTTCGGGAACTCGGCGCGCAGGCGATCGAGATAGTCCAGCAGCGCCTTCTCGTTCCTAACCACCGCATCCATGGTGATGCCCTGCGAGCTGTCGCCGGTATTGGGCTTCAGCAGCGCGGGGAACACAGACGGCAATGTCGCGCCCTGGTCGCCCGGGCGAACATAGGTTTCGAGCGGAACCGGAACGTCGAGCGTCATGGCGACGGCGCGCACGAGGCCCTTGTCGTAGCAGGCCGCGAGCGCAGCAGGCGCGCCGCCGGTGTACGGCAGGCCCAGCGCATCGAGCATGGCCGGAACGTGCAGCTCCTTGAAGGGATCGTTGTTGAACCCTTCGTCGCACAGATTGAAGACCAGATCGGTCCTGAGATCGGTCAGATCGCGATCGAGCGTGGCGTGGTTGTCGAGATAGCGGAACTTGTAGTTCGGCAGCTCGGCGAGCGCGTCCTTCAATCGGCGGACGGTGTCGAAGTCTTCCGGGTTGAAAACCCCTCCGGGCTTGATCTGATCCGGCAGGCGAGGATCTCCCAGCAGAACCGTAACGTCGAGGCGCTGCAGCTTGCCGCGCGGTTTCCGCGCCGGGAGCTGCGGCGCGTCGGCCGACAGCAGCAGGCGCCGCGCCATCATGCCGAGGTCCTGGTCGCGGTCGGAAAGCGCTTCTGCGCTGCCGTGGTGGCGGACGTTGCGGAAGCCGCATTTGTCGAGAAGCTTGGCGATGCTTTCGCGCGTGTAGAGACGTTCGGCATAGAACTGATCGGCTATGACGCCGGTCTCGTCGTGGACGATGACTTCGCGCGAGATGAGGCGGTCTCTGTCGGCAGAGAGCGAGCGCTCGCGGCAAACGAAATGATGCTCGTCGATCCATTCCCACGAGCGGCGGTCGAAATGGTCGGCCATATAGGCGCCGTCGGTAATGTCGAGCACGAGCTGGCCCGAAGGACGCAGAGCTTGCCGACCGTCGTCAGAACCTTCTCGTCGTCCTGCTTGTTGGAGAAGTAGCCGAACGAGTTGCCCATGATGGCGACGCAGTCGAAGCTCGATTCAGGCAGACGCGGATTGCGTGCGTCACCTTCCTTGAACACGACCTGGAGGCCTTCGGTCTGGGCACGCTTTTTCGCAAGGCGGATCAGATAGCGGGAGCGATCAACACCGGTGACGCTCTTGAAGCCGCGGCGCGCCAGCTCGATGCAATGGCGGCCCTGGCCGCAGCAAAGATCGAGAATTTGGCTGTGAGGCTGAATGGCAGCGGCGGAGGCAATGAAATCCACCTCGCGGCGCGTGTTCTCATTATTCTCGACCACGTCGCCGTCGGTCTTGACGTACAGCGCATTGAAAAGCTTGCGCCACCATTCGGCGGGGAGATGCTGCTCGAGATCCGCGACCGGCCCGAGGCATGAGCGCGGGGCGGGACGCTTGGGCTTCTTGGCCTTCGGCACAGGGGCCATGATGGACAACTGTCCTTTTGAGCTTTGGGTCCGGCGCCAGTCGACGTCGATGACGAACGGAAGCGCGGCTCCAAGCCTCGTGCCTTCCCCCGCCAGCAGCAACCCGCCGGGCACGCTCGGGCCAGCTCAAGGCCCTCTGCGGCGCGCGATACTTAGTTCACGATTGTGACATTGCAAGCGACAAGTTCGTCTATTCCAACAGCCTGATCGCGGCAGTTGCGTGTCAGCCTGCGGCCTTGAGCACAGCAATGAAAAAGCCATCAGTCCCGTGTGACGCCGGTGTCAGAAGCAATGTCCCGCGGTCACCATCCGCGCTGCTCGGCGGTGCCGTCCCGATGGACGATAGCCATGCCTCATTATAGGGCACGAGGCTGAAGCCAGATTGTCTGTGTAGGAAACTCTCGATCTGGTCGCCGTTCTCCTCGGGCAGAACCGAGCACGTCACGTAGACGAGGCGGCCGCCGGGCTTCACGAGGCGGCTCGCAACATCCAACACGCGGCGCTGATCTCCGAGCCTTGTCGCGAGGCTTTCGGGCTTGAGGCGCCATTTGGAATCAGGCCTGCGCCGCCAAGTGCCGGTGCCGGTGCAGGGGGCATCGACGAGCACGAGATCGAACCGCGGCCCTAGCGCCAGCAACGCTTTTTCATCGCCTCCGTCCAGGACCTGGACGTTGCGGGCCTCTGCTCGCTGCAGTCGCTCGAAGATCGGGCGAAGCTGACGCTTGTCGGAATCGTAGGCATAGATCTGGCCCTCGTTTTCCATCGCGGCCGAGAGCGCCAGCGTCTTGCCGCCGGCTCCGGCGCACAAGTCGAGCACCTGCATTCCGGGGCGGGCCCCCGCCAAAAGGGCGGCAATCTGGCTGCCCTCGTCCTGGACCTCGAACCAGCCCCTACCGTGCGCGGCCTCGGACTCGACATGCGGGCTCTTGCCGGCACCTGCGGGGGCCGGGACGCGGATGCCCACAGGCGACCAGCGCGTCGCCTCCGCCGCCATGGACTCGAGCGCCTTCAGGACGTTGTCTCGCGTAGCCTTCGTGGTGTTGACCCGCAGATCGACTGGCGCGCGCTCGGCCATCGCTTTTCCCTCGGCGATGGCGCGATCACCGAAGGCGCGCTCGAACGACGGCATGAGCCATTCTGGTATATCGGCCGCGATGCTCGCGGCGATGTCGGCGGCGGGCGTGCTTCTCAGATGTGCGATTTCCTCGCCACTCAAGGCCTCGAGCGCGTGCGGCGGCCCTTCGGCGGCGGCGGTCACCTCGTCCACCGAGAGGCCGAAAGCATGGGGAGCCGCCGCGAGTACGAGCGCGCGCGGAGTGGCGCTCTGCATTTGAGCGGCGAGCGACTGGCGACGACGGAGCACATCATACACCAGCGTACCGATGGCGGCGCGGTCGCCCGATCCGGCAAAGCGATGCGCCTTACCCCAATCAGCAAGTGCGTTGGACGCCGGACGGTGGCGCTCGAAAATATCCGCCAAAACTTCAGTTGCGGCCTTGATCCGCGCGCCAAGCCGCATGGGTCGCTCCGTCAGGCCAGGCCGGCGGCGATGACCGACACGGCGAAATGAATCCACATCGCCAACAGCACGAATACGCCGGTCGCGTAGGCCCTAAAGCGCAAGCGTACCGTATTGGACGTGGTGTGGACGAAGGCGTGCCAGATGCGCGACAGCACAAAGAGCCATGCAAGGACCAGAATAACCACGTCGACGCGGCTCGTAATCAGCGCGAACGCGACGACGGCATAGAAGAGAACCGGAAGCTCGAACTGGTTGGTGAACGCGTTCGCACACTGGGTTGGCGCGCGGCGGCCATACCTTCTGACCCAGCGCGATGTCCTCGGTCCTGACCTCGCCGCGCTTTAGCGCACCGACGCGCTCACGCGCCATCCAGAAGACCAGGAAGAACGTCAGCCCAACCTGGACGAAAACCGGGATCAGCAGGTGGACTGGCTGCATTCAGAACCTTTCGCGCGCACGCTACTGTGCAGCCAATCAACTAGGCATTGCCCGGGTAGTTCGGGCTTTCGCGCGTGATGGCGACGCCGTGGGCGTGGCTCTCGCTCATGCTGGCCGGAGAAATGCGGATGAACTTGGCCTTCTCGCGCAGCTCGGCAAGGTTCTTGGCGCCCGTATAGCCCATGCCGGCTCTCAGACCGCCGACGAGTTGGTTCAGCACGGAATCGACGGGGCCCTTGTAAGGCACCTGACCCTCGATGCCTTCCGGCACGAGCTTCAGCGTGTCCTTGACCTCCTGCTGGAAGTAGCGGTCGGCGGAGCCGCGCGCCATGGCGCCGATGGAGCCCATGCCGCGATACGCCTTATAGGTGCGGCCCTGGTAGAGGTAGGTGTCGCCGGGCGCCTCGTCGGTGCCGGCCAACAGCGAGCCGATCATGACGCAGTCGGCGCCGGCCGCCAGCGCCTTGACGATGTCGCCGGAGAAGCGGATGCCGCCGTCGGCGATGGTCGGAACATCGTGCTTCCTGGCCTCGTTGGCGCAGTCCATCACTGCGGTGAGCTGCGGAACGCCGACGCCCGCGACGATGCGGGTCGTGCAGATCGATCCGGGGCCGATGCCGACCTTGACCGCGTCGGCGCCAGCCTCGATCAGAGCGCGGGTGGCTTCGGCCGTGGCGACGTTGCCGGCGACGACCTGCACCGAGTTCGACAGCTTCTTGATGCGGGTCACGGCCTGCAGCACGCTCTTGGAGTGGCCGTGGGCCGTATCGACCACGATCAGGTCGCAGCCGGCTGCAATCAGCCGCTCGGTACGGTCCCAGCCATCCTCGCCAACGGTGGTTGCGGCCGCGACACGCAGGCGGCCTTCCGGATCCTTGCAGGCGTTGGGATGCTTCTGCGCCTTCTCGATATCCTTGACGGTGATGAGACCGATGCAGTGATAGCCGTCATCGACGACGATCAGCTTCTCGATGCGGTGCTGGTGCAGGAGACGCTTGGCTTCGTCACGGCTGGTGTCGCGTTTCACCGTGATGAGATTGTCTTTGGTCATCAATTCGGCGACGCGCTGGCGCGGATTGGAGGCAAAGCGCACGTCGCGATTGGTGAGAATGCCGACTAGGCGTCCCTTCGGATCGCCCGCTTTCGCAGGCTCGACGACGGGAATGCCGGAAATCGAGTTCGCGGCCATAAGCTTCAAGGCGTCTTCGAGCGGGGCATCCGGAGTGATGGTCACCGGATTAAGAACGATGCCTGCCTCGTATTTCTTCACGCCCGCAGCCTGCCGGGCCTGCTCCTCGGGGACGAGGTTTCTGTGCAGAACGCCGATACCGCCCTCCTGAGCCATCGCAATGGCTAGACGGCCTTCGGTAACCGTGTCCATGGCCGAGGACAGGACGGGGATATTAAGGGAGATGGTCCGGGTAATGCGGCTCGCAACGTTGACTTGGCTCGGAAGCACCTCGGAGGCCCCGGGGACGAGGAGCACGTCATCAAAGGTCAGGGCTAGTCCCAAATCGCTATCGATTGGGCTTTTCGCCATGGTCATCTCCTTGTGGGTGCGACAAGACGGGCCACGGAGAAGACTCGCGGCCGGTGAGTTGTCGCCACGCCTATAGCACCGGTGACCTGTCAGGGGAAGATGGGGTGCCTGCGGCGGAGAGGCAGCACCTGCAACCGATCAGGCCTCATCTTTGGCGAGCAGGTCCCGCTGCACCGCAATACCTTCCGTATCAGTATGATTGATGGGAAGATAAGCAAAATTCAATTAGACCTCGCGGCTCTATCCCGCTAGGTAAGTCGCGTTCAAGTGCTTCTCGAAGCAAAAAAATGGAGGAAACAATAATGAAGGTATGGTCCAAGCCTGCCGTTCGCGAGCAGGAAGTCGGCCTCGAGGTCACCAGCTACCTCCCGGCAGAGATCGACATCATCTAACGATGGTGAAGGTAGGCTCGCGCACTGGCGAGTCATATAGGCACGGCGGTCGAGCAAGCGGCCGCCGTTGCTTGTTTTTGAGAGCCCTCGGGCGAGCTTGCCCCCCGATTAATGCCCGTCGCCCAGAAAGCCCCAGCTAAATTCCGCAACCTGCCGGTCGGCAGCACGCCGGGCTAGCGACACTCAATCATCAGCTCTCGGCCTTGAAGCCAGTCGCCAGCACGTAGAGCTCGGCGCTTCCCGAACGGCTTGCGGGCGGCTTCACGTGGCGCACGGTGGTGAAGCGGCGCTTCAGAAGATCCAGCAGCTCGCGCTCCGTTCCACCCTGAAACACCTTGCACAGGAACGCTCCTCCGGGGGCAAGAACATCACAGGCGAAGTGCGCTGCTGCTTCGGCCAGCATCATGATGCGCAGATGGTCGGTGTTGGTGTGGCCCACCGTGGACGCCGCCATGTCCGACAGGACGACGTCGGCCGCGCCGCCCCGGAGCATGCTCTTCAGCCACGGTTCCGCCTCGGGTTCCATGAAGTCGAGCTTGGTCATTTCGACACCCGCCAGGGGGTCGAACGGCAAAATGTCGATGGCTACGACCTGTCCGGGCCCGTGCCCGATCGATTTCACCCGGTCGGCCGCGATCTGGCTCCAGCCGCCGGGGGCGGCGCCGAGGTCCACGACGCGCTGCCCGGATTTCAGGAAGTGGTACTTGTCGTCGATCTCGATCAGCTTATAGGCGGCGCGCGAGCGATATCCTTCGCGTTTTGCGGCGGCGACGTAGGGATCGTTCAACTGGCGCTCGAGCCAGCGTTGCGACGAAGGCGTGCGGCTGCGGGCGTTTTTCAAGCGCACGCCCATGGAGCGCTGGCCGCCGTCCGTGGCGCCCTTGCCGGAGCCCCGTCCTGATTTTCCTTTTATGCGCATGGCGTCACTCCGGGCTCGGCCGCCGCCGGCGGCGTCCCGCGCGGTATACGCCATCCTCGCTCATAAGCGAGGCCAATATGCCTTCGCGCAATCCCCGGTCGGCGACGCGCAGGCGCTCCGACGGCCACAGCCGCAGGATGGCTTCCAGGATGGCGCAGCCGGCGAGCACGAGATCGGCGCGATCCTGACCAATGCAGGGCTCGGCGACGCGCTCGCGATAGGAGCGGCGCAGCAAATTCGAGGTCACGCTCTGCACATCGGAAACGTCCATCCAGCACCCGTCCACGCGGGCGCGGTCGTAGCGCTTCAGCCCGAGGTGGATGCCGGCGACGGTGGTGACGGTGCCGGAGGTGCCGAGCAGATGCACGTTAGCGCCCGCGATGCGGGAGCGGAAGTTGTGGGCCTGCTCGAAGGGTGCAACGAGATCGGCCACGTGGCGCACCATGGCCTCGAAGCTCTCGACGGTGACGTCGTGGCCACCGAACTTCTCGGCCAGCGTCACCACACCGACCGGCAGCGATGTCCAGGCGGCGATGGCCGGACGCATGCCGGGATGCCGCTGAGCCTCAGGGCCACCGTTCTCGCCGGGCTTCGACAGATCCAGCCAAATGAGCTCGGACGAGCCGCCGCCGATATCGAAAACCAGGGCATAGTCCGCCCGATAGTCGATGAGAGACGCGCAGCCCGATACCGCGAGGATTGCCTCCTTCTCGCGGTCCAGCACCTCGATGTTGAGACCCACGTCGCGCTCGACGCGCGCCAGGAACTCCTGCCCGTTCTCGGCGACGCGGCAGGCTTCGGTGGCGACGCAGCGCACGCGCTCGACGTCGTTGCGGGCGAGCTTGCTGGCGCAGACCTTGAGCGCATCGGCGGCCCGGCGCATGGCGGCGTCGGAGAGGCGGCCGGTCTGCGACACGCCTTCACCCAGACGTATGATGCGCGAGAAGGCATCGATGACGCGGAAGCCGCGCCGCGTCGGGCGCGCCAGCAGCAGGCGGCAATTGTTGGTCCCGAGATCAAGCGCTCCGTAGACGGCGCCCTGCTCAAGGGCCTCCGGCGCACGGCGGTGGTGGTGATTTGGATTGGCTTTGAACTGTTCGGATTCTGAACTCGGCCTAGTCTCATTGGACTGGCCGTGCCTGCCGTTGTTTCCCGGCCCCGCGCCCTGCGGGACAGCGCTCCCGCGCTCGTCGTCTGACCAGTCTGTCACGGCATTTCCCCAGGGCCTGGATCCGGGGCGGCTGGCACTCGAAGTGCCGCGCCGAGCCCCTCACGTCAGGCCGTTTCTGGCTGCATCTTGATGGTACTGTATCACCTACCCCGCCGCGTAAAGGAGGGTTGTTCAGCAACCGAGCCTTTAGGGTTTACGGGCCCGGTCACGTGACGCCAGGCATTCCAGGCGCTATGACCTCGGGGACTGTCGGCTCAAGGCGGTGGGGACTTCCCGTGCGTTGTAACTGCTCCTGGCGCCGCCTCGGCGCGTCCGTGCGTCCGTTGGGCCGTATTCTGGCCGCAGGCCTTCTGGCGGTCGGAGTTCCTGCCATCCCAGTCTCGGGGCAGGCCACTCGTGAGGCCCCTGGGCCGGCTCTCGGCCAGCTCCTTTCTGCCTATCCTGATCTTCTCGATCGCTTCGACGGCAGCACTCTGGTCTGGCGCGACGGCACCCGCATGGAGACCGACGACGGCACGGGCGTGAAGCCGTTCGAAGCCTGGCTGGAGCGGCCCGACATCGAGGACATGTTGCAGCAGCACTACCCAGCCGGAGCCGAACCGCTCGCCGCCTCCGGCAAACTTCGACCCGGGACGGGCGCGGAATTCCGCATTCTTCGACAAGATGTACGGCGACTGCCGCAAGGGCGGCGTGGTGCCCCATCTCAGGCCCGTCGTGTGGCTTCCGAAAAAGGCCAAGCAGCGTCTCCTGGTGACCGGCATCAACGGCGTCGATGCCAAGCTCGCGGCGGTTTCAGCCGAGCTCGACGAGCTGCCTTCGACGTTCGATCCTTATCTCGTGCCGGCAGCGGGCACGTACAATTGCCGCGTCATCGCCGGGACGAGCCGTACATCTGCGCACGGCTACGGCATTGCCATCGATATCGCCGTGTCGCGTTCGGATTATTGGCGATGGTCCGGGCCGGCCACAGGCGGCGGCATCCATTACAAGAACCGCATTCCGATGGAGATCGTGAGGGTTTTCGAGAAGCACGGCTTCATCTGGGGCGGGCGCTGGTCGCACTACGACACGATGCATTTCGAGTATCGGCCCGAGCTCATGCCGGCGGGCTTCGGAGGCTGATCCCGGGCGGGGCGCCCTTGGGCCGCGGGCCTTTGCGTGCCGAAGCCTTGCGGTGCATTGGGCGAGCTGTTATACGGCGCCCCTTGGCGGTGCTCATGCCCGCCAGATCCCGGCATTGGGGGATCGTCTAATGGTAGGACTGCAGACTTTGACTCTGCCTGTCTAGGTTCGAATCCTAGTCCCCCAGCCAACTCAAATATACATTCAAAATCAATTTGTTATGCAGCCTCGCGCTGACCTCTAGTACAGAGGGCTATTACATTGTGATCGTCGCTGACCACGCGCGACGGTCAACAGAACCACTACCCGTCCTTTGTCACGTCGATGGTGGTGGATGAAGCCCAAATCTGGGTGGGTGAACATTCGGCTCCACACGATCCGCGAGCCATCTCCAACATGATCCTCGACGAAGGGGAACGGAGCCAAGGGAGCAACCGCGTTGCGGCCAGACCCGATTGCGCTGTGCATGAAAATTCTTGGTTGGCCTGAGACGGGCGGACGACGAAAGGCTCAACTAGCTCTATCGGTAACGGCTATGCCCGTGGACAAAGGGGGCGCGAAAATGGAACGCCTCTCGCGTTTAGGCGCGTGCTATCGGCCAGGTTGCGCGCGGGGCCAGCAAACTTGAGCTCAATCCTCCCGGAAGGCGCGGCTCGCCTGATCGGAAAGGGGCTTCATGAGGTAGGAGAGGGCAGTTCTTTCGCCGGTTTCGATATAAACCTCGACCGGCATGCCGGGTACGAGCTTGACCCCGTGGAGCTTCTTGAGCTCGGCGGCCTCCACGGAGACGCGCGCCAGGAAATAGCTGGGTCCTGCCGCTTCATGGTGGGCGGCGAGATCCGCACCGACGCGAGCGACCGTTCCGGAGATTTCCGGAGTTTTTCTGTGATTAAGGCTGGTGAATCGCAAGACGCTCTTTTGGCCGACAGAGACCTGATCGATATCGCTGGGACGGATCTGGACCTCGACGCCAAGATCATCATTGTTGGGAACAATCAACATGACTTGCTCGCCCGGTTCAATGACGCCACCCACCGTGTGAACCGAAAGCTCGTGAACAACACCGGTTTGCGGAGAACGCAACTCCGTTCGCCGCAATTGGTCCTCGGCAGCGATCTGGCGCTCCTTCAATTCCACCAGCTTGGCTTGTACTTCCCGCTGTTCCTTGATGATGTCGGTCCTCTGCTGCTGGAAGTGGCTTAGCTTCTGCAGCTCGATTTCAGCGATCTTGCCTTTGGCCTGAGCGGCCGATGCCCGAAGCTGGCTCTGCTCTCCCAGGAGGCGTGCGGCCTGGCGCCTGCGCTCGACCATTTTCCCCGTGGTGACGAGCTGCTTTGCCTCCAACTGCTCGAGTCCCTCGATCTCTTCCGTGATGAACCCAACTTCCTTGAGATTGGCGTCGATCTGGTCCGTGAGGCCAACAACTTCCTCTCTCAATTGCGCTATACGCTCATCGAACTGCGAATTCTGGCTACTGCATGTCTCGCGGCGAGCCTCATACGCGATCTTCTCGGTTGCAAACAGCGATTGCACGTAGGTATCGCTTTTGCGGTTGGAGAGCACGTTCGGAAACTCGAACTCTTTCTTCGCGTCGAGCAGAGGGCCGAGAGCGAGCTCAAGCTGGAGACGGGCACCACGCATCTCAAGCTCATCAAGCTGTCTGTTGATGATCTGGAGATTTGCGCGCGTGAGCGTGTCGTCCAAACGGATGAGAGGGTCGCCGGCAACGACCTTGTCGCCTTCCTTCACCAGGATAGCGCCGACGATGCCGCCAGTCGGATGCTGGACCTTCTTGACGCTCGTTTCGACGACGACCGTACCCGGCGCTATCACGGCGCCGGAGAGGCTGGCCGTCGCTGCCCAGCCTCCGACGCCTACGAACAGCAGTGATACGGTTGCTAGCGCCGTCGTGACGAGTGGGCGCAGGCTCGGCAAATCTCTCTCTATGGGGGCGGTCATCATGCTTCTGCTCGCGCGCTGTTGTCGCTGACTAACGCCAGCGTAGATCCCGCCGCGGCGGGCGCCGGAGTTTTCACCGCTCTGCGCAGCACCTCATCACGGGGACCGAAGGCCGTGAGTTGACCGCCACCGATCACGCCCACCAAGTCGACTGCGGCGAGTACGTTTGGCCGGTGCGCTATAACCACGACGATTTCCTCCCCGAGCCTTGACGTGCTCGATGGCCCGGATGAGCGCGGCCTCACCGTCGGCATCCAGATTCGAGTTCGGCTCGTCGAGCACGACCAGAAATGGATCTCCGTAGAGCGCCCGTGCGAGCGCAATTCTCTGGCGTTGACCCGCAGAGAGGAACCGGCCGCGGTCGCCAACGGCTGTCTCGTAGCCGTCCGGTAGGCCCAGGATCATTTCGTTCACCTGCGCCACCTTGCTGGCGGCGAGGATGGCGGCGGGGTCGGCGTCCGGATCAAAGCGGGAGATGTTCTCGGCGATCGTCCCTTCAAAGAGCTCGACGTCCTGCGGAAGAAAGCCGATGTGGCGACCACGGCTTTCTTCCGACCAGCGGTCGAGTGCCGCTCCGTCAAGGCGCACGGTGCCGCGCGCGAGCGGCCACACGCCAATCATGGCCCGGGCGAGTGTCGATTTACCCGCAGCACTCGGACCAATTATGCCAACTGCCTGTCCTGCACTGAGAGCGAAGCTAATGTTGTTGAGAACTACTCTCTGCGTACCGGGCACCGGCACCGTCACGGCATCAAGGGTCACGCCATGCGTGGGCGGGGGCAGCGGTAGCGGATCATACTTGGGCTTGGGTACCGCAGCGATGACGGCCGCGAGCCGAGCCATACTTTGCCGAGCACCAGCGAATGCCTTCCAATTGGCGATCGCAAGCTCAATTGGCGCCAACGCACGCGATGTCGCGATGGAGGCTGCGATGATGGCACCGCCGCTTAGCTCGCCTGCGAGCGTCAGATAGGCGCCAAGTCCAAGGATTGCCGATTGCAGGACCAGGCGAAACCCCTTGGAGATTCCTCCAAGCATGCCCAGCGTGTCGCTCATTCTCTGGTAAAGGACGAGGTAGGATGCGTTGGCCTTCGCAAACCGATCTTGCGCCCGGGGGCCGAAGCCCATGGCATGCAGGACTTCTGCATTTCGGACATTGGCCTCCGCGATGGAGAGGCGGGTGACAGCGGCCGCTGATGCCTTCCTGCTGAGCTCGTGCGTCGCCCATTCGGCTATCAACGTCAATCCAACCATGACCAGAGCGCCTACGGTCGCGATCCAGCCCAGCCACGTATGCAGCAGAAACACGAAAGCCAGGTAGAGCGGGAACCAAGGAAGATCAATGAGGGCGACGAGGCTTTGGCCGCCGGTGAAGCTCCGAATTGCTTCGACGTCGCGGAAGGTCTGCAAGGCTTCGCCTGTTCCTCGACCATAGAGGGGCATGCGAATCGCCGCGGCATGCGCGGGCACCGTGAGCCGCTGATCTACGCGGCGAGCAATTCGTGCGAGCAACCGCCCGCGAATGATGTCGAGGAGTGCCTGAACGGCATAAAGTCCGATAGCGAGTGCCGACAGCGCAAGGAGCGTTGGTACGCTGTGGCTCGAGAGAACGCGATCGTAAACCTGCAACATGTAGAGCGAGCCGGTCAGCGCCAGCAGATTGATGACGCCCGACGTAAGCCCGATCGTCCAAAACACTCCTCTTAGATTTGAGAATGCATCGGCGACGGCTGGAGCAAGAATACTGGGTTTCATCGCCACTCACACATACTCACGCAGACCGTCCTAGGTGCACTCCTCGCAACCGCACTCAAACGAAATGGAAGTCATTTGCGTCCAAGGTCGCGATGGTCTTGTTCTTAATCGTCAGCGAATCCGAGCCTGTCGCGGTGATCACGATGTCGGCGCCCACTTGAGCCGTCGCCAACTGCAATGCGGCAAAGTCCGAAAACACAGACGTAGAAAACTCCAGGATGTCGTCGTTGTTGGTCACATCACCAAAGTCGGCGATGACATCGTTGCCAAAGCCCGGATTGAAGACGAACGTGTCGTTGCCGGCGCCGCCGAACAGCTTGTCGGCTCCGGTTCCGCCGTCGATCCTGTCGGCACCGCTGCCGCCGTTAAGCGTGTCATTTCCGTCCAAACCGAGAAGCGTATCGTCGCCACCGCCGCCAGACAGCACGTCACTATGACTGCCGCCGGCGATAGTGTTCGCCGTTGCATCTCCCGTGCCAGAGAACGAGCCAGTGCCGATATATCTCAAATTCTCGATGTTGCCGGATAAGGTGTAGGACGCACTCGTCGCAAATACGGTGTCAATGCCCGCGTTCGACGCCTCGACGACGACGTCGGATGCACTATCAACGTAGTAGGTGTCGTCTCCCAGACCGCCCGCGAGCCAGTCCGCACCGGCGCCGCCATCCAGCGTGTCATTGCCGGCTCCGCCCGAGATGCGATTGGCGAGGCCGTTGCCGTATCCGACAAAATCTGCCGGCTCCCGTGTAGGTCAAGTATTCGAGGTTTTGGGCGAGCGTATAGGTGGCGAGCGTTGTCAGAACGGTGTCGGTGCCCTGTCCCAAGTACTCAATCACGACGTCGCCGGCGTTTTCGACGACATAGGTGTCGTTGCCCCAGCCGCCGATAAGGACGTCGTCGCCACCGCCGCCATTCAATGTGTCATTGCCCGCGCCGCCATCGAGCACGTCATTTTCTGTTCCGCCGACGATGATGTTGTTCAGCGCGTTGCCTGTTCCCGCGAACGAACCCACGCCAATGAAGGTGAGGTTCTCGACGTTGGCCCCAAGCGTGAAGCTCGAGAGGGTACGTCAGCACCCAATCCGTTCCGGCGTTTGCGCCTTCTGTCACCACGTCGCCGGCGTTGTCGGCGACATAGGTGTCGTTGCCCGAGCCGCCAATCATCAGGTCGGCGCCTGTGCCGCCGTCGAGCGTGTCGTTGCCGGCGCCGCCATTCAGCCTGTCGTTGCCGTCGCCGCCATACAGCGTATCGGCCAGAGCTCCGCCAGTAATGAGATTATCGAGGCTGTTGCCGATGCCTGTGAATGAACCAGCCCCCACGAACGAGAGGTTTTCAACGTGCGCACTCAGGGCGTAGACACCGATGGTGGCTTTGACCGTATCGATGCCGGAGCTAGCGGATTCGGTGACAATGTCGCCGGCGTTATCGATCAGGTAGGTGTCATTGCCGGCACCGCCGATAAGCGTGTCGGCACCTAGTCCGCCATTCAGCGTATCGTTACCCAGCCGCCCGTAATCGTGTTGTTGAGAGCGTTTCCAGTACCGGTGAACGTGGCGGCGCCAATATAGGTCAAATGCTCGACGTTGGCGCGAAGCACATACGACGCGAGCGTCGTCTGGACCGTATCGATGCCGGCGTCGACGTTCTCTTTGACTACGTCCTTTGCGTTGTCGACGATATAAAGGTCATCGCCAAGACCGCCGATTAGAGTGTCAGCTCCTGCGCCGCCGTTTAACGTGTCATTGCCGATGCCACCTGTGATGACGTTGTTGAGCGAATTGCCCGTGCCGGTGAAAGCCGTCGTCCCGGTGAAGGTGAGATTCTCAACGTTGAGGCTGAGGGCATAGGCAGCCAGTGCCGTTTGCACCGTATCCGTTCCGGCTTTGGCCGCCTCGATTACAAGGTCTCCAACGTTGTCGACGATATAGATGTCGTTGCCTGCGCCGCCCAGCGAAGCGTGTCAGCGCCCGGCCGCCGTCGAGCGTGTCATTGCCAGCGGCTCCGTTCAGAGTATCGCTGCCGATGCCGCCATAGAGGATGTCGTTTTTCGCTCCGCCGGTGATGACGTTATCAAGCCCATTGCCGGAGCCAGCGAAGGCGACCGATCCTACGAACGTAAGGTTCTCGACGTCGTTGCCGAGCGTGTAGGCCGCGAGCGTTGTCTTTACGGTGTCGGTTCCTGCGCTGGCTGTCTTCAGTGACGATGTCGCCGGCGTTGTCGACGATATAGGTGTCGTTGCCAAGGCCACCGATCAGCGTGTCGGCGCCTGCGCCGCCATTGAGCGTATCCGCGAAGGCGCCGCCAATGATAGTGTTGTTCAGCGAGTTGCCAGTGCCTGAGAATGAGCCGGCGCCAATATAGGTGAGGTTCTCGAGATTGAGGCCTAGCGTGTATGCGGCGAGCGTCGTCTTGACCGTGTCGTTGCCGGCGGCTGCGCCTTCCGTCACCACTTCGCCTACCGTATCGACGATATAGGTGTCGTCGCCGAGGCCGCCGACGAGCGTATCCTTGCCCGTGCCGCCGTCGAGAATGTCGTTGCCCTCGCCGCCATTGAGCCTGTCATTGCCGGCGTCGCCAAAGAGCGTGTCGTTCGAGTTTCCGCCGCTGATGACGTTATTCAGAATGTTGCCATTGCCTGAGAAGGCGCCGGTGCCGACGAACGTGAGGTTCTCCACACTCCGATCCCAGGGTGAAGGAAGCTGAGCGTCGTCTTGACGGTATCGGTGCCTCCCTTGGCGGCTTCCGTCACGACGTCGCCGACGTTATCGACGATGTAGGTGTCATTGCCTGCGCCGCCGATCAGCGTATCGGCACCGGCGCCGCCGTCGAGCGTGTCGTTGCCTAGTCCGCCATTGAGCGTGTCATTGCCGGCGTCACCCGAAAGCTTGTCGTTCGAAATGCCGCCCGTGATGGCGTTGTCAAGCGCGTTGCCGGTGCCGCTGAAGGCCGCCGGTTCCGGTGAAGATCAGATTCTCGACGTTGGCGCCGAGGGTATAGGCTGCAATGGCCGTTCTCACCGTGTCGGTGCCGGCGCCGGCGTCTTCCGTGATCACGTCACCGATATTGTCGACGATGTAGGTGTCGTTGCCGGTGCCGCCGATCAGCGTGTCGGCGCCGGCTCCGCCATTGAGAGTGTCATTGCCGGCTCCGCCTTTGATGGTGTTGCTCAGCGAATTGCCGGTCCCCGAAAAGGCACCGTTGCCGATGAACGTAAGGTTCTCGACATTGGTGGCAAGGTGTAAGGGCCGCAAGCGCCGTCTTCACGGTGTCGATACCGGCGTTTGCCGCTTCCGTTATGAGATCGCCAGCATTGTCGACGATGTAGGTGTCGTTTCCGGCACCGCCGATCAGCTTGTCGGCTCCGGCGCCGCCATCGAGCGTATCGTCGCCCGCGCCGCCTGTAATGGTATTGGCAAGAGCGTTGCCCGTGCCCGTGAAGGCACCCGCACCCGTGAACGTGAGGTTCTCAATCTGCGCGCCGAGCGCGTAGTTCGCGGTCGTTGTCTTGACCGTATCCGTGCCGCCCGCGGTCAGTTCGGTGATCACGTCGCTTAGGTCATCGACGATATAGGTGTCGTTGCCTGCACCGCCGATCAGCGTATCGGTTCCGGTACCGCCGTTGAGGGTGTCGTTACCTTTGCCACCCGTGATGACGTTATTGGCGGCGTTGCCTGTGCCGGCGAATGCAGCCGTGCCCGTGTATGTCAGGTTTTCGACTTCGGCGCCGAGAGTATAGACGGCGAGCGCCGTCTTGACGGTGTCCGTTCCGCCGGAGGCCGCCTCGATAATCACATCGCCGGCGTTGTCGACTATATAGGTGTCGTTGCCGGCGCCGCCCAGGAGCTTGTCTGCGCCTGCGCCTCCGTCGAGCGTGTCGTTCCACCTTCCGCCCATAATAACATTGGCGGCCGCGTTGCCCACGCCGACAAAGTCACCCGTGCCAGTAAAGCTCAGGATTTCGACGTTGGCCGAAAGCGTGTAGGACGCACTCGTCGCGAGTACGGTGTCCGTGCCCGCGTTCGACGCCTCGACGACAACGTCTGATGCACTATCAACGAGATAGGTGTCGTCTCCCAGACCGCCGGCGAGACTGTCCGCACCGGCGCCGCCATCCAGCGTGTCATTGCCGGCTCCGCCCGTGATGCGATTGGCGAGGCCGTTGCCGAGCCCCACGAAATTGCCGGTTCCCGTGAAGGTCAGATATTCCGCATTATGGGCCAGCGTGTAGGTGGCCATCGTGGTCAGCACGGTGTCGGTGCCCTGCCCCGCGTCCTCGATCACGATGTCACCAGCGCTTTCGACGACGTAGGTATCGTCGCCGGAGCCGCCGCGCATCACATCATTGCCTGTGCCGCCATCGAGCCAGTCGTTACCCAATCCCCCGTCCAACGTATCGTCGCCCGCAAGGCCGAAAAGCCTATCTGCGCCGCCAAGCCCGGCGATCATATCGTTCCCGCTGGTGCCCGTTATCGTGTTGGCGGTGCTGTTGCCGATGATATCCGCCCGCCATAGAAGCGACCCGCATGCAGCGTGGTCCCATCTTCGGCCGTCGCATCGAGGTCGAGTACTCTCACCACTTGTTGCGTCATCAGGCCACTCGTGCCGCCTGAAAAGCCGAAATACGCAAACGTGGATCCTGCAAGAAAATTCGTTATGTCGCCGGTCCAGGAGCCGACAGCAATGCCGTCGACGGTGTAGCTCAGCTTATCGGCGCCATTCCAGACGATTTGGACTTGGTGCCATTGGCCGTCCTCGATGTTGCCGAGCGAGTTCGGCGTCGTCACCGCGGGATCGCTCGTGAGATCGTCGGTATCGAAGATGTTCGTATGGTCGGCAGTGGGCTCCAGGTAGGCGCCCGGATTGTCAAAGATGTCGAACTCGATCCCGATGCCGTTGAGGATACCGAGCGCGCCGAGACCACCGGCGCGCGCTCCTGATCGCGGTCGTCTGCGGCTGGCTGGCGCTGCCGCCGACGGCCCTGGCGGCGGTGCTGATCGAGGCGGAGAAGGGCGGCCAGCCGCTGCGGCTGGTGGTCGACCGCGGCCAGCAGCGGGTGCTGCTGCGGTCCGGCGAGACCGAGACCCTGGTCGATCTCGCGGCGGGCCTGATCTACGTCCGCGGGCAGGACGGCGCGGTCAGCCGCGCGCATGCCCGTTTCCGGCCCGGTCACGACCGGCCGGCGCCCTATCGCGGTCGAGCGCTTCGGGCCGGGGCCGATGGTCGCCGGCAACGCCAGCACCTACTACGTGCTGTTCGAGCAGGAGCGGGTCTGCGCCGAGGCGATGCTGAGCGGCTGGATGCGCCCGTTCGTCGATCCGGCGGTGCGCGCGATCGCGCTCTTGGAGCAGCTTGCGCGGGCCGCCGCCCGCCGATGCCTGCGCCGCGATCCCGTTCACCACCTACGCGGCCGCCGGCTGGCCGCTGATCAGCGGCAAGGCCGATCACCCGACCTTCGTCACCCGCGCGATCCGCTTCGACTACCAGCCGGCGCCGGGCGAGCTGTCGCCGCCGGCGGCGTCGCGCGCCGTCGCGGCCGAGGATCTGGCGGCGCTGGTCGGGCTGCCGCCCTCCTGAGCGCGGGCGCGCCGGGATCGGCCGGCAGCGGCGCCGGCGGGCGGGTTAAAGGTCGCGCAACCAGTTTGTGCTATGGCTCGGGCGGTAATTCAGGAGGCTGCCCATGCCGTTCCGTCGGATGCTGCTGGCCGCGATCGTCCTGAGCGTCCTGCCTCAGGCCCCGGCCGGCGCCGCGGTGCTGATCGAGGCCAGCAAGCATGGCGAGCCGTTCCGCATGGTGGTCGACAACCACCAGCAGCGCGCGCTGATCACCACCGCCCGCGGCGAGAGCCTGGTCGACCTGGCGCGCGGCGAGGTCTACGTCCGCGGCCCGGGCGCGATCGCCCGCAAGCTGCCGATCGAGGCTCCGGCGGCGCCGGCGGCGGCCTATCGGGTCGAGCCCTGGGGCCCGGGCCCGGTGATGGCCGGCCATGCGACCGTCTACCACGTGATCAGCCATGGCGAGGAGATCTGCGCCGAGATGCTGGTGAGCGGCTGGATGACGCCGTTCGTGCGGCCGCTGGTCCAGGCGCTCGATCTGCTCGAGGACCTGAGCGGCACGCCGCGCGGCTACGGCTGCGGGCGGATCCCGTTCGCGGTCTACGCCGCGGCCGGCTGGCCGATCCTCGCCGGCAAGCTCGACCATCTGACCTTCGAGACCCACGAGCTCCGGTTCGACTACCAGCCGCGCGAGCGCGAGCTCGCTCTGCCGGTCCACTACGAGACCGGCCGCCCCGACCAGGTCGTGCTGCAAGCCTTCGCCCCCAAGCCCTGAGCGCTCGACGGACGCTTCAGCTCGAAGCAGCGCGCTGCAGCTCGGCGCCGGCTGCGGTCTCCAGCCCGGGCAGGTCGCGCTCGATGATCCGCCAGATCCTCTCCTGGTCGATCCTGAAGTATTGATGGACCAGCAGGTCGCGCAGGCCCGCCCACTCCGCCCATTCGACCGTCGGGTGGCGTTCGCGGAGATCGGGCGGCAACGCCTTGACCGCTTCGCCGATGACGGTCAGGACGGCAGCGCAGGCCTGCTGCGCCAGACGATCGGCCAGGAAGGCGCTGGCATCCATCCCGGAGGTGAAGGCGCGCAGCTGACCGAATCGCATCGCAGGATGTCGTCGAGCCGCTGAGCCTCTCGGCGGACCACGTTCTGCCGTCAACCTAAAAGACCTGGGTGGCTTCCCGTTCGACTTCCGGTCGGACGAAACGCTTGAGCGTCTTGCGCTCGACCAGATCGGTCGGCCAGCCCAGCAGATCCTCGGCCTGTTGCTGGACCCCGACGAGGTCGAGCAGCGAGAAGTCGGCATCGGGCGCGACGTCGATCGCCAGATCGATGTCGCTGTCGACGCCGGCGTCGCCGCGCGCGACCGAGCCGAAGACGTAGAGATGCTCGACCCCGCGCTTGCGGAGCGCCGGCGCATGCGCGCGCAGAGTGGCGATCGACGTCGGCGAGCTGTCGGCGGCTCCGCTTCCTCGCGTGCCAGCAGCTCCTCGACCGCGGCGCGCATCAAGCTGCTGCAGGCTGACGCCGCGGCGGGCGGCGACCGCCTTGAGCCGACTGCGCAGGTCCGCCGGCACGCGGACCGAGAGGAAGGCGGTGTCCGTGCGCATGTGCACAAGTTAACAAGTGCACGTAGCGCTGGCCAGCAGGCAGCGAGGCTTCAGATCAGCCGCTGGCTCTTGAAGCTGGTGTGGCGGTTCTTGCCGACGATCACGTGGTCGTGGACCGTGATGCCGACCGCGCCCAGCGCCTGGACCACCTGCTTGGTCATCTCGAGGTCGGCGCGCGACGGCGTCGGGTCGCCGCTCGGGTGGTTGTGCACCATGATGATCGAGGAGGCCTGCAGCTCCAGCGCGCGCCGGGTGATCTCGCGCGGGTAGAGCGGGGTGTGGTCGACCGTGCCGCGCTGCTGCACCTCGTCGCGGATCAGGATGTTCTTGCGATCGAGGAACAGCACCCGGAACTGCTCGATCGGCTCGTGCGCGAGCGCCAGCTGCAGGTAGTCGATCAGCGCGGTCCAGGAGCCGATCACCGGGCGCTCCTGGATCTCCTCGCGCAGCACCCGCTGCAGCAATTCGCCGATCGCCTTGAGCAGGATCTCGGTCTCGCGCCGGCGCCACAGGCGGACGATCTCCCAGGCGCCGTCCTTGTCCTGCTCGAACGCGAGCCAGCGGCTGCCCGGCCTCCGACATCTCGCCCGGCGCGGCGGCGCGGTCCTGCTGGTAGAGCTCGCTCTGGCGGTAGGCGAGATAGGCGTCGATCGCGGGGTCCTCGCGGCGCAGATCGGCGAACTCGCCGAGCTGGCCGGGCTCCGCCTTGAGCACCGCGCCGAGGCTGCCATAGCGCGCCAGCAGCTCCTTGGCGAGCGGCTTGGTGTCCTTGACGTCGATGCTGAAGAACAGCAGCAGCTCCAAGCAGCTCGTAATCGGGCAGCGCGCCGGGGCCGGCCTCGAGGAAGCGCTGGCGCAGCCGGTTGCGGTGGCCGGCGTTCTGCGCCTGCTTGCGCAGCCGGGCGAACGACGGCCGGTCGGGCTCGAAGGCGCGCCGGCGCATCGGCGAGGCCGCCCGGGCCGCCCGCCGCGGGCGCCGGCAGCGCCGCCGCCAGCTGCTCGAGCGGCTCGAGCGTCGCGAACAGCCAGCACTGGCGCTGCGCGCTCCAGCGCCCGCCGGCGCGCTTGAGAAGCTCCTTGTGGGCGAAGGTGTTGCCGGCGACCTGATATCTGCCGCCGGCGGCCTCGTCGGGCGTCTCGCGCAACTCGAGGCCGGCGCGGCTCAGCACGGCGGCAACGGGCTCCATGGCGCATGCTATAGCCGCCCGAGGCAAATCCTTCCAGAGTAAATCGACTAATGGTTGAGACGTGCCGGCGATGGCTTCATGCGGTCAGACGCAAGCCGAGCTCGCGGCCGCGGCGCCAGCGGACCTCGTAGCTGCGCTCCGCGTCGCCCAGCCGCAGGCGCAGCTGCGGCAAGAGCGGCAAAGCGCCCTCGACCCGGATCCGCGCGCCGGACGGCGAGCGGTCGAGCAGGGTCACCGGCACCCCGCCGTCGATCGTCGCCGGCCGTTCCTCGCGCACGCGCGGCTCGGCGCGGTCGTGGAAGACCGGCAGGTCGAGCTCCCGCAGCGCGCCGTCGCGCAGCAGCGCTGCGGGCCGGTAGGCGGGTCCGACCGAGCCGGCCCGCCGCATCGCCTTGAATGCGGTCGACCACCGACCAGTGCAGCTTCTCGCCCGGGATCGGCGGCAGGCGGCGCTCGGCGCGCTGGCCGGCGCCGATCGGGCGCCGATAGGGGTCGATGTCGGGCAGCAGATGGGCAAACCGCCATTTGAGCGACATCGACTCGTGCAGCCGCCCGCCCGGGTCACCCTTGACCGGCCAGGCCGGCAGGCCGGCGGACAGGTCGAGACCGGCCTCGCGCGCCTGCTCCAGCATCCAGCCGAGCGGGACCTCGGCCAGCGCCTTGTCGTCGGCATAGCCGCCGCCGATGTCGGAGTGCACGCCTGCGAACCACACCTGCAGCACCTTCTCCGGCCGGGGCGCGCCCGGCTCCGGCTCCTCCCACCAGGTCGGCTCGTACGGGCCGCGCTGCTCGTCGACCGCCAGCGCCTGGCACGCCACGTCGACATTGCCGCACAGCCGCGTGTCGTGGAACTGCAGGTTGAGGTGCGGCAGGTCGGCCGTGATCATCTTGATCCAGTCGATCGGCACCCCGAGCGCGCCGACCGTGTCGAACACGCCGAGAAAGCGCACCTTGACCTGGCGTGCCCGCGCCTTCGCGGCGCTGTCATGAAAGCGCGTCCGCAGGCGCTCGTGGCGGCGCAGGCGATAGGCCTCGTAGGCGTCCTCGATCTCGGTCCTCGTCAGCCTGCTGCAACAAGCCCGCGTAGTTGAGGAAGCCGGTCAGCGAGCGGACCGTGTAGGCGCCGCGCGAGAAGCCGAAGACGAACAGCTGATCGCCGTCCGAGTAGCGCCGCACCAGCCACTGATAGGCGTCGCGCACGTTCTGCGACAGACCCCGGCCGAGAGCGCCGCCGCTCAGGCGCTCGCCCTTCTCGGTACCGACGCCCTTATCGTAGTGGATCCGCTCGCCGCCGTCGAAGACGGCGCGGCCCGCGGTACGGATGCGGTGGATGTGGGTGTTGTCCGCGGGATCGTTCCAGGTCCCGTCGCAACAGACAATAAGTTGCATAGTATCGCTCCTTGCTCGCGCTATAGGAGCCTCAAATAGCAGGGTCCGGGACTGCTGTCATCAGCCTTTTCTCAGCCCGACCGGTGACGGGCGAAGCGCGTCACCAGGCCGGGTGGTGCAGCCCGGCCGGCGAGAGCGTGAACACCTCGCAGCCGTCCTCGGTGACGCCGACCGTGTGCTCGAACTGGGCCGAGAGCTGGCGGTCGCGGGTGATCACGGTCCAGCCGTCCTTCTTCAGCTTCACCTGCCAGGTGCCGGCATTGACCATCGGCTCGATCGTGAAGAGCATGCCGGGCTGCAGCACCAGGCCCTCGCCCGGCTGGCCGTAGTGCAGCACGCTCGGCGCGTCGTGGAACACGCGCCCGATGCCATGGCCGCAGTAGTCGCGCACCACCGCGCAGCGCTGGCTCTCGGCGTAGCTCTGGATCGCGTGGCCGACGTCGCCGAGCGTGGCGCCGGCGCGCACCGCCTCGATGCCCCTGCCAGAGCGCCTCGAAGGTCACCTGGCAGAGCCGCCGCGCCTTGAGCGGCGGGGTGCCGGCGAAGAACATCCGGCTGGTGTCGCCGTGCCAGCCGTCCAGGATCACGGTGACGTCGATGTTGAGGATGTCGCCCTCCTGCAGCCGCCGCTCGCCCGGAATGCCGTGGCAGACCTCGTGGTTGATCGAGGTGCAGATCGACTTCGGGTAGCCGCGGTAGTTGAGGGGCGCCGCGACCGCGCCGTGCGCGCGGATGAACTCCTCGCACAGCCGGTCGAGCTCGCCCGTGGTGACCCCCGGCTGGACCTCGGGCGTGATCATGTCGAGCACCGCGGCCGCGAGCCGCCCGGCCCGGCGCATGCCGGCGAAGGCGGCCTGCGTCGTGCAGCGGCACCTGGACCTCGCTCGCGGGCGCTGCGCGCGATACTGACCTGGTCTTGCATCATCAGGGCCTCAACCCGGGAAGGCTCATCGGACGATCGGCAGGCTGCGGGCGATCCGGATCTCGTCGACCGTCACCCGGCACATCAGGCACAGGCTCTCGACGCCCGCCGCCGCCGGCCTCGGCCGCGGCCAGCGGCATAGCCCGGATCGAGGTCGGAGGCGAGCCTGAAGTCGGCGCAGTCCATCCTTTGCACCACGTACAGCACCACCGCGCGCGCGCCGGCCCGGACCTGCCGCGCCAGCGCCCGCAGGTGCCTCTCGCCCCGCAGGGTCACCGTGTCGGGGAACTCCGCGCCCAGCGTGCGCTTGAGATGTACGTTCTTGACCTCGACATAGCAATCCGGACGGCCCGCGCCGCGCAGCCGGAAATCGACCCGGCAGCGCTCGTCATAGGCGACCTCGCGGCGGATCTCCGGGTAGCCGGCGAGCTCCGGCGATCGCCCGGCCCGCAGCGCCTCCTCGACCAGCCGGTTGGGATGCATGGTGTTGATCCCGACCAGACCGCCGTCGGCCTCGACCAGCTCGAGCGTCAGCGGCAGCTTGCGGGCGGCGCGGCGCGAGCTCGACAGCCAGACCGCGGCGCCCGGCGCATCGAGCCCCAGCATGCGGCCCGGGATTGGGGCAATGCACCGTGACCTCGCTGCCGTCGGCGAGCGCGACGTCGGCGAGGAAACGCTTGTAGCGGCGGAGCAGACGGCCTGGGATCAGCGGTTCGGGCCAGCGCATCGCGCAATCTCGTCATCGGGCCAGGCGCGCCACCGACGGCGAAGCCCGGTCCGGGGCCCGATGCGGTCGACCGCAGCCATCACAGCTTAAGCTTGATCGCGGCCATGATGTAGTGGACGTAAGGGTCGACATGGCCGGAGAACGGACCATTGACCTCCGGGCCCCCGTCGCCGGCGGCGCGGATGTCCGCGTCCTCGAGCTTGGCGAAGCTGTAGCCGAGATCGAGCGAGAGGCGCGCGTCATGCCGATAGCTCGCCCCGATCGAGAACGAGAGGGCGTCGTTGTAGGGCAGGCGAAAGTTGCGCACGTCCTTGCCGATCGGCGACAGATCGTAGCCCGATGCCGGCCCGCACCGCGGCCCGCTGGGTCACGTCGAGCTCCCCGCCGGCCGAGAAGAACCAGCCGTCGTCATAGTCGAACGGCAGCTCGATCGGGGCCGGGCCGCCCTCGACCTCGACGGTATCGAACCGGCTCCAGTTCGACCATTCGGCGCCGGCCATGACGCGGAAGCGATCGGTGATCCGCTGGCGCAGGCCGAGCGTCACGATGTCCGGCAGGTTGACGCCGTCGTAGTCGACATTGAAGACGCCGGCATTCGGGGTCTCCAGCTCGCCGTCGAGCTTGTGGTCGATGAACGAGCGGTAGCCGAGGCCGATGTCGGTGCCTTCGACGGGCGTGAGCCTGATGCCGGCGGTGAGGCCGAACCCGACGTCGTCGCCTTTGAGGGTCGAGACCCCGAGCGGTCCCAGCGCCTGTCGGGTGAGCCGCGCATCGAAATACTGGATCTGCGCGCCGAGGGCGACCGCGAGCCAGTCGGTCACCTCCACCGACACTGCCGGGTTCACGTTCACGGACTTGATCTCCGACTTGCCCGCAATGCCGTTCTGGCTCAGAATCGAATTGTTGTCATATTTCGTGGTGAGGCCGTAGGGGACGTTGATGCCGACCCCGACCACGACGCGCTCGTTCACCCGGTAGGCCCCGTAGCCGGCCGGGATGAAGGCGTGCTCGGCGATGTTGCCCTCATTGGAGCCGCCGAAGCCGAGCGCCGGCAGGGGGTCGAGCTTCACGTCGGCGTGGGCGAAGACGCCCGAGCCGGTGATCTCGATCTCGATCCGCCGGACGTCGGCCAGATTGGCCGGGTTCCAAAAGATCGAGGAGAGGCTGCCGCCGGCGGCAATGCCGGCGAAGGATGAGCCGGCGCCGTAGGCGCTCTGCTGCCGGACGGCAAAGCCGCCGGCCTGCGCCGCCGACGCGGCGGCCAGGGTCAGCGCCGCATGGGAGCACAGCCAGACCGCCAGCCGGTTCCTTGCCATCATCGCCCGCTCCCCCCTTCAAGGCCACGCGTTCTTGTGCGATGCTGCGCTTCTGACGACCCGTTGCTGCCCGCGAGCCCTTCGCCCGATCCGAGCAAGGAGAGGACAGTCCCGGGGCAGGGCGGCGTTCGCATCGACGAATCGCACCGCTCCGCCCGTTCCTCAGCTTGGCGCTCGGCGCCGTGGCGAACGCTTCGCCAGCAGGCGCAGGCCACGGCCCCTGCGCTGCCGGAGATAGGATCGAAGGTTGACCCGATATGGTCAAGCAAAACCGAAAGCTGTGACGTACGCGAGCGACCGCTGGCGTATTCCCCGGCCGCCGCTAAGCTTGCCCCGCTGCACCGCGGGGAGGGGACTAGCGCGATGAGCAGCTCGGAACAAACCGGTCAGCGCCTGCCTGATCATCATCGGCAACGAGATCCTCTCGGGCCGCACGGTCGACGCCAATCTGCCCTACATCGCCCAGAAGCTCGGCGCGATCGGCATCCGGATGATGGAGGTGCGGGTGGTGCCGGACGACGAGGCGGCGATCGTCGAGGCGGTCAACGCCTGCCGCGCGCGCCACGACTACGTGTTCACCACCGGCGGCATCGGCCCGACCCACGACGACATCACCGCCGCCGCGGTCGCCAAGGCGTTCGGCCGCCGCTACCGGCGCCATCCGGAGGCCGAGCGCCGCCTGCTCGCCTACTACCCGCCCGAGCGGGTCAACCCGGCGCGCATGAAGATGGCCGACATGCCCGAAGGCGTGGAGCTGATCGACAATCCGGTCAGCGTCGCGCCCGGCTTCCGGATCGAGAACGTCCACGTGCTGCCGGGGGTGCCCAAGATCATGCAGGCGATGCTGGACGGCCTGCTGCCGAGCCTCAAGGGCGGGGCGCAGGATGCTGTCGCGCGCGATCACGGTCTACGCGCCCGAGGGCGACGTCGCCAACGCCGGGCTCGGCGACCTCCAGGCCCGGTTCCCCGCGGTCGAGATCGGCAGCTACCCGTTCTTCCGGCCGGAGGGGCCGGGCACCACGATCGTGTTCCGCGGCACCGACCAGGGCGCGATCGACCAGGCCGCCGACGGCGCTGCTCAGCCTCGCCGCGCGGATCGGCGCCCAGACCCGCGAGGACCAGCCGCGCCAGGCGCTGCAGGAGCCGTAGGCCCGGCGCGCGCCGGCGCGGTCAGTCGACCACCTGCCACTGGCCGTCGGGCTGGCGGCAGGCGGTGCCGTAGACCGCCTGGATCTCGCCGCCGATCGCCGCCTGCTGCTGGAACTCGCGGCAGTACTCGCCGCCGGCCGCCTGCCAGGTGCGGATCGGGGTGACCGAGCCGTAGTGGCCGCTGTCGGGGTTCTGCCAGGCGACCGGCGCGCCCGCCGGCGCGTATTCGAGCGCCTCGTAGCTGGCCTTGCCGGCATAGAGCTGGTCGGCGCGGTCGAGCGACTTGCCGACCTCGCTGCCGAGGAACGCGCCCGAGCAGCGTGCCGGCGGCGGTCGCGGCGAGCTGCTCCTTGCCGTCGCCGAGCTGGGCGCCGAGCAGGCCGCCGGCACCGGCGCCGGCGAGCGCGCCGACGGTCTGCTTGCCGCCGTAATCGTAGTTGGCGCAGCCGCCGAGCAGCAGGGCGGCGAGCGTGCCGGCGAGCAGCGGTTGGAGCTTCATCTTGGGTTCCTCCAGCGCCTGAGGCTTGGTCGACATGGCGCCGAGCTTGCCGGAGGGGCTTTGAACCCGATCTGAACCGCGCGTTCAGCGGCGGTTCATCAGGCCGCGCGCGGGGCATCCTGTCGGCCGGCCGCGGCCGGCAGGTCGAGCCGCGCGCTGAGGCCGCCGATCGCGGCCCGCTCGAGGGCCAGCGTGCCGCCATAGAGCAGCGCGATGTCGGCGACGATCGCGAGGCCGAGACCCGAGCCCGGCACCCGCTCGTCGAGCCGGCGGCCGCGGCCGAGGACGTCGGCGCGCTCCTGCGCGCTCAGCCCGGCGCCGTCGTCGTCGATCGTCAGGCGCAGCCGGTCGGCCCTCGCGCGCGACCTCGATCCGGACCGCCTGCGCCGCCCATTTGCAGGCGTTGTCGAGCAGGTTGCCGAGCATCTCCTCGAGATCCTGGCGCGCGCCGCGAAAGGCGAGGCCGGGCGGGCAGGCGACCGCGACGGTGAGGTTGCGCTCGGCATGGATCCGCAACAGCGTGCGGCGGAGGTCGCCCACGCACCGGCGCGACCTCGGTGCGGGCGCCGAGGATCGAGCCGGTCGCGACCGCGCGCGCGCGCGCCAGATGGTGGTCGACCAGCCGCCGCATCTGCGCGACCTGCCGCGCCGACCAGCGCGCGTGCGCGGACCCTCGCGCCGCGTCGCCTCGTTGGCCAGGACGGCGAGCGGGGTCTTGAGCCATGGGCGAGATTGCCGACATGGGTGCGGGCGCGCTCGATCAGCGCCTCGCCGTGGTCGATCAGCGCGTTGAGCTCGACCGCGAGCGGCTCGCAGCTCGGCCGGAAAGCGGCCCTCGAGCCGGCGCGTCAGTCCGCCGCGGATCGCGGCCAGCGCCTGCTCGATGCGGCGCAGCGGCGCGAGCGCGACCCGCACCTGCAGCAGCAGGGCGCCCAGCAGGCCGAGCGAACAGGATGCCGAGCGCGAGCGACAGCAGCCGGTTGAAGCGCTGGCGCTCCGCCGAGGGTCTCCGCCCGGTCGCCGGCGACCGCGTAGAGCAGCGGCGCCGCGGCATCCGGCAGGGTGATCGGCTCGCACCAGCAGCCGCAGCGACTGGCCGTTCGGGCCGACGATGTCGCTGGTCCGGCCAGGTGGCCGGCGGGCGGCGCCACGGGCAGGTCCTGATCCCAGAGGGAGGGCGAGCGATCGAGCACCTGCCCGGCGGCGTTGACCTGCCAGTACCAGCCCGAGAGCGGCTGGGCGAAGCGCGGCTCGCCGAGCTGCAGCCGGAGCTGCAGGCGCCCCGCCGGATCGATCTCGCTGCCGGCGACCAGGCCCTCGAGCATCACCCCGAGCCGGCCGTCGAAGTTGCGCTCGACGGTGTCGCCGAACAGCGGCCGAGAGCAGATAGCCGGCGCCGCTCAGCACCAGCGCGCACCACAGACCGGCGCTCGCGACCAGGCGGAAGGCGAGCGAGTTGCGCCGCATGCTAGGCCGCGCCGCTCGCGGCCGGCCTCCTCGGGCGGGCGCAGCCGGTAGCCGAGGCCGCGCGCGGTCTCGATCAGGTCGGCCCCGAGCTTCTTGCGCAGGCGGCCGACGAACACCTCGATGATGTTGGAATCGCGATCGAAGTCCTGATCGTACAGGTGCTCGGTCAGCTCGGTGCGCGAGACCACCCGGCCCTGATGATGGAGCAGATAGGCGAGCAGGCGGTACTCCTGCGCGGTCAGCTTGACCGGCCGGCCGGCGACGCTGACCCGGGCGCTGCGGGTGTCGAGCAGCAGCGGGCCGCAGGCGAGCTCGGCCGAGGCATGGCCGGCCGCGCGCCGCACCAGCGCGCGCAGCCGCGCCAGCACCTCCTCCATGTGGAACGGCTTGGCGACGTAGTCGTCGGCGCCGGCATCGAAGCCCGCCACCTTCTCGCTCCAGCGATCGCGCGCGGTCAGGATCAGCACCGGCATCCGCCGGCCCTCCTCGCGCCAGCGCTCCAGCACCGTGATGCCGTCGATCACCGGCAGGCCGAGGTCGAGCACCACCGCATCGTAGGGCTCGTTGGCGCCGAGATAGTGGCCCTCCTCGCCATCGGCGGCGAGATCGACCGCATAGCCCGCCTCGCCCAGGCAGTCCTTGAGCTGCCTGCGCGAGATCCTCGTCGTCCTCGACCACCAGCACCCGCATCGGTCCTCCTTCGCGCCTGTGCGCCGGCGGCCGCGGGGCCTGCGGCGCTCAACACCCGGCGCGACCCCGGCCGCCCGATCCGTCGGGCGAGCCAAGCACGGTCGAGCTTAACCTTTTCTGAACCGGCGCCGCGCGGCGCCGCAAGACGTGCGAATCAAATTAATCAATCGTGAACCAGCTCACTTGTGGGCGACCCGATCGATCCTATCTCGTATCTTTAGAGAGCGGCCATCGTTCCCGATCGGTGTCGATGAAGGAGGGCCGTGGTTTCTTCGTCGGCAGGTCTTGCGAGTCATGCCATGATCGATCGGAACCTGTGCCGATCGGGCCGCCCGTGAGCGCGGTCCCGCGCTCGGACTCGACCTGCCGCGTCGCGAGCCCGCGATTTGTCTACCGATGCGCGAAAGTCCATCTTGGAATTAGCGCGATTCCCGGTATAGTCGGCGCCACCCAAGTCGACGTAGGGGGTAAGCGTGAAGGTCAGAGTCGAACGCATCCGCCGCGGCCAACGCACGGCCGAGGTGGAGTACATCATCACCAAGGCGCCCCGTAAGCGCCGGCTGGTGCCGGAGGGCGAGTCTGCCACGGCCAGCCCGAGCAGCAGCGACCCCTGGGACATGGACGGCCAGACCGCCGAGTTGCGGTTGCCCTGGCGGCTCAACTCGCGCCGCGCCTGACGGTCGATCCCGGCTCCCGCCGGCGGTCGGCGCGCTGCCGGACCGGCCGGGCAAGGGCAAGCGCCGGGCGCCGCCGGATCGCGGTCTGCGCGCGGCAAGCCGCTGGACGTGATTCGCGCGGCGGTCCTGCCCTTGGCTTCAGCGGATCTGCTCGATCGCGCCGCTCGCCGCGTCGACCGTGATCAGGCGAACCTTGCCGTCGCTGCCGAGCCACTTGACGCTGTAGAGCGTGCGACCGTCGCGCTCGAGCTTGCGCGCGTCGAGCGCGCGGCCCGGAATCCGTCGATCGATCGCCTTGAGCACCTGCCCGAGCGGCTGGGCGGAGACCAGCACGACCTGGTGCCATAGGCGCGCCGCGCCCGGGGCGCCGACGTGGGCAACGGCGACGCCGGGCGAGTGACCCGGCGGCCACCACCAAGACCAGGGCAGCGAACAGATGGCGCATCACGTCGCTTCTACTGGTCGACAGTTGAACAAGCGATGAACACCGCTCGGACGCGGTCCGATCTCTGACTTTGCACAATTCCGGCCAAAATTGAATCGACCAAGGCCGTTCGAGGCGCGGGCCCACTCCTGCGCGCGGAGCTGGTCGCCGCTCGACCGCTGCCCTCCTGCCACCGCCAGGGCTCGTCGGAGCATCCAGTGACCTGGTCACTGCGCCATCCCGATCCTGGGTCTATCCCGAACTCAGTCATCGAGATGATGACGCGTTCGAGCGAGACACGGAGCCAGCGATGACGATCCAGACTTCGGCCCAGTGGTGGAGCGAGATCGAGCAGAATTGGGATGAGCTGATGGCGCTGTTCCAGGGCTGCGATCTGAACGACGAGCTCGCCGGCATCGAGCGGCTCAAGGCGCGTCGCGATGCCGCGATCGCGCGCCGCCTGCTGGCAGCGCAGCGCCGTGCGCCCGAACGGCGCGCGCGCCGGCGCAGCCGCGGCTGGCAGGTCCTGGCCGATCTCTGCGCCGAGCAATGGGTGCTGCATCAGGCGGTCGCCTGAGCGCGCGCGGTCGTCACGCCAAGGTGACCTCGAACACGAACGGCGAGCCCACGCCGCCGGCGACCACCGAATTCGCGCCGCGCCGCAGCGGGACGCTGTCGATCGGGAAGTCCTGACCGAGCGGGACCTGATTGACGATCGTGCCGAGCGCGCTCCTGAGATCCCGCAGCCACAGCTGACCACCCTCGGCATACAGCCGGAAATGCAGCGGCGACAGCCGGTAAGGCGCCGGCTCGGCGATCGCGAGATCGCAGCGTCGGCGAGCCGTCGTCCGGCCCCGCCGCGCGGCCGACCGTGAACGGCAGCTGCGAGATCGCGATCGGCTCCAGGCCGACGTAGAACTTGGCGGCGAAGGTCACCGCCCGCAGCTCGATCGTCCACGGGCCCGCGCGGGCCAGCTCGAGCTTCGTCATCGACCCGGGCCGCCGCGTGCAGGCCGGCCAGCAGGTCCTCGACGTGGCGCAGCCGGGCGCTCATCCGCAGCAGCAGCTTGTGAGCCAGCGCCGGGTCCCGGCTGATCCGCAACAGAAACGCCTCGCGCGCGACCAGCTCGGCCGTGACCTCGGTCGCCGCGCGCACGGTCGCATTGCGCGCCCGGCCCTCGAGCACGCCCATCTCGCCGATGAACTCGCCGGGGCCGGCGGAGCCGAGCAGGATGCCGTCATCGCCGACGCTGCGCAGCACCTCGACCCGGCCGGCCTGGACCAGGACGACGCTGTCGCTCGGATCGCCCTCGCGCAGCAGGATCTCGCCGGCAGCGAAGCGCCTCTGCATCGGCGGCCCCCTGGCTGAACGGTTGCACGGCAGCGCCACTCTGCGCCCGCGCGCAGCGCCGCGCAATCGCCGCGCGGCACGGCTGGTCAGCCGCGCGCGCGCCGGCTATAGGTGGCGCCAACCGCGCATCGCTCGAACGCAGGGAGCCACCGGCCATGGCCACGCAC
>CAWHPZ010000032.1:0-75000 GCA_963831345.1 uncultured Alphaproteobacteria bacterium
GACATCTCGCGAACTTCTGGCGAGAGCCGAGCGCTGGCGACCATGGCGTGCCTATGCGGCCCAACACCTTTGGGCGTCCCGGATGCAGCCAGAACGGGCACGACCCAACCGGCGTGTTCCGCGCCAAAGGGAAGATCCGTCTCAATCCGAACGAGCAAGGACATGAACAAACCTCGTCAAACGAATCGGAACGTGACCACATGACTACGCAGTCCTATGACGTCGTCATTGTGGGAGCCCGCTGTGCCGGTGCAACGCTCGCGACGTTTCTCGTCAGGGCCGGCGCGTCCGTCTTACTCTTGGAAAAGGACCGACTGCGGAGCGATCAGATTCTGTCGACGCACACCATCCATCCGCCGGGTCTCGACGTCTCGACGAGGTGGGTGTCGGCGACGCAGTCCGGGCAGTCGCACCGCCCACACACGTCGTACGTCTTCGAAAGAACAAAACCTTCGTCGACATCGAGTTTCCCGCGGAGAGAGCCGAGGACCGTCCTCGACGAGCGCGCCTCGACGGTCTCTTGCAGGATGCAGCAGCGTCCGCCGGCGTCGAGATCCTCGACCAAACGCGCGTGATCTCGCTCGTGCGAGACGGAGATCGCGTAGTCGGCCTGCGAGCCACCGGGTCGGCGGGTCAGGAGCGCGTGTTCCGCGCGAGCCTGGTCGTCGGGGCCGACGGCCGCCACTCCACGGTCGCACGCCAGGTCGAGGCGGAGGAGTACCTCGGCTACGATGCGCCGCGCGCGATGTTCTGGGGGTACTGGAACGCTCCCGCGTTCTGGCGAACCGATCCTGCGTATCGATTCGGAATGTACGTGGCTAATACCGACGGGCACATCCGAGTGATTTTCCAGACGGATCACGATCAACTTCTGATTGGCAGTCTGCCCGCGGTCGAGCAAGCCATCGCGTGGCGCAGTGATCCTGATGCCGCTCTGATCGCTGATCTGGCCTCCGATTCGACAACCGGTCCGTTGATCGCGGGCTCGGCGCCAGACGGACGGATCCGTGGCACCCTGAAGGAGCGCTACTTCTTTCGACGAGCAGCCGGAAACGGGTGGGCGCTCGTGGGCGACGCTGGCCATCATAAAGAGTTCGTCATTGGAGATGGCATTACCGAAGCGCTGCTCCAGGCTCGCAGCCTAGCCGTGGCAATCAGGCGCGGAACCGATGCGGGGCTGCATCGGTGGTGGCGGGCGCGAGACGTCGAGGCGCTGCCGTACTTCTTCCTGGGCCGTGACGAAGGGGCGCTCGGACCTCCCAAGGCGCTTCAGCAAATCATCTTTTCCCATGTGACGGAGACGCCCTCGCTTCGGGCGCGAATGGCGGCGACGATGGAACACCAACTCTCACCGCATGAAACATTCTCTGTACAACAAGTGCTGCGGTGGACGCTTGGCGCCGCGTTCCAGGGATCGCTGCGGGTGATACCAGAGTTCTTTACGATGGCGAGGCATGGGTCAGCGAACGAGCGCGAGCTCCGTCTGCGTCAGCGACTTCTCGCTGAAGCGGAGACGGCCGAAGCACAAGCCACACGCGTCGAGATGACTCCGGGGAGCGTGGTTCTGCCGCGTGCTGCACAAGCTGCCCCGCGGGGACCCCGAACGAACGCCACACCGTAACCGCGTTCAACTCCGGACAAAGTCGAGGCACTGCGTGGGCCGACGCCCACCGGAGCTCAGAGACTTGGGCCATCGCTACGGATGTTCCTCTGAGGATACGGATGCCTGCGCCGTACCGCATTCTGATCGTTGGTGGCGGAATCGGGGGGCTCGCGCTCGGCCGAGCGCTGGGACAACGCGGATTCACTGCGGAAATCATCGAGCGTGCTGGATCATGGCCAGCGGGCGGCGCCGGCCTGTTCATCCCTGGCAATGGCGCTCGCGCGCTCGACGTGCTTGGTCTTGCGGACGAAGTGCTGAATCGGGCTGTCCGTGTAACACATCAGCGAGTGCTGGATCACACGGGACGCCACTTGGCGGAAATCGAGCTGACACAGCTTTGGAATCCGATTGGCCCCTGCCTGGGCATCGCTCGCCGTGAGCTCCATAGCATCCTTCTCGAAGGCGCGGGCGTCCCCATCCGTCTTGGCACCACTGTGACGATGCTCAGTCAGGAGGCGAGCAAAGTGAACGTCGTCTTCGCTGATGGTTCGTCGAGCACGTACGACCTCGTCGTGGGAGCCGACGGCATCCATTCGTCCATCCGACGGCTCGTTTTCGGCGGGCCACGTCCGCGACATCTCGGCCAGGTGAGCTGGCGATTCGTCGTCGACTCCTCGGATCGGGTAGATGCGTGGACGGTGATGCTCGATCGGCAGCGAGCGTTCCTCCGCGTGCCCATCGGACAGAATCGCCTTTACTGCTATGCCGATCTCTCGGCCCTCGCAACAGAGGATCCCAGCCATCGCGACCTGGACCGATTTCGGGCGCTCTTCGAAGACTTCGCCGAACCGGTGCCGAGTATCCTTCGCGAACTCCGGGGCTTCGACTCGATCTATTTTTCTCCCATCGAGGAGATCCTCACCGACCCCTGGGTTCATGGCCGTGTCGCGCTCATTGGCGATGCGGCACACACGACCTCGCCGAATATGGCCGAGGGCGCGTCCATGGCCCTGGAGGATGCGCTGGTGCTGACGCGGATGTTGGTGACGCACGAGTCGCCGGACGACGCGTTGTCCGCATTCACGGAACGGCGGCGTGCTCGCCTCAATTGGGTGCGGCAACGAACGCATCGCAGGGATCGGATCCGGACTCTGCCTGTCCACCTTCGCGATCTCGCTCTCCGTTTTGCCGGGACGGCCCTGTATCGGCGAGACTATCAACCGTTGTTCAATGAACCATAGCGCGATGACCGATACTGTCGAAAATCTGATTCTCGATCTACTCGAATGGGCAGGACGGAAAGAACGAACGTATCAGGAAACGATGGATGCGTGGCGCACGTCCTGTCCGAAGCTTCCTGTTTGGGAAGACGCGACGGAACGCGGGCTGGTGGAGACAGTCTTTCTAAATGGCCGGTCGCTGGTTCGAGTAACGCCAGGAGGCCTTGCTTTGCTTAAGGAAAGGAGGTCGTAGTAAGGCGGTCGCCAATGTCAGGAGTTAGGCCGCCCACGCGAACTCCACATTCAGATGGTTGCGCGCCCCCGCAACCAACTTTATTTGGACCATGAGGTCGCCGGTATCTGGCGACCTCTTGCTGTCTCTGGCCGCGCTCAGCATTCCTGCCAGGTCGCCCTTCAGCGTGATCTTCAGCTGGTCGCCATCGGGCTCGAGCACGATCGCCTCGATCAGCGCACGAATGGCGTCTACGCGCGCCCGTGCGGCTCTCCTCGCTCTCCAGCGCGAGACAGAGGCTCCCGACCTTCTCGCGATAGACGTCGGCCATGCGCGGGTGCAGCAGCTCCGGCATCTCCGGCGCGTCGAGACGTGACTGCAGTTCGGCTTTCCTGGCTTCGAGCGAGAGGAGCTCGTCCTTGATCGACAGCGCCGAGACGCCGTCCTTGATGGCTTGAACGAGCTTCCGGATTTCGCGCTCGACAGCCGCGAGCTCGGTGCGGCGCGTCGACAGGCCGGCGCGATGCTCCATCCGCAGGCGATTCAACTCGCGCACGTACTCTCGGCAGAAGTCCTCGAACAGGTCCCGGCGCATCAGCTTGTCGCGTAGCGCCACGAGGACCCGCTCCTCCACCTCCTGGCGGCTGATGGTCAGGCGATTGGTGCACGTGCCACGCGAGCGCGCGCCGAAGCACGCCAGGCGATCGCGCCAATACATCACGTACCCGCCGCCGCACTCGGCGCATTTCGTCAGACCGGAGAAGAGATACTTCGGGCGGCGTGCCTGGTTGAACCGCTTCGGATCGCCGTTCGATGCCACGCGGCGCATCTCCAGCTGCCGCGCCTTCACCTGATTCCACAGCTCGTCGTCCACGATTCGCAGCTCGGGAACGGCGGTCGTCACCCACTCGGATGGCGGGTTTGGTCGCGAGACGCGCTTCCCGGTGTCCGGATCCTTCACGTATCGCAGGCGATTCCACACGAGCCGCCCGACGTACAGCTCGTTGTTCAGGATTCCGGTGCCGCGGGCAGGATTGCCGTGAATGGTGCTGGGATTCCATGGTGCGCCGCCCGGTCCCGGACAGCGTTCCGCGTTCAATCGCTTCGCGATGGCCTTGGGTGACATGCCCGCCGCAGTAGTCGCGGAAGATCCGCCGGACCACTTCCGCTTCGGCAGGAACGATCTCGCGTTCGCCCGTCGCCATGCCGTCATGCGTTGCGCGTCTCACCCTGTAGCCGTAGCAGAGACCGCCTCCGGACTTCCCGAGCTCCACGCGACCGCGCAGTCCGCGTCGTGTCTTGTCGGCAAGGTCTTTCAGGAAGAGCGCGTTCATCGTGCCCTTCAGCCCGACGTGCAGGTGCGTGATGTCGCCCTCGGCGAGCGTGACGATGTTCACGCCGGCGAAGGTGAGGCGCTTGAAGAGTCCGGCGGTGTCCTCCTGGTCCCGGCTGAATCGGTCCAGCGCCTCCGCGAGCACGACGTCGAATCGTCCGTTCAACGCGTCGCGCATCAGCGCCTGGAAACCGGAACGAAGCAGCGTGGCGCCGGAGATCGCGTGATCGGTGAACTCCTGAACGACCGTCCAGCCCTGGCGAGCTGCGAACTCGCGGCACACCCGGAGCTGGTCCGCGATCGAGGCGTCGCGCTGGTTGTCCGATGAGTACCGGGCGTAGATGGCGACCTTCAATGCAGTGTCACCTCGGGTGGTGTCTCTCGTTCCGCTGCGACTTCACGCTCGAACCGTTCACGCGCGGCCTGGCGAGCGAGGACGCGGACCAGCATGCGCAACGGTTCGTCGCCGTGATCGCGCGGCGCACGTTGCCGTGTTACGCGTCGAAGCCGTTGATTGCGCTTCTCTCGAGAACGGATCATAACGCCGCAACTCCCTCCGCGTCGTTGATGTTTGCTCCCGAGCTGAGCACGTCGGCGATCGCACCTGCGGCCATCACGCAATTGCCGGACGGCGCGGCGGAGCCGCAGGCGCGGTCAAGCCCGCAGCCCGTCAGGGACGGAGCGAAGCGGAGTGGCTTGACCGGGCCGAGGACCGCCGGACAATCCGTCGGTCGTGATGGCCGCAGCGTGTGGCCACCAGGTTGCTCAGCGCGAGAACCCATGAGACGAACGAGACGCGCGGGTTGGAAGACAGTGAGGAGGTGACGGTTCGGTGACCGTCTCAGGCGTTGATTCGGTGCGAGTGCGCGTTCACCTATATGAACGCGGTTTCCGGCAAAAACCTGTCAGGCGTGTTCCTGCCGATGAAGTCCACGGATAACCTGGGGTTTCACGCATGGATGCCGACGAGATCATCGCGCTTCTCGGGCTTGCGCCGCATCCCGAGGGTCGGCTTTTACCGCGAGACATTTCGCGATGAGAGGGGCGTCGAGGGGCGGGCGTGGTCGACGGCCATCTATTTTCTTCTGAAGCAGGGACAGAAGTCGCGCTGGCATCGCGTCGATGCGGCCGAGATCTGGCACTGGTACGCCGGAGCCCCGCTTGCACTCGGCATCGCCACAGGCGCGGGAGAGGCGGAAACGCTGCGTCTTGGCTCTGACCTCGCCGGCGGCGAGCGTCCCCAGGCCATCGTTCCCGCTGGAGCGTGGCAGCAGGCCGAGAGCCTCGGCGCGTGGACGCTTGTTGGTTGCACGGTCTCGCCGGGGTTTATGTTCTCGGCGTTCGAAATAGCGAGCCCGGATTTCGATCCGGCTGAGCGTTCGTCGCGGGACTGATTCGCCCGCAAGTGTCTTCTGGGTTTTCCACCATTCATTTGCTGCGTTTCAGTGGCGCATCTCGTTGTTTTTCAACAATGTTCACCCATTTCCTGGGGATGAGCGCGGGGGCCGCTTGCCGCTGAAACACGACTCGCTCAAGAGTGCAAAAAGAGAAAAGTGTTCGCGCAGCGGGGGTTGCCAATCATGAAGTCTGAGTCCGCAGGGCCGGTGCTAAGTACGGTGTTCGTCGACTACGACAACATCTACTTGTCGCTCAAAAGAAAAAGCGAAGACGCGGCCAAGCGGTTCGCCAAGGATGCCGGCCTGTGGCTGAGGGAAATCGAGAGCGGACGGCTGATCTCGTCGTCGACGGGCGCCAATTTCAACGTTCCGCGCCGCATCGTCATGACCCGCTGCTACGGCAACCCGGTTCCGCGCCGCAATTCGAACGACAACTCGACCGACATGAACTCGTTTCCGTTCGTTCGGCATCATTTTCTGCGCGCCGGGTTCGAGGTCATCGACTGCCCGCCGCTGACCGCGCAGCTCAAGAACTCCGCCGACATCCGCATGGTGATGGACGTGCGCGACGTGCTCAACCACGACACGCGCTTCGATGAGTTCATCCTGCTGTCCGGCGACGCCGATTTCACGCCCGTGCTGCATCGCTTGCGCGCGCATGCGCGGCGTACGGTCGTGTTCGCCAACGATCATACAGCGGCAGCCGTACACGGCCATCGCGGATGGCGAAGTGCGTGAAGTCCGACCTCATCGCGCTGCTGCTCGAAGGCCGCATTTCCGATGAGAGCGAGTCTCGCGTGGTCGGCGAGCTGCGCGCGCCAACCGTCGGCCGAGCTCGAAGTCGTGCGCAAAGAGATCGTCGCCGAGGTGGTCGCTTCCGTGCGTGCGGCTGCGCAGCCGGTTCCGCTGGAAGCGCTTGCCGACCGCGCCGTGCGTGCGCTCGGTCATGACAAGACCGTGGGCTCGGCTTGGGGTGGCGCCGGAAGCTTCCGCGACCTTCTCTCCAAGGGGTTGCCGGGAACCATTCGTTTGACCGATCAGCCGCCCTACTACGCCTATGAAACCACGCGCCAGATCGCGCAGAGCCTGGATACACGCACCGAGCCGCGCGAGCCTCTTCGTGAGCGGCGCAATGACGTTCCGGATGTGCGCCAGGACGTTCGTCCCGAGGTTCGGGGCGGAGAGATGCGTGCCGGTCCGCGTACCGACGGACGGCCCGACCTGCGCTATGATCTGCGCGCCGAGCCGCAGCGTGATACGAGGTTCGATGCCGCTCCCGAGGTTGCTCCGCCGCGCCCGGATCGCATGCTGCCCCCCGCAGGTGCGCGTCCCGCCGCTCCGCAGAACAGGCCGCTCGCGCCGCAGGACAATTACGGCGATGCCTTTGCTGCGCGTCCGCAGCAGCAGGCGCCTGTACAGGCGGCACCACGTCGTCCGGTAGCTCCGCCTCCGCAGGCACCGCAGGCATTTGCTCCGGCACCGCAGCAGGCCGCTCCCGTTTACGCCCCGCAGCAGACTGCGCCGGCGTACGCTCCGCAGCAGCCGCTGGCTCCTCGGACCGGTCTCTATCCGGGCCAGGAGGCGCCGGCCGCGCCGCGTGCACAGGCTCAGCCGGCTCGCGCGGAAACTGCGACCCAGCTGCAGCAGTCGATCGCCCGCATTCACGAGGCCTGCCAGGCCCCGCCGCTGTCGCCGCCCGAATATCGCGTGCTGTTCGAGGTGATGGCCGAGGAGATCAACGCCAACAACCTTTCCGGCGCACAGACGCTGGTCAACATTGGCCAGCGTGCGCTGGAGGTCGGGCTCGACATGCAAGCGCGACGACATGCGCTTCGTGCTCGAGGTCGTCAGCGAGGCGGATCCCTGGTTCGAGCAGGGCGCGTCGTCGAATCTGTTTGCCAGCCGCTTCCGCAATTTCGTCGTTGCGCGCTGCCGCGGTCAGGGGCTGAGCCTGTCTGCCGATGAGATCGACCTCATCGACGCCTGGTTCGGTGGAGCGGGAGCGCCTGCACAGCGCGCGGCCGAAGGCTCGGCGGGTGCTCAGGGGCAGGTCGGGGACCATATGAATTCCGGACCCAACGCGCCGCCAGGGCGGGGATCGCTGGGCAACCTATGACGACGGCCGTCAGCAGCAGAACGCGCCGCAGTCGCAGGGCGGCGGATTCGGAGCCGAGGCGGATGAAGAGTTTCCGCGCATCGTGCGCTCGGGGCTGAGGCGCTAGGCAGACGTCGACAAAATTCAGCGGCAGCGACGCGATGATGTCGACTGCTTCGGACTGATTCGGTCCGAAGCGATCATCGAGTCACGAGGCTGCCGAGCGATGCCGACTGACACAAAAAAGGCCGCGGCATCGTTGGATGCCGCGGCCTTTTCATTGAAAGTGCTTTGGCGACTAGACGGCGATGTAGTGGCCGCCGTTGACGTCGAAGCAGGCGCCGGTGATGAAGCCGGCATCGTCGGCGGCGAGGAACGTCACCGCGCGGGCGATTTCCTCGACCGTGCCAAGACGACCGACCGGAATCTGCGGCAGGATTTTCGTCTCGAGCACTTCCTTCGGCACAGCCGCGACCATCTCGGTGTTGATGTAGCCGGGGGCGACCGTGTTCACGGTGATGCCCTTGGCAGCGCCCTCGTACGCCAGCGCCTTGGTGAAGCCGTGCATGCCGGCCTTGGCGGCGGAGTAGTTCGTCTGGCCCATCTGGCCTTTGCGGCCGTTGATGGACGAGATGTTGATGATGCGGCCGAACGAGCGGGCGCGCATGCTGTCGATGACCTGACGGCTCATGTTGAACACGGAGTTGAGATCGACAGAGATGACCTCGCGCCATTGCTCGAGCGTCATACGGTGCAGCATGGCATCGCGCGTGATGCCGGCGTTGTTGACCAGGACGTCGATGGGGCCGAGGGCCTTGGTGATCTCGGCCACGCCCTTGGCGCAGGCGTCGAAATCGCCAACGTTCCATTTGTAGACCGGGATGCCGGTCTCGACCTGGAACTGCTGTGCGGCGGCGTCGTTGCCAGCGTAGTTCGCGGCGACGCGGTAGCCCTTGTTCTTCAGTGCTGTGGAAATGGCGTGGCCAATGCCACGCGTACCACCAGTAACAACGGCAACGCGCGTCATGAGTATTCGTCCTCCCTAGAGACCGGTTTTTGATTGATTGAGTTTTGGTGGATTGGATGAGCAGCAGAAGCCCGGCACGATGCCGAGCCCTACCTCTCGTTTCCGACCCTCCCCCGTCATAACGGATGACGGGGAGAGGGAGAAGGCTGCCGTTAGTATGGCGTTAGTCTTGGCTAATGCGCTTAATCGCGTTCAACGCACATGGCAACGCCCATGCCGCCGCCGATGCAGAGCGTGGCGAGGCCCTTCTTGGCGTTGCGGCGCTGCATTTCGTAAAGCAGCGTCACGAGGATGCGAGCTCCGGAAGCGCCGATCGGATGGCCGATGGCGATGGCGCCGCCGTTGACGTTTACCTTGTCCGCATCCCAGCCGAGGCCCTTGTTGACCGAGATGGCCTGCGCGGCGAAGGCCTCGTTGGCTTCGATGAGGTCGAGGTCCTTGACGGTCCAGCCGGCCTTCTCGAGGGCCTTCTTGGATGCCGGGATGGGACCCGTGCCCATGATGGACGGATCGACGCCGGCGTGAGCCCACGACACGATGCGGGCCAGAGGCTTCACGCCGCGCTTCTTGGCTTCCTCAGCGCTCATCAGCACGACGGCCGCGGCGCCGTCGTTGATGCCGCTGGCGTTGGCCGCGGTGACGGTGCCTTCCTTGGGATCGAAGGCGGGACGCAGCTTGGCGATGCCTTCGAGCGTGACGCCGTCCTTGATGTACTCGTCCTGCTCGACGACGGTCTCGCCCTTCTTGGTCTTGATGACGACGGGTACGATCTCGTCCTTGAACTTGCCGGACTTGCGGGCGGCCTCGGCCTTGTTCTGCGAGGCGACGGCGAACTTGTCCTGCTCATCGCGGGTGATCTGCCACTGCTTGGCGACGTTCTCGGCGGTGGTGCCCATGTGGTAGTTATTGAAGGCGTCCCAGAGGCCGTCCTTGATCATGGTGTCGACGAACTTGACGTCGCCCATCTTGGTGCCTTCGCGCATGTGCGCGGCGTGCATGGACTGGCTCATGCTTTCCTGGCCGCCGGCGACGACGATCGCCGAGGACCCGGTTTGGATCTGCTGCATGCCGAGGGCGACAGCGCGCAGGCCCGAACCGCAAATCTGGTTCATGCCCCAGGCCGGCGTATCCACTGGAATGCCAGCGGCGATGGAAGCCTGGCGGGCCGGGTTCTGGCCGTGACCGGCCGTCAGTATCTGGCCGAGAATGACTTCCGAAACGTCGCCAGGGGCCGTATTGGCGCGCTCGAGCGCCGCCTTGATGGCAATTTTACCAAGCTCGTGAGCCTGGAGGCTCGAGAGCGTGCCATTGAAAGAACCGACAGGCGTGCGTGCCGCGCCTGCAATAACAATTGAATTGTCCGCACTCATTTCGTGCTTCCTCCTGCGGGAAACCCGCGCGTTTCTTGCCGTTTGGGTGGGGAAGCCGTCTTTGATTTAAATCACGGTGCGGCAGCCCACGCGCAAGATAGCAGCATGGGATCAAAGCCTGCAATTGCGTCTTTGCGCGGCAGAAATTGCTCTCGCTGCATGCAGTTAGGGGTGGCAGGTCGGGCGTCGGCTGTGTTACGATGCCGCACCGCAAGACTGGTGTGATTATGATGGCGCAACCGATGCTCAACAAAACCGATCCGCAGCCCGAGAAGAGAGAGCCGGTCGTTATCAAGAAGTACGCCAACCGGCGTCTCTACAATACGGAAACGAGCACGTACGTCACGCTCGAGGACCTGGCTCAGATGGTCCGCGGCGACAAGGACTTCGTCGTCTACGACGCCAAGTCCGGCGACGACCTCACCCACGCGGTGCTGACCCAGATCATCGTCGAGCAGGAGAGCCGCGAGGGCGGGCACACGCTGCTTCCGATCCCCTTCTTGCGCCAGCTCATCCGCTTCTACGACGACAACATCGGCACCATGGTGCCGAGCTACCTGCAGTTCAGCCTCGAGAACCTGGTCAAGGAGCAGGAGAAGTTCCGCTCCATGTTCGCGACCGCGTTCTCAAATCCGGCGGCGGCATTCGAGGCCTACCAGGACCAGGCCCGCAAGAACATGGCGATGTTCGAGCAGGCCATGAGCATGTGGACCTCGTTCGGAAACGCCAAGGCGAGAGCCGAAGCGCAGGCCGGAATGGCTGCTGCGGAGAAGGCCGATGAAGCCTCCAAGGGCGGCGGCGAGATCGACGCGCTCAAGGCTCAGCTCACTGCCATGCAGGAGCGCATCGAGCAGCTGGCGAAAGATCGCTGAAAGCTTTTTTTCTGCGCTGCCGATTCACGTCGCGCCTGATAGGAGGCGCGACGATCGGAGCGGTCGGGGCTCACGCTGCAGGCGGAAGCTCGTCCACGGCGATAGGCATGCCGTACAGGAAGCCCTGCAGATAGGTCACGCCGGCATCGCGCAGGAATTGCGCCGTCTGCGCGTCTCCGACCCATTCGGCAATCGTCTTGAGGCCAAATGCCTTGGCCATTTCGATCATGCTCTTGATGAGCACCCGGCCCTGGTGATCGTTGGGCAAGTCCTTGACGAAGGCGCCGTCGATCTTGAGCACGTCGACGCGCAGCTTCTTCAAATGGCTGAAGGACGTGTAGCCGGCGCCGAAATCGTCGATGGCTACGGTGCAGCCGACGTCGCGCAGCATGTCGACGAAGGCAGACATGCGCCCGAGATCGTGGATCATGGCCGTTTCGGTGATCTCGACCATCAGGCGCTGCGTCATCTCCCGCCGGTTGCCGGTGAGGCGGTGCAGCGCCTCGGCCCATGCATTGTCGTTGGCCGTAAATCCCGACACGTTGACCGAAAGCATGAGGCGCGGATGACTGGCGAGAAGTGCCACCGCCAGCTCCAGCGTGTGCATGTCGATCTTGCGCGCCATGCCGAGCTGCTCGGCGACGTGAATGAACTCGCCTGCGGAGGCGACCGATCCGTCAGGGCGGGTCATGCGCAACAGGCATTCGTACATGGCCGGCTTGCCCGTCTCGGCCTCGATGATGGGCTGCAGCACGAAATGCATGCGGCCTTCGTCGAGAGCGGAGACCACGCCGTTTGCAACGGCAATGTTGCGGCGGCGCGTGTCGTTGATTTCGCGTTCGAAGGCCACGAAGCTGTCGGTCTGCTCGAGACGCGCCTGCCCAAGGGCGTCAAGCGCGTTGGCCATGGCCAACGACGCCGTTTGCGCCTGATCTGGAAGCAGGACGCCGCCGATCGCGATCGTTGCGGTGATGATGCAGGCGGAGGTGGCGATGCGGGCACTGCGGATGGATTCGATGAGGCGAGCCGCCGTTCGGCGCATCGTCTCGGCATCCGAGTGTTCGAGGACGATCCCGAACTTGTTCGACGCATAGACCGTGAGAGTGCCGTCGTCTTTCAGCTCTGATCGCAGGATGCGCGCCACCGCCGCAACGACCTCGTTGCCGACGCCGATCCCGAACGAGGCGTTGATCATGGATAGGTTCGAAACGGCCGCGATCATGAACGCAGACGTTTGACGCGAGGGCGCGGCGCGGCCGATGGCGGCGTTCAGCTGCTCCGAGAGGGCGGAGTCGCCCGCGTGTCCGTTGAGCGCGGCTGCCGGCTCGTCAAGGAGGCGCGCATCGACGACGCGGATTTTGCCTCGCACGCGGCTCGGCCGGCCCTGAGCGTCGGGCCACCAGTGCCCGGTGTCTTCGAGCCAGACCACGAGGTCCGAGTGGCCGCCTCCATTGGAGCGAAACCCATATTGCACCTGATAGGGCTCTCCGGCCGGGTCGCCACTTGCGGCTGCGCCCGAAATGGCTCGATGCCAGCGGTCGGCATGCTCCGGCAGAAGGCGGGATTCGAAATCGGCAGCCGTCGCGATCGCGCCGATATCATCCATTCCGAGCACAACGGCGGCGTTCGGCTCCCAATCGATGCGGCCCTGAGCGATGTGCCACGTGTAGGCCGTCTCTTCGACACCGGGAATTGTGCTCTCGCGGTGCGCGTCATCAGATGACGACCGTGGGTCTTCGTGCATGCAAATCGGGCCTTGTCGAGTATTGAACACGACACAAGCGCGGCCCGAGGTGACGATGTCAAGCCAGGGCCAACGGCAAGGCCGTCAAACAGCTACGGCCGCCTTGCGGGGCGGCCGTAGGGGCAGAAACTGAACTGTGAATATGTGCCGAGAACTGCCGGTGCTCAGTGGTCGCCGGAGCCGAAACCAATGTCGCGCTTTGCGACGCGGATGCCGATGGTGAAGCCGGCGATGACGTCGATCAGCAGCGCGATGAGAATGAGGAAGAACACCGACGTTGCGGCCTGCGGCACGACCATGAACTCGACCAGGGCGGCAATGAAGAGGATCATGGACAAGCCGTGGTCGACCAGCGACGACGTCGACGTGTAGGTGGCTTTCAGGATCTCGATGAACAGAACACCCATCGTGACGACAAGGATCAGGTCACCCCAGGTGAAAACCCAGGTTGCCTCTCGCAGCATCGGCAGCGCGAAGATCTGTGTCGCGAGGAGCGAGCGAGCTGCTGCCGCGCCATCGGTCACCGCTACGGCTGTACCGTCGGCGGCGGTCTCGCCGCCTCCGAGCCCGGAGAACAGGACGACGATGTTATAAAGCAGGAAGGCGAGGATCGTGACCGGAAGGGCTCTCAGCGACATGTCAGGCTCCTGATGGACGAAGCGAAGGCATAACCGCCCGATCCTCGACGAAGCTCGTGGCGATCTCAAGAGAAATGGCGGCAGCGTTACATTTCACGCGGTGCCGCCACTGGATTTCTCAAGAGGGTCAGATGTCAGATTTCGGCTCGAGAATCTGGCGGCCGCGATACTTGCCGGTCTTGACGTCGATGTGATGGGGGCGACGGCGCTCACCCGAGTCCTTGTCCTCGATGTAGGCCGGAGCCGTCAGCGCGTCATGCGACCGGCGCTGGTTCCGCTTCATCGGCGAGGTTTTCTTTCTAGGTACTGCCATGGTCTCAAGCTCCGATAATCCGTGCTCATATGAGCGAAGCGCGCCGCGCGGCCGAACCCGCGCTAGCTCATTTACGGTTGAAAATCAGTGGTTTGACCCCTAAAACGCGCCGGGCCGCACACGGGGGAACCCATATGCGGCTCGGGCATTCAACCGTCGTTGCGGGCCTTATACCCACAAAACTGGGCGAACGCCAGTCCGACTTGGGTGGCCAAAGGCAGTTCAAGTAAACCATCTGGAACGGGCAGGAAAAGGCTCAAATCCTGCCGAGCACGCACGCGGCTGCGCCGGCGCCCCCGGCCCGCATTCTGGCCTGGATGATACGGGCTTTGCGAGAGACACGGGAGCTTGGGTCTCCGGCATCGCGGACGATGGGGTTGGGGAGCGCGGCCGCGAGAAGCGATGCCTGGCGCTCGCTCAGCCGGGCGGCAGGTGAATGAAAGTGATAACGCGAGGCCGCTTCGGCGCCGAAGATGCCCGGGCCCCACTCGGCGATGTTCAAGTAGACCTCGAGGATCCGCCACTTGGGCCAGACGAGCTCCATGATGAGCGTGAGCGGCAGCTCGATGATCTTGCGGATGTAGCTCTTGGAGGACCACAAGAACATGTTCTTCGTGACCTGCATCGAGATGGTGCTGGCGCCGCGCGGCGTGCCGTCGGAGGCCTGCTCGATGGCCTGACCTATGGCCTGAAAATCAATGCCGGCGTGCTCGCAGAAGCGGCCGTCCTCGGCGACGATGACCGCGCGGATGAGATTGGGTGACACGCGGTTGATCGGGACCCATGTGCGATCGACGGAATTTCCGGTCAGCCATCGGAACAGCATCAGCGAGGATGCCGGCGGATTGACGAAGCGGAACAGCAGGATCAGCACCAGCACCAGCGCCAGATAGCCGACAGCGGCATAGCCCGCGTAACGCGCCACTTTCCAGAACCATTCGACGGCCTGGGCCTTGCGGCGCTCCCGGTCGGAAACGAGCGGTTGAGCTGCTTCCGAGCCAGAGGGTGTTGTGGAGCTCTGGGAGTAAGGCAGGTGCCCCCGCGTCTGGTAGGTCGGCGGAACCTCGGTCTCGGGCGGGAAGAAAAGATCGAAAGCCGCCGACGTGAAGGCGGGCGGATGAGGTTCCGATCTCGGCGCGGCGGGTTCAGTCTCGTCCTCGTTTCGCAGCGACATGATCGGCGGGAGGATCGCGCCGTCTGCGTAGGAAGGCGAGGGCGCAGGCTCGCGCTCGAAGACCGGCGGCAAATAGGACCGCGCCTCTGTCTCGCTCGGAGCGAAGGCGGTTCGGGCGGCATCTCGGTTTCGGCCGGATAAAGGTCGGCTCAGCATCCGGCTCGAGGCGATCTTCTTCCGATGCCTGCATTTCGGGGAGCGGTTGCTCGGGATCGGACGGTTCCGGGTCAGATCGGGACGCTGCCGAGCCGCCGGTCGGAGGGCCGCCAACAGAACGCGGGAACTCCGGTCGGGAAATGCGCATCAGCGCCCGCGTCGGTTTCGTCCTGGCTACCTTTATCCGTCACGGATGGTATATCCCGCGCCAGCAATCCCACCCCCTTCGCGGCGCCACCATGCCTGCGACTGAGGTCAAAACCTCGTTCATTGGATGCCTAGGTAAGCCGTTCATGATGTTCCCGCAAAGGCTCGATTACATCGCAAGGCTAACCGAGGCGCGCCTTAAAGCCGTCTTCGTTGAAAAAGCCCAATCGGCTGAAGCCGATGGCGCGGTTTCGGAGCGACTGTTCAAGGCTGTCGAGCATGCAGCGCTTGGAGGGGGCAAGAGGTTCCGGCCTTTTCTTACTGTCGAGACTGCGGCGCTTTTTGGTGTGGCGCCGGAGCTATCCATAACCGCCGCTGCGGCCGTCGAATGCCTGCACTGCTACTCGCTGGTCCACGACGATCTGCCGGTTATGGATAACGATGAGTTAAGGCGCGGGCAGCCGACGGTGTGGAGGGCGTTCGACGAGTGGACGGCGATCCTGGCCGGGCGATGCTCTTCTGACCTTGGCCTTCGAGATGCTCGCGAGCCCGGAAGCCCATGCCGATCCGGCGGTGCGTCTGAAGCTGATCTCCGGTCTTGCGGTTGCCGGCGGGGTCGGCGGCATGGTGGGCGGGCAGGCGCTCGATCTCGAAGCCGAGAAGCTCGGCGCGCCTGCTGTAGCCGATCTCGCCCACATCCGGCGCCTTCAGGGAATGAAGACCGGCGCACTCATCACGTTCGCCTGCGAGGCCGGAGCCATGCTGGGTGGCGCGGGGCGCGGCCAGCGTCAGGCCATCAGGGACTACGGTGTGGCTGTGGGCCTCGCGTTCCAAATCGCCGATGATCTTCTGGATGCGGAGGGTGACGCCGCGACCGTGGGCAAGGCGGTGGCCAAGGATGCCGCGGCCGGCAAGGCGACGCTCGTATCGCTGATGGGTCTCGAAGCGGCGCGGGCAGAGCTGGCGCGCGTGGAGCAGGCGGCAATCGATGCGGTGGAGCCGTTCGGCGCGCGCGGCGCAGATGCTCGCCGACGCGGCGCGGTTCGTCGCAAGGCGCGAGAAGTAAGCCGGCATTCCCTCTCCCCGCGAGCGGAGAGGGCTCATGCAGCATGGCTGCGCCATGACGGTGAGGGGCAGCCGCTTGCGCTGCGGCTTGTTGCTGCCCCTCACCCCGGCCCTCTCCCCATCTAAGGGGATGGGGAGAGGGGGAGTAGTCGTAGGGGATGAACTGGTCGCGGATGTAGCTCGCGTAGTACCGGCCCTTCGAGTCTGCCGTCAGCAAGCCTTCGAAGATGTGTTCGGAAACGTTCGGATATTCGTAGGTCTTTCGCCGCTGGCGAACTGCAAAAAGAGCGTTTGTGTTTTCGGGTCATAAGCCGCGCCATGCATGGCGGACAAGTCGAAGTCATGCATGGGCATTGCCTCGCAAACAGGCATGTTTCTCTATATCGGCCATGATGATAGCGTGGTAGCAGCATCCCAGAACGCGAGCCCCCAAAAACCCGTGGGGCCGCAAACAGTCAGGATTGCCCCAATGCAGCAGCTCACTCCCGAAGGACGCCAGATCGTCGATGGCGTCGCCTACCGGCACGGATTTTCCAGCGCTGCCGTGACGGAGATGCTGGGGGCCGTCGCCATCGGCCATGGCAACCAGGCCCAGTTCAATCACTACGAGTTCGGCGGCATGGGTCAGTGGTCGTCGGGCGGAATGGTGATGATCGGCGACATGTTCAACAACGGGCTCAAGGCGCGCGTGAGCTCACTTTGCCAGGAGCTTTCAGGGCTGATCCAGGGCCAACCGCTGTTCGTCATGCCGAACTCGAGCCAGTCGCAATCGCAGGGCGGCGGCTGGCAGGGCCAGGGAGGTGGCTATGGTCAGCAACAGAGCTCCGGCGGGGTGAGCGGAACGAGCTTGTTCGTCGGCGGCGGCTATAACAACTGGTGGCCTGCCGACCTCGGCGCCGCGGGCTCGACGGGCGCGCAGAACAATCTGCGCTATGCTTACTTCCCTGCTGCTCGCCGGCTCGCCATCGACGTCAACGGACAGGTGTCCGTCTACGAGACGGGGGACCACCAGATCGGCGGCTTCTCGCAGCAGCAAAGCGGCGACCAGTCTCTGACGTTTACGAGCCAGTTCGGCCTGGTGCGTGTGCTCGATCTTCCGCTCGTGTCGGGCCCCGGTCAGATGGGTCAGCAGCAGCGCCCGTGCAGCCGCCGCCGATGCAGTCCGTGCAGCCCGCGCCGATGGCATCGCCCGCCCCTGCAGCGCCGCAGAGCAATTACGCCCCGCAAGGGAACCCAGCCCCGCAGAGCGGCTCGGCTTCGCAGACTGGCAACGCGGCTTACCTGTCCTCGGACGAGGTTTTCGCCGCGATCGAGAAGCTCGCAGCCTTGCACGCCAAGGGCATTCTTACGGACAGCGAATTCGGGACGAAGAAGGCTGAGCTGCTGCAGCGGCTGTAAAGCTGGGGTCTGCAAAGCCGGAGCGAGAGCGGCCGTTGCCGTCGGAGCTATTCGCCGGCTTTCGCATCGGCCTTCGCGCCGACGCCATAGCGGCGTTCGATGTAGTCCTCGACCACGACCTTGAAGTCGGCGGCGATGTTGGGGCCGCGCAACGTCATGGCCTTCTTGCCGTCGATGAAGACGGGCGCGGCCGGGTTCTCGCCGGTGCCGGGCAGCGAGATGCCGACGTCGGCGTGCTTGCTCTCGCCGGGTCCGTTGACGATGCAGCCCATGACGGCGAGGTTCAGCGTCTCGACGCCGGGATAGCGGCTCTTCCATTCCGGCATGCGCTCGCGGATCATCGTTTCGACGTCGCGAGCCAGCTCCTGGAACACGGTCGAAGTCGTGCGGCCGCAGCCGGGGCAGGCGGCGACGACGGGCACGAAGGCGCGCAGACCCATGGTCTGCAGGATCTCCTGCGCGACCTTCACCTCAAGCGTGCGGTCGCCGTTGGGCTCGGGCGTGAGCGAGACGCGGATGGTGTCGCCGATGCCCTGCTGCAGCAGGATGCCCATGGCGGCGGTCGAGGCGACGATGCCCTTCGAGCCCATGCCGGCTTCGGTGAGCCCCAGATGCAGCGCATAGCGGCAGCGGCCGGCGAGCAGCGTGTAGACGGCGACGAGATCCTGAACCGCCGAGACCTTGGCCGAGATGATGATGTGTTCCGGGCCCATGCCGAGCTCTTCGGCGCGGGCGGCGGACAACAGCGCCGACTGCACGATGGCCTCGTGCATGACCTCGCGAGCCGTCTTCGGCTGGGCATGCGTCGCGTTCTCATCCATCAGCCGCGTCAGCAGCTCCTGGTCGAGCGAGCCCCAGTTGACGCCGATGCGCACGGGCTTTCCGAACTTCAGCGCCAGCTCGATGATGTCGGCGAACTGCTTGTCCTTCTTGTCCTTGAAACCGACGTTGCCGGGATTGATGCGGTACTTGCCGAGCGCTTCGGCGCAGGCCGGGTTCTCGGACAGAAGCTTGTGGCCGATGTAGTGGAAGTCTCCGACCAGCGGCACCTTGCAGCCGCGGGCCAGCAGCTGATCGCGGATGTGCGGGACGGCCTTGGCGGCTTCGTCGCGGTCGACGGTGATGCGGACGAGCTCGCTGCCGGCGCGGGCGAGGGCGGCAACCTGCGCCACCGTCCCGGCAATATCGGCCGTGTCGGTGTTGGTCATCGACTGCACGACGACGGGCGCCGCGCCGCCGACGCGCACGCCGCCGACATCGACGGCTTCGGAGAAGCGCCGGCCGGTCAGAGGTTGGGGAGCGAGCTCATTCATAGAGAGAATGCCTACGTCAAAACGGGCGCATGCGCCACTGCGGCCGATTTTTCCGTTTCACGCCAGGGCGATAGCGAAGCGGCAGTCGTTCCCGCGCATATTTAGCTACGCGCTTTCCATGACGCCAGTGCCAACGACAGGCCTGCGACAAGGGCCATCACCAGCACGATGGCCGGCCCGCCGGGGGCATCGATGGTTGCCGAAAGGCTGAGGCCCGCAACCACGCTGGCAACGGCGACGAGCCCGGCGACGATAACCATGCGCTCGGGCGTGGCGGAAAAGGCCGGGCGGCGACGGCCGGGACGATCGAGAAAGGCGATGATCAGAAGCGCGCCGACGATCTTGATGGCGATGGCGATGGTCACGGCCAGCAGCACGATGAACAGGGCTTTGACCCAGCCCCGGTCCACGCCTTCGGCGGCTGCCAGATCCTCATGCACGGCAAGGCGCAGCAGGGGCTGCCACAGGCGGCTCAGGACGGCGAGCACCAGGAGGCCGCCGCCGTAGATCCAATAGAGGTCGCCGGTGGTGACGGCGTAGATGTCGCCGAACAGGTAGCCCATGAGATCGACGGTCGGGCCGCGCAGCATGGACGTGGCGATGACTCCGAGCGCGAGCGCGCCGTGATGCATCAGGCCGAGGATGGAATCGAGCGGCACGAGCTTCTGCTGCGACAGCGCGATGAGCAGGGCCGCGACGGCGAGCGTCACGAGCACCACGGAGACCGTGAGGTTCATGTCGAAGGCGAGCGCGAGCGCGATGCCGATGAGGCTCGCCTGGGCGACGGTCTCGCCGAAGTAGGCCATGCGGTTCCAGACCACGAGCGAGCCAAGCGGTGCCGCGACGATGGCGAGGCCGATGGCCGCGAGCAGCGCCCGCAGCAGAAACGGTTCGATCACGGACTGCCCCCGTGACCGGCGGGCGGCTCCACGACCGGGACCGGGGCGGAGGCCGGCTCGCCGGCCAGATCATGGCGGTGATCGTGGTGGTGGTGATAGACGCCGAACGAGCGCGCGGTTTCCGGTCCGAACAGGCGCGCATACTCGGGATGCTGCGCAACTGTTTCGGGCACGCCCGAGCAGCAGATGTGATGATTGATGCAAATGACGCGATCGCTTTGCGCCATGACGACGTGCAGGTCGTGGGAGACGAGCACCACGCCGAGATTGCGCGTGTCGCGCAGGCGGCCGATGAGGGCGTACAACTCGGCTTCGCCGACGTAATCGACGCCGCGGGCGGGCTCGTCGAGGACAAGAAGTGCGGGATCGTTGAGCAGCGCGCGGGCGAGCAGCACGCGCTGCAGCTCGCCGCCCGACAGGTTGCCCATTTGCTGGCTGGCGGACGCGGCTCGCACCGACCTCGGCCAGAGTCTCGGCGATGCGGAGCGCTTCGGCTGCCGTTGCCGAGCGCGAGGAAGCGCTCGACGGTCATGGGCAGTGCAAAATCGAGGCTAAAGCGTTGCGGCACATACCCGATCGAAAGGCCGGGCGTGCGCCGTATGGTGCCGCGATCCGTCGCCTCGAGGCCGAGGAGGGCTCGCACCAGCGTGGTTTTGCCGGAGCCGTTGGGGCCGATCAAAGTCACGATCTCGCCCGGGTGGATGTCGAGGTCGATGCCGGAGAGGATCGTGCGTCCGCCGCGCGTCACATAAAGGCCGCGCGCCGAGACGAGCGCGGTCGGATCCAGCGGCAGCGATGCCGGGGAGGCATGTGCGTGGCCGTGGTCGGCGCAGCAGTCGCCGCTGTGGTGATGATGATGAGCCGTGGCTTCGGGGCGAGCCGACGCCGGCTCGCCGCTCCCAGCCGCCGGCCCGGGGCTCGTCGTCATGAGGGGCAGCCTTATTTCTTGTCCTTGGTCTCGGAGGCGCAGCGCGGGCAAAGCCCTTGCACCTCAACGAACTTTACACGGGGGACGAACTTGGCTCCAGTCGCCGCTTCGCCGATGAGGTCGAAAATGTGCTGGCCGTCGACCTCGCCCACGGCGCCGCATTTCTCGCACGACAGGAACAGCGGCCGGCGGCCGGTGCGGTGGTCCATGCGGCGGCAGGCGAAGAACGCGTTCTTGCTTTCGAGGCGATGAATGACGCCGGCTTCGAGCAGGGCATCGATGGCGCGGTAGATGGAGATGGGGGCTACGCGCGTGCCCTTATCCGCCATGCGGGCCAGGATCTCGTAGGCGCCGATCGACGAATAGGTCGCGGCGATCTCCTCGTAGACCATCTGGCGGAGCTTGGTGAACCGGATGTTCTTGGCCGCAAAGGCCTCGCTAGCCCTCTCGACTGCCTTGGCGAGGCTGCGGCTGTTGGCTTTCTCTGGGGCCGGGAAGGGGGTCCGCGGTGCGGCTTCAGACATTAATGCCTGCCGGTTTGCTCATTTGATGTGCGGACAATATCACGACCGCTTTCCGCGCCTAGGAAAATCGGGCTTGCGGCAATCACCGCCAGAACACGTCTTGTTGAAATGGTGTTCGCGATGGAAAAACGGCACCAACTGCCCAATATTTGCATCACAACTTATGTATTCAAGGCGTTAATCTTCCCGGTTTTTGCCATGTTCCCATGATGTTTCGCGTGAAGAGAAGCATGCGTACGCCCTGGAGCATATGTGCCCAGGCGCCGATGGAAGTCATACTTAGCTAGATGTCCCTTGCTCCCGCCTACATCATTGCCGCGCGGCGCACCGCGCTCGGCCGCATCGGAGGGTTGCATCGCAACCGGCGCATCGCCGAGTTGGCGGCTCCGGTGGTCGCGGCCGTGCTCAAGGACGCGGGTCTCGGCGCCGAGCGCGTCGAAGAGCTGATCGCCGGCAATACGTCGGAGGGCGGCAATCCCGCCCGCCTCATCGCGCTGTCGTCGGGTCTTCCGGAGACGGCGGCCGCGCACTCTATCGACCGGCAGTGTGCGTCCGGGCTCGATGCCATTCTGGGCGCCATCCGATCGATCGGAGTTGGCGACGCGGATGTGATCGTCGCGGGCGGAGCGGAAGCCATCTCGACCGCGCCGTGGCGCATCGCCAAGCCCAAGAGCCTGTATCAGCTGCCTCATTTCATGACCATCGAGCCGCAGGCGGCGGAGCCCGGGGAGGATCTGCCGCGCTTTGGTGCCGACGAGTCCCTGCCCAAGGCATTCGGCATCAGCCGCGCGCGCCAGGATGCGCTGACGCTGCATTCGCACCTCAAAGCGGAGAGCGCGCGCTCGTCGAAGCGCTTCGTGGGCGAGATCGTGCCGCTGAGATCCAATGCCGAGGAGGCCAGGGACCAGAGCGCGGTCGAGCCGGCGCTCGAGGATCTGGAGCGCATGAGCCCGTTCCAGCCTCCGGACGGAACGCTGACGCCCGGCAATACCAGCTCGCTGCATGACGGCGCGGCGTTCGTCGTCGTGGTCAGCCAACGTGTTTGGGAAGAGCTTGGCAAGCCACCCGCTTTGCGCCTCGTCGCCAGCGCCGTGCAGGGCGTGACGCCGGACAACGAGGGCGTCGCGCCCATCGAGGCGATGAAGAAACTTTACAGCCGGCTCAACGGCTTCAATCGCGACGACATCGGTCTCATCGAGATGAGCGAAAGCTCGGCGGCGCAAGTCATCGCCATGGCGGAAGCGCTCGGTATCGATCCGGACAACATCAACCCGGAAGGCGGCGCGGTCGTGCGCGGCCATCCGCTCGGTGCGGCCGGAGCTGTTCTCGTCGTGCGGTTGTTTTCCGGGCTTGTCAGGTCGACGAAAGGCTCGCCGCCGCGCGCAGGCATCGTGACGCTCGGAGCCCTCGGCGGGCTTGGCGTTGCGGCCACGTTCGAGGCCATAAGGCGCTAGCTTTTTGATGAGGCCGATTAGCTTGCTCATTGTCGGATCGATAGGACTCCGAAGCGATCATGCGTCCGCCAACCTTACATTTGTGTTCCGCACGACATTGCAGTTCACGCCGCGGCGTCTCATATCCATCAATGCGTGGCGCGTGGCGAAAGCTCGCGCCACTTCTTCGTGCGCGATGCGACTGCGCTCTGCTTCTCGCATCCAATCGCCGCATGACGGTTCGGCGGCATTAAATTGCCGTCATCCGGTGCTCGCGCCGCATAAACGCCGTGAACTGGCCTGGAAATGACTTGGCCGAAGGAATCACGCGCGCAGGCGCGTTCTCAATGAATTTGGATGGCGCTGACGGACAGCGACATTAGGAGGTGCGGGCGATGGGCTGGGACGTCAAGGCAACCACGGATGCAGTGGCGCAGGCCATACCGACACTTCCGACGCTACCAAGCGATCTTTCTCTTCCTCAGGCAGCCCATTGGGTTCTGATGGCGTTCCTGGTGCTCGGCGTCGCCGCGGCGCTCATCAGGCTGGTGCCGAAAGTCTGGGCGATCGTCGAGGAGACGTTCCTTTCGAACTGGCGTCTGGCGCTGCTCGGATCGGCGGCCCTGCTGCTGTCGCTCGCCGGCGGCTGGACGACCTGGGACGGCATGAAGAACTTCACCGGCGAGCCGATACTCTCGGCCATGTTCACGTTCGGCATCCATGGCGTGATGCTGATCGTCGCGTGGCTCATCGGCGAAAGCTTCGCCACGGGCATGAACCAGATGACGGGCCCGAACCGGCGCCGCGTCAGCCCGCCGATCATCGCGCTGTCGGTGCTCGGCGGCGGGCTGGTGCTCGCGGCACTCGTTGCGACGCTGATCACGGTCGGCATTTCCAACGATCAGCTTCTCTATGGTCTCGGCGGCGGCGGCGCTGTCGTGCTGGCGACCGTGCTCGTGCTCATGTTTTCGAAGAGCGATGTGGTGCAGCCCTATGCGCAGGGTCTGCGCATCGTGGCCAAGAACTCGATGCTGTGGGTGATGTTTCTCGCCTGCATGGCGACGAGCGTGTTCTTCTCGTTCGACAGCCGTTTCAACGTCATTTTCCCGAAGGACCAGCGCGAGCGCGCGGCCGAGATCCGCACCAAGAACCAGGTCGCGGGCGTGGTGGCCGACATCGGCGAAACTATCTCCAGCCGCCGGCTGACGGAAGCCGAGCATCTGTTCCAGAGCGACGGTTGGAAGGCCTACGACACGCAGCTTGCGGCGCTTTCGAAGGCGTCCGAGGGCGCGGAAGTCCGAGATCGAGGCGCATTTCACGCGCCAGATGGAAGCTCATCGCCAGTCGATCGCCCAGCAGCAGGAGCGCATGGCCACGGCGACGAGCGGGCAGGCGGGCCTTGCCAGCAAGAAGGCGACGCTGACCGACGAACTGTCGCGGCTCAAGGCCGATCGGCCCGGGCTCGCGGCCGAGCTTGCCGGCAAGAAGACCGAGCTCGACAACCGCGCCAAGGAAGTGGACGCCAAGCGCGTCGAGGCGATGGCCGAGGACAAGGGCGTGGAAGGCACGCTCAAGGAAGGCAAGGGGCCGGTCTATCGCCAGATCATGGGCGATATGAGCCGTCTCAAGGAGTACTACAAGATCGGCGAGGAGCGCGTGCGCGATGCGCAGAAGCGCCTCGATGCCGTCGATCAGCGCGTCGCGCAAATCGAGCGTGAGCTTGCGGGCGTGGATGGCGAGCTGGCGAAGCTCAAGGGCGAGGCGGTGACGGCCGATCAGCGGATCAAGGCGGCGGAATCCTCGCAGCTCGGACAGGAGGGACCCGAAGGTCGATCCCGCGCGCGTGCGCGGCGCATTCGAGAAGGCACGGGCCGAGTTCCGCCAGCAGCCGGGCGCGGAGACGCTCGGCCGCGCTGCACGGATATTGCGTCCAGCTCTATGACGCCATGATCAGCACCGACGCAACCAAGGACCGGGTGCGCAACATCGACTGCGATCCGAAGCAGGCGGTGGAAGCTGCCGCCGTCATGTTCGGCCTCAATACCGGTCTCAAGGCTTACGAGACGACGTGCGCCGGCGGCGACAAGGTGCCGACGACGGGCGCCGTCGACGGGCTGCTGCAGTTCGGCCGGCGCTGCCTGCAGGACTCCGGCCTGCCGAGCAAGGAAAGCTCGGCCATGGCGGAGAAGCTGTCGTTCATCGACCTCAATCGCGACGACAAGGCGCACAACTTCGTGGTGTCGCTCAATGCGTTCCAGGACGGCAACCGGCTGGCGTATCTGGCGCTCGCCATCGCCATCGGCATCGACTCGCTCATCTTCATGACGGGGCTGTTCGGCGCCAACGCCGTGCGCTCGCCGCTGTCGGATGTGCCGAGCATGAAGGCGCGCAACTCGCAGCAGCTCAACGCCATGATCGAGACGTCGCTGCTGCCGGACGTGTTCAAGAAGGCGCGGCTGGTGTCGCAGTCCATGCATCCGATCGAGAACATCGACGGCTATTCCAACGAGGTGCGTCTCGACGAGCTCGATCAGGAGACGGCCGCGCAGGTGCGCGACGTGCTCAATGCCGGCTCGATCATCGGCGCGGTGCGCCGCCACGACGCTCCCGGGCGCTATCTCGTGCGCTCGGAGCTGCTCGAGTTCCTGAATTCGGTGATCAAGCGCGAGCTGGAAACCAATCCCGACAAGGCCCAGCTGCGGCATGACGCTGGATCAGCTCGAGGATCAGCTTGTCGTGGCTCTGCTGCCGGATGTCGGGAGATCATGCGAGGCCGTCCTGAGCGAGCTCGTTCCCATGGACGAGGACAGAGGCTTCACGGCTCAGGTTTCTCTCGATGAGATCGATGAGGACGTGAGGCCGGTGATGCTCAACGTTCTCAATACCGGCACGACCTTCTCGCGCGTTCAACGCATTCGGGGAACGTCCGGCTACTTTATTCATAAGGATCTCTACAAGACGCTGGCGCGCATCCGGGCGCGCGAGTTCGCGAAGGGCCCCAATGTTCCGCTGCTGGGTGGCTCTCGGCGCCGGCCGGCCGCCCAAGGCGGCTCGCTCACGCCGCCAGCGCGTCGCGCTCGAGGATCACACGGTGAAGGCCCCGGTCGCGGATAACGGCGAAGTCGCTCGGACCGACTACGTGGCCGCGCTCGTGGAAGCGCTCGGCATGGCGTCCGAGCCCTTCATCGAGATTCCGGACTCCGCATTCACGGCGGCGTCGGCGGCGAGCGAGGCGTTCGCTCATGCGCGCCAAAGCAACCGGTTGCTCGACGAGGAACTGACCGAGCGCGACGAGCAGGCGCGTGTTGCGCTCGAGCGTGCGTTTGCGCGGCTCGAAGCCTCGTTCGCACCGGCCGATGACTGGAAGCGCCAGCAACTCGTCAGCGCCTATCAGGAAGTTGATCAGAACTGGTCGGTGCTGATGCTGATGCCGAACGGTCCCTACGAGACGGTGCTCAAGGGTCTGGTCGAGCAACTGGAAGCCGACAACGGCGCCGGTTCGCTGCCGGCCGAGGAAGCCGCGCTGTACAGCTGTCGCCAAGCGTCTGGTCGAAGCGCTCGGACAGAGCAACCGCAATACCGATACGGCCTGGATCAAACTCGAAGCCTTTTTCCATCAACTTGCACGCGCTCACCCGCAGGTGGCGCAGGGAGACGGCAAGCGGACGCTGAACTGAGCTGTTTCTATACGGATTAATTAGAGGGGCCCGGAAACGGGCCCTTCTTTATTTTGCCATTGCGCGTACGCCGTCCGGTCATCAGTCCCGCAACTTTCCGCCTTCCGACAGAGGTAGCCTCCTCGGCATTGATATAGCCAAGGAGACTTTCCATGCTCACGATGCGTCTCGCGTCCACGATGCTTGGGCTCGCCGCGCTCTACGGCCTTTCCTTTGCCGCCAGTCCGAGCCAAGCCGCCGAAGTGAAGGTTGAAGCCGATCTCGGGCAGACCGTGCTCGACACGCGTTCGTCCGATCGCATCTATCTCCGTCTCTCTCTCAAAAGCGCCGCTGCAAAAGCCCGGGACAAGCGCTCGCCGGTGAACGTGTCGCTCGTCATCGACCGGTCCGGATCGATGACGGGCGACCGCATCGCGGCGGCCAAGAAGGGCGCTCATGTGGCGCTCGAGCGCCTGTCGTCGGACGACATCGTCTCGCTCGTGTCCTACAACCACGAGGTCGACCTGCTGGCGCCGGCCGCGCCTGTCGGCGGCTCGCGCGACAAGCTCGAACGCGCCATCGAGAAGCTCACGGCCGACGGCACGACGGCGCTTTATGCGGGCGTCAAGGAAGGCGGCGAGCAGGTGAAGGAGTTCCGCTCGGATACCAAGGTCAACCGCGTGATCCTGCTGTCGGACGGTCTTGCCAACGTGGGTCCTTCCTCGCCGCGCGAAGTGGCGGAGCTCGGACGTGAGCTCGCCTCCAAGGGCATCTCCGTGACGACCATCGGTCTCGGCCTCGAATACAACGAGGACCTGATGCAGCGGCTGGCTGCCGCCAGCGACGGCAATCACGTGTTCGTCGAGCGCCCGAGCGATCTCGCCGAGATCTTCGACCGGGAATTCGGGGATGCGCTGTCGATCGCGGCGCAGGATCTCACCATCACCATCGAATGCCGGGCCGGGTTCAAGCCGACGCGCGTGCTCGGCCGCGAGGCGGAGATCTCGGGCCAGCGCATCACGCTCAAGCTGAACCAGCTCCAGGCCGACAACGAGCGCTATGTCGTGGTCGAGCTGGAGGCGCCCAAGGGCGAAGCTGCGGGTGACCGCGATGTGGCGGAGGTCGGCGTCGAGTATCTCGATCTCGACGGCAATCAGCGCAAGAAGGCGGACGCCAACGTGCGCGTGCAGCTCAAGGACGATGCCAAGGCGGCCGAGGCCAGCATCAACAAGCAGGTCATGAGCCAGGTGACGGAGCAGGTCGCGACCGAGAACAGCGAGAAGGCCGTCGAGCTGCGCGACAAGGGCGACGTGGCGGGTGCCAAGAAGGCGCTGGAAGAGAACGCCTCGTTCCTCAAGGACCAGCGCAGCGTGCTCGGCTCGGGCGTGGCGGCGGCTGCTCCGGCATCGGTCGAGGCGCTGAAGAAGCTCGAGGAGAGCAGCCGCGAGGCGGCCAACAACCTCGACAACGACAATTGGGACAAGACCCGCAAGGTGATGCGCTCGGACCAGCACAAGAGCAAGGTGCAGCAGGCCTATTAGAGCCTTTCAGATTTAGATCGAAGCGGTTCACCCCTCACCCGCCGCCTTCATGGCGAAGCCATGCTTCGCATGGACGGCGTCGACCTCTCCCCACTGGGGAGAGGTAAAAAAGAGCCGCGAAGACACCTCTCCCCGTTGGGGCGAGGTCGGTTTCCGAGCGAAGTGAGGAAGCCGGGTGAGGGGGGCAATGCTTTCCGCCTAAGTCGGAAAGAGTCCGGAGCATCGAGCAGGGCGGAGCGGCGTTTGTCGCTCCGCTTTTTCAATGGCGATGTCAGGTATGGGCAAGGCGGAAGCGGGGCTGGATTGGCCGTTTTTGCATTTTCAACCATCGCAGTATCCTTCCCTTGCTACCTACGCGCGCTTGAACACAGGTTGCGAACCGCAAGGAGTTGTTCAGATGCTTACGAAACGCGATCTTCTTTGCTCTGCTGCGATGGCCGCACTCGCCGCCACGACGGCGATGTCCACCCGGTAATAGCGCAGAACAAAGCCGAATGGCCCAGCCTGTTCGAGGCCAAGGACATCGCCGAGGAAGGCTTCATCTACGGCCTGCCGCTGGTGATGAATTATGCGGTCATGCAGGAGTTCGCCGTCGACAGGAACTCGGGGCAGTTCAAGGCGCCGTTCAACGAAATCAACAACATGCACCATGTCGCCACCCCGGCGGACACGGCAGTCATCACGCCGAACAGCGATACGCCTTACTCGATCACCTGGCTGGATTTGCGGGCTGAACCGATGGTCATCTCGGTGCCGGCGATCGAAAGGGAGCGCTACTACTCGGTCCAGCTCATCGACGGCAACACCTACAATTTCGGCTATATCGGCACGCGCGCCACGGGGACCGAGCCGGGCGACTATCTGGTGGTCGGCCCCGACTGGAAAGGCGGAACGCCGACCGGGATCAAGCAGGTCTTCCGGTCGACGACGCCCTTCACGTTCGCGCTTATCCGCACCCAGCTCTTTAATCCCGACGACATGCCGAACGTCGAGAAAATTCAGTCCGGCTACAAGGTGCAGCCGCTTTCCGGCTTTCTTAAAGGCCCGACTCCGCCCGCCGCACCGAAGATCGACTTCGTTCCTGCCACCACGGCGGGGATCAAGGCTAACTTCTTCGAATATCTCGACGCGGCCCTGCAATTCGTCCCCGAGACGTCACGGGACAAGGCTGTTCGCGCGAAACTGGCGAGGATCGGCATCGGCCCCGGCAAGACCTTCGCTTTCAAGGATCTGTCGCTCGAACACAAGGCCGAAATCCTGGTGGGCATGAAGCAGGGGGACGACAAGGTCACCAAATGGCTGGCCAGCGGGAACAAGGTCATCAACGGCTGGAACGTCGGCGCGTTCTTTGGCGACGAAGCCTTCTACAACGGCGACTGGTTGAAGCGGGCAGGCGCTGCCAAGGGCGGGCTCTATGGCAATGACGCCGTGGAAGCGATGTACCCCTACACGCGGGTGGACGCGGCAGGTGAGACGCTCGACGGCAGCAAGCACAAATACACCATCACCTTCCCGCCGGGCCAGTTGCCGCCGGTGAATGCGTTCTGGTCCGTCACGATGTACGACGGCAAGAGCCAGTTTCTGGTCAAGAACCCGATCAATCGCTACCTCATCAACTCGCCGATGCTGTCTGCGATGAAAAAGGACGCCGACGGCTCGCTGACGCTTTACCTCCAGAAAGACAGCCCCGGCGCGGACAAGGAAGCAAACTGGCTTCCGGCGCCGGATGACACGATCTATCTCGTGATGCGCCTGTACTGGCCGAAGCCTACGCCACCCTCGATCCTGCCGCCGGGCGCAGGGACGTGGCAGCCACCGGGTGTGAAACAGGCCTCATAGAAGACGCAGGTCTCGTACGCCTCTCCGTCGCAAGGTCGTTGCGATAACATCGCCGGTTCTCATGCTGTCCGCTGTGGGTCACAAGCGGACATCGGTCTTGGCGCTTGCGGACCGGCAAATGAAAACGGCGGCCTATGGGCCGCCGTTTCAACAGATCAATCCTGTCGCCTCACGGGCGCGCTACTTCGGCGCCAGCACCATGACCATCTGGCGGCCTTCGAAGCGCGGCTCGGATTCGACCTTGGCGATCGGCTCGGTGTCGGTCTTGACGCGCACCAGCACGGCCATGCCGAGCTGCTGATGGGCCATCTCACGGCCGCGGAAGCGCAGCGTGATCTTGACCTTGTCGCCTTCCTCGAAGAAGCGCCTGATGGCGCGCATTTTCACATCGTAGTCGTGATCGTCGATGCCGGGACGCATCTTGATCTCTTTGATCTCGACGATCTTCTGATGCTTGCGCGCTTCGGCGGCTTTCTTCTGCTCTTGGTATTTGTATTTGCCGAAGTCGAGAATCTTGCAGACAGGCGGCTCGGCGTCAGGCGAAACCTCGACAAGATCGAGGCCCGCCAGCCTCGGCACGGGCAAGGGCATCCACTTTGCTGACGACGCCCACATTCTGGCCGGTCTCGTCGATAAGACGGACTTCACGCGCCCGGATTGCGTCATTGATCTTCGGGCCGGATGGCTCGCGCTCGGGGGCGCTTCGTATGGGTTTGCGGATGTTCACTCTCCTTTGGTGGCTTCGGACTGAGTGTGATCTAAGCTGATCATTCGGCAATCAAGCGCCAGTTCTTGCTCCGAAATGCGGATCAATGAACGCGGCAGCGATTGCGTGGGCGGAGAATTGAGAAGAACTGGCGACAAGTCAAGCGCCGGGACGGTCATGCAACCCATTGTGACTGGGATCAGCGTAAATTTGCGCTTGATATCCCTGTTCCAGGGCGGTTCCGAGCAGGCCGTCGTAGACCGCCAGCGTCGCGCGGCACATGGCGTCGAGGGTGAAGGATTGCAAGACATGGGCCCGGGCCCGGGTGCCAAGGGCGGCGCGGTCGGCCGGGGAAAGGCTGAGGGCGGCGTCGATTGCGGCCGCCAAGTCCTCGGGGTCGGCCGGGGGGATGAGCCAGCCCGTGCGCTCGGCGGCCGTACTTTCGGGGGCGGCGAGAATGGTTTCAGGCGGGGCGCCGATGGCGGTCGCGACGACGGGGCAGCCCATGGTCTGGGCTTCGGTCGCCACCCGGCCGAAGGCTTCGGGCTCCGTCGAGGCCACGATGGCCAGATGAGCGGCGTTGTAGGCGGCCGGCATGTCGGCGACGTGGCCGACGAGGCAGCACGCGGCCGGTCGAGGCCGGCGGCGGCGATCTCGGCCTCGAGCTTCTGCTGGTAGCTGTCGCGGCGCTGGGCGTCGCCGGCCAAGCACGATGAGGGCATTGCCGAGGCGGTCCTTCGCCTTGAGCAGGCGGGCGGCTTCGATGACCGTGCTCTGGCCCTTCCAGCTGGTCAGCCGCGCGGCATGCAGGATGATGCGGGCATCTGGGTCGACTCCCCAGGCGTGACGCAGGCGCCTTGGCGCGCGAGGGGGCGATGGTCGCAGGATCGAAGTCTTTGCCGCTCGACGCCGCGATGGATGACGCGGATGCGCGCTTCGGGCGTGTCGTAGCGGGATTGGATCAGCCCGCTCGTGTAATGCGAGTTGGCGATCACGATCTCGCCGTCGGCCATGACGCGGTTATAGGCGCGCTTGATGCTGCCCTTTTCGCTGTAGGCGCCGTGATAGGTGGTGACGAAGGGTTTCGCGTCTGGCGGGCGGCGAGCTTCGCGCTCCAGGCCGGTGCGCGGCTTCTGGCGTGGATCAGGTCCACGCCCTCTTCCTCGACGATTTTGGCAATGCTGCGGGCGTTCCAAAGAATCTGCAGCGGGTTCTTCGTCGCCGCCGGGAAGGGGACGAACTCGCCGCCGGCTTCAGCGATATAGGGGGCTAGCCGGCCGCCTTCGGACAGCACCAGCGCGCGGCCGCCGCCGCGCACGATGGCGGCGGCGATCTCGACCGTCGACAGCTCCGCGCCGCCGGTATCGAGCTCCGGGATGATCTGCAGTATGGTCGGGCGCTTTTCGGCCAAGACTGGCTCCGAACGAATGGAAGAAGGGTTCATAGGATGACCGCCCGCGATCCGCAAATCATCACCGTCGGGGAGGGCGGACGCCAGAGGAAAATCGCCTATCTTTCGTCCCCGCCGCGAGCATCCGGCGCTCCGGGGGTGTTGTGGTTGATCGGGCTCAAGTCCGACATGGCCTCAACAAAGGCAGAAGCCCTGGCCCAATGGACGGCAGAGCGCGGCCTGGGGTTCACGCGTTTCGACTATTCGGGGCATGGCCAGTCCGAGGGTGAGTTCGAAGAGGCAACGATCAGCGACTGGCTCGAGGAAGCTTCAGCCGTGTTCCGGCAGGTTACGACCGGGCCGCAGATCATCGCCGGGTCGAGCACGGGCGGGCACCTGGCGCTGCTGTTGCTCAAGCATCTCGTCGAGGCCCATCCGGAGGACGCCAAGCGCGTCATCGGCCTTGTGCTCATCGCGCCCGCCTGGGATCTGACGGAAGAGCTGATGTGGAAGGCGTTTCCACCGCAGGTTCAGCAGCGAGATCATGGACAAGGGCAAGTGGGTGCGGCCCTCGGCCTACGATGCGCGCGGTTACGCGATCACGCGGCGCTTCATCGAGGACGGGCGCAAACATCTGCTCGCAGGCAGCCATTTCAATCCCGGCCGGCCCATCGCGGTGCTGCAAGGGGCCGAGGATCAGGATGTGCCGCTCGCGCATGCGGAGCGTCTCGCATCGGTGCTCGAGGGCAATTGGGTCTCGATCACGGTAGTTCCGGACGGCGAGCATCGCCTGTCGCGGCCGGAGGATCTCGATCTGCTCTATGGGCTCATCGAAGCGCAGCTGCGCTAGATGCGGCCGGGTCGGCGGGGCCGAGCAAGTCGGCGTCTGCTGCGTCCGGTGTGATTGCGGGGGTGATGCCGGAAGCGAAGAGGAGCATGTCTTCCTTCTTGCGGCGCAGGTTCGTAGCACGAACAGGTCGAGGCCCAGCAGCCGGCGGGCGGCATACCAGTTGAGGCTCGCCGCTGTGACGAGCGCCGAAGCCGTCGCGATGCTGGCGCCGTAGATGCCCCAGGTCGGAATGAGGGCGAAGTTCATGACGAGGCACACGACGGCGGCCGTCGCGAGCGAGGCGGCGCAGGCGCGCTGCTGGCCCATCATGTTGAGAATGGTTTCGGACGGGCCCGACGGCGGCGCGGGCAAGCACGCCGACGGCGAGGATGAACATCAGCGGATAGGCGTCGGTGAAGTCGTGTCCGAACTGCGATAGCACCGGCAGGCCGACAAGCAGGATGATCGCCGTCATGGCGAACGAGGGAATGAAGGTCCAGCGCACGGCTTCGCGCACGTGCTCGCGAACGTCGGCGTGATTGCTGACAGCGCTCGCGGCGGCGATGCGGCCCGCATAGGCGGAGCCCACGGCATACTGCACGAACAGCGCAAGGCCGGTCGTTTTGGCCGAGGCGTAGTAGACGCCGACTTCGTGCGAGGGACGGAACGCCGTCAGCATCAGAACGTCGGTGTTCTGCATGACGAGCTCGCAGCCGGCGGCGCCGAGCAGCGGCAGCGAGATGTGCAGCCACGACCACATCTCGTATTTGGCGGGGCCTGCCGGAACGCTTTCACGGACGCGGCGGTTGATGAGCGCGCTCTGCAGGGCTGCGGCTCCGAGCGTCGCCAGCAGCGCCGCGGTCATGCCGTTGATGGCGTCCGACTCGATGCCGCCGGCATGAGCGCCGGCAAGGAAGCCGAGCAGCAGCAGCGGGCGCAGCAGATAAGGCGGGCGCGATGGCTTCGAGCGTCCAGCCCTGGCCGCGGCCGATGCCGTCCTGCACGTCGGTCAGCGCATAGGCGGGCAGGCAGGCCAGGGCGAGAAGTTGCGGCAGCGACGGTCCGGACGAGCCGGACCATAGGCTCACGGCATAGATGCCGAGGCCGCCGACGAGGGCGATGGTCGCAGCCGAGCCGGTGGCGAGCAGACGCCCGCCTCGGAGCAAGCCGCGCAACAGGTCGAAGGCTCCGCTGGCCCGATACTGCGGCACAAGGCGCATCATGGTGACGCTGAGGCCGAGGCTCGAAAGGCCGCCGAGGACGAGCACGCAAGTCCAGGCGGCGACATAGACGCCGTAGTCGGATGCGCCCATCCAGCGTGCGAGCGCGATCTGCGTTACGAAGAGGATGACCGCGCTCATCGCGCGTACGATGAAGACGCCCAACGCATTCCAGCGCGCGGCATCACGCTCTCCGCTCCGGATGGAGGCGAGGACGCTGCGAGCGGCATTGCTGAGGCGGCTCACTATCATGGTCGCGGTGGCGCTCCGAAGGAGCTGAAGGCCGATACCCTGGCGTCCGCAAGTCCCCAGATGCATCCCATCAGAATGAAGAAGTGACGCCAGTGATCGGTATCGATCACGAAGCCCTCCAAGACAAGGCCCGTGAATGCCGCGGTCACGACGATGAAGGGGCCCTGAAGCGGCGTGGCGCGCATGACGCCGCGGAAGCCGGCGAAAACGGTTGCGGTCACCGAGATCACGTAAAGCAGGCCGCCGAGCCAGCCCGCGTTCATGAAGGTGCTGAGGTAGACGTTGTGCGCTTCCTCGGGATGATAGGAATCGCGGAAGGTGTGCGTGCCGATGCCGAAGGGGTGCTCCAGGATCAGGCCCACGGCCTTGGCCTGGCCGCCGAAGCGGCCTTCGGGGCCGCTGTCGTAGGACTGATCCAGGGTGGCGCGTTCGGTCAGAAGCGCGCTGACGCTGTCGATCTGCAGGATGCCGATGATGCAACGACCATGCCGACGGTTCCGAGCGCCGACATGACGACGAAGCGCTTGAACTCGACCTGGCGGCGCGACGTGACGAGGAACAGCCACGCCGCGAGCACGCACGAGAACACCGCCGACATCCAGGCGCCGCGCGAGAACGTGATCAGAAGCCCGAGGCCGAGGAACATCGCGGCCGTGCCTGCGAGCATCGCTCTGCGCGGCGGATCGCGCAGCATGATCCACAGGCAGTAGACGACAGCCGGCGCCAGAGCGGCGCCGAGGACGTTCGGATCCTTGAAGGTGCCGCGGGCGCGGCCGTAGTTCGTGAACAGGTCGTACGTGCTCGGGACGATGCCGAAGTAGCCGATGAAGGCAGCCAGCGTCGCGACGAGGCAGCCGACGAAATAGAACGTCATGACGAGACGGAACCTTGGCACGGCATCGGCGGCGATGTAGCCCGCGAGCACGAACGATCCGAGCGCGAGGAACAGCGTTACGAGCTGATGCTTGATGGCCGTGTCCAAGTTCGTCGACATGCTGCTGCCGGCGAGCCCGAAGCCGACGATGAACGAGCCAAAGAATGAGATGCGTGTGCGCCGTGAGGCCGAAGGCGCTGGGCGCCGAGCACGGGGATGGCGAAGATGACGACGGCCATCAGTGCGTCGGCGACGGCCGGCTCCGAGAACACGATGGAGCTCGCGCCCATGGCCAAGGCGACGAGCAGGCTCGCGAGCGTGCCGGCTCCGATCGTCAGCGATGGCAAGGACCGGGCGTGCATGGCAGCCCTCAGTACGCGTTCTTGCGCGACAGCAGCGCCAAGGGCGTCATGGCGATGATGTAGAGATCGAACAGCACCGACCAGTTATCGATGTAATAGAGGTCGGATTCGACGCGGCGCTGGATCTTCTCGTGCGTGTCGGTCTCGCCGCGCCAGCCGTTGATCTGCGCCCAGCCGGTGACGCCGGGCTTCATGCGGTGGCGGGCGTAATAGCCGTCGACGACGGTCTGATAGAGGTCGGATCTGGCCTTGGCCTCGGTCGCGTGCGGGCGCGGGCCGACAAGGGACATCTCGCCTCTGACGACGTTGATGAGCTGCGGCAGCTCATCGAGGCTGGTCTTGCGGATGAAGCGGCCGACGGGCGTGACGCGCGGATCGTCCCTGGTGACGAGCTTCGACGCGGATGCATCGGACAGCTCGGTGTACATGGAGCGGAACTTCAACACCTCGATCAGCTCGTTGTTGAAGCCGTAACGGCGCTGCTTGAAGAAGATCGGGTCCCTTGCTGCCGAGGCGCACGGCGAGCGCGACCAACGCCATCACGGGTGCCGCGAGCAGCAGCAGCAGCGCGCCGAGGACGCGGTCCTCGATGTTCTTGGCGACGCGGTCCCAGTCGGTCAGCGGCTTGTCCATGAGCGCCAGCATCGGCACGCGGCCGATGTAGGAATAGGCGCTGGAGCTCAGTCGCAGCTTCGAGCTCAGGGCCGAGATGCGCACGTCGACCGGGAGCGTGAGCATGCGCTGCAGGATCTGCAGCAGGCGCTGCTCGGCCGTGACCGGCACGGTGATGATCAAGAGATCGACGCCGGAGTTGCGGCAGTAGTCGGGGAGCTGTTCGAAAGTTGCCGAGCTTCGGATATCCGGCGGTGTTGTCGGCAGAGCGTTCGTCGAAGCGATCGTCGAACACGCCCAGGATGTGCAGCTCTTTGACGTTGTCGCCTTCGAGCGCAGCAATGAGGGCTTCGGCATCGGGACCGCCGCCGACGAGGACCGTGCGCCGGACAAGGCGTCCCGCCGCCGTGAAGTAGGCCAGCATGCGAGCGACGACAAAGCGCGACGCAATGAGCAGCATGGCTGCCATAGCGAGCCAGAGAAGCATTGCCGACGGCGAATAGAGATCGAGGCCGGCGATGTGCAGCCCTCCTGCGATGAGCAGGAAGACGCTCACCACCGCCTTGATGATCTTTTCGATCTGGCCGGTGGAGTGGCGCAGCGCGTGGATGGAGTAGGACCAGTTGCGCCGCAGGGCCACGGTGGTCGAGAGGGCCATGAGGACCGAGAGCATGGCGGCGGCGAACAAGCTGGTGGTAGCCGGATTGGCAACAGCGTGCGCGACGAGGCCCGTCGCGCCGATGACAGCCATGTCGACGAGGCTCAGCGTGAACAGCAGTTTGGGGCGAGAGATGCTGCCGCGCTTATCGCTGTACAGCCGGTCGAAGGTCGACAGAATTGCGCCGCGCCACGACACCTTGCCACTGGCGGACCGCTCGCGGTCCCAGGGAGTTGTCACGTCGGTTGTGAGGGCGTTTCGAGGCTGATCCGAGGACAGCATTACCATGGTCGAAATTCTGTTCTGGGGTCTGATGAAGCTCAGCTCATCCTTGCCCGGTCAGAGTCTCGATCCGGTAAAATTAACGGCCTCCGGCAGGGGCTTAGCCGCCGGCCGCCGGTTAGAGTTACGTCGCGTGGTTAATGAGACGTTCGACGGTGTGCTCTATGCGGACAAGGGCCGCGACCTCCGGCCCCTATTGCTGCAGCGTGGCCCGCAAGTCTGCCGCGCGCGCGGAAGGGAGCCCGCCTTCGATTGCGGCTTTGAGCATTCCCGGTCCGGCGCGCTCGGCGACGCTCTCGGGGATGATCCAGGCACGCCAGGTGCGGGACTTGAACGTGTCGGCGCAATAGAGCTGGGTTCCGGCCAGTTCGCAGCGTCCGGACGCCGCGACCGTAAGAGGCTCGCGCCGGTCGTGGCGCATGACGCGGAGATCGATGGGCTGCAGGGCCTGCGGGTTCGCTCCGAGATCGACATCGCGGAAGATGCAGGTGAGGGATTGATTGCAGGCGCCGGCTCGGCGGCCGAGCGTATTGCCCGGCCCGAGCGCTTTGCCGCGCGGCATGGCGGTCGACGGGTGATCGGGACCGGCGCCGGCCCAGCAGCTCTGGCCGGCGCAGATGACGGGATCGGCCGTCTTCTTGCCGAAGCGGCGGATGCCGTTGGTGCCGGAATCCATGACGAGCAGGATAGTGACGCGACCCAAGGACCGTGCCGGTGCGGTAACTGTTTCGGCGGGTGGGAGCTTCGGTTCGGTGACAGACTTTGGTTCCGAGGCGACGCCGTATGTCTTCGGAAGCTGCGCGGGCGGCGTTGCCGGATCGGGCTTGCTGGCCGCCTCGGCCTCACGCTTCATGCGCTCCTCGGCGACCCTGTTCAGCTTGGCGGTCAGGCGGCGCGCTTCTTCCTCGCGATCCCGCTCCAGCACGCGCAAGCGCTGCTCGGCGAGACGCTTTTCCGCCTCTTCCTGCACGGCTTTGGTGTCGGCCTCGGCTGCGCGTTTTTCATCCGCAAGACGCTTCTCGTCGGCTTGGCGGCGTTGCTCCTCGGCAGCTCGCACTTCTTCGGTGAGGCGGCGGGCTTCGGCCTGGCGCTCTTCCACTTCGGCACGGCGCCGCTCCTCGGCAACGCGGTGCTCCTCCGCCTGACGCTTTTCTTCAGCGAGCCGCTGCTCATCCGCGGTGCGCTTTTCTTCAGCCTCTTGTGCTTTCCGCTGCTCCGCAGCTTCCTTTGCTTGCCGCTGCTCCGCAGCGAGACGGCGTTCTTCAGCCTGGTGAAGCTGCTCAGCGACAAGCTTTTCGTCTGCAAGCCGTTTTTCCTCGGCGGCGCGCTGTTCGTCTGCCTGGCGCTTTTCGTCGGCGACCCGATGTTCTTCGGCGAGGCGGCGTTCCTCGGCGATGCGCTGTTCTTCTGCCTGGCGTTTTTCGTCGGCAGCCCGGTGTTCCTCGGCAAGACGCTGCTTCGTCGATGTCCTTCGCGACTGCTCCGCAGCCTCTAGCTTTCCGCTGCTCCGCAGCGAGACGCTCCTCCTCGGCCTTGCGAGCAAGGGCTTCGGCTTCGCGGCGGCGGTCCTCGGCCTCTTCCTGCTCGGCGGCCTTGCGAGCCGCTTCCCGGCGCTCCTCGGCTTCGAGGCGCGCACGCCTCAGCATTTCGTCCTCTTCGGCCTTCGCCGCGTCAGGCGTGACAACCTTCTTATGGATGACTTTGGTTTTGATGGGGGCTTGGGCCTTGCGGTCGGCGTCGGTCAGGCCTGGCGACTTCGGCTTCGCTTGTTTCGGGCTTTCGCCAGAGCCGGCGGAAAACCTCTGCGCGAGGTCGTGCGCGGCCTTGTCGGTAGCGCTGCCTGAGGAAATTGATACGCACGAAATCGCAATCAGGGCGGCGGCGCCTCGTGCCGCAACCCTGCGCAATGTTTTAACGCGTGCCATGGGCTCCCCGCTTGGGCCAGCTTGGATGTCTGAAAGTGTTCTTCGGCATGTTGCACACGGCAGATGAACGGAAGCTGACGCGGCAATGGCCGGAGAGTCCGCTTCATCAGCGAACGAAGGTCCGACAACTCATTGTTCGGATCGTCTCAGATGATTTCGGCAACAAAGCGGATGACGGACGACGTCAGCCGGAAACTTGCTGCAAAATGCTGCGTAATCCCTCTCGATACGTCGGGAAGGTGAGCTCCACGCCGAGATCGGCTTTCATGCGGGCGTTGCTGACGCGGCGGTTAGCCGAATAGAAGCTGCGCGCCATGGGCGACAGATCGGCGGTCTCGAAGGGGAGCTCAGGCGGCGGAGGAACGCCCAGCAACTCGGCCGCGTATTCAATGACGTCCTGCGGCGGGGCGGGCAGGTCGTCGGTGACATTGTACGTCGTGTGCCGGCCAAGTCCGGCCGTGGCGGCCAACAGCACGTTGGCGATGTCCTCGACATGGATGCGATTGAATACCTGGCCAGGCTTGATGATGCGGCGGCAGGTTCCTTCGCGCAGATCGTCGATGGCGCTGCGTCCGGGGCCATAGATGCCGCCGAGGCGGAAAATCTGCACAGTCTTTCCGGTGCGCTCGCCGAAATCCAGCCATTGGCGTTCGGCTTTGGCCCGGCGAATGGCGCGTTGGGAGGTCGACTGTGGCGCGGTTTCCTCGTCAACCCAGGCGCCACCCATGTCGCCATAGACGCCGATGGTCGAGAGGTAGCCAATCCAGCGCAGGTTGCGCGCCTCGGCGAGATCGTCCGCGAAGCACTGGAGGGCGGGATCGCCCTGGTCGCCGGGACCCGCAGAGACGAGGATGTGCGTCGTGTCTGCGAGAGCGTTTGCAACAGCTTCGACGCGTGCGGTGCCGTCGAACATGTGAGCGCCGTAGCCGAGGCTCGCGATATGGGCAGTCTTGTCGGCGGTCCGCGACGTGCCGGCGATCTGCCAGCCCTCGGGCGCAAGGCGGCGTGACAACGCTTCGGCGCTATAGCCGAGGCCGAAGCAGAAAAGCTTGCTCATTGAGGAATCTCGATATGCCACTCGTTGCGCACGATCTCGTCGGTTTCGCGCGGATAGGATGTTGACTTGGCCTCGCTCACCACGTCAGGCGCGGCGAGGCGGCGCAAGGCCCAGACCGCCATGGCTCTAACGAGAGGCGAGGCATCGCTCAAGAGGGACATGACGAGCGGGATTAACGACGCGTCCCCCGAGTTGCCGGCGGCGATGAGGGCATTGCGGACGACGCGGTCGCGTCCGGTGCGCTTCACCGGTGTTCCGGCATAGCGCGCGCGGAACGTGGCGTCGTCGAGCTGCAGCAACTCGACGAGCGGCGGGTTGGCCGTGGCGTCGGTTGCGGCGAACTTCATTTCGCTGGATGCGGCGGCGAACTTGTTCCACGGGCAGACGGCGAGGCAATCGTCGCATCCGAACACACGGTTTTTCATGGGAGCCCGGAACTCGGGCGCGATATGGCCTTTGTATTCGATGGTCAAATAGGCAATGCAGCGGCGCGCATCGAGCTGGTAGGGACCGGGGAAAGCATTCGTCGGGCAGACGTCGAGGCAGCGGCGGCATGAGCCGCAGTGGTCCACTTCCGGAGCGTCGGGTTCGAGCTCGGCCGCGGTCAGGATGGCGCCGAGGAACAGCCAGGAGCCGGCATCGCGCGAGACGAGATTGGTGTGCTTGCCCTGCCAGCCCAGGCCAGCCGCTGCGGCAAGAGGCTTCTCCATCAGCGGCGCCGTATCGACGAAGACCTTAACCGGCCCGCCCGTCGTGCGCTCGATGCTGCCGGCCAGCTCCTTCAGCTTCTTCTTCATGACGTCGTGATAGTCGCGTCCCTTGGCGTAGACAGAGATCGCAGCGCGGGTGGGCGTGCCAAGGATGTCGAGCGGGTTGGTGTCGGGGGCGTAATTCAACCCGAGCATGACGACGGATCTGACCTCAGGCCAGAGCGCGCGCGGGTCGCGACGGCGGTCGGCGGTCGTCTCCATCCAGGCCATGTCGCCGTGACGGCCTTCAGACAGAAATGTCATCAAGCGATCGCCGGACTCGCCGATGGCATCCGGCCGCGTGACGCGCACAATATCGAATCCAAGCTCGCGAGCCGCGTCCTTGAGAGCGGCTTTTGCCGTCCCGGCCGCGGCGGTGGTGCTGCCGTTCTCGGCCGCGTGCCTGATTGCCGGATGTTCAAAAGTCGAGATTGGCATAGGCGCTCGCAGGTGGTGTGCCCGGCATGCGGTCGGCAAGCAGCGCGCGGAACGCAGGCCGGGACTTGATGCGCGCGTACCAGGATTTTGCCGCCGCGAAGTCTGGCCAGGAAATCTCGCCGAGGTAGTCGATCGAGGAAAGATGCGATGCGGCGGCGATGTCGGCAAAGCTCAGTTCTTCGCCGGCAAGCCATGGCCTCTGATGGGCGAGATAGTTCACGTAGCTCAGGTGGTAGCGGAGGTTGGCCCTTATTGCGCGCAGGATATCAGCGTCCGGCGCGTGTCCGGAACCGGTCTTCATGTGCCCATACATGCGCTCGTGCAGCAGCTCGCGCGTCACCTCACGATCGAGCTTCTGGTGAAACCAGTCCACGAGGCGGCGGATCTCGGCGCGGGCTTCCGCCGTGCCTGGAAACAGCGGCGGGGCTTTACCGTCCTTGGTGCGATCTCTCAGCAGGTCGGAGAAGTATTCGGAAATGGCGTAGGTCCCGTACAGGACGGGCCCGCCTTCGAGCTCGAGCACAGGCAGCTCGCCGGCTGGGTTCAGCGCCAGAAATTCAGGACGCCAATCCCACGGCCGCTCTTCGACCGCATGGGTTTCGACGCCGAGCTCCGCGAGCGCGATGCGGATCGAGCGCGAATGCGGACACAAGCGGAAGTGAGTGAGAGTGTGCATGTCAGTGTGGCACCAAAAAGCGACAGAAGATTGTGACATTGCGCCGGGTCGCGGTACCGCATGCCGGGCTGCGGGAAATCGTGCTACCGAGCCCCCGCTCATGCCTAACGAGCCGTCTATCCGGAGCGTTGTCCCACATGCTGATCTGGCACGCTATACTCCTTGGCCTTCTCGAGGGCCTTACGGAGTTTCTTCCGGTGTCATCCACCGGACATATTCTTCTTGCCGGTCATTTTCTCGGGTTCAAGTCAGCCGGCAAGACCTTCGAAGTTCTGATCCAGCTCGGCGCGATCCTGGCCATCGTGTGTGTCTATTTCGGGCGGCTTCTCGATCTCGCCAAGGCCGTGCCATCCGATTCCGCGAGCGCGACAGTTCGTGCTCGGCGTGTTCATTGCATTTCTGCCTGCCGCCGTCATCGGGGCAGGGCTGCACGGCTTCATCAAGGGTGTGTTGTTCGAATCGCCGGCGCTTATTTGCGCCATGCTGATCGCGGGCGGCATCGTCCTGATCGGCGTCGATCGCATCCGGCTCACGCCGCGCTATCACAGCGCTTACGACATTCCGCCGGGGCTCGCGTTCAAGATCGGTCTTTGCCAGTGCCTGGCGATGATCCCAGGCGTGTCGCGGTCGGGGTCGACCATCGTCGGCGGGCTTCTGCTTGGGGCCGATAAGCGGGCGGCGGCCGAGTTTTCATTCTTTCTCGCCATGCCGACCATGGCCGGGGCGTTCGCCTACGATCTCTACAAGAATTGGAACATCCTCGACATGCAGGACGCCGAGCAGATCGGGGTGGGGTTCGTGGCCGCCTTCATCATGGCGGTGATCGTGGTCCGCTATGCGCTCGCCTTCATCAGCCAGCATGGACTGGCACCGTTCGGCTGGTGGCGCATCATCGTGGGCGTTGCGGGCCTTGCCGCGCTGTGGGCGGTGGGCTGAGGCCTGCCCGAAGGTGCGGCAATTGATGCAATCTCCGGCATCAAAAAATGGCGCGGAGACTGGTAGTTAGTCTCCGCTGCTCACGTGCAATCTCAGCGTAAGGAGCGGGGGCTGCCGCTCAGGTCACGCCGCGTGTGAGGTGATCGGAAGCGTCAGGATGCGCTTCAGAGCCGCCGCGTCGGATGCGGACCTCAGACGCTCGATGGCGGCGGGATCCCGCACGAGACGCGAGATACGGGCCAGGGCCTTGAGATGGTCGCCGCCGGCGTGATCGGGCGCGAGAAGCAGAAACAACAGATCGACCGGCTCGCCGTCCTGGCTCTCGAAATCGATCGGTTTTGCCATGCGCGCGAACAGGGTGACGATGCCCGGCAAAGCCTTGAGCTTGACGTGCGGGATGGCAATGCCACGGCCGAGCCCCGTCGAGCCCAGGCGTTCACGCTGCAGAAGCGCGTGAAAAACCACGTGGGCATCGAGACGGGCGATGTCAGCCGCGCGCGCAGCAAGTTCCTGCAACGCTGCTTTCTTGTTCGTGGCTTCCAGCGAAGGAATGATGCCTCCGGGAGCCAGCAAATCTGCGAGATCCATGTTTGTCTTGTCCCACCAGGTGACGGATCCAGTTGCGCATATATGCACCAGATACACGTGATCCAAATGCAGTAAACGTGCCGCTTGCAGGGCAAGCGGTGTCTTTCCAGCGCGAAACAGCCCGCAAGACCAATGATCCAGGGACGTTAACCCTGATTCTGGTCAAGTGTGCTGCCGGCGCTCTGCGTTCCCCGCACTTTCCCCCGACTTTGGGTCGATCCAGCCAATGTTTCCGTCCGCACGACGGTAGACGATGTTCAGCTCGCCATGGCTGGCATTCCTAAACAGCAAAAATGGCAATTCGGTAACATCGAGCTGCATGACGGCTTCGCTGACCGGCATCTCGGATATTCCCCGCACCGTTTCGGCGACGATGACCGGGGTCGCAGATTCGGTGTGGCCTTCATCCTCATCATGGCCGAGGCGAACGGTGTAGTCGCTGGCGGCAGTGTCCCGTTCGGCTGTGCCGTTTCGGGGCGCATGATGACTTTTGAGACGACGCTTGTGCCGGCGTACTCGTGTCTCGAGATGCTCGACCGCGGCATCCGCACTGGAATAGGCATCTCCGCCTTCGCCGTTGGCTTCGATGACGAGGCCGCTTCCGAGGCGGAGAGAGCATGCGGTGCGGAACTGGCTGCGCTCTTTCTCGAGCCGGACGTGTCCGGCGATGCTGGCGCCAATATATTTGCTCAGGACGGTCGAGATCTTTTCCGAGACATAGCTCGTGAATGCATCGCCGGCGTCGACGTTCTTCCCCGTGACCTTTATCGTCATGGTCTCGCTGTCTCTCCCCCTGCTGCCTTCGAAGAATGTGAGCTTCGGCGCATTGGTCGCCAGCGGCCCCCTCCGCGAGCCACATCAGGAAAAAGCATTTTCAATTCAAGATATTGCCAGCGACCGACCTCGCTTTGCTAGCTCACGAGTGAGGCTAGAGTGCGCCCTGTCACATGTCAATTCATTGACAGTGTTCCGGACAGACTGGAGGCACGTGCTTTCAGCTAGTCGACGCGGCTCATGCGCTCGTTGAGGCGCTTCTCGCGCCGGCGCTGGACGGAAGAGGGGATGCGCATGGCCTCCCGGTATTTGGCGACCGTGCGCCGGGCAATGTCGATGCCTTCGGCGTTCAACTTCTCGACAAGCTTGTCGTCCGACAGCACGGCCTTGGCGCACTCGCCGTCGATCATCTGCTTGATGCGATGACGCACGGCTTCTGAGGAATGAGCCTCGCCGTCGCCGGCCGAGGCGATGGAGGAGGTGAAGAAGTATTTGAGCTCGAAGATGCCGCGCGGCGTCGCCATGTACTTGTTGGAGGTGACGCGCGAGACCGTCAATTCATGCATCGAAATGGCGTCGGCGACCGTCTTGAGATTGAGGGGCCGCAGGTACTGCACACCGTGCGTGAAGAAGGCATCCTGCTGGCGCACGATCTCCTCCGAGACTTTCATGATCGTGCGCGCGCGCTGGTCGAGGCTCTTGACGAGCCAGTTGGCGGTCTGCAGGCATTCAAGCAGGTAGCCCTTATCCTTTTCGGTGCGGCTCGTTTTGGAGACCTGAGCGAAATAGGTGCGGTTCACGAGCACGCGCGGCAGCGTGTCGTTGTTGAGCTCGATGATCCAGCTTCCGTCGGACGCAGAGCGCACGAGGATGTCCGGGACGACGGGCTGGACTTGCACGGTGCCGAACTTCAGGCCCGGCTTCGGATTGAGGCGCTTGATCTCCTCGATCATTTCGGTGATCTCGCTCATCTCCGTGCCGACGGCCTTGCGGAGGGCGGCGAAGTTGTGGGCGGCGAGGAGATCGAGATTGTCGAGCAAGGCCGCGATCTGCGGATCGTAGCGGTTCTGCTCCTTGAGCTGCAGCGCCAGGCATTCGCCGAGTGACCGGGCGAAGACGCCGGGGGGGTCGAACGTCTGCAGCGTCGCGAGAACGTCCTCGACCATTTCAAGGGGAGCGCCGAGCTTCAACGCGAGCTGGTGAAGATCGGCCTGCAGATAGCCGGCCTCGTCGACCATGTCGATCAGGTGGGAGCCGATGAGCTGACGGACGTGGTCGTGAATCGCGAGCGGGAGCTGCACGGTCAGATGATCGCGAAGTGACGGCTCGCTGGAAACGAAAGCTTCGGGATTGATGTCGTCGCCAGTAAACGAGCCCGAGCGCTGGCGGACCGAGGCCCAGCCCGAATCCGCGCCGTCGGAAGGGGCGCTCGGCGCGCCGGTGTCGGGGAAGGAATCTCCGAAGTCGGTATCCAGAGCGCCGTTCGAATCGGAGACCGGCTTGGCCAGATCGAGCCATTCGTCGTCGGCGGTGGCGCCGTTCTTGGCCTCGACGACGGCATCGAGCTCGGGGTCGCGCTCGCCTTTGACGAGAGGCTCGCCCGCTTCGTCCATCTCGAGCAACGGATTGCGCTCAAGCTCGGTTTCGACGAATTGGCCCAGTTCCATGTTCGACAACTGCAAGAGCCGGATGGCCTGCTGCAGCTGGGGTGTCATCACCAGCTGCTGGCCTTGTCTCAGCTCCAACTTTGCCGAAAGCGCCATACCTCTTACCTTTAAGCCTCTTCGGCACGCTGTAACGGAGCCGGGCTCTGGGCAAGGCTATACTCAACGGCCATTAACGAACATATCCCCGAGATAGACGCGCCGTACATCTTCATTGGCTATGATTTCCGCCGGCTTACCTTGTGTCAGAACCTGACCATCGTAGATGATATAGGCCCTGTCGATAAGGCTCAGCGTCTCACGTACGTTATGGTCGGTAATCAATACGCCGATGCCCCGGTCGGTGAGATGCCTGACCAACTGTTGAATGTCGCCCACGGCAATGGGATCGATGCCGGCAAAGGGCTCGTCAAGAAGAATGAACGAGGGGCGCGAGGCCAAGGCGCGCGCGATCTCGCAACGGCGCCGCTCGCCGCCCGACAGCGCGATCGAGGGTGACTTTCTCAGCCGCGTGATGTGGAATTCCTCGAGCAGACTGTCGAGCTGCTCCTTGCGCTTCTTGCGGTTGGGCTCGACCAGCTCGAGCACGGCCATGATGTTCTGCTCGACGGTCAGGCCCCGGAAGATCGAGGCTTCCTGCGGCAGGTAGCCGATGCCGAGGCGGGCGCGGCGGTACATGGGCAGCGCGAGTGACGTCGCGGCCGTCGATGGTGATCTGACCGTCGTCGGCGGGGACGAGGCCGGTGATCATGTAGAAGACGGTCGTCTTGCCGGCGCCGTTGGGACCCAGAAGCCCGACGGATTCGCCACGGCCGACGGCCAGGCTCACGCCCTTCACGACCTTGCGTTTCCGGTAGCTCTTCTGGACGTGCTCGGCCGTGAGCCAGCCCTCGCCGCCTACGGGTTGGTCGGCGGCACCATAGGCATAAGGATCGGGGGCGCCGTAGCTCGATGCCTCGTGCGCGCCAGCGGAGCCGTTCGCCCCCGGTGCAGACTTCCTGGAGGGCCAGAGCTTCATGGGATGCTTTCACTCAACGCGGGGTTCCAGGTTTCAATCTCGGGCGACGATCGTTCGTCAATCGGCTTGGGGGCTGTCTTGGTCAAGGAGTTCCTGTCGCGCTCCAGCCGTCGATCGTCGCCGCGCCTCCGGTGGCGGCAGCCGGCGGAGCCTTCGCCGCATCCTTGGCCGGCTTATCAGCCTTCAGTTGTTGCGGGAAGAAGACGGCGCTGGCACGGCCGCTGTTTTGAGCGCCGGCAGAGCCGCCGGCTTCGGGCGCTTCGGTAACCCAGCCGCCGCCTGAGGGTTGGGCGGCCGTCTTGGGCGGGGCGTTATCGATCTTGGTTTCACCGGTCGTCATGTCGATCAGCAGACGGGTTCCGTGCACCATGCTGTCGCCCTGGGCGAGAACGACATCCCCGCCCATGGTGACCACGTTGGTCTTGGCGTTGAACTCGGCCGAGTCACCACTGGCCGTGCGGCCTTCGCTCGATGTGATGAACACGTTCTTCTTGGCTTCGATCCGCGTCAGCTCGGTCTGCGCCTTCTTGCCGGGAGTGCCTGTTTCGGCCGTCCGGGTTACGTCGGCGAGGCCGGCTTCGCCCTGGTAGTAGGCGTTGAGCTCGGCGCAGTTGATGATGAAGCCACCTTGATCGGCCGTCGACGTTGCCGCGGAAGATTGCAACCTTGGTCGTATCGTTGATTTCAAGCTGGTCAGCCTGGATGTTGATCGGAGCGTTGGGATCGGTCTTGAAGTTGGCGATGCCCTCAACCTTATCGGGGACCTTGATCTTCGGCTTCGCGGCGCCCGGTTTCGCTTCGCGCACGAGGCGCGCCGAAACGCGGCCCGGGCCGCTGCCGAGCGCAGGCGGCGTGGTGAGCTCGGCGCGCCCGGATTTGCGCTCGATCAGCAGACGGCCGCCGCTCAGCTCGTTCTCGCCTTGGGTCACGATGACGTTGCCCGTCAGAAGCGCGGTGTCGGCGCGCTGATCGAGGTCGACGCGGTCGCTCACGGCACGCCGGTCGGTGCCCGACGTCATGACGACGTTTCCGGTCAGAATGGCGGCTTCGTTGGGGGCATCGAAATCGGCGTTGTCGGTCGTCACCACCTCGCCCGTGCTGCGCGTCATCACGACCGGCTGCTTGGCGACGATGCGACGGACCTTGCCCGCCGCTCCGGCGGTGGTCTGACCCGGCGTTTTCGCTGCTGCTTTGTCCTTGGCGTTCATGCCCATCATGCCGCCGCCCTCGTAGGTGACCTCGAGCTCGGGTGTGATCAGCTCGGCACCGGCCTGCACAACCCTGACGTTGCCGGTGAAGACGGCGACCTGGCTCGAGTCGTTCACATCGAGGCGCTCGGAGTTGATGCTCACGGGGCCGTTCGAGGGCGCGAACAGGCTCGATTCCTTCCCGGCGGGATCCGGCGTCGCGGCGTCGGCTGCAGGAGCCGGCGGCGTGAGCTCGACCTCGACCGTGTCGGCGAACGTGGCTTCACGCGCCTTCTGGCGGAGCCGCATGTTCTTGGCGCGGATATTACCGGACGGAAACTCGATGAATACCGGCTCATCCGACGTGATCAGGTTTTCCTTGGTGACGATGGTGGCGCGCGTCAGCTTCGCCTTGAGGCCGCTCTGCGAGACGACGTCGATCTGCTCGTAGAGATCGAGCACGCCTGCCGAGTGATTGAAGAGGCCGCGTACCGCCGTGATGTCGGTCTTGGTCTTGTCGGGCTGAATGACGGCGCCCGTGATCTCGTTGAGCTTGATCTGGCCCATGTTGGTGAGCTCCTGCTGCGCCGTCTTGGCCGCGAAGCTGTAGGAGCTGCCGTCCTCACCGAAGCCTTCGTAGTGCGGATTATGCATGGCCAGGTCTTCGGGCAGGAGGTTCTTGATGGCGATCTCGGGCAGGCCCGTGCCCCAGCCCGCGGTCTTGAGGATGGTGAGCCCGTAGCCGAGCAGCAGCACTGCGGCGGACGCAGGCAGTGCGAGCCGCAGAATGCGGACGACGATGGTCCGCCGCCGGGCTTTGCGGAACTCAGCGCTGCGGTCGCCAGCGCCAGCCATCACCAGCCCGCTGCCGGTCTGGCGCGATTTTAGAGTCGGCAGCTCAGGAGCATACGCTGTGGCCATGTGGGTTGAAGCGCCCTTTGGTCCGCCGGCAACGCCCTTCGGCGGCCGCTTCCGGCGTTCTTGTCCTCCCGCCCAGACTTATGGAGCGTAGAGCTATTGTTGCACGTGCGAAGGGAGCCGGACAATTGCTCTGAAATAGGGTGACAATGGGACTGTCCCGCCGACACTGAACGGGTTTCGCATTAACCAGACGCGGTACGTGGCAGCGATTAATCGGTCCTGCCGTCAGTGCGAGAAGATGTCGTCGTCCTCGAAGCCCGCCAAATCAAGCTTCGCACGGATCGGAAGGAAGGCAAAGGCGGCTTCGGCAAAGCCGCGGCGGCCTTCGCGTTCGAGCATGGCGTCGAGCTTCGTTTTCAGCGCATGCAGGTGCAGGACGTCTGCCGCTGCGTAGGACAGCTGCTGCTGCGACAGGTCTTTTGCAGCCCAGTCAGAGCTTTGCTGCTGTTTCGACAGCTCGATGCCAAGCAACTCGCCGACAAGATCCTTGAGGCCGTGCCGGTCCGTGTAGGTTCGGACAAGCTTCGAGACGATCTTGGTGCAGTAAATCGGAGATACAGTGATGCCGAGATACTTATCGAGCACGGCGACATCGAAACGGGCGAAGTGGAAAATCTTGAGCACGCCAGGGTCCGTCAGCAACGCCTTGAGGCGCGGCGCGGCGGCATAATCCGCCGGGCTGAGCTGAACCAGATGGGCGGTGCCATCGCCGGCGGAGAGCTGTACGAGGCAAAGCCGGTCGCGATGGGGATTGAGGCCCAGCGTTTCGGTATCGACGGCGACGCTGGTGCCGAAGTTCAGTCCGGCGGGCAGGTCGCCCTTGTGCAGGTTCATTGTGTATGTGGCCATGCTTGCGAGTTACGACGTTTCGGGCCGACGATAGAAGCCCAGACTAACTCTCTCAACAACCTGGCTACTCGGGGAGGGCAGGGTCGCCTGGCAGGCAATCCGCTCGCCGGCCATGGCAGAGGACGAAAAAGGATGGTGCCCAGAAGAGGACTCGAACCTCCACGCCTTGCGGCGCTGCTACCTGAAAGCAGTGCGTCTACCAATTCCGCCATCTGGGCAAGATGTGCATCAATCGACGGCCCTTGAGTTACGGGCAGCGCGGTGCATTGTCAATTGATCGAGCGGCTACTACACAGACCTTGCCCGTTTCGATGCGGATTCTGAGGGGTAGCGGGCAGCGGGGAGAGGCTAATGAACTCGCGCAGTCACGCTAACGAGGTTGCCACTATATTCGGCGGGTCCGGTTTCGTCGGCCGGCACACCGTGCGCGCGCTGGCCAAAAAGGGCTGGCGCATCAGGTCGGCGTCGCGGCGGCCCGATCTTGCCGGCTATCTGCAACCCATGGGCGACGTCGGTCAGATCATGGCGGTGCAGGCCAATCTGCGGAACGAGGACTCGATCCGCCGGGCGGTGGACGGCGCATCTGCGGTGGTGATCTCGGTCGGCGTGCTGGCGAGCGGCGGACGGCAGACGTTCGGAGCTCTGCATGCGGAAGGACCGGGTCTCGTCGCCAAGGCTGCGCGCGCAGCTGGCGTCAAGCGCCTGGTTCACATTTCGGCAATCGGCGCCGACGCCAAGTCCAGCTCGCACTATGCGCGCACGAAGGCTCAGGGCGAGGCTGCGGTGCTGGCCGAGTTTCCCGATGCGATCATCCTGCGTCCCTCGATCGTGTTCGGTCCGGAGGACGGCTTCTTCAATCGCTTCGCCGCCATGGCGCGCATCGCGCCGATGTTGCCGCTCATCGGCGGCGGCAGGACGTAAGTTCCAGCCGGTCTACGTCGGAGACGTTGCGGCGGCGGTGGCGGCCGTGCTCGACGGCGCTGGGACGCCCGGGGCGATCTACGAGCTTGGCGGTCCCGAGACGCTGACATTCCGCGAGCTTCTCGAGCGGACGCAGACCTATGCCGGCCGCAGCCGCCCCTATATCTCGCTGCCGTTCTGGTACGCGAAGCTCACCGCGGCGCTGACATGGCCGCTGCCGAATGCGGTGCGGCCGCTTACCGTCGATCAGGTGCGGCTGCTCGAGCACGACAACGTCGTGAGCGAGGCGGCCAAGAACGGAGAAGCGGACCCTGGCGGGGCTCGGAGTGGAGCCGCTCAACTCCATCAGCGCGATCGTTCCCGAGTACCTCGAGCGCTTCAAGCCCAAGGGGCAATATGCCCACTACAAGGGCTAGACGTTCGCATGCGGGGCTCGAGGAGGAGGAAACGGAATGAAGACGCTCAGCTTCCTCGCGTTTCTCGCGGGGCTCGCGTTCTACGTTTGCTGGCCCGCCTACTCGGGCTACGAGATCAAGACCTCGCTCGATACGCACGATGCGGCGCGCCTCGCGGCGAAGGTCGACTTTCCGAGCGTCAGGCAATCGCTGCGGCCTGCCGTGACCACGAAGGTCGAGAAGGTCCTGGCCGAGACACTGCGCAACGCAGGTCCGGCACGCGCGACGTTGACGGAAGATCTCAAGGCCCGCCTCGTGCCGCGCGTGGTGGATGCCGTTCTCGCGGGTCTCGTGACGCCGGAGATGCTGATCCGCGTCCACGAGCAGGGCGGCAACCTGAAGGACGCCATCGACAGCATCGTCGCCGAGCGCGCGCTCACGGCCGACGGCCTGGGCGGCCTGATCAGCGGGCTTCAAGTGGGCGATGGCGTCGAGGCCGGCGACGATGTGGAGCTGGGCTCGCTGAAGCAGATCGCGGAGAAGCTCGGCGTCGATCCCAATGCGGCGCTGGGCGGACTATTCGGCAAGAAGGCCGAAGCTCCTCCCCCTCCGAAGCCGGTGGAGCTCAAAATGAGGGCGCCGAGATATGGCCTCGACAACATCAAGAACTACGGGGTGACTGGGCCGCTCGGCGTTTCCGTCTCCGTGGCGCGGGATCCTGCAGCGAGGAAACCGGATCTCACGGCCGAGATGGGCTTCATCGACGGAGACTGGAAGCTCACCGGGCTCATTCCGGCTATCTGAAGCCCTGCACTTCAACCGAGCCAAGGCCTCACGACGTGAGCTTCTGGCAATCCTCGGACGGCGGCAGCGGATCGCATGTGCGATCGCCGACGCAAATCTCGAAGGCCCTGCGCATGGAGTTTGTGTAGAGGCCGTCTACTGGGCCGGAGTAAAGGCCGTGGGCGGTCAGCCCGCACTGGTAGAGCTTGATCAGGCTCTCGCCGCCGAAACGCATGGCCTGCTCATAATCGGAAAGCGCGCGGGCCTGCTCGCCGCGGGCCTGATGCACATGCGCTCGTGTGTCGTGGGCGTGGGGGCTGCCGGGCGAAAGCGCCAATGACTGCTCCACGTCGACGAGTGACTCGTCCAGCCTGTTGAGCTTGTACCGGACCCAGCCGCGATTGTTCAGCGCCATAGCGGAGCTCGGATCGAGTGTGATGGCCATATCGTAATCGGGCAGCGCCTGGTCGAACTGGCCGTTGCGGGAATAGGCGAGGGCGCGCATGGAATAGGCAAGGCTTCTGGCGTTGTCGTCGAGGCCGGGTATGTCGAGGAGATCCGAGCAGGCATCTATGCGGTGCTGGGCGCCGTCACTGAAGCATTCGCTCAGGGGATCAGCGGCAGCGGGCTGCTCGGAAAGGGCAAGCCCCGGCGCCAGGACCAGGGCGGCTGCCAGCGCTCCAAGCCGCAAACTTGCGAATATATTGCTGGTAACCATGGCGCTCCGCCGGGAAGCTCAGCATGACCCTGTCATGCCATACTCGAAATTATGGTAGGACGATGCTCGTCCGGTCACCTGGGCACAACACCAGAGTAACGGTCTCCTGGTCGCTTGGTTCTGACCATTGCGTAGAAAACCGTGGGATCGATACGGGCAGGCGCCTTAGCTCTCACCAGTCTTTGCGGGCTTTTGATTCTCGTGAAACGCGTTCTTCTCATCATCGGCGGCGGCATTGCCGCCTACAAATGCCTCGATCTCATCCGGCGCCTCAAGGAGCGCGGCCTTGGCGTGCGTGCGGTTCTGACGCGCGCCGCCCAGGAATTCGTGACGCCGCTGTCAGTCGGCGCGTTGACCAACGATCGCGTCTTCACGGATCTGTTCGATCTCGATGACGAGCGCGAGATCGGCCACATCCGTCTGTCGCGCGAAGCCGACCTCATCGTCGTGGCGCCGGCCACCGCGGACCTGCTGGCCCGCATGGCGCAGGGGCACGCCAACGATCTCGCGACGGCCGTGCTGCTCGCGACCGACAAGCCCGTGCTGGCGGCGCCGGCCATGAACCCGCGCATGTGGGCCCACCCGGCCACGCGCAGAAACGTCAAGCAGCTCGAAGCCGACGGCATCCAGTTCATCGGGCCCGAAGCGGGTGAGATGGCCGAGCGCGGAGAGGCTGGCGTCGGACGCCTCGCGGAGGTGCCGCAACTCGTCGAGCGCATCGAAGCGATGCTCGAAGCTGCCGCGCGAGCTTCGGCGCCTGGCCAATCCAAATCGCGCGCAGCTCAGAAGCCGCTCAGCGGGCGGCACGTGCTGGTGACGAGCGGGCCGACGCACGAGGCCATCGACCCGGTGCGCTTCATCGGCAATCGTTCGAGCGGCAAGCAGGGGCATGCCATTGCCGCTGCTGCCGCCGCACTGGGCGCGCGCGTGACGCTGATCTCGGGGCCGGTGTCGCTGCCCGATCCCGACGGCGTCGAGGTGCGGCACGTGGTGACGGCGCAGGAGATGCTCGAGGCCGTCCAGCAGACGATCCCAGCCGATATCGCCATTTTCGCAGCGGCCGTCGCCGACTGGCGCGTGGCTTCACCCGGAACCGGCAAGATCAAGAAGCGCGCCGGCATGTCGGGCCCTAAGCTCGAGCTGGTCGAGAACCCGGATATCCTGAAGGCGATCGCCAAGCGCGGGCCATCGCGTCCGGCGCTCGTCATTGGTTTTGCCGCCGAGACGGAAGCCGTCATCGAGCATGCCATCGAGAAGCGCAAGACGAAGGGCGCCGACTGGATCGTCGCCAATGATGTGTCGAGTGCGCGCGGTGTGTTCGGGGGCGATGCGAACTCCGTCCATCTCGTGACCGTCGCCGGGGTCGAGTCGTGGCCACCCATGAGCAAAGTGGACGTGGCGGAGGCGCTGATGATGCGCGCCGCCCAGCATCTCCTCAGCTCGCAAATCGCCGTATAGGGATTTCATCTATGACTGACAGCACGATCAAGGTGCGCCTCGTGCGCCTCGCCCATGCACGCGGCTTGGCCTTGCCGGCGTATCAGTCGGCGGCCGCTGCGGGGCTCGATCTCGTGGCGGCCGTGGAGCGCAAGAAGCCCATGGTGCTGAAGCCTGGAGAGCGGGCCCTGGTGCCGACCGGCCTCATCATGGAGCTGCCTCCGGGATACGAGGGGCAGGTCAGGCCGCGCTCGGGTCTGGCGTTCAAGCATGGCGTCACAGTTCTCAATAGCCCGGGCACGATCGACAGCGACTACCGCGGCGAGGTCAAGGTGCTTTTGGTCAATCTCGGCAGCGAGCCGTTCGAGATTGTCCGTGGTGAGCGCATCGCCCAGCTCGTGGTGGCGCCGGTGTCGCAGGCAACTCTGGTGAGCGCCCGCGCGTTGTCTTCGACCGAGCGCGGGGCTGGGGGGTTCGGATCGACACGGATGACGACGCCGCAGCCAAGGAAAAAAATACCGGCCAAAAAGCCTTCAGCGCGGCGGCTATCTCGCGAACGCGGCGCGTGACGATCTTTCATCGCTTGTTGAGCGGACAATCGAGCAAAACGTTCTGTTTCGGCTGGCTTTAGGTGCTCACGAAAATATGCAACAAGCGCCGCTCTGGAAGCATACAATCCCTATGCATATGAAATCAGAGGTAGAGGCCTTCGATGACTGACGCGAGCGAAATCAAAACGCTGAAGGCCACCAAAAGCTGGGGCCGCGGCAAGGTCTTCAATGACATCACGGAAACGATCGGCCATACGCCGCTGGTGCGCCTCGCCAAGATCGAGCAGCACGCGGGCGTCAAAGCCCACATCCTGATGAAGCTCGAGTTCTTCAACCCGCTGTCGTCCGTCAAGGATCGCATCGGCGTGTCGATGATCGATACGCTCGAAGCGCAGGGCAAGCTCGTGCCGGGCAAGACGGTTCTGATCGAGCCGACGTCCGGCAACACGGGCATCGGGCTCGCGTTCGTCGCGGCGGCGCGCGGCTACAAGCTCATGCTGGTCATGCCGGAGTCGATGTCGCTCGAGCGGCGCAAGATCCTGGCGCACCTCGGTGCGGAGCTGGTGCTGACGCCTGCTGCCGGCGGCATGCCGGGCGCCATCGACAAGGCCAATCAGCTTCTGTCCACGCTGCCGGATGCCGTGCAGCCGAGCCAGTTCGAGAATCCCGCAAATCCGCTGGTGCACGAGATGACGACGGCGGAAGAGATCTGGAACGACACGCAGGGCAACGTCGATGCGCTCGTGATCGGCGTCGGCACGGGCGGCACGCTCACGGGCTGTGCGCGCGTGCTGAAGCCGCGCAAGCCGTCGCTCAAGGTGATTGCGGTCGAGCCGGAAGGCAGCCCGGTTATCTCGGGCGGCAGCCGCGGCCCGCACAAGATCCAGGGCATCGGCGCCGGCTTCATTCCGGGTGTGCTCGATACCAAGCTGATCAATTCACGTCGTGAAGGTTTCGAACGATAAGGCGTTCGAGTATGCGCGCCTTCTCGCAAAGATCGAAGGCATCCCCGGCGGCATCTCGACGGGCGCCAATCTTGCCGCAGCGGTGGAAGTCGCCTCGCGCGACGACATGGCCGGCAAGACCATCGTGACGTTCGCGCCGTCGTCGGCAGAGCGCTACTTCTCGAGCGAACTGTTCGTCGAGCCGCCCAAGGCTTAAACACTCCAACACTGCGTCATGGCCGGGCTTGACCCGGCCATGACGTAAGAGTAGGGGCAGCGGATCGATTCCGCGACGACGCTCAAGCTAAAAAAAAGCCCGCTGCTTCGGAAAGCAGCGGGCTTTTTGTTGTCTTTATCGTTCGGCTCAGGCGACGCGGAGCGCGGCGGCCTTGGCGGATGCGGCCGGCTTGGCGCAGTCGGCGATGTAGTCCATCGCAGCCTGAGCGCCGCCCTTCTTGTGCGGAACGCCCGCAACCTCGAGCGCCATCTCGACGCCGGAGAGCGCGCCGAGCACGGTGAGCTCGTTGGTGTCGCCCAGATGCGCGATGCGGAAGGCCTTGCCGGCGAGCTTGTTCAGGCCGGTGCCGAGCGACATGTTGAAGGTGTCGAGCGTCAGCTTGCGGAACGCGTCGGCGTTGTGGCCTTCGGGCATGAGCACGGTCGTGACCGCCGGCGAATAGTACTTCGGATCGCGGCAGTTGATCTCGAGGCCCCAGGCGCGCACGGCGATGCGCGTCGCCTCGGCGAGACGCTCGTGACGGGCGAAGACGTTCTCGAGGCCTTCCTCGTTCAGGAGGTCGATCGCCTCGGCGAGCCCGTACAGCAGGCCGGTTGCCGGCGTGTAGGGGAAGTAGCCGGTTTCATTGATGGACAGCATGTCGTCCCAGATGAAATAGGCGCGCTGAAGCTTGGCGGTCTTCGAGGCTTCGAGCGCCTTCGGAGACACGGCCGTGAACGACAGGCCCGGCGGCAGCATCATGCCCTTCTGCGAGCCCGCGACCGTAACGTCGATGCCCCACTCGTCATGGCGAAGATCCATGGCGGCGAGACCGGAGATCGAGTCCGTCATCAGCAGCGCGGGGTGCTTGGCCGAGTCCATCGCCTTGCGCACCTCGTCGAGACGCGTGCGGCAGCCGGTCGAGGTCTCGTTGTGGACGACGCACACGGCCTTGATGGCGTGGCTCTTGTCCTTGCGCAGGCGCTCCTCGATCTCGTGGGCGTCGGCGCCGATGCGCCAGTCGGTCGGCGATGACTTCGGCGCTTGAGGCCGAGGCGGTCCGCCATCTGCTTCCACAGCACGGCGAACTGGCCGGTCTCGACCATCAGCACGTGATCGCCGGGCGACAGCGTGTTGGTGAGCGCGGCTTCCCAGGCGCCCGTGCCGGATGCCGGATAAATGATGACCGGGTTCTCGGTCTTGAAAATGGTCTTGACGCCGGCGAGCACGCGTTTGCCGAGCTTCCCAAACTCAGGGCCGCGGTGGTCCAGGATCTGGCGCTGCATGGACTGCAGGATGCGCTCGGGCACCGGAGTGGGTCCCGGAATCTGCAGAAAATGCCGGCCAGGTCGGCGTGGCTCATTCGACATCAGTAGTCCCCTAATCTCCCTCTCGCTGCGTAGAGGCCGCTGACCCGGCGAAGGCTCAACCTTCGGGGTGTCGAGAGCCTGCATGTTTTCTGTTCAGTGCGCGCGAGAAGCTGGCACCTATTGAAGTGAAAATATTGGGCCGTCAAGGCTGTTTGCCACGTTGACTGCTGCGACACTGCTGCTGAACCACAGTCTTCGGCAGCAAGTCGCGCGAATTGGGCTCTCGACTACTGGTGCGTGAGAGATTAACCGGCTCGCGGGCACGGGAATGCTCGCAAGACGTGCAACGAGCACGGCGCGCCCAAAACTGGTGCACCAGATATAATGACGGAGGGGAAATGCAGCTCGACAAGCTGACGGCGGCTGAAGCGGCGGCACTGATCCGCAGCGGAGCGCTTACGTCCGAGGCGATGGTCGGAGCGCTGCTCGCGCGCATCGCCGAACGCGATGCCGATGTCGCGGCCTGGGCGCACCTCGATCGCGAGCTTGCGCTGGCCGAGGCGCGCGCCGCAGACCTCAAGCAACGGTCCGGTGCGCCGCTCGGCCCGCTGCACGGCGTGCCCGTCGGCATCAAGGACATCATCGATACGGCGAGTTTGCCGACCGAGTACGGCAGCGTCATCTTTGCCGGGCGCCGTCCGGGCCAGGATGCTTCCGTCGTGACCCAGCTCAGGGCCGCGGGCGCGGTGATCCTCGGCAAGACGGTCACGACGGAGCTCGCGTTCTACGGACCCGGCAAGACGCGCAATCCGCATAACCCGGCGCACACGCCAGGAGGTTCGTCGTCCGGCTCGGCGGCGGCAGTTGCCGATTTTCAGGTTCCGCTCGCGCTCGGCACGCAGACGGCCGGCTCCATCCTCAGGCCGGCCTCCTATTGCGGCGTGCTCGGCTTCAAGCCGACGTTCGGCGTCGTTTCGCGCGCGGGAGTGCTCGAACAGTCATCTCCGCTGGATACGATCGGCGGCTACGCGCGCTCGATCGAGGACATTGCGCTTGCTGATCGACGCCATGAGCGGAGCCGATGCGCGAGATGTTGGAATGGGGCCGAGATTTCCGGCGCCGCTGAGTGAAGCGCTCAAGCAAGGGACGGCCCGCACGCCGCGCTTCGCCTTCGTGAAGACCGCGGTCTGGCCGCAGGGCGAAGACAGCATGAAGTCGGCATTCGAAGACCTAGCCGCGTCGCTCGGCGCCGCAGTCGAGGAAGTTTCTCTGCCGCCTTCGTTCGACATCATGACCGGCTTGCAGCGGGCCGTGCAGTTTCACGATATCGCCCGCAGCTATGGGCCGATCAACGAGGCGCATCCCGGCAAGCTGAGCGCCAAGCTCGTGGAGGTCATCGGGATCGGCAAAGGCGTGACGGAGCAAGAGTACGCTTCGGCGCTGGCGCTGCGCGAGCCGCTTGGCGAGGATCTGCGTCCCATTCTCGAGACGTACGATGCGATCCTCACTCCGGCAGCGACCGGGCCTGCTCCCGAGGGGCTGTCATCAACCGGGTCTCCGGTTTTCAACTTCCTTTGGACGTATCTCGGTCTTCCCGCAATCAGCCTGCCTCTGCTGGAGGTGGGGGGATTGCCGCTCGGCGTGCAACTCGTCGGCGCCAAAGGTGCGGACGGCAAGCTGCTCGCGGTGGCTCAGCACCTCATGCGGGCGCTGAAGCCATCGAGATAGCAGTCAGGGAATTTGTCGCCGGTTGCGAGAGGGCAAGTGCCGGGGATGGTCCGTCATTGTCCTTGATGGCGCAGATCTCGAGCACCTTCGGCCAGCGGCTCAGGAAGGCGGACACACACGTCGGATCGAAGTGCGTGCCGGAAGCCTCGATGATGTAGGACCTGGCATCGTCCGTGCTCCAGGCCGGCTTATAGGGACGCTCCGACGTGAGGGCGTCGAATACGTCCGCCACCGCTGCGATGCGGCCGAAGAGCGGAATATCCTCGCCGCGGAGGCCTCTCGGGTATCCCGTTCCATCCCAGCGTTCGTGATGCGAGACAGCGATTTCCGCGGCAAGGCGAATGAGCGGGGTCTTGCTGTCGGAAAGAATGCGATGGCCATGCACCGTGTGCAGCTCCATCGAGGAGCGCTCTTCCGGCGTCAGCCGGCCGGGCTTGAGCAGAATGGAATCGGCTACCGCGATCTTGCCGATGTCGTGCATGGGAGCGGCAAGATAAAGCGCGCGGCATTGGTCCTGATCCAGGCCCATGCCTTCGGCGATGAGCAGGCAATAGCGCGCCATGCGGGCGATGTGCGAGCCCGTCTCGCTATCGCGGTACTCCGCGGCACGGGCCAGGCGATAGACGATCTCCTGCTCACGGTCCGCCAGTTGTCGGGTCGCTTGCGCCACCTCATTGGCGAGCCAGGATACCCGGTCGCGCAGCTTGTTCTGCGCTTCGCGCAGCTTCAAGAGGTTGCGGACGCGGGATTTGGTCTCCACCGGGTCGATGGGCTTGGTGAGAAAGTCGGTGGCGCCGGCGTCGAGCGCGGCATAGCGCACGGCGGACTGATCGCACGTGGTCACCATGACAATCGGCACGTCGGCGTGGCTCGGCAGGGCGCGGAGAGCCTTGATCAGCTCGACGCCGTCCATGCCAGGCATCTCGAAATCGACCAGCGCGAGGTCGATGTCCAGCGTCTGGGCTGCTTCCGCGGCTTTGAGCGGATCGGAATAGGGCAGAGGCGTGCAATTGATCGACTTGATCATTTGCGACAGCAGCAGCAGGTTCGTGGCACTGTCGTCTACGACAAGTACGCGCATGACCTACCTCAGAGCCTTACGCGGCGAAGTTTGACGCAGCCGGGAGCAGTTTCCGGCTCGTCTCGAACATGGCCGACATGCGTGCGAGCATGGTGCGGTATTCGTCTGGATTGAGCGAGCGGGCCTCGCGCTCGAGATCGGCGCCGTATTGAGCGAGGCGGCGCAGGCCGAATGTGCCGGCCGTGCCCTTGAGAGAATGCGCTTCGCGAAGAATGACGCGAAGGTCTGCGTCGAGCGAGAGCTGCTGCAGCAGCTTGATGCGGTCATCGAGCTCGGCGAAGAAGACGGCGAGCGATTCCTCGACCGCGGGGGCTCCGAGCTCCTTCACCAAGGAGACCAGCGCGTTCCTATCGATGCTCGGGTCCTCGACGGGCGCTTCCATCATGCTCGCCGGCTGTTCGTCTGCCGTCGCATCAACGGTGAGATTTGAAGCGGAAGGCTCCGGCAGATCTTCGGGCTCTGGTGCGAAAGCTGCCAGATCAAGCTCGATGCGATCAGGGAAATCGGAAATAGAAATTCCCGATGCGGAGAACTGCGCCAATGCGGCGCCGTCCGGCAAATGGAGCGATATGGACTTCCCCATTGCGGCAGCCGACTTGCGCGCCGAGACCAGCGTCTGCAGGAACGGCAGACCAACATCTTCCGAGGCGGGGATGTCCAGCACGATCGCTTGATGCTTGTGCATGGCGCCGGCGATGGTGTCGCGGGTCGCTACCGCGCTCGTCAGGTCGTTCAGACTGTCGAGACGGAGAAGTTTCAGGTCTTCGGTTTTCATTTCCACCGTGTTCACTTCGAGCGCCGCTTTCTCGCCAAAAGTAGAGAGGCGATTAAGCGGGACCTGCGACTAATTTTCCACGGAGTGTATGTGCGTATTGGTTAAAAAAGAGTCGGCGCATCCTCTAGGTTGCAATCACGACCAGTAATCGAGGCTGCTCTACTGTTAATTCGTACACGTCAATTGCGCGCATTACTGTGCCGGCCCGGAAATGGAACGGCGCCGAATTCTTCCCGCAGCACACCCGCCAACTCGGCGGCCATATCGTTCTGGGCGTTGCGCGGGAGATAGAGAGGCATGCCGCGACTGACCCGTCGTGGGCTCATCCGATCCTGATGACGAGCGAGGCGCGATCCGCTAGCTCAAGTCGCAGGATGGAAACTCACGGAAGGGACGCAGTGCGGATGCAGCGGCCACGTCTCGATTTCTGGTTCGATTTCGGATCGACCTATTCCTATCCGGCGGCACTCCGCATTCAGGGGCTGGCCCAAGCGGCCGGCATCGAGGTGCGCTATCGCCCGTTCATGCTCGGCGCCGTGTTCAAGGCGCAGGGGTGGGAGACGTCTCCGTTCAACATCTACCCCGCCAAGGGCCGCTACATGTGGCGCGATCTCGAGCGGCTTTGCCATGACCTCGGCCTGCCGCTGGTTCGGCCGATCCGTTTCCGCAGAACAGCCTCCTGGCGGCGCGAGTCGCCGTGGCGGGGGCGGGTGAAGCCTTGGATCGCAGACTTCTGCACGGCGGTATTCCGTGCGGAGTTCGGCGAGGGCCGGCAAATCGCCGAGACTGCCGTCATCCGCGACATTCTCGAGGCGCTCGGCGTCGCTGCCGATCCGTTGCTCGGAAGCTCTCAGATCGTCGAGATCAAGGCCCGGTTGCGCGAGCGAAACGGAGGAAGCGCAGCGCCTCGGCATTTTCGGTTCGCCGACGTTCGTCACCGAGGACGGCGAGCTGTTCTGGGGCAACGATCGCCTGGAGGCTGCCCTCGCGTGGGCACGCCGCGCACCGAATTCTGATCCAGATCAGACCGGTGCCGGCTTCACTGCCGAGGCGAGGTAATTGACGCCGGTATCCGGGTCGAGGCTCCAGGCATCGCGCAAGGGATTATACGTGAAGCCCATGACGTGCGTCCCCGTGAGGCCCGCCGCCTCGACGTGGCGCTTCAACTCGTCGGGCGTGACGAAGCGCTCCCACTGATGCGTGCCGCGCGGCAGCCAACCCAGGACATATTCGGCGCCGACGATCGCGAGCGCATAGGCCTTGAGCGTCCGATTGATGGTGGAGAGGATCAGGATGCCGCCCGGGCGAACGAGCGCGGCACAGGCCTTCACGAACTCCGCGACGTCAGGGACATGCTCGACCACTTCGAGGCAGACCACGGCGTCGAACTCAGCGCCCTCGGCAGCCAGATCCTCGACGGTGGCAGCTCTGTAATCTATGGCGAGGCCCTGAGGCTCGGCGTGCGAGCGGGCGATGGCGACATTCTGGGCGCCCGGGTCGATGCCGGTCACCGCGGCGCCGAGGCGGCTCAGCGGCTCGGAAATGAGGCCCCCGCCGCAGCCGACGTCCAAGATCCTGAGGCCCTTGAAGGGCTGAGCGCCGCCTGCCGGGAAGGCGGAAATGGCGGGTCAACTCATCGCGAATGAACGAAAGCCGGGCCGGACCGATCTGATGCAGGGGGCGAAACTTGCCCGTCGGGTCCCACCACGCCTTGGACAGGCGCTCGAAGCGCTCGACCTCGGCCGCATCGAGCGTGCGCTCGGTGCCCTGGGTGCCTTTGGGTTCTGCGTTTGGGGTCATCTTCTTCCCGGGAGTAATAACGAGATCCGTACCTTAGCAACCATCAAGCGATGTTGCGAGGAGGCCTTGATACCGCTATGAGAGCGCGGACATCCAGTTAACGATTTTTCTTTAGTGAGGATCATCTAGCTGGGATGATCTTTACGTCTCAGATGCGCCCCTAAGGCGCAATTCTCCAATTCTTCAAGAATAAGGTCGGGCGGCTTAGCCATGGCTGTTGTCGTGATGAAATTCGGCGGAACGTCGGTCGCCAACGTGGAGCGCATCAAGAATGTCGCGCGTCACGTCAAACGCGAGGTCGACGCCGGCAATAAGGTGGCGGTCGTGGTCTCGGCCATGTCCGGCGCCACCAATCAGCTCGTCTCCTGGGTCAACGAGGCCTCGCAGCTGCACGACAAGCGCGAATATGACGCCGTCGTCGCCAGCGGCGAGCAGGTGACGGCGGGCCTCACGGCCATCGTGCTGCAGTCCATGGGCATCAAGGCCCGCTCCTGGCAGGGCTGGCAGATCCCTATCGAGACCAGCACGGCGCATGGCTCGGCTCGCATCAGCGGCGTTCCGGCGGATGCGCTCAAAGCCTCCCTCGATGCCGGCGAGGTTGCCGTCATCACCGGCTTTCAGGGCATCGAGCCCAAATCACAGCGCGTGGCGACCCTTGGGCGTGGCGGCTCGGACACGAGCGCCGTCGCCGTGGCGGTCGCGATCAATGCGGATGTCTGCGACATCTATACGGACGTGGATGGCGTCTACACCACGGACCCGCGCATCGTCAGCAAGGCGCGGCGGCTTCCCAAGGTGAGCTACGAGGAAATGCTCGAGATGGCATCCTTGGGCTCGAAGGTGCTTCAGACGCGCTCGGTCGAGCTCGCCATGGTGCACCGCATGAAAACGCGGGTGCTGTCGAGCTTCGTCGCGCCTGAGGCCATGGCGGCGGTCAGCGCCGACAACCTGGAAAATATCGGCACAATCGTTTGCGGTGAGGAAGAGATCGTGGAAAACCAAGTCGTGAGCGGGATCGCCTACGCCAAGGACGAGGCGAAAGTCACCCTCCTCAAGCTCGAGGACAAGCCGGGGGTCGCCGCCCGCATTTTCGGGCCGCTCGCGGAAGCGTCCATCAACGTGGACCTGATCGTGCAGAACGTGTCCGCTGACGGCAAGAGCACGGACATGACGTTTACCGTGCAGGCGGCCGAGCTTCCGCGCGCGTTAGAGGTTTTGAAAGCAGCGAAGGCCGACATTGGCTTTTTCGATGTCAAGAGCTCGGCGGACATCGCCAAGATTTCCGTCATCGGCATCGGCATGCGCAGTCACGCCGGTGTTGCGGCGCAAATGTTCCAAGCACTGGCGGAAAAGGGCATCAATCTGCAGACGATCTCGACGTCCGAGATCAAGATCAGCGTGTTGATCGACGCCGCCTACGCCGAGCTCGCGGTCCGCACCTTGCACACGCTTTACGGGCTTGATGCGGATTGACGAACGCCTTCCACGACAATTCCGCACCGGCGCTCGAATTCACGTATAAGGGCAAATAGTGCGGATCGATTGAACGGCAGTGGTTCATGGTCTCGAGACGTGGCGACGAGCCTCGTGTGATGCCTTCCGAGCCGGCGCTGCGTGTCATCATGCGGCGTCTGCGCGAGATCATGTCCGAGCCCGGCGACGGTCAGGTTCGGCTCGACAAGATCGTGCGCCAAATCGCCGGCGTCATGGTGGCCGACGTCTGCTCGATCTATCTCAAGCGCCAGGACGGCGGGCTCGAGCTTTTCGCCAGCGAAGGCCTCAATCCGGCGGCTGTGCATGCAACCATGCTGAAGCGCGGCGAAGGCCTCGTGGGCCGTTGCGCCGAGCTCGCCATCACCATCAACGAGCCGGATGCGTCCAAGCATCCAGCCTTCTCCTACCGGCCTGAGACGGGCGAGGAACTCTATCATTCGCTGCTGGCGGTCCCGATCCAGAGGAGCGGGCAGGTTCTCGGCGTGCTGGTCGTACAGAACCAGACGGTCAAGGACTACTCCGACGAGGATGAGGAAGTGCTCGAGGCGACCGCCATGGTCGTCGCCGAGCACATGGTTTCAGGCGCCGTCACGGGCGCCGGCTCGGCCCTCGACATCACCAAGGCGCTGGCAAGCGTGCTCATGGGCGAGCCGATCTCGGAAGGGATCGCGCTCGGGCACGTGATGCTGCACGAGCCGCGCATCGTCGTCACCAAGCTGATGGCGGAAGATCCGGTGGCGGAGCTGCGCCGGCTCGAAGAAGCGTTCGTGGAGCTCAAGGATTCGCTCGACGAGATGCTGGCGCACGAGCATCTGTCGAGCGCGGGCGAACATCGCGACGTTCTCGAAGCCTATCGCATGTTTGCGCACGATCGCGGCTGGGAGCGGCGACTGCGCGAAGCGGTTCAAAGCGGTCTCACAGCGGACGCGGCGGTCGAGCGCGTGCAGAACGGCACCCGGGCGCGCATGCTGCGTCAGAGCGATCCCTTCTGGCGCGAACGGCAGCGCGATCTCGACGATCTGTCGGACCGGTTGCTGCGCATCCTTTCCGGCCGGCAAAACGGGCGTGCTCGATCCCTCGGAGATGCCGTCCGATACGATCCTCATCGCGCGGACCATGGGGCCGGCCGAGCTGATCGACTACGACCGGACCAAGCTGCGCGGCCTCGTCATCGAGGATGGCAGCGGCCAGAGCCATGTCGCCATTGTCGCCAAGGCGCTCGGCATCGCAGCGGTCGGGCAGGCCGAGGGCATCGTCGAGCGGGTCACGGCGGGTGACGCGATCATCGTCGATGCGGTGCTCGGCGAGGTTCACGTCCGGCCTTCCGCCGAGGTGATTTCGGCCTACACCGACAAGGTGCGTTTCCGGGCGCGGCGGCAGAAGCAGTACGAGGCGTTGCGCGACGTCCCGGCGCTGACCAAAGACGGGCAGGCCATCGCGCTGCAGATGAACGCGGGCCTCTTGGCCGACATGCCGCATCTCAAGGAAGCGGGCGGCGACGGCGTGGGCCTGTTCCGCACCGAGCTGATGTTCATGCTGTCGCATACGCTGCCGCGCATCGACAAGCAGGCGCTGTCGTATCGCTCCGTGCTCGACGAGGCGGGTGACCTGCCGGTGGTGTTCCGCTCGCTCGATATCGGCGGCGACAAGGTGCTTTCCTACCTGCCGCATACGCCCGAGGAAAACCCGGCCATCGGCTGGCGCGCCATCCGCATGTCGCTCGACCGGCCGGCGCTGTTCCGTATGCAGGTACGGGCCCTGCTCAAGGCGGGAGCGGAGCGCGACCTGCGCATCATGATCCCCATGGTGTCGACGGCTACCGAGATGGACGACATCAAAGCCCTGATCGACAAGGAGCGCGATATCCTGGCGAAGCGTGGCGTCGCGCCTCCAGCGAAGCTTTCGATCGGAGCCATGATCGAGGTGCCGAGCGTCCTGTTCGAGCTCGACAGGCTTTTGCCGAAGGTCGATTTCGTCTCGGTCGGCAGCAACGACCTGACGCAATTCCTGTTTGCGGCCGACCGGTCCAATGCGCGGGTCGCGAACCGTTTCGACAGCCTCTCCATTGCGCCTCTCAGGGCACTGAAGATGCTCGCCGAGACCACGAAGAAGCATAGGGTGCCGCTGACACTGTGCGGAGAGATGGCCGGACGGCCGCTCGAGGCGATGTGTCTTATCGGCCTCGGTTTCAGAACATTATCGATGGCCCCGGCGTCCATCGGTCCGGTCAAAACCATGATCCTTTCCCTCGACGCGGGAGAGGTGACGCAGCTCATCGAAAAGGCCCTGAAATCGGGCACTGGAAGCTTGCGCAAGATGCTCGAGAGCTTTGCTCAGGACCGGGGCGTCGAGGTGTAATCGGGTCTAGTTTGTGTACGGCATGTGAGCCCCCGAGAGCTTTGACAATTTCTGGATTTTGGTTGACGATAATCCCTGTCGATACTCCGTGTATGTGGGGTTGCTCAGTTGGTAATGCGTCGGGCTGATCGGCAGTTGAATGGGGGACTAGCTTCGGGGGGCGCCGCGTATGGCTCACCGCGTAGCGTCGCCTCGCATCAAGCCTCTCGCGGAGGCTTTCCGAGAGCTGTTGCTCCATCCTCACCCAGTTCACGGCATGCCCCGAGCGGCCAAGCAGAGCTCGCGTCGCTGTTCCGTGAGCTTCGCCGCGTACTCGGTCTCTCGCTCCCTGAAGTCGCCCGGATGCTGGATTGCCGGCTCGAGGTCATTACCGGCGCTCGAGATGGGGAATGTTCAGGCTCTGCCTGCGTGGCCCGAAACCGTTCGCATCGTCACGCATTATGCGCTGATTGCGCGTATCGATGCCACGCCGGTGCTCAGCCTCATTCGCAGGGGGCTGGATCAGGGCCGCGTGGCCGCGCCCGCGGCGCTGCCGCCGAAGAAACGGCAAGCCCGTTCGGCTCAGAACGAGCCTTCCGAGAGTTTTGTCGTGTTCAAGGCTGCATTCGTACAGCCGTTTGCCGATGCTTTCGCCGCCGTTGCGCGGCTGTTCACGTCGGTCAAGGCCGCGGAGACCGTCGATGCGGACGGTGAGCCCGCTCCGCCGCGCTTCGGCTGGATGCGTCTCGACGGACGGAAGGCCGCCGGTCTCGTGGCCGCACTGTTCATTATCGTCGCGTATTCCGCTCAGGGCAGCACGTTGCAGGCCTCGCTTGCAACATTGCATCCCCCCTTGGTCAAGCTGATGCGCGGAGCCCAGGATTACCTGCTCCACCGGGCTGCGCCCGTGCGCGAGGGCCTGCGCTGGATCGAGGTCGACGACCCCCGCAGCCGCCGGGGCGATAAGCTCGCCACCAAGCGTTAGCTAAAACTTTTGCTTGCAGAACGGCCCGGTTGGCGCGATGTCGCCGGGAGCAATATTCCGTTGCAGACTCGCAAAAGACACCTCAATGAGCTCCATTCCGAAAGACAAGCTCGCCCGCCTTATCGAGCGCGCCGAGACTATTCAGGCCGAGCTCAACCAGGGCGCGAGCCAGGCCGTCTACGTCAAGCTGACAAAGGAGTTCGCCGACCTCAGCCCGCTCGTGGCCACGATCCATGAGCTCGAAGCTGCGGAGAAAGAGGCCTCCGACCTCGAGGCGCTGCTTCAGAGCTCCAATGCGGACAAGGAAATGGCCGAGATGGCGCGCGAGGAGCTTGCCGCTCTCGCCCCGCGCATCGCCGACATCGAGCAGAAGCTCAAGATCCAGCTCCTTCCGAAGGATGCGGCCGACGAGAAAAGCGCGATCCTCGAGGTTCGGGCCGGCACCGGCGGCGACGAGGCGGCCTTGTTCGCGGCCGACCTCTTTCGCATGTATCAGCGCTATGCCGATCTGCATGGATGGAAGGTCGAGATCATCTCGATCTCGGAGAACGATCTCGGCGGCTACAAGGAGATCGTCGCGTCGGTCATAGGCAAGGGCGTGTTCGCCCGGCTCAAGTTCGAAAGCGGCGTGCATCGCGTGCAGCGCATTCCGGCCACCGAGAGCGGCGGGCGCATTCACACGTCGGCGGCGACGGTCGCGGTGCTGCCGGAGGCCGAGGATATCGACATCGATATCAAGGACCCGAGGACATCCGCATCGACACCATGCGTGCTGGCGGTGCCGGCGGCCAGCACGTCAACAAGACGGACAGCGCCGTGCGCATGACGCATCTGCCGACGGGTATCGTCGTCGTGTCGGCCGAGAAATCGCAGCATCAGAACCGGCGGCTCGCCATGCAGGTGCTGCGCTCACGCCTGTTCGACTATGAGCGCGAGAGGGCCGACAGCGAGCGCAGCCAGGCGCGCAAGAGCCAAGTCGGTTCGGGCGACCGCTCGCAGCGCATCCGAACCTATAATTATCCGCAAGGCCGGGTGACGGATCACCGGATCAATCTGACTTTGCATAACATCGAGCGGGTCATGGAAGGGGTTGGGCTCGATGAGATCATCGATCAGCTCATCACCGAGCATCAGGCAGGCGAACTCGCCGCCATGGAAAGCCATGGGGCGTGAGCGGGAAGCCGGGGAATTTGCAGGGCTCGCCGTGCGCGATGTTCTGCGGCGGCTGACGCTCCGGCTCGAGGCTTCTGAGATAGAATCTCCGGCGGTCGATGCGCGGCGCCTCGTTGCCGCCGTGCTCGGAGGTTCCACCATCGATCTCTTGCGAGATCCGGACAGGCTGCTCTCGGCGAGCGAGGCCGATGTTCTCGAAGGCTATGCGGAGCGGCGGCTCAACCATGAGCCCGTGTCGCGCATTCTGGGCAAGCGCGGGTTCTTTGGGCGCGATTTCATCGTCACCAGCGCCACGCTCGATCCGAGGCCCTGCTCCGAGACCTTGATCGAAGCGGTGCTCTCGATCGCGGCCGAGGAAGGCTGGGCCAAAAAGCCTGTTCGCGTTCTCGACATTGGAACAGGAACGGGGTGTCTCGCATTAACGGTTTTAGCCGAGCTACCGAGCGCCACGGGATTGGCAACGGACATCAGCCGTGAGGCCTTGGATGTCGCCCGGATCAACGCAGCACAGCTCGGACTTCTCGATAGAGTAGAGTTTCAGGAGCGGCGTTTTCTCGATGGCATCGACGGCGTGTTCGAGGTGGTCATCTCCAACCCGCCCTACATTTCTTCTGGAGACATCGCAGGGCTCGAGGCGGAGGTCCGCGAATTCGATCCGCTTCTGGCACTCGATGGAGGAGCCGACGGCCTCGAAGCCTACCGCGAACTCGCCAAAGGCCTGATCGATGTGTTGCCGAATGGCTGGGCCTTTTTCGAAATCGGAGCGGGGCAGGCGCAAGACGTCGCAGCAATTCTGACGCAGGAGGTGCCTGCTTCCGCAGAGATTAGGCATTTCAGGGATTTAGGCGGGCACGTCCGTTGTGTTGCAGTCAAGACACATAAGTTACCATGAAACTAAAACCACTTGGATTTAAACGGCATCGGAGCTAGTGTCATTGAGCGGAAACAATCGCGTGCGCAGATCGCTCTAGGTCCCGGGTCCGATGAACCTGAGGAATCCTTTGAGGCGCATGCTCAGCTGCAAGACGGGCCGGCCGGTATCAGGGGTGATGCCACGGAAACAGCCCCGGCAGCTTTCTAGGCAAAATCACGTAGACGCTCCTCCAAAACGGAATTTGCTGCTGAAGTCCAAGAGCAGAATAGAAGACGGACCGGAGCATCTGAGCTTAGAGCTCAGCAGATAGGCTCAGCGCGCGGAAATCGCAGCTGCCGGGCAGTCTGAAGGAATGGTCGTTGAACCAGTTTGCTGATTTGCCGGTGAATTTCGCCGGAGGTGAGTTCAGGCAAAGATTACTTCGTCAAAATCGCTTTCATAACCATCGAGAACGGAGCCTATGAGGCAGGGACAGCAGAACCGCAGAGGTCGCGGCCGCAACAACAACAATAATAGTAGTAACAACAGCGGCAATCAGAACCGCAGGGGTCAAAATCCTTTGACGCGGAGCTTCGAAAGCACCGGCCCTGACGTCAAGATTCGCGGTACGCCCTCACATATTGCAGAGAAATACATGGCGTTGGCGCGAGATGCGCAGTCGAGCGGCGATCCCGTTCTGGCTGAGAACTATCTCCAGCACGCCGAGCATTATAACCGCATCATCCTGGCGTTCCGCGAACAGCAGATGGCCCAGGGCGGCGAAATACAAAACGGCGCTCGTCAGATCCGTCCGGCATCGTTCGGCGGCGATCCTGGGTCGGGCGATGAGTTCGGCGACGAGGACGGTGACGATCTCGGCGGCGATATGGGGGCGATGCCTCAGCCGCAGCCCATGCGCAGTCACGAGGGTCAGCCTCGCCATAACGATGGCCCGCGCTATGACGACCGCGGTCCTCGCATGAGCCACGACGGACGTCCGCAGCATCGCGAGCGCCAAGGCGGCTACGATCGTAATGACCGGCAGGATCGTGATCGTGGCGGCGACCGCGGTGATCGCGGCCCTCGTCAGGATCGGGGCGACCGCCAGGATCGTGGCGAGCGGCACGAGCGCTCGGAGCGCTTCTCGCGTCCGGAGCGGTCTGAACGGCCTGAGCGTTCGGAAGGACGCACGGAAGGTTTTGTCGATCGCCCGCAGCCTCAGCCGGCACCGGTGGAGCAGAACGGCGAGGCGCATCAGCCGCCGCCGCCGCCAGTGCGCCGCGAGCGCGCTGCCGCCGTCCCGCATCACGAGCAGCCGGAGTTTCTCCGCCGTCCTGTGCGCCGTCCGCGGCGCGAAGCGGGAGTTGCGGCCGAGGAAGGTGCAGCACCGGCGCCGACGCCTGCGGTCGAGGACACTCGGGACTGATCTCTCGGAGATCAGCTGTGAAATCATCAAGAGCCGCGGTTCGCCGCGGCTCTTTTGTTTTTGCGCGGTCAGGTGTCTTGCGAAGCCGGTGCCGTAGACGGCATCGCCCACGGCCAAGTCGCCGCCCGCGATGACCTCGGCATAGACGCCCACGGCGACGTGCTGCCATTTGCGCATCAGCAGCGCCGGAATATCCATGTCGCGCACGCCCGTCGCGGGATCGACATTGGTGGCGGCGCAGCGGTCGGTGCGCTCGCGTACGGCGAGATGAACGGGGCCCAACGAGACTTCGCGTCCAACCCATGTTGCCTCGGCCCAGGGCTCCACATCGTCGATGATGACGTTGGGACGGAAGCGCAAGGGATCGACGGGGCGGCCGACCTCGCGCTCGATGGCGCGCACGGTGGCCAGATTGACGATGTGGAGATAGGGCTCGCTACTATCGGCGAAGTGGTGGCCCTCGGCGGAGACGACCTTGGGCGCCCCGCGCAGGCCATCGGCCATGTAGGCGGCCATGAACTGCTCGATGATCTGTCTGCCGGCCCGTCGTCGACAGGTCGCCCGATGGCGACGATCTTGCCGCCGCGCGAGGATCGTCAGCGTGCTCGTCGCCTCGTCGATGCGTGCTTTCGAGGGTCGCCAGCCGCTCGTTCCTCATGAGCATGAGGAAGCTCGTTTTCGGCACATGGCGAGGGGACGCGGCGTCGAACCGGCCGTGACCGTTCTCGATGGCCCAGGCCCGATCGAGGGGCAGCGGGGCGCCGGGCGCCACGGCAACCCGGCTCAGAGGCTCGGCAGACAAGCCTTTGACGGGATAGCGGTAGAGGGCGGTGACATGGGCCGGCACTTAACTCATCCTTGGGCATCAATTGATCGACGTCAGATCGAGGGGAGCGGCGCAGACCTATAGTCTCCCCTGTCCCTGCAAGGCCGTCAGTTCAAAGACGGCTGCCCCTTTTTCAATCGCCGCCCCAACCTATATCTCAAGCGGCGGTTGTGGACGGGTGCCAAGTTGGGCCTGAGCCACGGCGCTACAACTTTAATCAGCCGTGACGATGCTTCTGCCGTGCCTTTGGGGCGGGGAGGCGTGCCGAGGAGGATCAGAACTATGGATATCGAACGGTATACGGACCGGGTCAAAGGATTTATCCAAGCCGCGCAGAGCCTTGCGCTTCGTGAAGGGCATCAGCAGTTCACGCCCGAGCATGTACTCAAAGTGCTGCTCGACGACGAGGAGGGCCTTGCGGCCGGCCTCATCAATCGCTCCGGCGGGCGTCACAAGGACGCGCTCGCGGCGGTCGAGAAGGCGTTGGCGAAGCGTCCCAAGGTTACGGGATCGGGCAGCGGGCAGCTTTACATCGCGCCCGAGCTCGCGCGCATCTTCGACAATGCGGAAAAGATCGCAGACAAGGCCGGCGATCGCTTCGTCACGGCCGAGCGCCTGCTTTTGGCTCTCGCCCTCGAGAAGGGGTCGGAGGCGGGCCGCATTCTGGCGGAAGCCGGCGTCACGCCGGAGAAGCTCAACGCGGCCATCAACGAGATCCGCAAGGGTCGAACGGCGGATTCGGCCTCGGCCGAGCAGTCCTACGATGCCTTGAAGCGCTATGCGCGGGACCTCACCGAAGCCGCCGAGAAGGGCAAGCTCGACCCGGTCATCGGCCGCGACGAGGAGATCCGCCGCACCATCCAGGTGCTGTCGCGGCGCACGAAGAACAATCCCGTTCTCATCGGCGAGCCGGGCGTGGGCAAGACCGCGATCGCGGAGGGCCTCGCCTTGCGCATCGTCCAAGGTGACGTGCCGGAAAGCCTCAAGGACAAGCGTCTGCTCGCGCTCGACATGGGCTCGCTCATCGCGGGCGCGAAGTTCCGCGGCGAGTTCGAGGAGCGCTTGAAGAGCGTGCTCGACGGAGGTGCAGGCCGAGGAAGGCCGCATCATTCTGTTCATCGACGAGCTGCACACGATCGTCGGCGCGGGCAAGGCCGAAGGCGCGATGGATGCCGGCAACCTTCTGAAGCCGGCGCTCGCACGCGGCGAACTGCATTGCGTCGGCGCGACGACGCTCGACGAGTATCGCAAGCACATCGAGAAGGATGCGGCGCTGGCGCGGCGCTTCCAGCCGATGTTCGTCAACGAGCCCTCGGTCGAGGATACGATCTCGATCCTGCGCGGCTTGAAGGAGAAGTACGAGCTGCATCACGGCGTGCGCATCACGGATTCGGCGCTCGTGGCCGCGGCCACGCTTTCGCACCGCTACATCTCCGACCGCTTCCTGCCCGACAAGGCGATCGACCTCATGGACGAGGCGGCGTCGCGGCTGCGCATGCAGGTGGACAGCAAGCCCGAGGAGCTCGATGCCATCGATCGCGATCTCATGCAGATGAAGATCGAGCGCGAAGCGTTGAAGAAGGAAACGGACGCGGCGTCGAAGGACCGGCTGGAGCGGCTCGAGAAATCGATCGCCGACCTCGAGGAGAAGTCAAGCGTGCTGACCGAGCGCTGGAAGGCCGAGAAGGACAAGCTCGGCTCGGCGCAGAAGATCAAGGAGGAGCTGGACAAGCGGCGGACCGAGCTCGAGCAGTCGCAGCGGCGAGGGCGACTACGCGCGCGCCGGCGAGCTTGCGCATGCCGTCATTCCTGAGCTCGAGAAGAAGCTCAAGGGCATCGAAGGCCAGGAGGCGAAAGCCGCCATGGTCGAAGAGGCGGTGACGCCGGCTCAGATCGCCGGCGTCGTGTCGCGGTGGACGGGCGTGCCTGTCGACAAGATGCTCGAAGGCGAACGCGACAAGATCCTCAAGATGGAAGAGGCGCTGGCGAAGCGCGTCGTCGGCCAGGACGAGGCCGTGCACGCGGTCGCGACGGCCGTGCGGCGCGCGCGCGCCGGCCTGCAGGATCCGAACCGGCCGATCGGCTCGTTCATGTTCCTCGGCCCGACGGGCGTCGGCAAGACCGAGCTGACCAAGGCGCTGGCGGCGTTCCTGTTCGACGACGAGAGCGCGTTGTTGCGCATCGACATGAGCGAGTACATGGAGAAGCACTCCGTGGCGCGTCTCATCGGCGCGCCGCCGGGCTACGTCGGCTACGAGGAGGGCGGTGCGCTCACCGAAGCCGTGCGGCGGCGCCCGTATCAGGTCGATCCTGTTCGACGAGATCGAGAAGGCGCATCCGGACGTGTTCAACGTGCTGCTTCAGGTGCTCGACGACGGGCGCCTGACGGACGGGCAGGGCCGCACGGTGGACTTCAAGAACACGCTCATCGTCATGACCTCGAACCTCGGGGCCGAGTTCCTCGCCGATCCGCGCCAGCCGATGGGCTTCGGCATGCCGGGCGAGAAGGACAAGGTGATGTCGGAGGAGGAGGCCTACGGCCTGGTGATGGACGCGGTGCGCCGGCACTTCCGGCCCGAGTTCATCAACCGTATCGACGAGATCGTCGTGTTCCATCGCCTGAAGCGCGAGCAGATGGCGCAGATCGTCGATATCCAGATGCAGCGGCTGCAGAAGCTTCTCGCCGATCGCAAGATCACGATCGAGCTCGACGACCAGGCGCGGACGTGGCTCGCGAACAAGGGCTACGACCCGGTCTACGGCGCGCGGCCCTTGAAGCGCGTGATCCAGAAGCACGTGCAGGACTCGCTGGCGGAGCAGGTGCTCAAGGGCGCGGTCAAGGACGGCGACACGGTGCTGGTATCGGTGCGCGACGGCCATCTCACCGTCAACGGCGAGGACGTGAGGGCCGCAGCATAAGTGCTGCGGTAGTTTCTGAGCCTATTGAGCCAGCGCCTTTCAGGCGCTGGCTTTTTTATTTGCTGGCGGTCAGCACCGGCGCGCGGCGCATCAGGTCGTCGATGCGGGCGCGCTCCTTCTGGAACTCGCCGAGCTCGCGGTCGACGAGCTGGTGCTCGCGCGGCACCTGGATCGACATGGGATCGACGAACTGGTTGTTGACCAGCACCTCGAAGTGAAGGTGCGGGCCGGACGACAATCCGGTCGAGCCGACGAAGCCGATGACCTGGCCCTGGCGCACCTTGACGCCGGGCGCGGCGCCCTGAGCGAAGCGGGACATATGGCCATAGGCCGTCTGATAGCCGTTGGCGTGGCGGATACGAATGTAGTTGCCGTATTGGCCCTTGCGGCCGGCTTCCTCGATGGTGCCGTTGCCGGCTGCGAGAATAGGCGTCCCGGGGGTC
>CAWHPZ010000032.1:80000-257670 GCA_963831345.1 uncultured Alphaproteobacteria bacterium
GGCGAGCGAACGCGGACTAGGCCAGTGCTTCAATTAGGACAACTGGAACCGATCTGGAAAGTTGGGCCATCAGCGGGTGACAGCCCCGTACAGGTAATGCCGAAGATGAAGCCTCGAGTAGGGCGGGACACGTGAAATCCTGCTTCGAACATGGGGGGACCACCCTCCAAGCCTAAGTACTCCTTACCGACCGATAGCGCACCAGTACCGTGAGGGAAAGGTGAAAAGCACCCCGACGAGGGGAGTGAAATAGTACCTGAAACCGGATGCTTACAAACAGTCGGAGCCCGCAAGGGTGACGGCGTACCTTTTGTATAATGGGTCTGCGACTTAGTCTGACGAGCAAGCTTAAGGCGATAGCTGTAGGCGAAGCGAAAGCGAGTCTGAACAGGGCGTTCAGTTCGTCGGATTAGACCCGAAACCAGTCGATCTATCCATGGCCAGGTTGAAAGTAGGGTAACACCTACTGGAGGACCGAACCGGTGTCTGTTGAAAAAGCCTCGGATGAGCTGTGGATAGGGGTGAAAGGCCAATCAAGGCTGGAAATAGCTGGTTCTCCGCGAAATCTATTTAGGTAGAGCCTCGAGTGAATACCCCAGGGGGTAGAGCACTGGATGGGCTAGGGGCCCCCACAGGGTTACCAAACCTAACCAAACTCCGAATACCTGGGAGTACTACTCGGGAGACACACGGCGGGTGCTAACGTCCGTCGTGAAAAGGGAAACAACCCTGACCGACAGCTAAGGTCCTTAAGTCACGGCTAAGTGTGGAAGGATGTGGGAATCCCATAACAACCAGGAGGTTGGCTTAGAAGCAGCCATCCTTTAAAGAAAGCGTAACAGCTCACTGGTCTAATTAAGGGTTCCTGCGCCGAAAATGTATCGGGGCTAAAGCCGTGCACCGAAGCTTCGGATGCACATCTTCGGGATTGATGCGTGGTAGCGGAGCGTTCCGTAAGCCTGCGAAGGGCGACCCGTGAGGGCGCCTGGAGGTATCGGAAGTGCGAATGCAGACATGAGTAACGACAGGAGTGTGAGAAACACTCCCGCCGAAAGTCCAAGGGTTCCTGCGTAAAGCTAATCTGCGCAGGGTTAGCCGGCCCCTAAGGCGAGGGCGAAAGCCGTAGTCGATGGGAACCACGTTAATATTCGTGGGCCAGTGGGTGAGTGACGGATGCTGCAAGTTGTTTGGGCTTATCGGATTGCCCGAGCAGCGAAGGTGTTCCAGGAAATAGCCCCCACATAGACCGTACCCGAAACCGACACAGGTGGACTGGTAGAGAATACCAAGGCGCTTGAGCGAAGTGTGCTGAAGGAACTCGGCAAATTACCTGCGTAACTTCGGGATAAGCAGGCCATCATTCTGGGCAACCAGACGGGTGGGGCACAGACCAGGGGGTGGCGACTGTTTACCTAAAACACAGGGCTATGCTAAGTCCAACGACGACGTATATGGCCTGACGCCTGCCCGGTGCTGGAAGGTTAAGAGGAGAAGTGCAAGCTTTGAATCGAAGCCCCAGTAAACGGCGGCCGTAACTATAACGGTCCTAAGGTAGCGAAATTCCTTGTCGGGTAAGTTCCGACCTGCACGAATGGCGTAACGACTTCCCCACTGTCTCCAGCACATCACTCAGTGAAATTGAATTCCCCGTGAAGATGCGGGGTTCCTGCGGTTAGACGGAAAGACCCCGTGCACCTTTACTGTAGCTTTGCACTGGCAATCGTGTTTGCATGTGTAGGATAGGTGGTAGGCTTATGAAGCAGGGGCGCCAGCTCTTGTGGAGCCGCAATGTGAAATACCACCCTTATGAACATGGTTGTCTAACCGCGAACCGTCATCCGGTTCCGGGACATTGTATGGTAGGCAGTTTGACTGGGGCGGTCGCCTCCTAAATGGTAACGGAGGCGTGCGAAGGTGGGCTCAGGTTGGTCGGAAATCAACCGTCGAGTGCAATGGCATAAGCCCGCCTGACTGCGAGACTGACAAGTCGAGCAGAGACGAAAGTCGGCCATAGTGATCCGGTGGTTCTGTGTGGAAGGGCCATCGCTCAACGAATAAAAGGTACGCCGGGGATAACAGGCTGATGATTCCCAAGAGTCCATATCGACGGAATCGTTTGGCACCTCGATGTCGGCTCATCTCATCCTGGGGCTGGAGCAGGTCCCAAGGGTATGGCTGTTCGCCATTTAAAGAGGTACGTGAGCTGGGTTCAGAACGTCGCGAGACAGTTCGGTCCCTATCTGCCGTAGGTGTAGGAGAATTGAGAGGATCTGACTCTAGTACGAGAGGACCGAGTTGGACGCACCTCTGGTGGACCTGTTGTCGCGCCAGCGGCACAGCAGGGTAGCTATGTGCGGACGGGATAACCGCTGAAGGCATCTAAGCGGGAAACCCACCTCAAAACGAGTTCTCCCTTGAGAGCCGTGGTAGACCACCACGTTGATAGGCCGGGTGTGGAAGTGCAGCAATGCATGTAGCTTACCGGTACTAATAGCTCGATCGAACTTCGATCGCTCTCATTAAGCAATGCTCATCGTAATGCCTCGCGCCGTAGATCGCGCTGACACGCGCTGGCTGCTCCGGCAGGGCGGCGCTTGCGGCCCGATTGAATGGCTCGCATCGGCGCTAGATGCGCGCGTGCCGCCTGATGGGCGTAAGAATACAGAAAGACCAGAATTCATTCATCTCACGCTTCCGCCGACCTGGTGATTATGGCGGGGTGGCTGCACCCGATCCCATTCCGAACTCGGCCGTGAAACGCCCCAGCGCCAATGGTACTTCGTCTTAAGACGCGGGAGAGTAGGTCGTCGCCAGGTCTGCCGAGGCGTGATTATGAAATGACTTCATCAGGCTCGATGCTCTGCATCGTGTTCCCCTCATCACAATGCTCTTCAAGGCACCGCTCCGAGTTCTCTCGGGGCGGTGTTTTCGTTTGTGCGGTCTGATGCTGCTCCCGGGAATGTGAACGGCGCCCTTGTAACCCTGACGGCTTGGGGTTCGTATATGTCAGCGTAACAAGGGTTCAGTTCAGGAGATCAGGATGCTGTTCTCACGCAAGAAGATCGAAATGCCGACCGCGGGTACGGCGCTCAAGGGCCGGCCGACCGCCATTCCGACGGCAGACGAGCACTATCTTTTCAGCCGCCCGCTCAAGGGGCCCTATCCCGCAGGCACCGAGACGGCGATGTTCGCCATGGGTTGCTTCTGGGGCGCCGAGCGCAAGTTCTGGGAGCTCGGATCCGGCATATGGATCACGGCGGTCGGCTACACGGCGGGCCTCACGCCCAACCCGACCTACGAGGAAGTGGGCACGGGACGGACGGGGCACACGGAAGCTGTGCTGGTGGTCTACGATCCTAAGGTTCTGAGCTACGAGAAGCTGCTCAAGACCTTCTGGGAAAGCCACGATCCGACCCAGGGCATGCGCCAAGGCAACGACGTCGGTACGCAGTATCGCTCCGGCATCTATACGTTCTCGGATGCGCAGCTCGAGGCAGCCAAGGCCTCGAAGGCTTCGTACCAGAAGGCGCTCACCGACGCTGGGCTTGGCACGATCTCGACCGAGGTTCTGCCGGCGCCGGAGCTCTTCTTCGCCGAGGACTATCATCAGCAGTACCTGGCGAAGGTTCCGCACGGCTATTGCGGGCTCGGGGGAACAGGTGTCGCCTGTGCGGTCCCGACGGGAGTCAAGGCGACGGTCTGAGCGGCTCGCGCCGGCTCACAACGGCTGCGAAAAAAAGTTGGTTCGGGCGTGCCGGAAGGTGCGCCCGTTTCTTTTCTGATTTGCGACAGCAGTTCTGAATAGATGCTGTAATTTCAGCGGCTTATGTCGGAATCGCGCCGTTCGGCGGCCCGGAAATTATCCACAGGCATTAGGCTTTAGATCCGAATCACAGCGTAAACCATGACGCGATGCAGCATTTCTGCCTTTATTGTCATGTTGCAAGGGGTCTTGAAGCCTACGGGCACACACACCAACAGCGGGGTAGACCAATGAAGAAGCGTGCCCTAGTCGCGTGCGCCAGCGTGTTTGTTAGCTCCATGGCGATTGCCGAAGAACTGCAGCTGCCGCCGGAAGTCACGCCGTCGCTTCGAGCTGCGTGCGAAACCGACGTCCGGCGCCTTTGCCTCGGGCCGCAGCCGACGGTCGCCAAGGTTAAGCGTTGTGTCATGGTGAAATACTTCCAGCTCGGCAAGAAATGCCAGGTGGAGTTGGCGTCGCTGGGCTTCGGGCGCTAGTCCGCCCTAGCTTCGACGGGGATGAATCTCTTTAGGCGCCCGCTGCTCCCCCGGCCGAAACGTCCAGGATGTCGCGGCGTGGAACTTGCCGAGGGCTCGGCCGTTTGGCCCCCGAGGGACTCTGACCAATCAAGGTCACAACACCCACGTCGGATCGGCGGGCCACGGCTTGCCCAGCAACCGGAGGTCTAGACCCCCGTTAGAAGATAGAAATGCGGATACTCATTCTTGAAGACGATTTTCTCACGGCCTTAGATATCAAGAGCATCATCGAAAGCGCGATCGATGCCGACATCGTCATGTGCGCATCAGTGCGCAGCGCCAAGGACAAGCTTGCCGAGCGCTTTGACTTTGCTTTCCTCGACGTCGACGTCACCGACGGCAAAAGTTTCGAGATCGCAGAATACTTGCTGGGCATCAGGACGCCCTTCGTGTTCGTCTCGGGATCGACGGCGGATGCTTTGCCATCGGGTCTGAAGGGCCAGCAGTTCGTTTCCAAGCCGTTCACGCAGCAGACCCTGCTCGGCATCCTCGAAGCGCGTTCTTTTTCCCGCGATCAGTTGGAAGCTCAAGCTTCCTGATGCGGCATCCGCAGCCGGCCGGTCCGGCTGCGCAGTAGCCCCAGCGATGGGCGTACGCGGTAGGTCGTCGTTACAGCAGCCAGGATTTGTGGGAGATGCCGGGGTTCTCGCCTTGTGCTCCGTTTTTTCCCAGCGATAGGGCGCTGTGACGAGCTGCGCCAGAGCGCGATAGGCGGCGACGGAGATCAGCAGCCAGTACAAGGGCATGAGTAATGCCGATGCCGCCAGCCGCCAGCGCCGGCGGCGGATCACGGCCACGCATCCCAGTCCGACGCCGGTGACGTAGCCTGATACGAGGTTGAAAATGCCGATCCACCAGAAGACGGGCGGAAGGGCGTAATCAGCCGCGCTCAGGATGCCGAAGAGCCCGTCCGCTGCCAGAAGTGCGTAAAACCAGGGATGCACGAGGGCTGATAGAATGAGGCCGCCCATCAGAATATGCATGCCGGCGAAGCGCACGAACCCGAGCTCGCGGGCCGCGCGCAACGGCTGGCGTGCATGGACCAGATAGGTCTGCATCCAGCCCTTGAGCCAGCGGGTGCGCTGGCTGAGCCAGCTTCGGAAGGTCTCAGGGGCCTCCTCCCACGTCGTCGAATTCAGCACTCCAACGAGCCATCCCCTGCGCGCCAGGCGGATACCCAGATCGGCGTCCTCCGTCACGTTGAAAGGATCCCAGGCGCCTATCTCGTCGAGAAGCGCGCGGGGAAAATGATTTGATGTTCCGCCGAGCGGCACTGGCAGACTCAGGCGTTCCAGCGTCGGAAGCAGGCAGTCGAACAGCGCGGTGTATTCGATGGTGAACTGGCGCGTCAGCCAGGTTTCGTCCGAATTATAGATATTGAGGCGGGCCTGGACGCAGCCGAGGCGAGGCGTCGAGGTCAGCGCAGCGACGGCGAGGCGCAGCTGGCCGGGCTCGGGAAGATCCTCGGCGTCGTAGACGACGACGTAGTCGCCGGTTGCGAACGTCAACGCATAATTGAGAGCCCGAGGCTTGGTGCGCGGTTCCCCGTCGGGGACGACGAGGACGCTCATGTGCGCCGGCAGCTCGGTCGACCGCACCGCCGCTTGGGTGGTGTGATCGACGCTCTCGAGAATGAGAAAAATCTCCAGCCGGTCCCGGGGGTAGTCGAGGGCGGCCAGAGCGGCGACGAGATCGGGAACGATGGCGGCTTCGCGAAAGAGCGGAACCAGCACGGAGTAGGTCGGAAGCGGCGCGGCCGCTTCTTGTAAGTGAGATGGGACGCCCTGTTTGCGGCGGGGGGCGGCCGCATTCCACAGGGCCAGAGATCTCAAAAGTGTAACGCAGAGAAACGGCGGCGCGAGGACGATCAGAAGCGCTGGCAGTGCGGCGGTCGGCACCAGGATGGCGGCTGTAAACACAAGCGCCGCAAGCCCTGCCGCCGCGAACTTTTGCCAGACCCACATTGGCTCCGCTGCAGACAGCTCCGGGCGGTTGCGCCTGAGCGCATTGACGGCATGATCAAGACGTTCGGCCTGCTCGGCTTTCCAGCCGGTTTTTCCGCTTCGGCGTTCGAATGCGACGGGCCCACCGCGCCGGCCTGTTGCCCGGCGCACCACGCGCATGCGGCTCTTGAACTGCCCCGGGAATGCCGAGCTACCGAACACGCGGCACACGACCTTCGCTCGCACCGTTCACCGGTGCGAGGCGTTCCTCCACGAGCACAGAAGTCCCCCTTCCATCCCCCGCAGTGCGTCCAGGCCGCGACAATCATCTTGCCATATTGCTCGCCATGTTAAATACGGAATTGAGACGCAATTCATAAAGAGGCCGGGCTCGAAGGATGACGAGAGATCGAAGCCGCATTGGCCAGCCGGGCCGCTCAGCCTTTTTGATCGTGGCGTTCGCTCTCCTCGCCGCGTGTCTCCTGGTGTCTCCGCGGCTCAGCTTTGGACAAGACGTGCCAGCGGCCGGAGCGGCCGGGGAAGAAACCGATCCTGACGCCGCAGCGGCAGGGCCGAGGCGCGTGGTGGTGAGGTTCCTGACGGAAGGCGATTTTCCTCCCTTCAACTATTACGACGACGACGGCGTGCTCGCGGGTTTCAACGTCGATCTCGCACGCGCCGTCTGCCTCGAGATCGGTGCGGCCTGCGATATCAAGGTCCGGCCCTGGGAAGAGCTGATCGTCGGCCTCAAACGCGGCGATGCCGATGCGGTCATCGCGGCCAATGCGGTGACTGCAAAGGCTTTGACGGACGTGGATTTCACCGATCGCTATTTCTATACGCCGGGACGCTTCGCCGGCCGGATCGGCGCGTCGGAGCAAGACATCAGCCCCGATGGACTCGAGGGGGTTGCGATCGGCGTCGCCAAGGGAACGGCGCACGAGGCATTCCTGCGCGCCTACTTCGGCGATTCCAGAATCGTGCTGTTCGAAAATCCGGAGCTTGCCCGCGAAGCGCTGCAGCAAAGCAAAGTGGAGCTGCTGTTCGACGACGGCATCAGCCTGGCGTTCTGGCTCAACGGCTCGCTCGCCAGACAGTGCTGCGAGTTCAGGGGCGGGCCCTATCTCGAGCCCAAGTATTTCGGCGACGGCCTTGCCATCGCCGTTCCGCGAAACGATCCACAAATTAAAATGCTGATCAATGCAGCCCTCGTCCGGGTCCGCCAAAGCGGCCGGTTTCAGGAGCTTGTCGAGCGCTATTTTCCGACCCGCATTTATTGAGACCGGCGCCGCGTTGCTTTCGCGGCACATTGGTGCGGGACTGCCCCGCCACTATGCAGCGGAGCCCCCGCCTACTCGAGGGCTGGCGATTTCATCCTTTTGATCAGAAGGTTAACTTAGCGCCCGGCGATGTCCGGGGGCGTGAATGAAGGGCCGAGGGCGCGTCGCCGCCTCCGAAACTGTCACACTCCTGCAATCCAAATACGGTCTTAAGGGCTAGTGAACAGATGGCGACATGGGGTTGGGACCTATGGAGACTGAACGCTCCTACCGTACCCTTTTCATTTCCGACCTGCACCTCGGCACCCGGGCCGCGCAGGCGGATATGCTGCTCGACTTCCTCAAATACAACGACGCCGAGACGATCTATCTCGTCGGCGACATTCTGGATTTCTGGCGTATCCGGCGCGGGGCGATCTGGCCCCAGTCGCACAACGACGTGCTGCAGAAGCTGTTGCGCAAAGTGCGCAAGGGCACGCGCGTCATCTACATCCCGGGCAACCATGATGAAGGCATGCGCGACTACTGCGGCATGCATTTCGGCGGCATCGAGATCGAGCGTCAGGCCATTCACTCCACCGCCGACGGGCGCAAGTTCCTGGTCATGCACGGAGACGAGTACGATGTCGTCGTGCGTTACGCGCGCTGGCTCGCCTTCCTCGGCGATCGCGGCTACGAGCTGGCGCTATGGTCCAACTGGCCGTTGAATTTCGTGCGCCGGCGGCTGGGGCTCGGCTACTGGTCGCTGTCGTCCTACCTCAAGCATCGCGTCAAAACGGCGGTTAATTTCATCGGCGAGTTCGAGAAGAACCTCGCCGACGAAGCACGGCGCCGCAATGTCGACGGCGTCATCTGCGGCCACATTCACCACGCGGCTTCGCGCGATATCGAGGGTGTGCACTACATCAATACCGGGGACTGGGTCGAGAGCTGCACTGCCGTCGGCGAGACGGCCTCTGGGGAGCTCGAGCTCGTGCGCTGGCTGGATGTTGCACGCGCTCGCCAGACCACCGTGCCGGAGCCGGAAGCGCTCAAGGTCGCTTGATGCGGATCCTCATCGCGACCGACGCCTTCCATCCGCAAGTCAATGGCGTGGTCAGGACGTACGAGCGGCTGGCGGAGAACGTCGAGCGCCTCGGCGCCAGCCTCACGTTCCTCACGCCATCGCATTTCCGTTCCATTCCGTGTCCGACCTACCCGCAGATCCAGCTTGCGCTGCCGGACTTCGCGCGTGCGAGGAGCCTCATCGCTGCGGCGGCTCCCGATGCGATTCACATTGCCACCGAAGGGCCAGTGGGCTGGATGACGCGCGCCCACTGCCTGCGCGCCGGCGTTCCGTTCACGACAAGCTTCCACACGCGATTTGCCGAGTATGTTTCTTCGCGCTCGCTCGTGCCGGAATCTTGGATCTATGGACTGCAGCGCCGCTTTCATAATGCAGGCGCCGGGACGATGGTGGCCACGCAGAGCCTGGCGGCGGACCTGTCGCAGCGCGGCTTCCGCAAACTCCTGCCGTGGACGCGGGGCGTCGATACCAATCTGTTTCGGCCAAGATCCGTGCGCCGCTTCGGCGACGAGCCCGTGTTCCTCTATGTCGGCCGGGTGGCGATCGAGAAGAATATCGAGGCGTTCCTCGCGCTCGATCTTCCGGGACGCAAGGTCGTGGTCGGCGACGGGCCGCTGCTCGCCGTGCTCGAGCGGAAATATCCGGCGGTGATTTTTACAGGCGTCGCCGAGGGTGAGGCACTCGCGGAGAGTTATGCGTCGGCGGATGTTTTCGTGTTTCCGAGCCGCACGGATACGTTTGGAATGGTCGTGCTCGAGGCGATGGCATCGGGCGTGCCGGTCGCGGCCTTTCCGGTCACGGGCCCCCGTGATCTCGTTGCACAGGGCGTTTCCGGCGTGCTCGATGAGGACCTTGGCGCCGCTGCGATGGCTGCTCTCTCGCTCGATCGTGCTCAGGTGCGCGAGGCAGCTCTCGCTTTCAGCTGGGACGCTGCCGCACGCATGTTCCTTACCAACATCGATGATGCGATGCAGCTTGGTGACGAAGTAGTCATCGGGGCTGTACGCGAGGCTCGGCAGCGCACAAGCTCGGTGCGTGTTCCGCAAAATGGTGCAAGAGGCTGGCGTCTTGCGCGTTAAGAGCTATTGTCTCCCCTCTGCTCCGTAATCCAATAAACAGGGCTGCTACCTCGCTCGCGGGGATTGTCGCCGGAACGCGTGAGCGAAATCGCGCTTATATTTTCTCGGCTGCTATTGCTTCCGACCTTTCTCAAGGTGCACGCGTCTTATGCAGGCACGACGACCGTTCTTTATTCTGGCCCTCGGGTTCAGCATGTGGGCAGCCGTTGCGGCTGGCGTGTCCGCGAAGCCCAAGCCGTGCCGCATGAAAGACCCGGACCTTTCAGTCTTCGGCATCCGTCTGGCAGATGCCGAGAGCGCGGTGCGCCAAGTGGGTTCCGGCTGGACGCTGAGTGAGGGCGAGGATGACATGCCGCATGTGCGCTTCGTCTCCTCCAATGGCGCGCAGGAGCTTGTTCTCTTCTCCCACTACGGCGCAGGCGAGGACGAGTACGGAGAGATCGAGGTGCGCAAGGCCGGCATAGAAGCGCTGGTGCTAAAGGACCTGCCGACAGAAACGTTTGTCAGCGGCCGCGGGGTCGAGCTCGGCATGTCGCGCGCGGATATCATCAGCCGCTTCGGGTCCTGCCTCAAGGCGGACGAAAAGGTTGGCGACGGCGAGACGATCCAGTACCAGATCGACAACGCGGATCGCGATCCGGACCTCAAGGCTTTCAATTATCCGGTCTATTACGCCGAATACGAGTTCGAGCGCGGAAAGCTCGTGCGCTTCCGCTTCGGGTTCGAATATCCGTAAGGGAGGAGAGAGTTCGCGTCAGACCCTGCAATCTGACGCGATCAAGGCTATGGTCTAGCGCGGACGGCGCGGACCGCCGCCGGGGCCAAATGAGGACGGCGGGCCAGATGCGGCGCGAGCGTCCTTGTGGCGGAAGTTGATGCGGCCCTTGGTCGAGATCGTAGGGCGTCATCTCGACGGTGACCTTGTCACCGGCAAGAATGCGGATGCGGTTCTTCTTCATGCGACCGGAAGTGTAGGCGACGACTTCGTGCCCGTTGTCGAGCTTTACGCGGCAGCGCGCGTCGGGAAGCACCTCGGCCACCACGCCCTCGAACTCGAGCATCTCTTCTTTCGCCATTCAAACTCCCTGGGCCGTACCCGCATTTGGAAACAATACAAAACGCAACGGGGAGCAGACCTCTCCGCTCCCCGTATTTCTATGCTCGTGAGTAGCTTAGAGCGGACGCAGGTTTACGGCAGCAATCTTGCCGTTGCGGCCACGCTCGGTCTCATAGGCAATCTTCTGACCCTCGCGCAGGGTCTGAAGACCAGCGCGCTCAACAGCCGAGATGTGCACGAAGACGTCGGCGCCGCCTTCTTCGGGCTGAATGAAGCCGTAGCCCTTCTGGCCGTTGAACCACTTGACAGTGCCGTTTGACATCAAGTGCCTCCAAAGCAGGTAGTCAGTATCCCCGGACCCGATGACCGGAGATGACATCAAATCGCGCGATGGAGACGTCCAGTGTCAGCGCGGGGCGCTGTCGTAGAGTGAACCAAGGCGTGTTCGATGGCCCTATATGAACTGGCTTTTCTACAAACGCAAGACGTTCCCAGCTGCCTACAGATATTGATCTCTAGAGCACTAGGCCTGCACACAAATTGATCTCTCCGGTACCGAGGTCGAGAGCACAATAGGTCTGTGTCAAATCATGACATTATCGTGGCATTGCTGAATGCCCGGCACTGATGCTTCAGAAGAAACATTGTTGCTTCCAATGAACTTGCCAATTTATTCTTATGGCGTTCTTTTTCTCAAGTCGTCTGGGCGCTTATCGCGTGCCCTCAAGGAAGTAAGTCGTCTCTACACTTGATGGCTCGCTCCGGCGGCTATGCTGTTGCAATCCGGGGCTCGTCCACTTATAAGCTCGTGCAGAGCCGCCCGGCGGGGCATGCCGTGGCGGCTTTTATGCTTTTGCAAACTGCGGTTCCGCAAAAAAGCATCCCTTTGTCCCAATCGGCTCTTTCGGGCCGAGACCGCTACCCGCGGTCTCATGTCGACGGTGAGGTTAATTCCTCGGCGTCCGGCATCAGGGCATAGGGCCGGCTCGCTTTCGTTCAGGTGAGCCCTGCGGCCCGTGACGACACGATGAGGAGAGCAAAATGCCCAAGATGAAGACCAAGAGCGGCGCCAAAAAGCGCTTCAAGATGACTGGAACGGGCAAGGTCAGGGCCGCAGCCCAGGGCAAGCGCCACGGAATGATCAAGCGGCATGCGAAGTTTATTCGCGATGCGCGCGGCACCATGGTTCTCAACGACAGCGACGCTAAGATCGTCAAGAAGTACATGCCGTACGCTCGCTGAGCCCAAGCTTCGTTCAACCCCAAGTTCATAATCAGTCGTAAGGAAGCATCGCCATGGCACGCGTAAAACGCGGCGTCACCGCCCACGCCAAGCATAAGAAAGTCATCAAGGCCGCCAAGGGCTATTATGGCCGCCGCAAGAACACCATCCGGATCGCGAAGCAGGCCGTCGAAAAGGCCATGCAGTATACGTATCGCGACCGCAAGCGCCGCAAGCGCACGTTCCGCGCGCTCTGGATCCAGCGCATCAACGCCGCCGTTCGCGAGCACGGCCTGACCTACGCCCGATTTATCGACGGTCTGACGAAGGCCGGTATCGAGATCGATCGCAAGGTTCTCTCCGACATCGCAATTCGCGATGCGGCAGCGTTCAAGGCGCTCGTCGAACAGGCCGACGCTGCGGTCAAGAAGGCCGCGGCCTAATCTCTTTGGACCGATGATTACCGCGTCAGATGGAAAGATCTGACGCGATCATGGTCCAGAATCGGGTCTGCCTCATCGCGCCTCTTGCCTCCGCAGATTTGCGGCGGAGGCGTCCAACGGACCGGCGGGTTTGTCCTGCCGGGGCGCGAGAGGCGCAACGCGGAACCCCTGCGGCGCGGGCCTGCGCCTCGGGACGTTCAACGAACGAGAGGCGCGCCGTTCCATGACCACAACCACGAGTTCGCCCGACCTCGGTGCGCTCGAGAGTGAGCTCGTCGCGGCCATCGCGGCTGCGCCAGATCTCCCGGCACTCGAACAGGTGCGCGTCGATGCGCTGGGCAAGAAGGGCTCGGTCTCGCAGCAGATGTCGCGCCTCGGCGCCTTGCCGGCGGACGAGCGCAAGTCCTTCGGGCAAGCTGTCAACTCCGTCAAAGAGCGGGTGACGCAGGCGCTCGAAGCGCGCAAGGCCGTGCTCGAGACGCAGGCGCTTTCGGCTCGCCTCGAAAGCGAGCGCGCCGACGTCACGCTGCCGGTGCGTCCGGGGGCGGAGGCGCTGGGCCGCATTCATCCCGTGAGCCAGGTGTTCGACGAGTGCGTCGAGATCTTTGCCGATCTCGGGTTCGATGTCGCGGAAGGTCCCGATATCGAGACCGACGACATGAACTTCACCAAGCTCAACATTCCGGCCGAGCATCCGGCGCGGCAGGAGCACGACACATTCTATTTCCCGGCGAAGCCCGACGGCTCGCGGCTGCTGCTGCGCACGCATACGAGCCCGGTGCAGATCCGCACGATGCAGAGCCGCAAGCCGCCGATCCGCATCATCGCGCCGGGGCGCGTCTATCGCTGCGACAGCGACCAGACGCACACGCCGATGTTCCATCAGATCGAAGGGCTCGTCATCGACGAGGCCACGCACATGGGGCATCTGAAGTGGGTGCTGGAAGAGTTCTGCAAGGCGTTCTTCGAGGTGGATGATGTGAAGATGCGCTTCCGCGCGTCGCACTTCCCGTTCACGGAGCCTTCGGCGGAGGTCGATATCGGCGCCGAAGCCATCGGCAAGCCGGGCGCGTGGCTCGAGATTTTGGGCTGCGGCATGGTGCATCCGAACGTGCTGCGCAACTGCGGCCTCGATCCCGAGGTCTACCAGGGCTTCGCATTCGGCATGGGTCTCGATCGTCTGACGATGCTCAAGTACGGCGTGCCGGATCTGCGCGCGTTCTTCTCGGCCGATCTGCGCTGGCTGCGCCACTACGGGTTCTCGATGCTCGACATGCCGACGCTGGCGGGCGGGCTCAGCAGCTGAAACCCTTCGGTTCAGGAGTGAGAGCATGGCTTGGGTCAATTCCTTAGAGCTGAAGGTTGGCGGCGGGCCGGTGCATGCGGCGCAACTTGCCGTTCAAGTCAGCGTCTTTCACGCCCGCAGCGACGCCTTGGTCGTTCAGTTGGATGCAGGAGGTGCGGGTGAAAACGAAGGCCCGGATGCGCAGCTCCAAGCACTTCAGTTCGGTGAGGCGGCTGCCCACCAGCTCTACCGGATCTTGAAGGACACGTATAAATTTCAGGACTGAGAAAATGAAATTCACGCTGTCCTGGCTCAAGGACCACCTCAAGACCAAGGCGACGGTCGAGGAGATCTCCACCAAGCTGTCGGCCATCGGCCTCGAGGTCGAGAGCGTCACCGACCCGGCGGAGAAGCTCGGCGCGTTCCGCGTCGCGCGCATCGTCGAAGCGAAGAAGCACCCGAACGCCGACAAGCTGCAGGTGGTGCAGGTCGAGGTCGAGAAGGGCGGACCGCTGTACGAGGTCGTGTGCGGGGCGCCGAATGCGCGCGCCGGCATGTTCTCCGTGTTCGCGCCGCTCGGCACTTATATTCCTGGTTCCAAGATCACGCTCGAGAAGAAGCCGGTGCGCGGCGTCGTGTCGAACGGCATGATGTGCTCGGCGGCGGAGCTCGAGCTCGATACGGAGAGCTCGGGCATTCTCGATCTCGGGCCCGAGATGGCCGAGCATGTGGGCGAGCGCTACATCGATGTCGTCGGTCTCAATGATCCGCTGTTCGAGGTGAAGCTGACGCCGAACCGTCCGGACTGCACGGGCGTGCGCGGTATCGCGCGCGATCTCGCCACGGCCGGGCTCGGCACGCTCAAGCCCGAGAAGGCGATCTCGGGTGTCGAGGGTTCGTTCGATTGTCCGGTCGAGGTCAAGCTCGACTTCACCAAGGAGACGGCGGACGCGTGCCCGATGTTCTCGGCGCGGCTCGTGCGCGGGCGTCAAGAACGGCCCGTCGCCGGACTGGCTGCAGGCGCGGCTCAAGGCGGTCGGGCTGCGGCCCATCAATGCGCTCGTCGATGTGACCAACTACATCAGCCAGGATCGCGGCCGGCCGCTGCATGTCTATGACGCCGCCAAGCTCAAGGGCGCCATCACGGCGCGCATGGGCAAGGCCGGTGAGAAGTTCATGGCCCTCGATGGCCGCGAGTACGCCGTGGACGAGACCATGTGCGTCATCGCCGACGACACGGGGCCGCTCGGCCTCGGCGGCATCATCGGCGGCGAGGCTTCGGGCTCGACGGACGACACCGTCGACGTGCTCATCGAGTGCGCCTATTTCGATCCGCTGCGTACGGCGGCCACGGGCCGCAAGGCCGGTCTCGTGACCGACGCACGCTATCGCTTCGAGCGCGGCGTCGACCCGCAGTGGGTTCTGCCGGGCCTCGATCTTGCGACGCAGATGATCATGAAGGTCGCGGGCGGCAAGCCGTCGAAGGCGGCCGTTGCCGGCAAGGTTCCGGACACGCGCAAGGCTATCGTGTTCGATCTCGGCCGCGTCGAGAAGCTCGGCGGCATCAAGGTGCCGGCGGACGAAATCAAGACCATTCTCGAGACGCTCGGCTGTGTCCTCGTCGGAGACGGCGATACGCTCGAAGTGACACCTCCGTCATGGAGGCCCGATATCCACGGCTCCGCGGATCTCGTGGAAGAGGTCGTGCGCATCGCGGGTATCGACAACATTCCGTCCACGCCGCTGCCGCGCGTTTCCGGCGTGGCGCGGCCCGTTCTGACAGAGCGGCAGAAGCGGTCGCGGCGCGTCGCGCCGCCTGCTTGCGGCGCGTGGCCTCGTCGAAGCCGTGACCTGGTCGTTCATTCCGCGCGGCCAGGCCGAGCAGTTCGGCGACGGACGCGCGGTCATCGAGCTCGCAAATCCGATTTCGATCGATCTCGCGGCCATGCGCCCGAGCCTCATTCCGGGGCTGCTCACCGCGGTCGAGCGCAATCGCAATCGCGGCTTCGCTGATGTGGCGCTGTTCGAGCTGGGGCAGGCCTATCGCGGGGAGGAGCCCTCAGATCAATATCTCAGCGTCGCCGGCGTGCGCGCCGGCACGGCGCGCGTGCAGGGAAGCGGACGTCAGTGGCAGAGCGCGGCGGAAGCCGTGACCGTGTTCGATGCCAAGGCCGATGCTGTGGCCGTGCTCGCGGCGCTGGGCGTCGATGCGGCCAAGGCGCAGGTCACGCGCGATGCGCCGTCATGGTACCATCCCGGGCCGTTCGGGCACGCTGCGGCTCGGGCCCAAGACCGTGCTCGCCTATTTCGGCGAGGTGCACCCTGCAACTCTAGCGAGCCTCGACGTCGCGGCACCTGTCGTTGCATTCGAGGTGTTCCTCGATGCGCTGCCGCCGGAAAAGAAGAAGTCGCGCGCCAAGGCGGATCTGGCGCATGCCGATCTTTTGCCCGTCCGGCGCGATTTCGCTTTCGTTCTCGACAAGGCGGTTCAGGCCGGCGATGTGATCAAGGCGGCACTTGGCGCAGACAAGTCACTTATTTCTAATGTTAATGTGTTTGATCTGTTCGAGGGCGGAGCACTTGCCGGCGAGGGCAAGAAGTCACTGGCCATCGAAGTGACGTTGCAGCCTACGGCTCAGACGCTGACCGAGCAGGACATCGATGCGGTGTCGCAGAAGGTCATCGCCGAGGTGAAGAAAGTTACGGGCGGTGAGATCAGAAGCTGATCACTTCGCCCCTGTCGGGAGGGACAGATGACTGAGCAGACGACCGCGCCACTGATTTTGCCGAAGCCGTCCCTTTATCACATCATCATCGTCGGTGGCGGCGCGGGCGGGCTCGAGCTTGCGACCACGCTCGGCAACAAGCTCGGCCGGCGCAAGAAGGCCGCCATCACGCTCGTCGACCGGTCACGCACGCACATCTGGAAGCCCCTTCTGCACGAGATCGCCGCCGGCAGCATGGACATCGACCGTCACGAGGTCGAGTACATGGCGCAGGGCCATTGGCATGGGTTCCAGTTCCGCTATGGCGAGATGATCGGTCTCGACCGTGCAAACAAGCGCGTACATCTGGCGGCGACGCTGGACGAAGACGGTAAGGTGATCACGCCGGACCGCTGGCTGCCTTACGATACGCTCGTCATCGCGATCGGCAGCGTGACCAACGATTTCGGCGTGCCAGGCGCCAGCCAATATGCCATGTCGCTCGACACGCCCGAGCAAGCGGCGCGCTTCAACCGTAAGCTGATCAATGCGTGCGTGCGCGCGAACACGCAGCACGAGCCGATCCGGCCGTCACAGCTCGATGTCGCCATCATCGGTGCGGGCGCCACTGGTACGGAGCTTTCCGCCGAGCTGCATGGCACCGCGCGCGGCGTCGTCGCTTTCGGCCTCGACAAGATCGATCCCGACAAGGACATCAAGATCAGCCTCATCGAGGCCGCGGACCGCATCGTGCCGGCGCTGCCGCCGCGCATCTCGGAAGCGACGGCCGAAATTCTGAAGAAGCTCAACGTCGACATTCACACCAATGCGCGTGTCACCGAGGTGACGGCGGAAGGCGTGAAGCTCGCGAACGGCAATTTCATTCCCTCGGAGCTCGTCGTTTGGGCAGCGGGCGTGAAGGGGCCTGAGGTTTTGAAGAACCTCGACGGGCTCGAGGTCAGCCGATCGAACACGCTCGTCGTCAAACCGACACTGCAGACGACGCTCGATCCCGACGTCTTCGCATTCGGCGATTGCGCCTACCTCGTGCCGGAAGGCCAGACCACCGCCATTCCGCCGCGCGCCCAGGCTGCGCATCAGCAGGCGTCATACCTCGTGAAGGTTCTGAAGGCGCGCGTCAAAGGGGCCAGCGAATACTACAAGCCGTTCGTCTATCGCGACTTCGGCTCGCTGGTTTCACTCGGGCATTATTCGACCGTCGGCAGCCTCATGGGCTTTGTTACCGGCCGCAAGATGCTGATCGAGGGTTTCGTCGCCAAGGTCATGTATCGCTCGCTCTACAAGATGCATGAGGTGGCGCTGCACGGCTATTGGAAGGTCGCTCTCGATACCGTGTCGCGCTTGCTGACGCGCCGCACCGAGCCGCATGTGAAGCTGCACTAGGGATCGTGTTCTAGAGGTACCGCTCTAGATCTTCGATGAAACCTGTGATTCACGCGTCAGGTTGAAAGGACCTGACGCGATCATGGTCTAGTACACTTTGCCTTTGCGCTTCTGCGACGCGGTCGCTGCAGGCTTTAGGGGTGCCGGTGGTTTCTTGAGCTCGGCATCGATGTCGACCGGCGGACATTTGTAGGCCGGAAGCAGGGCGGCAATCTCCTCGGTGGTGCGCCGCTCCTTGGCGAGCTTGGCGGTCAACTCCTTGAGCGCCGCTGTACCGTGGTAGCCGCTCCATGTCTCGACCATGCCTTCCAGATCGCTCGGCGTCTGGCGCTCTTTCTTGATTTGGGCGTTGAGCGTCTTCATGGTTTCGATGTGCTGAGCGACACTGTTGCGAAGCCCGTTGCACCGCGCCGCCGCCGGATCGGCGGGTGTGGCTGTCGTTGCGGCAGGCTTGGGCTTGATGCTGTGCTCGCCGGCCGTGGCCCCAGCGGCAGAGACCGACGCCAACGCGGCGCAGCCTATGGCGGTCATCACAAGAGATTTGCGGTTCATGCTTTTCCGTGCAGGTAGCCGATCGTTCCGCCTGAGAGCTCGCGCAGCTTTTCGAGGTGGTTCAGCATCTCGATGGGGTGCAGCGGGAAGCCGGTCATGGCGACCTGGTCGTCATCGAGGGCCGTCAACGCCGGCATCAGGTTCTCTGCCGTCTTGTGCAGCATGGCGATTGTAGCAATGCAGCTTCGGCTCATATTGCGCGGGACTTTGGGCACAACGTTGGCGATGAGCTCCTTGGAGCGTCCGAAAGATGGCTCGACAGCCGGCCGAAGATGGCGACGAGCTTGATGAAGAGATCCTCCTTGAACACGTAGCCGCGCGTCTCCATCCATTCGAACAACTTCGTCATGATCATGTCCTGCCGGCGCAGGAGCGGCGTGACGCGGTAGTCCTGCCATTCGGCCACGAGGTCGAAGCGCGGTATCGAGATCGATGTCGCCCGGAGCGAATGTTTCCTTGGCCGTGACGCCGATGCTCTTGAAGAAGGCGCGGTTGCGGTTGCGATCCAGGCGGGTCTTGAACTCGGGCAGCTTGGTTTTGCCGCCGCTGGCGTCGAGCGAAAGCCTGCTGCACGAGCTTGGCGCAGAACAGCTTGCTTGCGGCCCCTGAGGCGCATGGTGAAGTCGTAGGGGATGTGCGGAGCGAAGCCGGTTTTGGTTGCCAGCACGCGCTCGTAAACGATCTTGGCGGCGCGCGCGGCAAGCGCCGCGTCCTTGTGACGGTACAGCACGGCGCGGCCGAGGCCGTGATCCAGCACGTGCTCAAGCGTATTGATGACCGAGCCGTCCTCGATCAGCGCCTCGACGACCCAATGCTTGCCCTCGTCGTCGATGTAGATGATGGCGACGTGGCTGAACTGTGTGTCGACGTCGCCGATGCGCGCGATGGCGGCGCTGTTGTGCGCCGACTCCGCGCATGAGGAGAACATCGCCCGACTGGAACGGAATGTTGCGGCCGTTGTCGAATTTCGGGTTGACGAGCGTGTTCTGGTCGTGCCGGTGAAGCCGCGCTTGGACGTTTCGCCCGGCGCGAGGCGCGCGTTCTTGAGGCGATCTCGCCCAGCATGTCGGCGCCGTAGCGGGCGATGCGGAACACGTCGCGAAGCGCCCATACGGTCTCGCGGTTGCAGAAGAGCTGCCTCTTTCCACTCCGCGATGCGGTCGCGAACGCGCATGCGGGCGGCGAACGTGGTCGCGAGCAGAGGCGCGGAGCGCGCGCTACGCAGCTCGTCCGCGTCATAGCGGGAGAGGTCGATGTCGTGGATGCCGTGGTAGATCTGGCGAAGCCGCGAGATCGAGCTCTGCCGCACTTTCGGCATTTCAGCGATCCGCAAGCGCCAAGAGGTTGGCGAGCTTGGCTTCGAGCTCGGACACCACTCGCCTGTCGCACGGCTTTACCCTCCGGTTACGCCACTACGCTGCAGCGTGTCCGGTAGCCGCGCTTCTCCCCCGGCTCATCGGATAGAGATCTTACCGTGCGGAGAGGCCTCCGTGCAAACGGTGCAGGCGTCGGACTGGCGTTATCCGCCGCGCAGGGCGGCCAAAAGCTCAGGCGTCGGATAGGAGTCCGCCGGGCAGCTTGTATTTCAGCTGCATGGCCTTGATGGCCTGGCGGCTTTTCAGGCCGATCAGGCCGTCGATCTCGCCGACGTCGAAGCCGCGATTGGTGAGCTGGCGCTGAAGCTCCTTCGCCTCCTCGATGCTCAAGAAGGGGATACCCTCGCGTCCCCGGCGCATGGCGGGGGCGCCGTCGATGCGGGTGGCGAGATAGGCGGCGGTGGTCGCGTAGTTGAGCGACTGGTTCCATTGCAGGTAGACGTCGAAGTTCGGGAAGGCGAGGAAGGCCGGCCCGTAGCGCCCCATGGGCAGCAGCAGCGACGCAGGCATCGCGTCGTTTTCAAGCGGCTCGCCATTGGCCTGCGTCACGCCCCAGGCAGCCCACTTCGAGACGCGGATGCTTGATCGCGAGGTCGGACTGATCCCACGGCATCTGGCTCGGCACCAGGACCTCCTGGAGCCACGGCTCGTTGGGGCGCCAGCCGAGGTGGTGCATGTAGTTCGCGGTGGTGCCGATGATGTCGGTGGCGCTGGAGAACAGGTTCGGGCGGCCGTCGCCGTCGTAGTCGATGGCGTGCTCGAGGTAGCGGGTGGGCAGGAACTGGGTCTGGCCGATCTCGCCGGCCCAGGAGCCGATCATGGTCTCGGGGGTCATGTCGCCGCGATCGATGATCTGCAGCGCGGCCTTGAGCTCGTCGCGGAACATCGGGCCGCGGCGGCAGTCGTAGGCCAGCGTCACCAGCGAGCGCATGATCGGCAGCTTGCCCATGCCGGCGCCGAAATCGCTTTCAAGGGCCCAGAAGCCGGTGATGACGGCAGGGTGCGACGCCATACTCCTTCACGGCGCGGTCGAATGCGGCGCTGGTTGCGCTGGATCTGCGCGCGTGCCGTTGGTGAACGCGGTTCGGGGTGGCGAGCTTGGCCGAGAAGTCGAGGAAGCTCTGGGCGAAGAAGCCCTGCTTGCGGTCGCGGGAGATGACGCCTTGATCGGGTGTCATGCCGTCGAGCGCCATGGACATGGCGCGCTGGCTGATGCCCTCGGCGGCGGCTTCGCGGCGGAAGTCGCGCATCCAGGAGTCGAAGCCCCAGGTGGTCTTGCAGTTGCGGGGCGCGGCCGGCGGGGGCAGGCCTTTCGTGGAGACGCGTTGGCCTGCGGACGCCGCAACAGCGGCAGGCGCGCGGACGGCGGCCTGCGGTGGCAGCCGGTGCTCGGCAGGGGCGCGCTGCAGGAGGCGGTACGGTCGCCGCGGGCGGCGTGGCGGCCGGCGCTTTTCTTCTTTGCGGGCTTGGCTTTGTGCTGTCAGACGGGTTGGAAAAGAATCCTGCCGCCGAGGCTGCGGGGCGCCAAGGCTGAGAGGCAGGAGGGGCAGCCGTGGCGGCAAGCAGCAGGGTCGTAATGCGCATTTCGGTCCATTCGCTCGTGTTTCGGCCGCCACTATGCCGAGCGTTGTGGCGCCGTCAAGACAGTGCGGGCCCTGCTTTAGCGCTGATTGCGCGGCGTTGCGCCTCGCTATCCGCGGCGGCCAGCAGTAATCTGGAATAATTCTAATCTAATGCGCCGGCTTAGGCTGACGAAGTCGCGAAACAGGGCTGTCGGCCGACCGGAAACGCCCCTTTTGCGCCGCCACACGAGGTGATAAGCACGCGCGCATGACCGACACCTCACTGATCCGCAACTTTTCCATCATCGCCCACATCGATCACGGCAAATCGACGCTGTCGGACCGGCTGATCCAGCTGTGCGGCAACGTCTCCGACCGCGAGATGAAGGAGCAGATCCTCGACTCGATGGACATCGAGCGCGAGCGGGGCATCACCATCAAGGCCCAGACCGTGCGCCTCGACTACAAGCACACGGACGGCAAGATCTATCAGCTCAACCTGATGGACACGCCCAGGCCACGTGGACTTCGCCTACGAAGTGTCGCGCAGCCTCGCCGCCTGCGAAGGCGCGATTCTGGTCGTCGATGCAAGCCAGGGCGTGGAAGCGCAGACGCTCGCCAACGTCTATCAGGCGCTCGACAACAACCTCGAAATCCTCCCGGTCCTGAACAAGATCGATCTGCCGTCGGCCGACGAGGACCGCGTCAAGCAGCAGATCGAGGACGTGATCGGCATCGACGCCTCGGACGCCGTCGGCGTCTCGGCCAAGACCGGCCTCAATGTGAAGGCCGTGCTGGAAGCCATCGTCGAGCGGCTGCCGGCGCCCACGGGCGACGCCAACAAGCCGCTCAAGGCCATGCTCGTCGACAGCTGGTACGACGCCTATCTCGGCGTCGTCGTGCTGGTGCGCATCATAGAGGGCGTACTGAAGCGCGGCCAGAAGGTTCAGATGATGGCGACCGGCGGCCACTATCAGGTGGAGCGCGTCGGCATCTTCCGGCCCGAAGCAGGAGATGCTGGCGGAGCTGGGTCCGGGCGAAGTGGGCTTCTTCACGGCGGCGATCAAGGAAGTGGCCGACACGCGCGTCGGCGATACGGTGACGGACGAAAAGAACCCGACGGCCGAGCCGCTGCCGGGCTTCAAGCCGGCGCAGCCGGTGGTGTTCTGCGGCCTGTTCCCGGTCGATGCGGCCGACTTCGAGGATCTGCGCGATGCCATGGCGCGCCTGCGCCTCAACGACGCCAGCTTCTCGTTCGAGGCGGAAAGCTCGGCGGCGCTGGGCTTCGGCTTCCGCTGCGGCTTCCTCGGCCTCCTGCATCTCGAGATCATCACCGAGCGGCTCGAGCGCGAGTTCAATCTCGATCTCATCACCACGGCGCCGTCGGTCATCTATCACCTGCATATGACGGACGGCTCGGTGATCGAGATGCACAATCCGGCCGACATGCCGGACACGGTGCGCATCGATCATATCGAGGAGCCGTGGATCGAGGCGACGATCCTGGTGCCGGACGAATATCTCGGCGCCGTGCTGAAGCTTTGCCAGGACCGGCGCGGGCGGCAGAAGGAGCTGACCTATGTCGGCACACGCGCCATGCTCATCTACGAGCTGCCGCTCAACGAGGTGGTGTTCGATTTCTACGACCGGCTGAAGTCGGTGTCGCGCGGCTACGCCTCGTTCGACTATAAGATCAAGGGCTACGAGGAGAACGACCTCGTGAAGCTGTACGGTGCTGGTCAACGACGAGCCGGTCGATGCGTTGTCCATGGTCGTGCATCGCAGCCGCGCCGAAAGCCGTGGGCGATCGATGTGCGAAAAGCTCAAAGAGCTGATCCGCCCGCACTTGTTCAAAATTCCGATCCAGGCGGCCATCGGCGGCAAGGTGATCGCGCGCGAGACCATCAGCGCGATGCGCAAGGACGTGATCGCCAAGTGCTACGGCGGCGACATTACGCGAAAGCGCAAGCTGCTCGACAAGCAGAAGGCCGGCAAGAAGAAGATGCGCGAGTTCGGCCGCGTCGAGATTCCGCAGGAAGCCTTCATCGCCGCGCTCAAGATGGACGACAATTGATTTGATAGGATCGGCCTCGCCGAGCCATGAGGTCGTACCCCGATGTCGAGGGAACAAGATGCCGCTGTGTTCCGACAGGCCGTCCGGTACTGGAACGATGGCAATTTAGAAGGCGTTCTTTCGCTCATCGCCGACGACATTGTTCATGTCGTGAATGTCGATGCGCTCGAAATCCCGTGGGTGTCGAGTGCCGAGGGCAAGCCTGCTCTCACCGCCCGGCTGATGCTTATTGCGGCTACTTTCGTCATCGATGCCTTTGTCATCGAGAGCCTTACCCTCGAGAGAGACGACATCCGAGCGACCGTGCTCGTGTACCACACCCATAGAAAGACAAGAGAACGGCTGGATATCAGGGTGAGGTTTCGCGTTCGCGTGAAAGACGGGCTCATCGTGCGGATGGATGAGTTCCTGGACGCAGCCTACATCGATGCGTTCAATCGTTTCGTGAAATACCTCGAGGAAACGGCTCAGGCTGCGGCCGGCGAGTAGGAGACAGGATGCGGAATTGGCTGAAGCATCTGGAGATGAGACTGCGCGCGCGCACGCCAAAATTCGTCAAGACAACCTACAGACTCGCCCGATCCTTCGAAAAGGTCGAAGCGCCAAAGCAGATCAATCCGACACTGTTGAGAGACTGTCGCGTTTGTTCATCAAGAAAGGAACTCGTCTCTCTCTTGCCTGCTCGCGCGCGCGTTGCTGAGCTGGGAACATTCCGGGGCGATTTTGCGCGGGTTATCGTCACTCAGGCGCAGCCGGCCGAGCTTCATCTGGTCGATATCGATTACTCACCATTCAAGCCAGATAAATTGGGCGGGCCGGAAGTCCATAAGCACACCGGCTTGACGACGGACGTGCTGGGCAAATTTGCCGATGACTACTTTGACTGGATTTACGTCGACGGCGATCACTCATACGCTGGATGCCTGGCAGACGCCCGAGCGGCTGCAGAGAAGGTGCGGGCCGGCGGCTATCTCGTCTTCAATGATTTTGCCCATATCGATCCCTACATGGGGCGTTATGGCGTGCAGCGCGCGGTAACAGACTTCGCAAACGAGAACTCCTGGACGTTTGCGTTCTTCGCATTCGAGCCGCACGGACTGTACGACGTGGCATTGCAGAAGCCCGTCAAGGTGTGAAGCTTCGCGAGGCGTAGGTTTAGAAATCCTGCGAGAGGCCGGCGCGGGAGAGATACGTGGTGTCGCCCTCGTTCTCGGGGATCGATGCGGTAAGCGATGCCGTGACCGCTCCCTTGTCCCAGGCGGGCAATCTCAAGCCGCCGCCGACTTCGAGCCAGTCCTCAGTGGCGGCGACGCCGGGCACGGGCAGCCCGGCAACACCGCCGCTCACCACGCGTAACGTATGGTGCCCTTGCCGGCATAGCCGGTCGTGTTCTCCGAGAACTCGCCCTCGAATGTGCCGACGATAGGAGAGGTTGTTCTGCCATTTCATCTCGGCGCCGGCGGAGACAAGCGCGAGATCCTTTCGGACGGCACCGCGCCATTCACAGTGAATGCCGAGCCCGGCAAGGACAGGAACGTCGCCGACACTGGCACTGTCATTGCCTTCGTCATGCGCCCCAGGCGAAGCGGCTGCGCAGCGTGAGCAGGGCGTCTTCGATCTTGAAAGCGCGATCGAAGCGCGCGCCGAGCTCGGTGCGCGTGAGTCGTCGTGCGGTTCTCGTCGTAGCTCAGGGCGAAGGCACTCGAGCCCGACTGGTCGCACTCTCTTCCATAGCCGGGCAGATTGATCTTCTGTAGGCTGCAGCGCGGCATAGAGGCGTAATGGCGACGAGGGGAGCGTCATAGCGATAGCCGCCTTCGATACGCCCGCCGAAAATGTTGGCGTCGAACTTCGCCTCGAGCTCGTCAGCTCCCGAGACCGTCAACGCGCGGTTCGTGGTGACGTCCTGATACGTGTAGGAGAGGCCGGCGAAGACATAGGCGGCGCCCATCGTATGTTTGCCGAACAAACCAGTCTGGACCATGTCGGCATCGCCGCTGCCGAGACCGATCCGACACGGCGAATGACGATGCTACCGCCGCCGAGCGCGAAGCCGAGCATCGTGTCGCGGGAGAGCCATGTAGTCGGCCCCTGCAACAATGCCGTAGGTGCGGCTCGTCGTGTCGCTCGCCCCGCTGCTGCCGCTCGTGCTGCTGTTGCCGCCGTAGACCGTGCCCCAAAAATTCCAGCGCGGATCGAGCTAGAACGTAGCGCGGCGCGTCAGCGGACACGGCGCCCAGAGAGCTCCGTCCTGCAGGCGCGGGCTTTGGCGCACCCGTCTCGCGCGGCGACTTCCGGCGAGGCGCGCGGCCGAATGCGAACGGATCGGAGATCACGTTCATGAACTGATTGCTGGCATTGTAAGCTGCCTGCTGCCCACCCGCAGCATGTTCGCCCGACACTTGCTTGGTCGCATCGGTGAGCGCCTCGCTCGGGAGGCCCAGGAGATCGATCATCTGAGAACTTGGCGTTGCGCCCGCCGCGAGGCTTCTGTCGATCGCATCCGCGACGGACCTTGCATTGCGCGAAGCACTTCCCGGCAATGCGTTTGCGAGGATGCCGCGGTCGAGCGTCACGATCACGTCGTTGCCGACAATGTTCCAGCGGGTGAGGGTCGCCAAGCCCGGCCGTGTGACTGACGCCGCATCGAAGTTGCCGGTGGTGCCACTCGCGGATGACAGGACGGTGTACGTCGATGTCGCGCCGATCCACGTCGTCGGCGTCACTTTCAACGTGCCGCCGAGATTGGCGACGCCAGTGACGACGGCCCTGTCGGCGCTGCCCGCGCTGCCGGTCTTCACGGCGTAGGTGCTGCAATTGCACAGCATCAGCAAGCCATCGATGGTCAGCGTGCCGATGCTGGCCGTTGTGCCGGGCGCGAGCGTCGCATGGTCGTCGACAAATACGTTGCCGACCGTACCCGTGCCACCGAGTGTGCCGCCCGGATGGACGACCGTGAGGCTCGAGGAATTCGTCGATCCGTTGACCAGCAGCGTGCCGCCGTTGATTAGCGTGTCGCCGGTGTACGTGTTCACGGCGGAGAGAATTGTCGTGCCGGCTTCGACAGTTACGTCACCATCGCCGATTATCCGCGTCGCGAAGGTGTAGGCTTGACTGGTGTGATTGAATACGAGGTGACCGTCACCGGAACCGAATTCCAAGGTGGCGGCATTGATCTGGCCTGGCGCGACCGCCGCCCGTCCCGAAGCGGCACCAATGTTCACGGTGCCGTCGCCGTTGTTTGAGCTGTCGCCGCCAACGTAGAAATCGGTTGCAGTGACGGCGCCACCATTGGACACGGTCAATACGCCGGTGCCATTATAGCCGACATAGACGCCATAGGCATTCAGTGTGGAACCTGCGCCTGAGACAGTGGCTGTGCCGCTCGAGCCGCTTTGGAATGCCCAACTAAAGATTGGCTGAACCCGTATCAACGGTGCCACCGTTGGTGATATTGAGAACGCCAATGCCTGCATAACCGACGCTTAAGTTGGCAATCAGCTGCGCGCCGTCGACATTGACGGTGCCCGAACCGGTCGCTGCGTATCCGATGTGAGCGCCAATACCACCACCTCCGGAGACCAGCAGCACCATTGCGAATGTTGAGGGTGGCGCTCCCGGCGTCGCCGATGATCAAAGCTCGAATTGGCCGCCAAGGACGAACCGGCGCCGTCGACTGTCGCCGTGCCGGTCGCGCCGGAAAAAACTCCGGCACGAAATTCCGATCCGATAAACGTTGCGCCGTTGGTGATCGCAAGTGTGCCGGTTCCCCTCATGCCGACAAGCAAATCACCGCTTAGATTGAACGTCGTACCGGCGCCATAGAGCGCCAGCGAGCCTTTGGAGTCCGCGCTGTTCGCCCCTAGGAAGGCGCCGACGCCGTTGAAATCGGCTCCGTGGCTACAGCGAAAACACGCCAGCGCCGTCGTAGCCGACGAGAAGAAGCGCGCCGGCGCGTCAATCTGCGAAGCTGCTCCAGTTGCTCTCAACGTGCCCTCGGCGCCTGCATTATATCCCAGCCACAGAGCACCATACGCGGTGAGGGAACCGCGCGAAACGGTCAGCGCGCCTGTCGCGGATTGACCGATAAACAATTGCGCGGTGTCGGCCGTGATGCCGCCGGCGATGTTCGGAGCATGCGGCGACGTGACATCGACAACGGCATCGACACCCGCCGCGGGCGTGCCGCCGCTCCAGTTCGCCCCATTCGACCAGTCGTTCGAAGTGGCGCCGGTCCAGTCGGTGGCCAGGGCCGGCGACGACGCGCAGATCAGCGCAACCGCGGTCGAAGCGAGCAGTGCTGTTTTCTTGATCGAATTGGCCGGATCACTCGCCCCCTGCGAGAAAAGCGGCCTGCCGTCGCAGACCGGCAGGCCGAATTGAACTCAATTATCGTGTACGGACGAACCGGGGTCGTCTCACTGAGCGCAAAGCAGGCGCAATACGGTGCCCTGGGGGACGGTCCGGCCACAACTTCCTGTCGAGCGCCGAGGGACTGAGGTCTACTTGCCCTTCCAGCCCGCATCCTTGCTGCACTTCTCCGTCACCTTGGGATTGGCCTTCTCCCACTCGGTGACCGAGCGAGTCTCGGCATCGGACATCTCGTTGGTCATGCAGGTGCAGTAGGCGACGACCACCGCTTCCGCCTGGCCCTCGCCCTTGTTGTCGGCGATACAGGCAGCAACCCACTTCGCATCGTCGGAAGGTTTGTCGTCAGCGGCGATGGCGGGGGTGGCAACGAACGTTAACAGCGCAAGGAGAGCAGCACGTTTCTTCATTTTGAACCTCCATCAATGGACGAGGCTCTATGCCCGAGCGAATCAGGGGCTGTCGTCTCATTCAGCGCAATGTCCCGGTCAAACTATCGACGCCGCTCGATGGCGGACAGGCGATAGTCGGTCGGCGTCATGCCGATGGCGCGCCGGAAAACGCGATAGAAGGTGGCGAGGCTTTCGAAGCCGCAGCTGAAGGCGACGTCGGATACCGGCCGCGCCGCGTCCTGTTGCAGAAGCCGGCAGGCCTCCGCGAGCCGCATCGCCGTGACGGTGCGCGAGAAGGTTTCCCCCGTCGGCTCGAACAGCAGGTGCAGTCCGCGCATCGAGATGCCGAGGAGGTGAGCAACCAGGGCCGGCGAGAGGTCCGTCCGATGAATATTGCGCTCGATCGCGCCGCGGGCTTTCCGCAGGAGGCCGGCGCGAATGGCTGCGCGGCTGCGTTCGCTTCGCGGCGCGGCCAGACCACGCGCCACAAGGGCGAGCTGCGCCAGCATATCGAGTGACGTGTCGGCAGCGGCACCCGAAAGCCGGGGCGCAGAGGCGATGAGGGAGGTGAAGGTGTCCGCGAACAAGGCCTTGTGTCCTCGCTCGACATGCAGCGGACGGGCGAAGAGGTCCTGCTCGCTTTCGACCAGGCCCCTGCAGCGTGAGAACGGAATTTTGAGCAGGCGCAGATTGAAGCCTGTCTTGGTCGACGGCATGGTCTCGTAGGGAAGATCGGAATGACTTGTCGCGATCTTGCCGGCAGACACGACGAACTCGCTGCCGCCGGCAGTCGAACCAGCCTCCGCCGTCAATTTGCTGATAGATGCAGAGCGCATCGCTCGGAGCGCGTGCGATATCGTCCTCGGTGCGAAAAACCTTGTAAGGCGAGGCCTGCATCTCGACGAGCATCGCGGCGCCGATGGGCTGTGCCGAGAACCGTCCCTTGAACTCGGCGTGCTGGCTGCGGTGCAGCTCGATGGTGACGCCAAAAACCGCCTTGCCGCGCTCCTCGCGCCAGTGCGCAAACCGATCCTTCGCCGGCAAGTCGTCGGTTGAGAACCTCAGCATGCTGCACCTTTGCCCGCGAACGATCGGCCCGGCAAGACGAAAGATGCCCGCTGCTCGCGGGCGTGCACTGCAATCAATACGGCGGGGCTTTGACGGCGCGCTGGGCCTTGGCGGCGTCGGTCCACCAGGCGAGATCGTCGGCGAAGCGCGGGAACTCCTTCTCGAGTGCCTGACCGCCTCCGCCAGTCGGTTCGCCGGCGGCATCGAGCGCTGCCGAAATCTGCCCGACCGTAATTGTGCTCGAAATGACGACCATGCCCATCTCGGACAGCGTGCTGTGCCAGGCGATGTTCGATCTCGCTCCGGCGATCCGGCCGGCCGAGTAGCTGACGACCGCGGCGGGGCGCCAGAACCATTCCTCGAGGAAGTGGTCCGTGAGGTTCTTGAGGCCGGGCTGCATGCCCCAATTGTATTCGCCTGTGATGAAGATGAAGGCGTCGGCCGCCTTGATCTTGGCGGCGAGGGCTTCCATTGCGGGCGGCGCGGTGCCGGGCGCGAATTCCTTATACATCCGGTCGAGCATGGGGAGGCCGACCGCCTTGGCGTCGATCAGCTCCACGTCCGCGCCGCGCTTTTTGAGCCTCGAGACGATGTAGTCCGCCAGCCGGATGCCCATGCGATCAGAGCGATAGGACCCGTAGAGGACCAGAATTCGATGCGACATGACATTTTGTCCCTGAAAAGCGGTGGCGAAGGGGGCGCGATCGTGCGATTTAGGCGGCCTCAGCAGCTAGAAATCCGTCGAACACGGATTTGGTTCACCGGCTTGTCCGCGTCCTCACCAGACGCCGGTTCCGGCAGCAACCCTGCAATTCAAGGTAAATTCGTCAGATCAACGGAGGACATCTCATGCCGACACTTTCGGACCAAGCCCGCAAGAAGATCCAAGCCAAGCAGCGCAAGGCCAAGAACGCGCTCAAGCGCGAAGCAAAGATCGCCAAGAAAGAGCGCAACGCGGCCTAAGCTTTGGTGAGACCGACGATTTACGCTTCGAACTTTTCTTGCGCTGCCGATTTACGCCGCGCCCGATAGGAGGCGCGACGATCGGAGCGGCTGTTAGTGGGTCCGGCGCGTCGAGAACGTTGCCGGGCCACTACTGCGGCAGTGAGTTCTTGTAGATCTTGCCGTCTTTCATGATCACGACGAAGTTCTTGGCGGGATCCGCTACCAGATTGATGTCGGCGATTGGATCGCCGTCCACGAGGAGGAGATCGGCGAGCGCGCCTTCCTTCACGACGCCGAGCTTGCCGACATAAGGGCTCCGCTTTCCCGACATCTCAAGTAGCTGCGCGTTGGTCCCGGTTGCCATGGCGAGCGCTTCGGCGGGCGTGTACCAGCGCACCAGTGTGGCCAGCAGTGCGCCCTGCCGCTGAGCCAGTGCCTGAGAGAAGAGAACATCGGTGCCGAAGGCGGTCTTGAGCTTGTACTTCTTGGCAAGCGTAAAGGCCTTGTCCATGCCGGCGAGAACCTCCTGCGCCTTGAGCCACTGTATCGAACCGCGCGGGAACGCGTCCGCCATTTGGTCGGGGAACGGCTGAATGCTCAACCAGATGTCCCGGTCGGCTATGAGCTTGGCGGTGGCCTCATTCATGAGGTGGCCGTGCTCGATGCATTTCACGCCAGCGGCGATCGCGCGCTGGATCGAGGCCGGAGTGTAGGCGTGCACGGCGACGTAGGTGCCCCAGTTCTCCGCAGCTTCCACAGCGGCGCGGAGCTCGGGCTCGGTGAAGGTTGAAGCGTCCAGAGGGCTGTGAGGCGAGGCAACGCCGCCGCCGGCCGTCAACTTGATCTGCGACGCGCCCAGCATGAGCTGCTCACGCACGCGGACGCGCACCTCATCCGGGCTGTCTGCGACCATGCTGGCGCCAAGCACCTCCATTCGCGACGGCGGGCCGCCGAGCACGCGCGGCAATTCGTATGTCTGACGGAAGTCACCGTGGCCGCTCGTGACGGTTATCATCGCGCCGGTCGGGAAGATGCGCGGGCCGACTGCGATGCCTTCGTCGATGGCGCGCTTGAGCCCGAACACCGGCCCTCCCATGTCGCGAACGGTGGTGAAGCCGCGCATGAGTGTGTCGGCTGCCTCGGCGCCGGCGACGATGTTGGTGTAACCGGCATCCGAAGCCATCGCCTGGGCCGGCGTCGGCCGCACGAGTATTGCGTGCCAGTGCATATCGATGAGCCCGGGCATCAGCGTGCGGCCTCCGCCATCGATGACGCGGGTGTTCGCGCCGTCATCACTTGCGATGGCGGTGGTCGATATGCGTTCGATCTTGTTGCCGCGGATCAGGACATTGGACGGGGCCGACAGCGCGCTTGCCCCACCGTCGAAGATGCGGACGTTCTGAAACAGCACGGCCGGTGGCGGCGATTGCTGTGCGTGCGCAAGGGGCGCGAGGGCGAAGATGCCTGCAACAGCGAGGATCATTCGGATCATGACTTCACTCCGCGAAGCCCCCACGTCCGATATTCCGTGACCCTAGTTTCCTGGCGATCGAAGTCAATCGTCCTGGAACGTCTTAAGGCTGCTCAAGGCCGGCGACGTGCGGATAACGAAAAGCCCCGGCGATTGTGCGCCAGGGCTTCGGATTGATCGTCTGTGTTAATCGAACTAGCGCCGATCGCGCCAGTCGTCACGTCTGTCGTCGCGTCTGTCCTCACGGCGGTCGCGGCGATCGTCACGCCGGTCCTCGCGCCTGTCCTGGCGGCGTTCCATGCGCCTCCAGCGATCCGGCGGCGGTCCCATGCCATGCGGCGCATGATAGCCGCTGCGCCACCAGCCGGCGCGGCGCGGGCCCGGAGGCGGGGCGCGCCAGCCGACGCGGGGACGGACTTTGTAAGCGTACCAGCGATCGCGTTCGCCCCACCAGGGACGGCCGACGTAATAGCGGCCCCAGTAATCGGACGCGACGAAGGTGACGAACGGAACGCGGAAAGCCTCGGGCCCGACGTCGGGCAGGGGCACGTATTCGCCGCGCTGATCGAAGGCCAGGTATTCGCTGTAAACCCAGCCGCGATTTCCCGCCCAGATGACGTCGCACCAGGATTCGTCGCGGAGGCAACCCGCGATCTCGACATCATCGCCCTCGGGGATGACGCCGACGCTCGGGAAATCCGTATCCGGGCCGGTTCGTACGTTCACGTTGGCGGTGGAGACGCCCGGAGCTGCCTGCGCAGCGGCGGCTCCCATCACTATGAGACCGGCTATGACGCCGATCAGTTTCAGTCTTCTCATTTGCACTCCGAAGCTAGACCGGAGCGCGCACAGACTACCGAAACCTTGGCGCGATGATGGCGCCGCAGAAGCCCTGCCGGCGCGGCAAAAAAGTGCGTGTGCCGACAAGTCGCGACGGCGCTATTCCCAGCGGCGGCCGAGGCGCTTGACCTGCGGCAGGTCGAAGACATCGAAGTAGGGCCCAGTGCCGGGCGGATAGTCCTCGGCGAACTTGTAGCCGCCGTCGCACCAGGGATTGCCGTAGTAGCCGAAGGGGCCGTTGTAGGGCGTGCAGTCCCGCGCTTCGGCGGCGGGCGGGCGCTTATGCGGCTTTCTCCCGGCTGCGGATGCGTCGCCCGGTACGGACAGGGCGGCGACAAGGCCGATGGCGGCGGCCGTCAGCAGAACTTTCGTGGTCATGGGCTGGCTCCCGAAGACGCGCTTTGATTCGTTGTAAGAATTGGGCCTTTCGAGGGGGTGGTGCAAGCCTCTCGTGTCCCGATTCCGCGTGGAGCGTGGCTTCCGCGTTGCATGTCGAGGCCGTGACGCCATATGTCGCGAAAGAGAAGAACAGGAGATGGCGGATGCTGCGAGCGGTTGTGCTTACGGGTGCACTATTGGCGTGTTTTGGGGCGCCTGGCGCCCAAGCGGACCCGATGCTGGCCGACTTCGGCTACCCCTATCCCGTGAAGCACTACGAGTTCACGTCGCAGCGGCAACCGCTGTCGATGGCCTACATGGACGTGGCGCCGACCGGAGAGGCGAACGGCAAGGCGGTTGTGCTCCTGCATGGCAAAAACTTCTGCGGGGCAACGTGGGAGGGTCAGATCGCGCCTCTCGCGGCAGCCGGGTATCGCGTCGTGGTGCCGGATCAGGTGGGGTTCTGCAAGTCGTCGAAGCCCGCGGCCTACCAGATGAGCCTGCATCAGCTCGCCGCCAACACGCGGGCGCTGCTCAAATCGATCGGCGTCGAGAAGCCCATCATTATTGGGCACTCCATGGGCGGCATGCTGGCGATGCGCTACGCGCTGAGCTTCCCGACGGATCTTTCCGCGCTGATGCTCGTCAATCCTATCGGCCTCGAGGACTGGAGCGCCAAGGGCGTGCCGGCGCGTACGGTGGACGAGCTGTTCGAAGGTGAGAAGAAAACCGACGCGGCGAAGATCAAAGCCTATCAGCTCAAGACCTATTACGACGGGCAATGGAAGCCCGAGTATGACCGATGGGTCGAGCATGCTGGCGTCGATGTATGCCGGCGAGGGCGGGGACAGCGTGGCGTGGAGCCAGGCGCTCGCGTCCGACATGATCTTCTCGCAGCCGGTGGTGCACGAGCTGTCGCGCATCGCGGTGCCGACGGTTCTGTTCATCGGCGAGAAGGACAATACCGCGATCGGCAAGGATCGCGCGCCGCCGGACGTTGCGAAAGGTCTCGGCAACTATCCGAAGCTCGCGCCGGCTGCGGCGGAGGCTATTCCCGGCGCTAAGCTCGTCACATTTCTGGAGCTCGGGCACTCTCCGCAGGTGCAGGACCGCATGCGTTTCAATGCCGCGCTGATCGAGGCTCTGGGAAGAGTTCCCTAGGCCTCTTTATGAGACCTATGATTCACGCTTCGGGCTGATAGGAGCCCGAAGCGATCATGGTCTGGCCTTGATCGGCGGCTCCGGCGTTCTACATGTCAGCGACGCGGCAAAAGGAGCATGCATGACCGATCACATCAGCGGGCAGGAAGCCCTCATCTACGTGATGGTATCGGTCGCCGCCTCAGATCGCACCATCAACACGGACGAGATCCAGCGCATCAGCTCCATCGTGCGTGAGCTGCCGGCCTTCCGCTCCTATACGGACGACTGGTTCTCGTCGGCGGCGCAGAAATGCGTCAGGCAGTTGTCGAAGCCGCAGGGTGTCGAGAAGGTGCTCAGCCTGGTGAAGTCGGTGCTCAATCCGCGCCTTTACGAGACCGCGTATGTGCTGGCCGCAGAGGTGGCCGCGTCGGACATGGCCGAGCACCCGGCGGAGGAGCAATACCTCGACCTGTTGGCCGAGACGCTGGGGCTCGACGATTTGATCGCCGTCGCTCTCGAGCGCGCAGCCGAGGCGCGGCATCGGCCGATCTAGTCTTTGCTGACGATGCTGCGGCAGAAGGCGGCGATAGCATCGGCGGCGGCATCGAGATTGCCGTTGTGCGTCGCGCCCGAGCTTTTGCGCGGCGCGAGGTCATGATCGCCGTCGGTGGCCCAATGAAAGACGATGGCGCGTGAGAGCTTGTAGCCTTCGACTTCGCTGCGGGGACCGAAGGGGTCGCGCTCGCCCTGGACGATGAGCGTCGGACACGTGAGATCCATGAGATGCGCGGTGCGCAGATCATCAGGCTTTTTCGGCGGATGAAATGGATAGCCGAGGCAGATGCAGCCGGAGATGACGCGCTCGGCGTAGAGATCGCCGGCAATCAGGCTTGCGACGCGGCCGCCCATGGATTTGCCGCCGATGAAGAGGCGCTGCTTGGCGCCAAGCTGTCGCGACACGGCTTCTACAGCCGCGCGATATTCCGCGACGAGGCGCTCGGCTTTCGGTGGCGGCTTGCGGGCGCCTTCGCGGCGGGCCGCCATATAGGCGAACTCGAACCGGGTGACGCGGATATCGCGCTGGGCCAGCAGCCCGGCGATGGCATCCATGAACGGGCTGGTCATGGGAGCGCCGGCGCCATGAGCGAGGATCAGATGGATGTCGGCTCCGGTCGGTCCGGTGGCAAGCAGGTTCACTGGGATTACCGATGTGTTCGACGACGTGATTATTAATGCCGGACAATTTGAACCGGATTTGCATATTGAGGGGCACAAAACGTCGGACAACCCGGCCATAAGACGAAGTAAGTCGCAATTTCGCCCTCGGGTCGGCTAGACTGCGACATCGCCGGAACACCTGCGGGGGCATGATGAACTCTACCCGACGCATCGCCATGTGCGCCGTGCCGACCTTACTTTTCGTGTCCGTGGCCGCTGTGGCTCAGACGGCAGACAGGTCGTGGCAGGGGCCCGCGGCGGCGGCGGCGGATGCTGCGGCAGCCAAAAGCTCAGCGCAGGCCATCGTGCCTCCGATCGCACCGGCTCCCGACGCGGCAGCAAAGCCCGCGCCCTCCGAGATAAATTCAGCTGAGCAGAAAGTGACCGCCGCAGAAACTCGGGCGGCGTCCGATGACGCGGCTCCCGGTGAGGGCGACACCGTCGACAGCAAACCGACGGACGCTAAGACGACTGCCGCTGCCGCGACTGTGGCGGCGCAGCCGGCCGAGCCGGCAAAGGGCGCCGATCCTAAAGCCAAGGGTGCGGATCCCAAGGCCAAGGGAAAGGAGGCGAAAGAGAAGAAGCCTCCTCCGATTCCAGCCAGGCAATTGTTCGGTGCCGTCAAGACTGCGGCGCCACTCCAGGCTCGCGCAATCGGATGGTACGCCAAGGGTTGCCTCGCGGGCGCCAAGGCGCTGCCGATCGACGGTCCGGCCTGGCAGGTGATGCGCTTGTCGCGCAACCGCAATTGGGGCCATCCCGATCTCATCGCCTTGCTCGAAAGGTTCGCGGGCGAAGTCAAAAAGAACAACGAGTGGCCGGGTCTGCTCGTGGGTGACATTTCGCAGCCGCGCGGCGGTCCCATGCTGACGGGCCATGCCAGCCATCAGGTCGGCCTCGATGCCGATATCTGGTTCACGCCGATGCCGGAGCGCACGCTGACGAAGCGGGAGCGTGAGGACCTTTCGGCGACGTCGATGCTGGCCGCGGGGGATCTCACGGTTGATCCCGCAGTGTGGAGCGATCGCCAAGTCAAGCTCATCAAGCGGGCGGCCTCCTATTCGAAGGTCGAGCGCGTGCTCGTGCATCCGGCCATCAAGAAGGCATTATGCGAGGCGACCGCGTCTGATCCCGACAAGGCCTGGCTCAAGAAGGTGCGGCCCTACTGGGGGCACTACTATCATTTCCATGTCCGCATCGGCTGCCCCGGCGGCGCCGCGATCTGCAAATCGCAGCCGCCGGTGCCGGGCGACGACGGCTGCGGTGCCGAGGTGACCGATTGGCTGAAGAAGATCGCCAAGTCCAAACAGCCGTCGCCTCCGAGGGTGCCAACGGCGAAGCCGGGCAAGCCTGCGCCGCCAAAGCCGGTGATCACGCTTGCGGATCTGCCACCGGATTGCCGGACGGTTCTCTCGTCCGGCGGCAACAAGCCGCCGACGTCACCGATGCTGGTGCAGGACTTGAGCAAGGACGCGGCACCGCCGCCTAAACCCGTGTTGGCGACGCCTCCGACACCTCCGGCGCAAAAGGCGTCCGCAACTTCGCAGGCGGCGGCCTCGACAAAGTCGACAAAGAAGTAGGTCTCCGGCGGCGACGATCCATTTTCTTTGGAAGATTCGTCGAGCTGCTGATTTGACTCGCGTTTCACGTCCAATGGGTACGTGGCGCGCGCCAAGCGAAGGGTGTGCGGTAATCTCTCGTTAAGGATGTGACGGTTGAATGACGGAAGTTGCGTCACACGGATCCACGAGCCGGTTACCTCATGGCAAACAGCACTGCGAAGTCGACCAAAGAAGCGATCTCCAAAACTAAAACCTCGAAGCCACTTTCAGCCTCTTCCCGACGTCCCACCACCGGTCCGAGCCTTCGCTACATCGGGCCGTCTTTCCCCTCAGAGCCTGTCCTGGTTCCTCTTCATGCTTTGCGTCCAACGCAAGCTGCCGTCGGCATGAGGGCCGTCGCCGCCAAGCGCGAGAAAGTTGAGAGGCGCGCTCGCAAGGCAAACAAGATCGCTCGCTTTCTCGAGCGGAAACCAATCCCCGCCGTGCGCGGGCCGGGCGATTTTCTCTACATCATCGACCACCACCATCTCAGCCTGGCGCTGTGGCAGACGCAGGTCGATCACGCCTACGTGGAGATCGTGGATGATCTCTCGCGGCTAACGCGCGAGCGCTTCTGGGCGCGGATGGAGGATGAAGGCCGTCTCCATCCCTTCGACGAGGCCGGGCGGCGTATCGATCCGGCGAGGTTGCCGTCGAGGCTTACGGGCCTGCGCAACGATCCCTATCGCGATCTCGCCTGGTCCGTGCGCGAGTACGGCGGCTTCGAGAAGAACGAGGCGCCCTATTCGGAGTTCTTCTGGGCGTCTTTCTTCCGTAGCCGCATCGCGCTCGGCGCGGTGAGGTCGGACTACGATTGGGCGGTGTCGCGGGCGATCAAGCTCGCCCGGACAGGCGAAGCAGCAGCGCTGCCGGGGTATCGAGGAAAGTAGCAGGGGGGCGGAAAGGCGGCTATTGCGCCGCCGTGCCTGGCCTCACCGGCGGATGACCGAACGGGCGCATCGACGCGGTGTAGACGCGCGCGGCCGGAACCGAGACGACCTCCTTCTCGGGCCATCTCAGCGCCGAGAGCCTGCCACCGAAGCAGCAGCCCGTGTCGATGCAGAGCGTGTTGTTGACCCAGTCCGGCACCGGGACCGGCGTGTGGCCATAGACGATGCTCGTTGGGCCGCCGTACTCGGCCGCCCAGTGGTAGCGGATCGGCAGGCCGAATTCGTCCGTTTCACCCGAGGTCTCACCATAAAGACAGAACCCTCTCACATCGGCGGAGCCGCGGCCGAGCATGGCTTCCTTGATGCCGGCATGGGCGACGGCGAGGCGTCCGCCGTCGAGCCAGAGGTAGCTCGGCAGCGTGGTGATGAAGGTCCGCACGCGGTCGCGAAAATCCGCGGTCTCTTTTTCGAACTGCGCGATGGTGAGATCGAGACCATGCGTGGGTCTGACCGTCTTGCCGTCGAGCCAGCGCAGAAACCGCACATCGTGGTTGCCGGGAACGGCAAGGGCGATGCCGCTCTCGATCATGCTGAGGACGATGCGCAGGACGTCGGGTGAGTGGGGTCCGCGGTCAACGAGATCGCCGACGAAAACGACGCGGCGGGTCGTGCGTGCGCGCCGTCGCGATGCGCCGGTCCGGACCTTCGCCGTCCACGTTTACGATATAGCCGAGCCCGCGCAGCAGCTCCACGAGCTCGCCAGCGCAGCCGTGCACGTCTCCGATAATGTCGAACGGACCCGCCTCGGCCCTCAAATCAGGGCTTCCTTGGGTGTTTTCGCGTTGAACTTGTTGCATCATTTGCGGGTGCACATACGCGGGCCAGATGGCAATCGCGTGTTATGACACCCGTTATGTCAGGCCTCGATATAGGCCTCAACGGGACGTTTTGGCCTAGGTACGTCGGTGATGAAGCCCTTGAGCGCTTCGAGGCCCGCCGGTACGGGGCCGCCATAGGCCCAGTCCAACAGCTCGACGGTGTGCACGATCGGCACGTCGAGGCCGGATTCCAGGTGCGTGATGCAACCGATATTGCCGGCCGCGATAACGTCGGCACGAGTGGAGCGGAGCGCTTTGAGCTTGCGGTCCTTGAGCTCGCCGGCAATCTCGGGCTGCAGGATATTGTAGGTTCCGGCTGAACCGCAGCAGATATGGCCGTCCGGCACGTCGACGACCGAGAAGCCTGCCTGACGCAGCAGGAATCTCGGCGCATCGTGAACGCGCTGGCCGTGCTGCAGCGAGCAGGCCGAGTGATAGGCGATGCGCAGCGAGGACCAGCGCTCGGGGGCGCCGAGCTCATAGCCGGCGAGGAACTCCGAGATGTCCTTGGCCAGGCTCGAAATCTGCCGCGCGGGGACGGCATACTCGGGATCGTTGCGCAGCAGGTGTCCGTAGTCCTTTACGGTCGTGCCGCAACCGGACGCGTTGACGATGATGGCATCGATCTCGTTGCGCGCCAGCTCCTTGGACCAGGCGATGACGTTGCGGCGGGCGAAGTGCCTGGCCTCGTCCTCGCGGCCGAGATGGTTGACGATAGCGCCGCAGCAGCCGGCGCCATTGGAAACGATGACGTCGACGCCGCGCCGCGCCAGCAGGCGGATGGTGGCGTCGTTGATGTCGGGACGCAGCACGGGCTGGACGCAGCCCGAAAGCAGAATGACGCGCGCGCGCCGCTCGCTGTGCGTCGCCGCCATTCCGGGTCCGCTGAAGCGCGGTGTGCGCTCTTTCGCCTTGGGGACCAGCGCGATCATGGCGGCCAGCTCCTTGAAGCCGAAACGCTTCAAGAAGCGGGATCAGCGGCTCAGCCATTGGCGCGGCCCTGAGAGCTGCGCGGAAGCGGGCGGGATAGGGAATGATGAAGGCGAGCAGCGACCGGATCATGCGATCCTTGAAGCTTCGCGGCACCTTTTCCTCGATGTGGGCGCGTGCGGCATCGACCAGATGCATGTAGTCGACGCCGCTCGGGCAGGCGGTCATGCAAGAGAGGCATGACAGGCAGCGGTCGAGGTGGTGGCGCACCTCGCGGCTCGGCGCGCGCTCGTCGGCGCGCTCGAACATGTCCTTCATCAGGTAGATGCGCCCGCGCGGCAAATCCCGCTCGTCGCCGAGCACGACATATGTGGAGCAAGTGGCCGTGCAGAGCCCGCAGTGAACGCACGTCTTCAGGATGTTGTTGGCATCGGCCATGCGCGAATTCGGTGAGCTGCTCGGCCGTGAAGTTTGTCTGCATCTCGTCTCTTTCCGAGGTCTTCTCTTTCGGAGCGCGTCTTTCGGAGAGCGGGCCCGACCTTCGCGTCACATCGTGGCGTACATGCGACCCGGGTTCAGGAGCCGCAACGGGTCGAAGGCGTTCTTCAGTCCGAGCGTCAGCTTCTCGAGCGCGGGCGCGAGGGGCTGGAAGACCTCTACCGACCGCCGTACCGCCGGCTCGGCTCTGATGAGCGTCGCGTGGCCGCCGTAGGTGGCGACGGCGCGGCGAATGTCGGCCGAGCCCGCATCCGCGGAGGGCGGTGTCTCGAGCCAAATGAGGCCGCCCGACCAATCATACAGTACCTCGGCGCGCATGTGTCGCTTGATGGAGTTCACCAGCTTCGGCGCCTGCTTCGGTGTTGTGGATATCCGCCAGAGATGCGAGGGGCCGTAAGGAAAGACGGACAGCCGCCGCAACTCGCCCCAGAACTGCAGCGAGCTTTCGAGATCGAGCTCGATCGGCGTGCCGTAGGCGACGAGCGCGTCCTTCAGGCGGGCCTTGCGGTAGCTGATCGAGCGGGTGAAGTTCTCGATGCGGATGGCGGTCAGCGGGCGCGTTTCGGACCTCAGGACGGAATGCTTCAGGCGAGGCACGAGGCCCGGCGATATGTGGACCGTGCCTGAGACCTCGAACGGCAGGCCGAGAGCGGTGCTCAAAAGCTCGACGCCGAGATCGTCGGTCAATCCCGGGAACACCAGCGTCACGACGTCGTCGGGCAGCGGCAGAACCTTGAATGTCACTTCCGACAGAACCGCCAGCGTGCCCCAGCTTCCGGCGAGGCCGCGCGCGACATCGTAGCCGGTGACGTTCTTCATGACGCGTCCGCCGGATTTGAACATCTCGGCGCGACCGTTCACTCCGCGCACGCCGAGCAGAAAGTCCCGCGCTGCGCCCAAGGCGATGCGGCGTGCGCCCGACAGGTTGCCTGCGAACACGGCGCCGATGGTCTGCACGCCGGCGTCGGAGCCGACCGCGGGGCTCAGGTCGATGGGCTCGAACGGAAGCATCTGCCCGCGCGAGGCCAGCTCGACCTCGAGCTGGGAGACCGGCGTGCCGGCGCGCGCCGACATGACGAGCTCGCTCGGCTCATAGAGCGAGATGCCGCGCATGCCGGTGGTCGTCAATGCCAGGGGCGTGGAGATCGGCCGGCCGACGTTACGCTTGGTCCCCGAGCCGATGACCTCGACGGAAATCTGGCGCTCGTTGAGCGCCGCCATCATGCTTTTCAGCTCCCACTCGGTGGCGGGCTTCAGAATCTCATCCAAGCGTCAGTCTCCTCACGCCGCCTCGGCCGGATTGGCATCACGGTCCGGGACCGCGCCGGACAGTGCCTCGCTGTCGCGGCTGGCAATCGACGCGGCCACGGCGTCGAGCGGAAATACCTTGCCGGGGTTGAGCAGCCAATCCGGATCGAAGATGGCCTTGATCCTAAGCTGCAAAGCCAGATCCTCGTCGGTGAACTGCACGCGCATCAGATCGCGCTTCTCGATGCCGACGCCATGCTCTCCCGTCAGGCAGCCGCCGACCTCGACGCACAGTTTCAGGATCTCCGCGCCCGCGGCTTCCGCCTTGGCCATCTCGCCCGGCTTGTTGGCGTCGTACATGACCAAGGGATGCAGGTTGCCGTCGCCGGCGTGGAAAATGTTTGCGACCTTGAGCCCGTGCCGCGTGCAAATCGCGGTGATCGTCTCGAGCACGTGCGGCAGGTGCGCGAGCGGAATGGTGCCGTCCATGCACAAGTAGTCGGAGATGCGTCCGAGCGCGCCGAACGCGGATTTGCGGCCCTTCCAGATTCTGGCGCTCTGCTCGGGCGAGGCGCTGACCGCGATGGATCTGGGGCTCGAGCTCTTCGGCGAGGCTCGCGATGTAGGCGAGCCGGTCCGAGATCTCTTCCTCGGAGCCCTCCACCTCGATGATGAGGAGCGCCTCGACATCCTGGGGATAGCCGGCCTTGGCGAAGGCCTCGCACACGGTGATCGCCGGGCGATCCATGAACTCGATGGCGACGGGAATGATGCCGGAGGCGATGATGCGCGCCACGCAAATGCCGGCCTTGGCGCTCGATTCAAAGCCGATCATCATGGGGCGTGCGGCTTCGGCGGCGCGCAGGATGCGAACCGTCACTTCGGTCACGATGCCGAACTGGCCTTCGGAGCCGACGATGAGGCCGAGGAAGTCATAGCCTTCGGCATCGAGATGCGAGCCGCCGATATCGACGATCTCGCCGTCCATGAGCACGATCTTGACGCCGAGCACATTGTTGGTGGTGACGCCATACTTCAAGCAATGGGCGCCGCCGGAATTCATGGCGAGATTGCCTGCGAGCGTGCAGGCGACCTGGCTCGAAGGATCGGGTGCGTAGAAAAAGCCGTCGCCGGAGACCGCATTGGAGATGGCGAGATTGGTGATGCCCGACTGCGCGCGCACGAAGCGGTTCTCGAGATCGATCGCGAGAACCTTGTTCATCTTGGAGACGCCGAGGACGATCGCGTCTTCGGACGGCAGCGAACCTCCACACAGCGACGTGCCGGCGCCGCGGGCCATGACCTTGATCGCCGTTCGCTTTGCAATACTTCAGGATTTTCGAAACCGTTTCGGTCGTCGACGGCAGCACGACCGCGAGCGGCATGCAGCGATAGGCCGTGAGAGCATCGGTCTCGAAGGCGCGCCGCCCGTCCTCGTCGGCGATGACCGCGTCGGAGCCTGCGAGAGCCTGCAGATCGCGGACGATATCGAGCCGTCGCGCGATCACGCTCTGGTCCGGGCTAGGAAGCTCGATCGACATCACGCTCCTCCGAATTACGCGCACGACGCGCGTGAACTATATCGACGAAAGACGCGATGGAGGCTAGTCTCTGTTGCATCAAACTCTGTATCCAAACGGCGCCTTGTAGTGCGTAACGTGCCGGGACTGGATGAAGGGTGTCATCACGCGGCCCTGCGGCTCTCGCAGCGCCTCCAAAGATCGTGCAATGGGGCGTACGGTGACGACCATCAGCGATTTCGATATTTTCGCACGCGTAGCCAAGACCGGCAACATGTCTGCTGCTGGCCGGGAGATGGGCGTGTCTCCGGCCGTCGTCTCGAAGCGAATCAGCGTGCTCGAGGAACGGCTCGGTGCGCGTTTGTTCCAGCGCACGACGCGACAGCTGACGCTGACCGAGACCGGCGAGGGCTATCACCGCCGCGTGCTCGACATACTGAGCCGCGTCGCGGAGGCCGATGACTACGTCAGCCGGCGCAACACGCGCCCGAGAGGGCTGCTCAAGGTGACGGCTCCGACATCGTTCACGCGTCTGCAGCTCGCGCCTCATCTTTCTCGTTTCGTCGAGCAGTTTCCGGAGATCCAGCTCGATTTCCATCTCACCGACAGCTTCGTCGACATCATTCGCGACGGCTACGACGTGGCCATCCGCATCGGCGAACTGCCGGATTCCTCGCTCGTGGCGCGCAAGCTCTGTCCCGACAGGCGGGTCATCTGCGCCGCACCATCTTATCTCGATAGGGCCGGCGAGCCCAGGACGCTCGCCGATCTCGAGCGGCACAACTGTTTATCCGCCAGCGCCCAGGACGTCTGGCGACTCGAAGGGCCGGATGGGCCTTGCCCGGTGCACATCAAGGGCAACCTGCGCTCCGATTCGGCCGAGCTTCTCAGGTCCGCCCTCATTGCCGGTATCGGCCTCGGCTTCCGCAGCGCATGGGAGATCGCGCCTGAACTTGCGAGCGGGGCGCTGAAGACCGTGCTCCCCGCCTATCATGGGTCATCCCAGCTTGCGATCTACGCGGTCTATCCGAGCCGGGATTTCATGCCCGCCAAAGTCCATGCCTTCATCGAGTTCATGGCACGCAGCTCCGGCGGCGAGCCGTCCCGGAAAAGGGGCATCGTGGCGGATTTGGCCGGTGCAGGAGCCGCTGATCCCGCCTCTCCAAGCCTCATGGCCAAGCAAAGCCGTCCGCCAAGGAAGCCTTTGGCTCACCCGGCGTTGCGCTGAGCGCGTCGCGGCCGTGTCAGGCTTTGGCAGCGAAGGGCAGATTGTGCCAGATGACGGTGTCGATCCCGAGCGTCCGGCGCGCGACGATGGCGTTCGCGACCGCGGCCGCTGCCAGGGATGTCGCGGTTGACAGGGCCGCGCCCACAAGCCCGAAAGCCGGTACGAGCATCAGGTTGAGCGCAAGGTTCAGGATTGCCGTCACAGCGAGGACCGTGGCGCAGGCGGCCTGCTGACCCAGCATATTGAGCAACAGCTCCACCGGCCCCACGGCCGAGCGCAGCAGGAACCCGACCACCAGGATGAACATCACCGGATAGCCGCTCGTGAACTCGCTGCCGAACAGGCTCAGCAGCGGCAGGCCGAGGACAAGGATGATGAGGGCCGCCGCAAGCGAGGGCCAGAACGTCCAGTTGACGGCGTCCTTGACGAAAGCGAGCAGCTCAGCGTCGTCACCGCGCGCCTTGAGCGCCGAGAACCGTTGCGCAACGGCGCTGCCGACGGCGAAATGCACGAACAGGATGAGGCTCATGGTCTTTGCGGCTGCGAAGTAGATGCCGACGTCGGCCGGAGTGAGGTAGCTCGAGATCACGAGCAGGTCGGTGTTCTGCAGCGCGAGCTCGGAAGCGGCGAGGGCCATCAACGGCAGCGAGGTGCGGAGCCAGACGCGTGCCTCGAAGCGAGGCTCGGCCTTTGCGGTCTCGCGCTCGAAGCGCCGATTGATCAGCAGCACCTGTACGATGGCCGCGAGCCACGTCGCGCAAATGGCGGATGTCACGGCCGTCACGGCATTCATCGGCAGATCGGCCATGAACGCGATCAGCATCCCGATCAGCAGCAGCAGCGGCCGGAGGATGAACGGCGGAACAAGTGCGGTCGTCATCCAGCCCTGACTGCGTCCGAGGCCGTCCTGGACTTCGGTCAAAGTCGCGATGGGAACGCAGACGAGTGCGAGGTACGCAGGAAGGACGTAATGGCTGTCGAGGTGGTCGCCGAATATCCAGAGGCCCGCCAACCCCAGAGCCGCAACCAACGTTCCTGCGGCAAGGCCGGCGGCGCGTCCAAATCGGACAAGTCCGCGCAATAGAGCTGTCTCTTGCTTCTCGCGATATTCGGGGACGAGCCGCAGCATGGCGTAGCCGAGCCCGAGGCTCGCGACGTCGCCCAGCATAAGCACCCAGGCCCAGACAAAAACGTAGGCGCCGTACTCGGCGCTACCCAGCCAGCGTGCGAGCAGGATCTGCGAAGCGTAAAGCAACACTGCGCTGGTGATGCGAACGGCAAAGGCCGTCATGGCGGCGCGCTGAGTTTCGGCGCGCTCTCCGTCCCGCTTCAGATATTGCAGGAGCCGGTGCGAGAGTTCTGAAAGCTTGAAATTGCGTGTGGCGGGCCGGGCTTTCGCCGGGCTCAGCGAGGTTGTGGTCATGTTCACCTCCGCCGAGCCTCCGATCTTGGCCCCCGTGGGGGGAGCCGTCAGGAGTCGAGCAGGCGCTCATACTCCCGTTTACGTACCAGCCGCGCCACGCCCGTCCAGGCTTTCGACCTGCTGGGATCGCCATGCTGCCGGTGCAGGGTCGCGAAGAACTCCGCGACGTCGGCAGCAAGGGAGCCGTGACGTCCTTCGAGCACGACGGCCATGAGCTCAGAGTCACGTAATGCGGCCGGGGGCTGCTTTGTTTTGTTGCGGATCAGTAGACATCTGCGACCTCAATACCGAGTTAACGGACCATGAGGAGCAAGATCGAAGCCAGGCACGCTAACCCGGGAATTGGGTGCTTTTGCTGCGTATACGGCCGGTTCGAAGGCCGTTTACCCTGAGCTGTTGTACCAATCCGGAATGGGAGACCGGGCGTGTGCCGGTTTGAGATGGTCGTGGCGGAAGGCAACGCGGCCGCCAGATCACGGCAAGGGAGCGTTGACCTTGGATTTCGGCGTGGGGTTCGGGGCGTCGAAGGTGGATGCCTTGAAGGTGTCCGGCAGAGGACTGGTTGGCGAGACGGGAGAATAGGCGTCGCCGGCGGAAACCTTAGTGGCGCTCAGCTCCGGGCCAGGCTCCAATTTCAGCTCTATCCCCGCCTCGTTAGGGCGCGGTTTCTTGGCCTTCTGGCCTTTGCCTTTCGCCCTGCGGGCGCGGCGAGCCCCGGTCCCGCATTCGACCGAGATGACGTCCTGGCGGATGCTGGTCACGCCTTTGGCGTCCGAAGCGATGGGAGCGTTATCGATGTTTGGCGGATCGAACAGCATCTTCCAGCCATAGCTCTGGAAGCCATGCTCGAGCAGGCTCGCAGCCCGGTAGGTTCGTTTGGAGCCGGTCGATTCACCCAGAACGATGGCAATGAGCTGGCGGCCGTCCCGCGTGGCGCTGGCAACGACGTTGAAGCCGGAATCGCAGATGAAGCCGGTCTTCATGCCGTCGGCTCCGTCGAACGAATGCAGCAAGCCGTTATGCGTGGCGATGCGGATCTTGCCGATGTGGGCGTCGTCCATGGACCAGTAGGAAGCGTATTGCGGATAGTCCTTGATGACGGCGCGCGCGAGCTTGGCGAGATCGCGGGCCGTGGTCATCTGCTCGGGCGCAGGAAGCCCGTTGGGATTGACGAACATGGTGCGCGTCATGCCGAGACGGCGTGCGGTCTCGTTCATCTTGGCTACGAATTTGACATCGGAGCCGCTGATCGCTTCGGCCAGCACGACCGAGATGTCGTTGGCGGATTTGATGATCACGGCCTTCAAGGCGCTTTCGACCAGGATTTTCGCGCCGACGACAACGCCGAGCTTGCTCGGCGGCTGCTGCGTCGCAAGCTCGCTGACGATAAGTTTCTGATCGAGCGTCAGCTTGCCTTCCTTGATGGCCTCGAACGTCAGGTAGGCCGTCATGATCTTGGTCAGCGATGCGGGATGCCACTGATTGTCGAGGTCCTCGGCGTAGAGGACCTTGCCATCGGAGGGATCGAACAGGAGAGCAGGTCCGGCAAACGCGCGCGTGCCCGCGGCAAGTGCGAGAATCTGCAAGGCGGCAGCGATGAGCCTGACGCGCATGTGACTCCTCTACGGACCGTTGTGAGAGTTCGCACCTATCATATTCAGAGGCTCGGCGGCAATCACTCCGGGCATTCCGGGGCCGATTTCCAGCGGCTCGTGTACCGCAAGCCTCAAACGCCGGCGGCGTCCGATTTGCTCCTGTGCCGGCTCGTGGCGGATCAGGCCCAGGGCCGCTTCGCTTTGTTGCCGGCCTCGAACTGGCTGATGTGGTGCTCCTTCTCGAGCGTCAATCCGATATTGTCGAGCCCGTTCAACAGGCAATGCTTTCTGAACGGGTCGACGTCGAACTTGATCACGCCGCCATCCGGTCCGTGAATTTCCTGGGTTACGAGATCGACGGTCAACTTGGCGTTGGAGCCACGGCTGGCGTCGTCCAGAAGCTTGTCCACGTCCTTCTGCGGCAACTTGATTGCCAGGATGCCGTTCTGGAAGCAGTTGTTGAAGAAGATGTCGGCGAAGTCCGGAGCGATGACGCAGCGGAAGCCGTAGTCGAGCAAAGCCCAGGGAGCGTGCTCGCGCGAGGAGCCGCAGCCGAAGTTCTCACCCGCGATCAGGATCTCGGCGCCGCGATAGGCCGGCTTGTTGAGAACGAAGTCGGGAATCTCCTTGCCGTCGTTGTCGTAGCGCAGCTCGTAGAACAGCGATTTCCCCAGCCCCGTGCGCTTGATGGTCTTCAGGAACTGCTTCGGGATGATCATGTCGGTATCGATGTTGCGCATCGGCAAGGGCGCAGCAACGGCCGTGAGCGTCGAGAACTTCTGCATCTTCTTCCTTTCGGCGGCTCGTCCCTATGCTCGCAGGCTGTCGGCGAGCGCGCGGAAATAACCTTCGGCTGCAAACAGACGAGCTATGCGGGTGCGTGCCTTACCAGGTGCCAGGCTTCCGTCCGGATGCCCTGGACCAAGCTGTTCCAGGCGTCTTTTAACGCCAGTCAGCTTTCGTCCGTCAAGATGGTGCCTTAACACGCCGACGATGGTTTCGAGATAGCCGGCGATGCGGCCGTATTCCCGCACCAGCGAACGGGCGGCGGCCCTATTGGCCGGGTCTGCCTCAAGGTTGACGGCCGATTGGGCGGCGCGAGCCAGGGTTGCGGCGATTTCGTCGGCAAAACAGGCGACTTTCTCGCGCTTGGCGCTATCGAGGGCCACGAGCGCTCCGGCCCAGCCGTGCAGAAGCTCGGCAATCGCCAGCAATTTGCGCGGATAATCTGCGAAGTCCATGATTAACAGCCCGCCCGGGCGCGCCGCTCAAAGCGTGCAGGCTAAGCCGGATCCTGGCTGCGGGGATAAGCAGGGAGCCTCGCGCGGAGGCGAGATCAGCGAATGCTCGGGTCAGCGAAGCACTTGCGCATGTATTCGCAACGCTGGGAGCCCGAGAAATGCATGCTGTCGCCCTTCGATGGCGAGATGAACTTGCAGATCTCCTCGATGCCGCCATCGTCGAGCCAGCCTTGCCGGCGGCCGCGCTGCACGGCGAAGCAATCCGCCGTCTCTTCGTCGGGACCGCGGAACTGATGGCCGCACTCGTGCGAGTAGATCCACAGTTTGACCGGGGTGGAGACCTTGGCCATGTAGCGTGGATTGAGAATCAGGAAGCCTGGATAGGCCGCGCCGTAGTCATCCAATTGACTGTCGATCACGGTCGGGCGCTGGCCGCAGAATGCCGTGTGTCCATCGAGCTTCAGCTCGCCCGGCGGAAGGACGTGCGCATCGCCGCCCACATGAGCCGCGTACTCCTCAGGGGTCGGCACGTCATCGAGCGCACGGGCAGGCGACAGAAGGCCGGTCAGCGACAGCGAAAGCAGCGCAATCGCGGCAAAGCCTGCCAGCCCTTTATGCCGGGAGTGTGTGTTGGTCACGCGCGTACCCGTTGCTTGACGCTTAAGGCCATCCGGCCCGCTCGCCTCAATGTTTGCGTACTGCTTAGCGTTCGAAACCCCGACCTTGGCGGGGGTGCCTCATTCAATCTGGGCACCGCAGCATTAAGGACAATCACCCGGAAACCTTGTGATTACAAGCTCAACATTTTCCGAAACGCTTACCCCAGACAGGGTGTTGCGGGCGAGCCGCGCTCAAGCGGAAGAATGAGATTTTATTTCCTCCATATCGGAGTCGGAAAAGCCGAAATGATGGCCAATCTCGTGCACGAGCACATGCGTGATGATCTCATCCAAAGTTTCTTCACCGTCGGTCCAGTAGTCGAGAATGGCACGGCGATAGAGAAAGACCATGTCCGGCTCTCGCGGCACGTCCGACAGGCTCTTGCGATCTAGGCTGAGGCCCTGATAGAGGCCCATGAGATCGAATGGACTTTCGATGTCGAGCTCGTCGAGCACGTCGTCGGGCGCGAAGTCCTCGATGCGAATGACGAGATCCACGCAAACGTCGCGGAACTCGGGCCCAAGGCGCTCCCAGGCCGCCGCGGCGATGGCCTCGAAATCGGCCAGCGTCGGAGGCAGCGCGTCCTTCCAGTTGATCGTACTACCCATCTGTGACGTGTCCCCGCGCCCCGCGTCATCCGTCCTTTAACTTGATGGGTCAGGAATATGTGCTTCTTGCAGTCTTGAACAGCCCTCGTAACCTGCTCGAAATCGAGTGATTCGTGTTGCATCGCAGCACAGCTCTGTTGCTCGAAAGCTTCAACGGTCGCGGCCGATTTACTGGAAGGGAACCCTTTCGCAATTGCGTAGGTTTTGCTATTCGCGAGCGGTCATGATTTACTTTCTTAGGCTGTGCTTTTATGGCATTGCCTTCGCTATGTTTTCACGAGGTATCCCTTGTCGCTAAGTAATTCGCTCAGCCGGGTGACATCACCACAAGATGCCAATCCGGACAGCTCTATCGTGACCACGCGCTGGTATGCCGCCGGCGAAAATAAGCGCGAACCTCTGACATTGCGTCACGACGGCTATGTTGCGGCAAACCTCATCGAAGCCTCGCCTTGGGGGATTTATGTCGATCCCTATGATGATCTCCCGACGACGCTAACGGCCGGACTGTTCCGCCGCGGCGCGTGCACGGCTACGCTGCGCGTCAGCTACTGGGTCCCGGGCGCGGAAGATCCCGTGCTTCCGTGCGAGAAGGTCTATCCGGAGGTTGCGGCGATCAAGGCCAACGCCACCGGGCCCGTAGTCGAGCTGTCGCGGCTTTCGATCGATCCCACGATCAACAATACGCGCTATCGCGCGCGGCTTTATGCAGCCGCGATCCGATCCGGAATCATGGCCTGCATCGCGCTCGACGCGAAGCATCTTCTGGTTGCCACGCAATCGAAGTGGCGCAGGTTCTACGAGCATGTGCTCGGGTTCGAGCTTGCGGCCGAGGCGCAGTTCTATCCGCCTGGGAATGTTCCGGTCATTCTGTTGCAGCGCGAGCTCGACGACACGGTAATGAAGCGCATCGCCAACAACATGTTCTTCAAGACGGACGAGGCAGAGATCGACGAGCTGCGTGCGCTTCTTCCCACGCTGATCGGATCGCAAAAGGCGCAGTTCTGAGCGCAAACAGCGAATATCCGGCACTCGACCGTGCATAAAGCGACAAGGGGGCTTTCAAGCCCCCTTTTTCATGTGTTGCGTTCTCCCCTGCCGAAACGGGGTGGAGACTCATCCGATGTTCATGAGCTTTTTCGCGGACAAGTCGCGGCCGATGCTGGAACTCGTCGGCACGGCGTGGGGAGCGACCGTGCACCCTATCCGGACAGGCCAATCCATCGTCATCGGCTCGCGGGAGGATTTCGACCGCAGGGTGACGTTCTTCCTAAGCGTGGCGGGTCTTCAGCTGGTGATCCAGACGCTCGTCGCGGCCGGGCTCGGCGTGTCCGTCATGCCGTCGAGCTTCGATTCCCTTTGGCAGTTCGTACAGCCGTTCTTCGCGGCGCTATTGTTCCTCTTCCTCTACATCCCGATCCGGCTTTTCCGGTGGACCAAGCTCAAGTTCTCCGAATATTTCCAGGCGGCGGCCATGTCGGTCGGGCCAGGGCTTTTCCTGGTGCCGTTCTCGCTCCTGCCGGCCATCCTCATCGTGCAGACCTACGGCAAGCCAAGCGTCGACGATCCGCGCGTCCAGTCGATCATGATGCAGCCGGGTGCGGAGACGCTCGGGTATTGCTCACCGAATTTCAACTCGCTGCTCTGCCTCGGCATGCTGGGCGGCGTCGCGCCGGAGACGGCATGGTCTGCCACGCTCAGCATGATCATGAGCTTCGTGCTGATTGTGCCGATCTTCATGATCATCAAAGCCGGCACCGGCATAAGCCTCTGGAAGCAGGTGGTGAGCTTCATCGTCGTCGTAATTGCGATGGTGATCAGCGTGGTGGCTTATCAGATGCACGCGCTCGCCTGATGCCAGCTCGATACGAAAACGCCGGGTCTCGACCGAGACCCGGCGTTTCTGTTTCTTCGGCTGGGTGCTCGCGCCTATCAGGCGTTGCCCCACGAGCGGATGTCGACGAAGTGGCCTTCGAGCGCGGCGACCGCGGCCATGGCCGGCGAGACCAGATGCGTGCGGCCCTTGTAGCCCTGGCGGCCCTCGAAGTTGCGGTTCGAGGTCGAGGCGCAGCGCTGGCCGGGCTTCAGCTGGTCCGGGTTCATGCCGAGGCACATGGAACAGCCCGGCTCGCGCCACTCGAAGCCGGCCTCTCTGAAGATCTTGTCGAGACCTTCGGCTTCCGCCTGCTCTTTGACGAGGCCCGAGCCCGGAACGATCATGGCGTAGGCTAGGCGTTCGGAAATCTTCTTGCCCTCGACGATCTTGGCGACCTCGCGCAGATCCTCCATGCGGCCGTTGGTGCAGGAGCCGATCCAGATGACGTCGAGCGGGATGTCGGTGACGCGCGTGCCCGGCGTCAGCCCCATGTACTCGAGAGCACGCGTCATGGACGCGCGCTTGTTTTCATCCGAGACGGCGGCCGGATCGGGGACCATGCCCGCGACCGAGACGACGTCCTCGGGGCTCGTGCCCCAGCTCACGATGGGCGGCAGCTTGCCCGCGTCGAGGCGCACGACGCGGTCGAAATGAGCGCCCTCGTCTGTGAAGAGCGTCTCCCAGTGCTTCACGGCCGCGTCCCATGCCGCGCCTTTCGGCGCCTTGGGGCGGCCTTTGACGAAGGCATAGGTCTTCTCATCGGGGGCGATCATGCCGGCGCGGGCGCCGCCCTCGATCGACATGTTGCAAATCGTCATGCGGCCTTCGATCGACAGGTCGCGAATGGCGTCGCCGCCGTACTCGATGACGGAGCCGGTGCCGCCCGCGGTGCCGATCTCGCCGATGATGGCGAGGATGATGTCCTTCGCGGTCACGTGGGCGGGGAGCTTCCCGTCCACGGACACGAGCATGTTCTTGGCCTTCTTCTGGATCAGCGTCTGCGTGGCGAGCACGTGCTCGACCTCGCTGGTGCCGATGCCATGGGCGAGCGCGCCAAACGCACCGTGTGTGGAGGTGTGGCTGTCGCCGCAAACGATCGTGGTTCCGGGCAGCGTGAAGCCCTGCTCGGGTCCGACGACGTGGACGATGCCCTGGCGTTTATCCAGCTCGTTGAAATACTCGATGCCGAAGTCGCGCGCATTTTTGGCCAGCGTTTCGACCTGAACGCGGCTCTCTTCGTCGGCGATGCCCTTGCTGCGATCAGTGGTCGGCACGTTGTGATCGACCACGGCGAGGGTTTTCTCGGGCGCGCGCACCTTGCGGCCGGTCATGCGCAGACCTTCGAAGGCCTGGGGGCTCGTGACCTCGTGGACAAGATGACGATCGATGTAAAGGAGTGCGGTGCCATCATCCTGCTGGTGGACGATGTGCTCATCGAAAATCTTGTCGTAAAGCGTCTTGGCCATGATGGGGGCTCGAGGTTCCTGGGAATTATGGTGCTCAGATAGCGCTTGCCGGGCCGTCTTGCAAATCAGCGGGCCGAATAGGCGCAATAAGCCGCGCTCGGGCGGCCAAAAGACGGGGCCAGACGTCAGTCCGGCCCCGTAAGGGAAGGAAATCCCGGCTTTCGGCGGCGGTGGCAATTCGACCGCCGAGATCAGGCCTGGATGATCCTAATACGGTTACCGTGGGGCTTGGATCAGCGGGGACTCAAGCTTTGGGCCGACAAGGGTCTAGTCGCGCCACTGGCGGCCCTTGGAGACGAGGAAGTCACGCAGGACCTGGACCTTCTTCGAGCTTTTGAGCTCCTCCGGGTAGACGAACAGGACCGGCAAGGATGGGAGCTCGACGCCCGTCTTGTTCAGCACCTGGACCAGGTCCGTATCGTCCTCGATCATGTAATCCGGAATCATGCCGACGCCGATGCCGGCGCGGATGGCATACTTGATGGCCACGACGCTGTTGGCGCGGAAGGCCGGAGTGCGGCTGGCGCGGCCCTCATGGCCGACGGTCTCGAGCCAGCTGATGGCCGGCAGAAGCTGGGCCGTCTGGCCGCTGTAGGAAATGATGCGGTGATTGCCGCTGTCGAGATCTTCGAGCGTCTCGGGCGTGCCGAAGCGGCGCGTGTATTTCGTCGACGCCATCGGCCGCACCATGGCGGTGAACAGCGGGCGGCGGATGAGATCCGATTGCTCGGGCTCGCGCGTCCAGATGGCCACGTCGGCGGCGCGCATGGAGATATCGATCTGGTCGTCCTCGAGCAGCAGGTCGACGCGGATTTCCGGATAGAGATCCATGAATTCCCGCAGCCGCTGGCCGATCCACACCGTGCCGAGGCCGACGGGCGCGGCGATGACGAGCGACGCCCGACGGCTTCGTCGTCGTGTCGGCGAGCAGCGTCTCGGCCGTCTGCAGCTTGTTCATGACCTCGGCGACGGTGCGATAGAGCATGTCGCCCTGCTCGGTGAGCACGAGGCCGCGGGCATGGCGATGGAATAGGGAGACCTTGAGGTCGCGCTCAAGCGCAGACACCTGCCGGCTCACGGCCGACTGGCTCATGTGCAGCGTATCGCCCGCATGCGTGAAGCTGCCGGCAGAGGCCGCCGCATGGAAAATTCTGAGCTTGTCCCAATCCACCGGCTACTCCTTGCTGCGCCAGCCGTTCGAATGCGCAGACTGAAGATTATTCAACCGAAGCGCGCTTTGTCTCAGCCTTATAGCCGGTTGTGCGCACTCATTATGTCCGAGACGTGAAAAAGCCAGCTCCAAGAGCGATCCCGGAGCTGGCTTTTTGTCTCATGCGTCGGCGCGGCTGGCCACGCCCGGGCGCTATTCAGCCGCAACGGCGCTCACGTCGTGCTCGGCCAGGTAGCGTTCGGCCTCGAGCGCCGCCATGCAGCCCATGCCCGCCGCCGTCACCGCCTGGCGGATAGACCTCGTCCTTGACGTCGCCGGCGGCGAAGACGCCGGGGATGGACGGTCGCGGTCGAATCCGGAGCGCGTGATGCAGGTAGCCGGACGGCTTCATCTCGAGCTGGCCCTTGAACAGCTCGGTCGCCGGCGCGTGGCCGATGGCGATGAACACGCCGTCGGCGGCCCGCTCCGTGATCTTGCCGGTCTTGACGTTCTTCAGCCGCACGCCGGTCACCGAGCTGCGGTTCTGCCGTGCCGACGACTCGTCGAGCGCGTTGTCCCAGATCACCTCGATCTTGGGGTTCTTGAACAGGCGCTCCTGCAGGATCTTCTCGGCGCGGAAGTGGTCGCGGCGGTGCACGACGGTGACGCGCTTGGCGAAGTTGGTCAGGAAGATCGCTTCCTCGACGGCGGTGTTGCCGCCGCCGACGACGACCACTTCCTTGCCCTTGTAGAAGAAGCCGTCGCAGGTGGCGCAGGCCGAGACGCCGTAGCCCTTGAACGTCTGCTCCGAGCCGATGCCGAGCCAGCGCGCCTGGGCGCCGGTGCAGATGATCAGCGCGTCGCAGGTGTAGGTGATCGCCGGAATCGCCTTCGAGCGCGGAACGGGCGCGCCTTCAGGTCGACCTTCGAGATGTGGTCCATGACGATCTCGGTGCCGACATGCTCGGCCTGGGCCTGCATCTGCTCCATGAGCCAGGGGCCCTGGATGACGTCGGCGAAGCCCGGATAGTTCTCGACGTCGGTGGTGATGGTGAGCTGGCCGCCGGGCTGGACGCCCTGGATCAGCACGGGCTTCAGCATGGCGCGCGCCGCATAGATGGCGGCGGTGTAGCCGGCGGGGCCCGAGCCCAGGATCAGCACACGCGCGTGTTTGGCTTTGCTCATGACCGGCTTCTCTCCGACTGAGACCTGATGGTTCAAACGTCAGATCGATGGGACCCGACGCGATCACGGTCTGGGGCCCCCGTCTCGGGATGCCCGGTTAGTGAAATGGCAGCCTGATATAGCGATTGCCAGCGAAAATCGCGAGCCCTTCAGACTGAGGGGTATACGGGTTTGATTCTCCAGCCGGATCAATGGCTAGACTGCCACTGTGCACTAGCCGCTCTGCAGATATGTCACGGCTGCACGGATCACCGGCGGGGCAAAGAGGATGTTCCGGTGGCCCTGGTTGTCGAAGGGTGCCAGCGTCGCCTTCGGGCAGGCCTCTGCGATCTCAACCGAATTCGCGTAACGGACCTCGTGGTCATCCTGCGCGTGCATCAGCAACGCAGGCCGGCCCGTGGCCGCAAGCATGCGCGCTGCGGTGAAATCCCTGATCCTGCGATGGGCGATGCGCTCGAGGTGGCCTTCGTAGACGCGCCTGGCCGCGGCCGACAGCTTGAGCTCATCGGAGAACTCGCCGGTTATGTCGGCGAAGCGATTGGGCGAGGACACGAGCACATAGCGCTCGAACGGATAGGCGTGCGCCATAGGGGCCGCGCCTTCGCCGGCGACGAGGGACGCGAGGCAACCCATCGAATGTGCGACGACCGACTGAATGGGTCCCAGTTGCGTTGCGACCTCCAGCAGGGCGCGGGCGCAATCGATGAGGTTCGCGCGCTCGCCCGGGCTTTTGCCGTGAGCCGGCTGATCGAAGGCGACGACGCGGAAGCCGGCGCGGCGCAATTGCTCGGCGAAGACGGCCATGAAGGAGGCTTCGCTGGTCCAGCCATGGGCAATGAGCACGCTCGGCGTGGCGGCGCTCATGTTCTCGGGTTCGTAGACGTAGGCCTGAATCAATCCATGCATCGTCGGCACGGAGACCCAACGAGCATTGCGGAGATGAAAACGGGCGCGCGTGGCGAGGATCTCGTGATCGGCCGTGCGCCGGCTCGAAAGCTTTGGCGTGCAGAAGCGGCGGAACGCGAGATCTCCGGCCAATGCAGGAGGAAGGCCGCTAAGGTGGGTCAGTCGGTCTGGTTTGGAGCGATCGCGGAAATGCCGCATGGCCCGTGCCGCTTCGTAAGGTTGCGTTATCTCAAGAAAATAATCTTCAGTCTGCGCGCCTTCAATTGCGCGAACTTTAATTTCGTCTGATCCGGTTACGAATAATCCGCCATCAGCGGCTAGAGCAGTTTCAGGGCTCTGAAGCTCGCGTGGCCGGTTCGCCCGACGATGACGTGATCATGGACTTGCACCCCGAGCGGGCGGGCGGCTTCGACGATGAGACGCGTCATGTCGATGTCTGCGCGCGACGGAGTAGGGTCGCCCGAAGGGTGATTGTGGACGAGCACGATCGCGGTGGCCGACAGCTCGAGCGCGCGCTTCACAACCTCGCGCACATAGACGGGTGTGTGATCCACTGTTCCCTGACCTTGCACCTCGTCGGCGATGAGGCGGTTCTTCTTGTCGAGGAATAGAATGCGAAAGTGCTCGCGCTCCTCGTAGCCCTGGGCTGCTCGCAGATAGTCGAGCACCTGGCTCCACGACGACAGCAGGGGGGCGGATACCAACTCCTGCTTCATCAGGCGGAGTGCTGCGGCGCGCATGAGCTTCAGCTCGGTTATGACCGCTTCGCCTGCGCCCTCGATTTCCTTGAGGCGGGCTTCGGGAGCATTGATGACGCCCGCAAACGAGCCGAAGCGAGCGATGAGCCGCTTGGCGAGATCCTTGGTGTCGCGTCGCGGAATGGCGCGGAACAGAACCAGCTCCAGCAGCTCATAGTCGGGAAGGGCTTCCGCGCCGCCCTTGCGGAAGCGGTCACGCAGGCGTTGACGATGGCCCTCATGAAGAGGCGGCGACGCTTCCAAGAAGGAGCTTTGTGCCGGATCGGTTTGTTCGTCTTCGCTGCCGTGCATACGCGCGGCTCCGGCCGCTAGAGCCAACCGAAAATCAGCGACCGCGCGGCGTGGGCCACTCGGGTCCCAAGCGGGAGTGCGTGAAGATCTCGACGCCGGTATCGGTGACGCCAACGGTGTGCTCGAACTGGGCCGAAAGCTCACGGTCGCGCGTTACGGCGGTCCAGCCGTCGGCCAGCACTTTGACGTGCGGCTTGCCGAGGTTGATCATCGGCTCGATGGTGAACAGCATGCCCGGCTCCAGAACGACGCCTTCGCCTTCCTCGCCGTAGTGCAGGATGTTGGGGCGGTCATGGAACAGGCGGCCGAGGCCGTGGCCGCAGAAATCACGCACCACGCTGCAGCGCTCGCTTTCGGCGTAGGCCTGAATGGCCGCGCCGATGTGGCCGGTGGTATTGCCGGGCCGCACGACCTCGACGCCGCGGCGGAGCGCTTCGTAGGTCACCTCGATGAGGCGCTCGGAGCGGCGGCTGATCTCGCCGACGCCATACATGCGGCTCGTGTCGCCGTGCCAGCCATCGACGATGAGCGTGACGTCGACATTGATGATGTCGCCCTCGCGCATGGGCTTGGGACCCGGAATGCCGTGGCAGACGACGTGATTGATGGAGGTGCAGATCGACTTCGGGAAGCCGCGGTAGTTGAGAGGCGCGGGAACCGCCCCGTGGTCGAGAGCGAACTCCAGGACGCGATCGTCCAGCTCCTCGGTGGTGACGCCGGGGCGCACGTAGGGCCCGATCATGTCGAGGGCCTCGGCTGCGAGACGGCCGGCCTTGCGCATGGCGGCAAAGGCTTCCGCGCCGTGCAGCTTGATGTTGCCGGTTTCGCGGAGCGAGGTGCGGCTTAGCTCAACATTGGACATGGCTTGGCGTGCCCTCTCGGGTTGTGGCGCCGGTCAGCGAAGAAGCAGGAATGTCCCACTGACGTTAGATGGTGACTGTAGTGCAAATTGCCATCGGCGCAACGCGCCTCGGGAGAGTAGCGTTAGCGCTCGATCTAAGCAAAACGGCGGCTGCCAGAAGGCGCCGCCGTTTGCGTGTTCTTCGACCGGTCCCTCTCGGTTCCGGATCAGCCAGCTTAAGCTTCGGCAGGAACCTCTGCGGCGGCGGCCTCGGCAACCAAATCCTGAGCCTGCTTGAGCCAGTTGTCGCGCTCGATGCGACCATCGAGCTTCAGGGTCTCGTCGATGTTGGAGATGTCCTCGTCGGACAAGTTGGCGATCTGCTCGTACTTGTAGCAGTTGAGCTGCTTCAGGCGGGTCTGGAGATCGACATCGATGCCCTTGATGCGGGTCAGATCATCCGGCTCGCCCTTGGGCTTCTTGAAGCCCTTCCACTGAGCGTTGAGGCGGCGAGCACGAACGTCCGTGCGCTCGAAAATGCGGGCAGCTTTGCCGCGACGGCCGCGGAGATAGTAAAGCTTGGCGCGGCGAACCTTGCCGCGGCGCAGAACCTCGATCTCGGCGATGTAGGGCGAATAGATGGGGAAAACGCGCTCGACGCCTTCGCCGTAAGAGATCTTGCGGACCGTGAAGCTCTCGTTGATGCCACCGCCGGAGCGGGCAATCACGACGCCTTCGTAGGCCTGCAGGCGGACCGACTGGGTCTTGCCTTCGCCCTCGATGACCTTGACCATAACCTTGACGGTGTCGCCGGGAGAGAACTCGGGAATCCCGCGCTTCTGGAGCACGGCATTCATCTGCTCGCGCTCGATCTCCTGAATGATGTTCATGTTCGTTCCTTTTTCTTTGTACATCAATGCAGAGGAGCGAAGCCGCCGCCCTTTTCAGGCTTGGCGGGCAGCGCTCGTGCGGCCCAATGTTTACTAGAGCGAAGCGGCGTCCCGGCGTATTCACGCCAAGCGTCCTCGCTCGAGGGCAACCCTCTTTGGGGAATTTGTGGGCGCGTCATAGCGGAAAAGGCGGGCGGTGTCGATAGGCCAGCGTTGCGGAGACGCGGGGCTACCCGGGCTGTGCGAAAGATTGGCTATGCATCCAGCTCAGGTTGTGGAAAGATTGTAACTCCTTGCCTTTTACAGTTTTGGCGTGTATAATTACTATCTTAATTGCGTATACCATGCGCAATGATCTAGATTGCCTATTGCCTGATATGTAGTTTCTATCAATTCGTTATTTTGATAGTCCGCGCCGATTTGGCGTAATCTAATCGTCTTAATCGTGATCGTATAATGTTCCTTGTTTTCAACAATTCATCGCGAGCAGCCTCAAGCTCTTTTCCAGTCGCGTCGGGCTCGCATTGGTCGAATTCGGTTTCGTTGCGTCGAGGTTTGCTCGATCGGCACCGACTTTTCGTAAGCGCCGTTCCTGCAAATCCCTGCCACCCGATGTCGACGTCGGCATGCGTGGTTCTACGCTCAGCTCATACTCGCTGAGCTTATTTTAACATTTGAGAATAGGCGCGGGAGAAGGGCCCCGAGCCAGAATTTGAGGAGCTGAAAAATGGGTTATCACCTCAATACTCCGAATACGGCGAGCGAGTCGCAGGTCAGCTTAACGATGACGCAGCCGGGTGCCGATGCGCCGTCCGCCGAAACACAGGTGGAGCGGGCCCGCAGACCGGGCCGGCCAAGCCGAGTAGGCGTATTCCGCCGCCTGGATATCGAGATCGACCAGACCGATTGTGAGAAGATCGAGCAGATGAAGTCCATGCTCGGCGTGCGCTCTACGGTCGATGTCATCCGCCACGCGTTGCGTGTGTTGTTCTTCCTCGCAAGCCAGGTCTCGCAGGGCTACGAGGTCGTCCTCGTGCACGAGAACAAGCGTAAGCAATTCAGCATCAAGATGATCTGACGCGGCATCTGTCGCTCAGGGAACAGCGCTGGTGAAGCGGGCCACCTAAAGGGGTTGGGGCCCGCTTGAACTCAAGCCGGTCGAGCTGCGCGGGAGAGTTTTATCCTCGCGCCAGGGCTTGAGCACCGTTCGCCTGGAGACTTGATGTTCAATCTTACGCCGGCCCGCCTCTTCGCCATCGCGGGGTCGATCGTAGCGCTGGCGGAACTTATTCATTTCAGCGACGGCTATCTTCCGAGGCAGCTTCTGCCCATCGCGCTTTGGGCCGGCGGGCTTATGCCACTCGCCTACTGGGTCGGCAAACGTCTCGTCAAAAGCGCGCGGGCGGCGATGGTGCTGACAGCCGGACTGGGCCTGGCTCTGGGTCTCGGCCTGTTTGGTTTTTGGGATGTCGTGTTCGGTTCGGGCCGCGAGGAAAGCCTCGCTGGGCTGATCGTGATCGTCATGCCGGCCTACCAGCTGGCCGTGCTTGCCGTGACGCTGATCCTGGTGTGGCTAGCCTGACCGCCCGCAGCTTGGTCAGGGCTTCTTTCTGGCGGATATCAAGTCGGGCCGCCGTGCGTGCGTGAGCCGAAGGGCCTCGGCCTCTCGCCACGCTGCTATCTTCTTGTGATCCCCAGACAGCAGAATTTCCGGTATCGGGCGGCCTTCCCAGTCGCGCGGCTTGGTGTAGTGGGGATATTCGAGATACCCGTTCTCGAAGCTCTCGCTCGCGAGGCTTTCATCGGCTCCGATCACTCCGGGCAGCAGCCGCACGCAGGCGTCGATCAGCACCTGTGCGGCAAGCTCTCCGCCCGAAAGCACATAGTCGCCGATCGAGATCTCGCGCATGTCGCGGCCCTGGATCACGCGCTCGTCGATGCCTTCGAATCGGCCGGCCAGCACCATGACGCCTGGTCCTTCGGCGAGCTCATGGGCGAGAGACTGCGAGAGCCGCTCGCCGCGCGGGGTCATGTAGATCAGCGGCAGGCCTGGGGTCAGCGAGCGCGCATGATCGATGGCGGCGCCCAGCACATCGGCGCGCATCACCATGCCGGCGCCGCCGCCAGCGGGCGTGTCGTCAACGGCGCGGTGACGACCCAAGCCGAAGTCGCGAATCTGGATCGTGTCGAGAGACCAGATCGCGGCGGCGAGCGCCTGTCCGGCGAGCGACAAGCCGAGCGGGCCGGGAAACATCTCCGGAAACAGCGTCAGGATTGTTGCGCGCCACGGCTTGCGGCCGTCGCTCGCTGGAAAGTGCGGCATGGGAGTCCAGATCTCGAGAGTTCGCGGGCCGAGCAGCGGTGCAGCCCGCCGGCATGGCGGCCCATCTACCGCTTATAGGCTCAGCGGTGCGAGGGGAAGAGGCTGGCGCGATCCACGCAGGCGCCGATGGCGTCGCCCAGGATTGCGCACGTGAAGCTCATGAGCTGAGCGGGACGGCGCATGAACCGCCCTGCGTGCTCTTCGGCCAGAGCTTCGAAGTAATCCTCGAGACTATACAGGAAATTGCGCATTACGCCTCCGAACGCGAAGCGTGCCATGCGGTCGTTTCCTTTGGGTTAACGGGGCTCACACGCCTTCCACAATGGTGATGTCGATGGTGCCCGCGCCCTGGCGCAGGGCCTTGGCCTCGGCATATTCGGGGCTTTTGGCGTATCCGAGCGCGTGCTCGTAGCTCGGAAACTCGAGCACGACGTTGCGCTGGGTTCCGTTGCTGCCCTCGACGATCTCGCACTTGCCGCCGCGCACGATGGGTTTGCCTTCGAACTTGTCGAGAGCGACCTTCGACTTGGCGACGTACTGCCCCCATTTTTCCGCGTCCGTCACGACGGCGTGCGCAATGACATATCCCTTCGGCATGTGGTCAGACCTTTCGTCAGTGATTGTCGTCAATGGGTGAGGCGGGATCCGCGTCCGCGCAGAGTTTCGCGGATGTGGTGCAGGAAGGATTTCGGCTGCGGTTTTCGGATCGTCGGCCTGCGTGATCGGCCGTCCGACCACGATATGGTCGGCTCCCGCAGCGATGGCGTGGTCCGGCGTCATGACGCGCTCCTGATCATCGGTGGAGCTGCCCGGAAGACGAATGCCGGGCGTCACGATAAGGAAGCCAGGTCCGGTCGCGGCGCGGATGTTTGCTGCTTCCTGGCCGGAGGCGATGACGCCGTCGAAGCCCGATTCATAGGCGAGGCGAGCGCGATGCAGCACGAGATCGGCGGGCGAGAGGTTCGAGCCCTGCTGCTTCAGATCGTCGGCGGTCAGGTTGGTCATCACGGTCACGGCCAGCAGCTTCAGGCTGGTCGAGCCGCGTCCGCTAACGGCCGCTCTCAGCGTTTTCAGATCGTGCCCATGGACGGTCAGCATATTGACGCCGAGCTCGCTGGCGTTGGCAACGGCGCGCTCGACCGTATTGCCGATGTCGAGCAGCTTCATGTCGAGGAAAACGCTCTTGCCCTGGCGTCGCAGATCGCGCGCGAGGTCGAGACCGCCGGCGAACAGAAGCTCGAGCCCGACCTTGTAGATACGACACCGTACTCGCCGAGCACGACTGACGAGCCGATAGGCTTCGTCGAGGACGGGAACATCGAGCGCGACGATGAGATGGTCTCTCGCGGCTGGGGTGGCTCATGATCGCAGTTCTCTCAGCGCAGATTTTGAGCTTTTTCTTATCGGTGCGCGGCTAGAAGCGCGAGCTACCCATGCAGCACATGGGCGGCGCGGGCAAGCTTACTGGATCAGTTTTTTGAATTGTTCCTGGCTGTCCTTGTTCTTCAGATGCCCGTGCTCGTCCAAGGCGTCGGCCACCTTCGGCACGGCGAACTGGTCAGGAAGCACAAGGGCGCCAAGGCCGAGCTCGAGGACTGTGCGCACCGTATTCAGGCCGCGCAAGCCGCCCATGCCGCCGTTGGAGGCGGACCCGAGCGCGAACACGCGTGTCTTGAACACGGCGAGCGGCTCCTCGCCCTCGTACTTGATGCGGCTGATCCAGTCGAGCGTGTTCTTCAACAGGGGGGTGATGGACGCATTGTATTCGGGGCAGGCGATGAGAATCCCGGAATGGATTTTGAACAGCGCCTCGAGCTTGCGCGCGTTCTCCGGAATGCCGTCGATGGCTTGAATATCGGCGTCGTAGAGCGGCATCGGATAGTCGCCGAGATCGGCGAACGTGGAGGGGATGCCGTTCACCTCGGCGATCTCGGCGCCGAGCCGCGCCAAGCGCTTGTTATAGGAGCCTTCCCGGGCGCTGCCGGCAAAAAACAATAGCTTGGCCGAGCTGGTCATGAGCGGAATTGAACCTCAGCTGCTCTTGCCTTCGAAGAACTCCTTCACGCGGGCGAAGAAGCCGGAGCTCTCGGGGCTCGTCTCCTTGTGGCTCTCGCGCTCGAACTCCTCCAGGAGCTCGCGCTGCCGGCGGGTCAGGCTCTTGGGCGTCTCGACATCGACCTGGATGTACATGTCGCCCACGACCTTCGAGCGCAGCACCGGCATGCCCTTGCCCTTGAGGCGGAACTGCTTGCCGGATTCCGTGCCCTCGGGGATTTTGACGCGCGTCGCCGAGCCGTCGAGAGCCGGCACCTCGATCTGGCCGCCGAGGGCCGCCGACGTCATGGCGATCGGCACCTTGCAGAAGATGTCGGCGCCGTCGCGCTGGAAGAAGGCGTGCGGCTTGAGGACAGGAAAATATAGAGATCGCCCGGCGGGCCGCCGCGCAGGCCGGCCTCGCCGTCACCGACGAGGCGGATCTTGGTGCCGTCCTCGACGCCGGCCGGGATATTGATTGAAAGCGTGCGCTCCTTGGTGACGCGGCCCGCGCCCGAGCAGGCGGGGCAGGGATCGTCGATGACTTCGCCACGGCCCTGGCAGGCGGGACAGGTGCGCTCGATGGTGAAGAAGCCCTGGCTCGCGCGCACCTTGCCCTGCGCCGCCGCAGGTGGGGCACTGCGTAGGCTTGGTGCCGGACTTGGCGCCGGTGCCGGTGCACGTTTCACAGGCGACGCTCGTCGGGCACGCGGATCTCCGCGGCTTTGCCGGCGAAGGCCTCGTTGAGCGTGATTTCCATATTGTAGCGCAGATCGGCGCCGCGCTCGCGCGCAGGAGCGGGAGCGCTGCCGCCGCCGCCGCCGCGGCGTCCGCCCATGAACTCGCCGAACAGATCGTCGAAAATGTCGGACATGGAGGACGCGAAGTCGGGACCGAAGCCACCGCCGGGACGGCGCCCCATGCCTTGATCGAAGGCAGCATGGCCGAACTTGTCATAGGCCGCGCGCTTCTGCGGGTCCTTCAGAGCCTCATAGGCTTCGTTCAGCTCCTTGAAGTTCTGCTCCGCGGCCTTGTCGCCGGGATTGCGGTCGGGATGGCATTCCTTGGCGATCTTGCGGAAGGCGATCTTGAGATCCTGCTCAGTCGCAGTGCGCGTGCACACCCAGAATTTCGTAGTAGTCGCGCTTGGCCATAGAAGCTCTCGTTTCACTCATCGGTGGCCGCTTCCGCGGTAAAAGGCCTTCCGACCGGCAAGCGGTCAACATTCCGGCCGAAAAAGGATATCCCCACGCCCCGTCAATCTGCTCGACCCGCAAGGCAGACCCCAGATGCGCCGCACTCGGAAGAACAGCGCCGGGGGCAAAGTGGCAATCTTTGGTGAAATGAACAAGCCTCGCTTCACCGCACCGCCCTTTATCGGCGGACACCTCGCCGTCGGCTTCCGCGGAACAACCACGACGTGAACCCCGAAAGGCGTTGGAACGGAAGGGATTGACGCGACAAGCCGCAAAGACTGATGCCGGCGATCTTAGGGTTCGGAAGGGCGTCGGCCCGTAAGCAGCCATTTTGACGCTGCCGGGCCGACAACCTCGAGCTCAAGAGTCGCAGCGGCGCCAACGGGCGCCGAGCAATGGTCGATTAGCCAGCCTTCTTCTTGTCGTCCTTGACCTCTTCGAAGTCGGCATCGACGACGTGTCGTCGCCGTCCGACTTGCCTTCGCTGCTCGCCGTCAGAACCCCGCCAGCCGGCCCTTGGCCCCATAGACGGCCTCGCCGATCTTCATGGCGACCTGGGCCGAGCGGCATCGTCTGGACTTGATGCGGTCGGCGTCGTCGGAGGCCAAAGCCTCCTTGGCAGCTTCGATCGCCTTCTCGATGTCGTCCTTGACCGCGGCGACAGCCGGGTTCGAGGCGTTTTCGGTAAGCTGCTTCTCGGTGCCGAATGGACGAGAGCTTCGGCCTGGTTCTTGGCCTCGACCAGCTCGCGCTTCTTCTTGTCGTCGGCGGCGTGAGCCTCGGCGTCCTTGACCATCCGCTCGATCTCGGAGTCGGACAGACCGCCCGAAGCCTGGATGCGGATCAGACTGCTCCTTGCCCGTGGCCTTGTCCTTGGCCGACACGTGCACGATGCCGTTGGCGTCGATGTCGAACGTGACCTCGACCTGCGGCACGCCGCGCGGAGCCGGCGGAATGCCGACGAGATCGAACTGACCCAGAAGCTTGTTGTCGGCTGCCATCTCGCGCTCGCCCTGGCTGACGCGGATGGTGACCGCGTTCTGGCCGTCCTCGGCGGTCGAGAACACCTGGCTCTTCTTGGTCGGGATGGTCGTGTTGCGCTCGATCAGGCGCGTGAACACGCCGCCCAGCGTCTCGATGCCGAGCGACAGCGGGGTCACGTCGAGAAGCAGAACGTCCTTCACCTCGCCCTTCAAGACGCCACCCTGGATGGCGGCGCCGACGGCGACCACCTCATCCGGGTTCACGCCCTTGTGGGGCTCCTTGCCGAACAGCTCCTTGACGACCTGCTGCACCTTGGGCATGCGCGTCATGCCGCCGACGAGGACGACCTCGTCGATCTCGGCCGCCTTGAGGCCGGCGTCCTTGATCGCCTGCTCGCAGGGACCGCGCGTCTTCAGGATGAGATCGTCGACGAGGCTCTCGAGCTTGGCGCGCGTGAGCTTCATGGTGAGATGCTTGGGGCCGGACTGATCGGCCGTGATGAACGGCAGGTTGATCTCGGTCTGAGCGGACGAGGACAGCTCGATCTTGGCCTTCTCGGCTGCTTCCTTGAGGCGCTGCAGAGCGAGCTTGTCGTTCCGAAGATCGATGCCCTGCTCCTTCTTGAACTCATCGGCCAGATAGCTGACGAGCTTCATGTCGAAGTCTTCACCGCCGAGGAACGTGTCGCCGTTGGTGGACTTCACCTCGAACACGCCGTCGCCGATCTCGAGGATCGAGATATCGAACGTGCCGCCGCCAAGGTCGTAGACGGCGATGGTGCTTGCGCGTCCTTCTTCTTGTCGAGGCCGTAAGCGAGAGCGGCCGCGGTCGGCTCGTTGATGATGCGCAGCACCTCGAGCCCGGCGATCTTGCCGGCATCCTTGGTGGCCTGACGCTGGGCGTCGTTGAAGTAGGCCGGAACGGTGATGACGGCCTGCGTGACGGGCTCGCCGAGCTTGGCCTCGGCGGTCTCTTTCATCTTCTGCAGGATGAAGGCCGAGATCTGCTGCGGCGAATATTGCTTGCCGTCGGCCTCGACCCAGGCGTCGCCGGTCGGGCCTTTCACGATCTTGTAGGGGACGAGCTTCTTGTCCTTCTCGACCATGGGGTCTTCGTACCGGCGGCCGATGAGGCGCTTGATGGCGAAGAGCGTGTTGGTCGGATTGGTGACACCCTGACGCTTGGCCGGGAGACCGACCAGGCGCTCGCCGTCATCGGCGAACGCGACGATCGAGGGCGTGGTGTTCACGCCTTCGGCGTTCTCGAGAACGCGAGGCTTTCCGCCTTCCATGACCGCGACGCACGAGTTGGTGGTGCCGAGGTCGATACCGATTACTTTAGCCATGTCTCCGAAATTCCTCTTCGTTGCGGCAGACCGTCCGGACCCACGAATGGTCGGCGTCCGGTTGTCCGTGTGCCTCAGTCATGAGGCATGGATACGGTCCCCAGGAGAACACTTTGTTGATGCGCGTTTATATAGGTTAGCCTTTTTCCCGTGCAACGGGAGCGACGCATCTGTCTCGGTTCAATTTTGGGACCGTGTCCTTAAACATTGCTCACGGCTCGCCGCAAGGCTTTGAGCCGCGTTCTTAGCTAAGATCCGGACGCCCTCATGCCGCGAGATGGTTTCTGACCTCTTAAAGGCCGGCAACTGGCGAGCTTTTCTGCGCGCTAGCTGCTTCGTTTACCCGCTTTACCCATCACGGCTGGGTCTGCAAGCATTCGCGGCTTTGGGTGGCCGTGTCAACTCGAACCACTTCCCGGGCCAGAATGCGGTTACTCGTCGTTGCCGCCTTGGGGAAGCATCGTCCGAGGCATGGGGAAGCCGGCTGCATCCGAATCAGCCTTGGTCGGCTTCTGACCGCCCTTGGCGACGACGACCATGGCCGGACGCAGGACGCGCTCGTCGATCAGGTAGCCGGGCTGGAACACCTCGAGGATGGTGCCGGGGGCGACCTCGGGGTTCTGCAACTCCATCATGGCCTGATGCTGATGCGGGTTGAAGGCTTCGCCCTTGGGGACGACGCGGCGTACGCCGTTACGCTCGAGCACGTTGACGAATTCGCGCTCGGTCATGTTGACGCCCTCGACCAGGGCCTTCAAGGCAGCGTCCTTCTCGGCGGCACCGGCGGGCACGGCCTGGACGGCGCGCTCGAAGTTGTCGGCCACCGTCACGACCTCGCGCGCAAAGCGCGTGATGGCGTACTTGGCCGTTTCCTCTTTCTCGCGCTCGAGCCGCTTTCTCAGATTGTCGATGTCGGCATGGGCACGCAGCAGCCGGTCTGTGAGATCGGCGATCTGTCCATGCAATGTTTCGACCTCGGCGGCGAGCTTCGCCGGATCGAGGGCCGGCGTGGTTTCGTCGGGTGCGGCCTCGGCGGGCTTCACCTCGGGCTCGGGCGCGCCGGGCGGCGTCGTATTCGCGTTCGGACGGTTGGTCTCGTCGGCCATTGGATCTCCGCAGTGTGTCGGACGTAACTGGAAGCCGGGGGCACTCCGGCCCCAAGGCGGCACCTCAACATCGAGAAGCGCCAGTTTCGTGGCCCGATATCATCCGGGGCACAGGAAAAATCAAGTCAGCAGGCGGCTCACCAGCTTCGCCGTGTAATCAACCATGGGAATAATGCGCGCATAATTGATGCGTGTCGGTCCGATAACGCCGAGAACGCCGACAATCTTCTGCTCGCTGTCGTGGAACGGGGCCACGACGAGCGACGAGCCGGACAACGAGAACAGCTTGTTCTCCGACCCGATGAAAATGCGTACGCCATCGCCCTTTTCGGCGAGGCCCAGAATCTGCACAAGGTCGCGTTTGGTCTCGAGATCGTCGAACAATTGGCGGATACGCTCGAGATCCTCGACAGCGCTCAAATCCTTCAAGAGATTGGCCTGGCCGCGAACGATAAGGCTTTTCCTGTCGGCGATGGCGCCCGACCATTCGGCGAGCCCGGCCGTGATGACCTTCTGCGTCAGCTGATCGAGCTCGGCGCGCGCCGTGCCGAGCTCGGCTTCGACTGCCGCGCGCGCTTCGGGAATTGTGAGACCGCGAATGTGGGCATTGAGATAGTTGGCGGCTTCCGTCAGCGCCGACGGCGGGAGGCCGGCCGGAATATCGATGATGCGGTTCTCGACGTTCTGATCCTCGCCGACGAGCACGACGAGCGCTTTCGTCGGCTCGATGGCGACGAACTCGATGTGCTTCAGCCGCGAGACCTGCTTTTCCGCCAGCACTACGCCGGCACAATGCGAGAGCCCCGACATCAGCTCGCCGGCCTCGGCGAGAACCTGATCGAGGGATTTCGAGCGCCGGATCGCGATCTGCGCTTCGATCTGGCGGCGCTCCTCGTCGGCGATGTTGCCGACCTCGAGCAGGCCGTCGACGAACAGCCTGAGACCCGATTGCGTAGGAAGGCGTCCCGCGGAGGTATGCGGGGCGTAGATCAGCCCGGCGTGCTCGAGGTCCGACATGACATTGCGGATCGAAGCCGGGGACAAGGCCATGGGCAGAACGCGCGAGAGGTTACGAGAGCCGACCGGCTCGCCTGTGGCCAGGTAGCTATCGACGATGTGGCGCAGGATGGCGCGCGACCGTTCACTCAGGCGGGTGATCTCTGAGATGGGCTCCGACATCTTCACTTCTGCCCTCTATGTGGTCGATGCCTCAGGTTCGAGGCCCGGGAGGGGGTGCCCCCCGCATCAAATCCGCGCAGGTTCAGGACTCTAGGGAACGCCACAAGGTCTCGTCAATCGGCGCAATGGGATATCGGTTGATCACGGGCTGGCCCTCCCTTAGGGTCGCGCCGAACTTTCCTTCCGGCCCATGCCGGACATTCCCTGCAAGCCACAGAAACCCGATAACTATATAATGTCCAGCATCCGCCCTTCAAAACGCCAGCCCGACGAGCTGCGCCGCGTCTCCCTAGAGCGCGCGGTGTCCATGCATGCGGAAGGCTCGTGCTTTATCAAATTCGGCAATACGCATGTGCTGTGCACTGCGAGCCTCGAAGAGCGCATTCCGCCGTGGCTCAAGGGGCAAGGGCGCGGCTGGGTGACGGCCGAGTACGGCATGCTGCCACGCGCCACGAACGATCGGACCCGGCGCGAGGCTTCTGCCGGACATCCTTCGGGCCGGACGCAGGAGATCCAGCGTCTCATCGGGCGGGCCCTGCGCGCGGTCGTGGATCTGCCAAAGCTCGGTGAGCGGCAGATCTCGATCGACTGCGACGTGATCCAGGCCGACGGCGGCACGCGAACGGCTGCCATCACCGGTGCGTGGGTGGCGCTTTACGACTGCATCCAGTGGATGAAGATGCGCGACATGGTGAAGGACGGCGTCCTGCGCGACCACATCGCCGCCGTCTCGTGCGGGCTTTACAAGGGCACGCCGGTTCTCGATCTCGACTACGCCGAAGATTCAACGGCGGACGCGGATTCCAACTTCGTCATGACCGGGGCCGGCGGCATCGTCGAGGTTCAAGGAACGGCCGAGACCACAGCCTTCAGCCAGGAGAGCTTCGACCAGCTCATGGTGCTCGCCAAGAAGGGCATCGGCGAGCTGGTGCAATTGCAGAAGCTGACGGTTGCTTAGGGAGGCAGCAGGTAGGGTCAATATTTGCCCCCTGCCTCTGCCCATAAGATCATGACGCCGACGGCAGTTCTGGAGACCGTGCTGTACGCGAAGGACCTCGATGCGATCGAGGCCTTCTACGCGCAGGTTCTCGAACTCGAGCCGTTCGGCAAGGCACCGGGCCGGCACGTTTTCTATCGTCTCAAGGACCAGATGCTGCTGATCTTCAATCCCGACGCGACGCGCGTTGCGCCTCCGGCCAATGCACTGCCGGTGCCTCCGCATGGCGCGAGCGGGGAAGGTCACGTGTGCTTCGCCGCGACGGCTCATGAGATCGACGGGTGGAAGGCCCGCCTCGCGGCGCAAGGCGTCGCCATCGAGGCCGATTTCGAATGGCCCGCCGGCGGCCGCTCGATCTATTTTCGCGATCCGGCCGGCAATTGCCTCGAGTTCGCGGAGCCGAAAATCTGGGGTCTTTCTCCATGACGCGTCTGACGCCCGGCACGAAGCTCGTGGTGGCGAGCCACAACCCCGGCAAGGTGTGGGAGATCCGGGAGCTGATCGCGCCTTATGGGTTCGATGCCATTTCGGCCGGCGACCTTGGCCTTTCCGAGCCCGAAGAAACCGAGCCCTCATTCGAAGGCAACGCGCGGCTCAAGGCTTTTGCCGCGGCGCAGGGCTCAGGGCTTCCGGCGCTCGCCGACGACTCCGGGCTCGAAGTGAAGGCTCTCGACGGAGCACCTGGAATCTATTCGGCGCGCTGGGCAGGTCCGACGAAGGACTTTGGTTTGGCCATGCGGCGCCTGCACGACGCGCTGGCCGAACGCGGAGCGTGGAACGGCAGCGCAGATGGCGCCGGGCCGCGGGCCAATTTCATCTCGGTGCTGTGCCTCGCGTGGCCGTCGGGCGAGTGCCGCATGTTCGAGGGACGCGTGTTCGGTACGCTCGTCTGGCCGCCGCGCGGCGGTAACGGCTTCGGCTACGATCCGATGTTCGTCGCCGACGGCGAGACGCTCACGTTCGGCGAAATGGAGCCGGCTGCGAAATACGCCATCTCACACCGGACGCGAGCCTTCGAGGCCTTCAAGCGCGATTGCCTCATGGAAGCGACAGCAAAGCCGGTCACAAAATCCGGCCGCGATGTCGAAGCGCTGACTGCGGCCGCGCGTAGCCTATCCACGCAGGTGGAGCTTGTTCAATTCATTGCCAACCTGCGCCGGGACTTCTCCCAGCATGGCCGCGAGTGGCAGAACAGGGATCTGCCGAAGTTCCTCGCAGCGCTTGAAGCGTGGCTGTCATCGAATACGCTGGCGGACGAGCCAAGATGGCGGACGCTGGCGCGAGCGCTCGTTGCGGCGAGCGAGCACAAATAGAAAGCGATGCGTTGAACGAGCGTGAACCAGGTTTCGGCGTCTACATCCACTGGCCGTTCTGCGCCCAGAAATGCCCCTACTGCGACTTCAACAGTCATGTGCGCTTCGGAGGCTGGGACGAGCCGCGCTTTCTCGCGGCCTACAAGCGCGAGCTGGATCATATCGCGAGCCTGACGGGACCGCGCACGGTGTCGTCGATCTTCTTTGGCGGCGGCACGCCCTCGCTCATGCAGGCCAGCACGGTCGGTGCGATCCTCGATCATATCGCGAGCCACTGGAGCATCGATCCGAAGGCCGAGGTCACGCTCGAAGCCAATCCCGGCAGCGTGGAAGCTGAGCGTTTCCAGGGTTATCGCGACGCGGGCGTCAATCGCGTGTCGATCGGCGTGCAATCGTTTCGCGACGGTGACCTCAAGCGGCTCGGGCGCATCCACTCCGTCGAGGAAGCTAAAGCTGCGATCGCCATCGCGGCGCGCACATTCGAGCGCTTCTCGTTCGATCTCATCTACGCCAGGCCCGGCCAGACGGTGGCGGAATGGCGAGAAGAGCTGCAAGAAGCGATGAGCCTCTCTGGAGACCACTTATCGCTCTATCAGCTCACCATCGAGCCGGACACGCCGTTCTTCGAACTGCATCGCCGCGGCAAGCTCGTCATTCCGGAGGCGGAAGCGGCGAGCGATCTCTACGAGGTGACGCAAGAGCTCATGCGAGGCGCGCGGACTGGCGGCGTACGAAGTTTCAAATCACGCGCGGCCGGGCGAAGAGAGCCGGCACAATCTTCTGTACTGGCGCTATGGCGAGTACGCGGGTGTCGGCCCTGGCGCGCACGGGCGCCTGATCAGCAACGGCGCAGACGATTTGCGACCAGCACCGAGAAGTCGCCGGAAGCATGGGTGGCGAGCGTGGAGCAGCGGGGCCATGGCTTCGCCAGCATGGAAGCTCTCACGGATCACGAGGCGGCCGACGAGATGCTGCTGATGGGGTTGAGGCTCAGCGAAGGCCTGGATCTCGAGCGGCTCGAAGCAGTCGGCGGCGTCAGGCCCTCGGCGGCGGCTATCGATGCGCTCGAAGCGGGCGGGTTCATCGAGCGCATGCCCGCAAGCGAGCGGGACGTGGCCGGATTGGACGAGATCCGAGCGTGTCTCGGCCCGGGCCTCGCGCCGGCATCCTTACCTCCGCGGAAGCCCACTAGCCGCCTGCGTGCCACGGGGCGTGGGCGGTTCATCCTTAACGAGCTCGTTCTTAGGCTTTCGCAAGGCTTCGAGATCTCAAGGCCGTCATAGGCGTGATAGACAATATGCTGCGTCCGCACTAATGACGCTTCGGCCCAAGGGACGGTGGGGGACTCGCTCGCATGAAACGGATCTACGACTGGATGATGGAGCAGGCGCGCCACGAGCGTGCGCCCATGGCGCTGTTCTGGGTTTCGTTCATCGAAAGCTCGTTCTTCCCGATCCCGCCGGACGTGATGCTCATTCCGATGGTGATCGCGAACCGGCTCAAGGCCTGGTGGTATGCGACTGTCGCGACCATCGGCTCGGTCATCGGCGGCGCGTTCGGGTACGCCATCGGCTATTTCTTCTTCGAGGCGATCGGCTTGCCGATCCTGAAGTTCTACGGCAAGGCCGAGGGCTTCGAGCATTTCACGTCCTGGTTCAACGAGTGGGGCGTGTGGATCCTCATCCTCAAGGGCTGGACGCCCTTTCCTTACAAGGTGCTCACCATCACGGCCGGCGTGACGCACATGCCGTTCCTGGAATTCATGCTCGCGAGCGTTGTCGCGCGGGCCATGCGCTTCTATCTCGTTGCAGGGCTGCTCTATTTCTTCGGCGAGCCGATCCGCGATTTCATCGAGAAGCGGCTGACGCTGGTCACGACGGTGTTCGTCGTTGTTCTCGTCGGCGGGTTTGTGGCCATCAGGTACGTGTTCTAGGAGTTCCTGCATGCTGTCGTACGTCAGCGCCGAGAAGACTGGAGCCTATCGCGCCGGCGGCTTGACGCTGTTTCTCGCCGTCGGCCGTCATTCTCGGAGCGCTGGCGTTCGAGCACATCGGCGGCTATGCGCCATGCCCGCTGTGCCTGATGCAGCGCTACGCCTACTACGCCGGCATCCCGCTCTTGTTTCTGGCCATGGCGCTGACGTCGGAGATGCCGCGCGTGGCAGCGCTGCTGTTTTTCATCGTGGCGCTGGGCTTCCTCGCCAATGCGGGGCTCGGCGTCTATCACTCCGGCGTCGAATGGAAGTTCTGGCCCGGGCCGGACACGTGCGGAACGGTGCAGGCTCTGCCGACGAACGCCACGGATCTGCTCAAGGCGGCGGAGCAGGCCGTTGTCGTGCGCTGTGACGAGGCCGCATGGCGATTCGCTGGGCCTTTCGTTCGCAGGATGGAACGTCGTGGCGTCGATTCTTCGCGTTCGCAGGCGCGCTTCGTGCCGGTATTCTCGCGCTTTCGACGCGCACCTAGGCGCGCGATCGCGCAGCGTTTAGTTTTCAACAGCCTTCAGATGCGCGGCGAAAAGCTAGCAGCGTGAAGCGCTTGCGTGCTCGCAGTGCTGTGTTCGGAACGTGAGTCAATCAACAATTCGCGGACCCGACAAGATTGCGCCCTCGCGTGGCCATAGTGTCACGGCTTATTCACAGCATTCGCGGAACACAAACGGAACCGCGGCGGCCAAGAACAGGTTTCGAAGCCAGTACAGCGTACCGCGGTTTGAGTAAGCGTTGAGTAGCGTTGCGTGTGTTGCGTAGGAGGGGGCAGTGAAGGCCGGAGTTAGCGGTTTCAGTCGTGCACCCTCAGCGGTCAGCGTAACCCTTTCGAACAGTGTGCGTAGGGGCCAATCCAAGGCCCAGGGTTTGACAGCACAACAGTTCCTGGCGGAACCCCGTCCGCTGGAAATGCCGAGTAAGCGTAGCGTTGGTTGCGTCAGTAGCGTTCAGAATTCCTCAGTACTGCGTACGCGTGAGTTGCGTTCTGTTGCGTTCGTGTACGGCCGATCCCCCCGGCTCGAGTTCTCCCCCAAATACGCGCTGAAACGCGCGTTCATGCGACTTAGGCGAGCCGCCCGGCTGGACATGTTCGGGCGTATCAACGAGCGGCTCGCGCAGTCGAAGGGTGTGAAGCTCAGGGGTTTCTAAACACGGCCACGCTCGTTCGAGCGAGGCGATGGAGACAAAGCGCGGTGCCTCGGCGGCGTTGCGCTCGCGTGGACGGCTGAGTTGGTTGGTGAGTTGCGTTTGTGAGGAGTGGCATGGAGTACGAAGAGAGCGCGTGGCGCTCGCTGCATGATGTGGTGGGCCAGCTTCTGGCCTCGGCAAGCAAGGCAGCGGACACGCACGACGATGATCGGAGCGACGGCTAGCGAGACGCAGGGCCGTTGCAAACAAGACGAAACAGCCGGGCCGTTCAGCGGCCAGGCGCAGACAGCGAAATTCGAAGGCGGAGACGTCTTCAACGAGTTGGCAAGCACCTCAGTGCCGGGACGAAAGTCACACCAGGTGCCACATGGACAGGTCGCGCGTAGTGGTATCATGCGCTGAGTGTGCTTGCCTTTAACTGCCGAGTAGACGTGAATTATCGGAGTAGACCCATGAGCACCGAGCACATCAATCCCATCCAGTGGAATCAGGCGACCGGCATCGCGCGGCAGTCCTGCGCGCGCTTCTTCCGCGACGGCGGAACGCCAGCGGACGCAATGCGCGCCTTCGGCGTGCGCGACGGCGTCGCCGGTGCGGACTGGGTCAAGGCTGTTGAGGCAATCGCTCACATGCTGTGCGCCAGCCCTGAGCGCCGCGCGGCCTGAGCCAAACGATTTACTCGCCCGCTGTCCCGGATCTCAGGTTCTGCGACTTGAGATCCGGGTGGCGGATTCTAGAGCGTGATCGGTATTTGATTGAAGCGCGATCACGCTCCAGGTTTCTGATGAGACCTATGATTCACGCTTCGGACATTCCCGCGCTGCCGATTCACTCCGCGCCTGATAAAAGGCGCTACGATCGGAGCGGCTAGGGTCCGAAGCGATCATGGTCTGGACATTCCGATCCCTTGCCCCGGTGAAAGCCGGGGCTTTTTTGTTTGGACGTGATGGTGGAGATAAGCCGACTGCGAAATCAGTCGCGTCATGGCCGCCTCGTCGATGCGGAGCATCGCTCCGCGATGACGGCGGCCATGACGTAGAGGGATTTTGCGGGCGCGCTGGTTTTCGTCGAGCTGGGCGGAGACTACGGCTCGAGTTCGGTATCCCAATAGAGATAGTCGAGCCAGCTCTCGTGCAGGTAGTTGGGCGGGAACAGCCGGCCGTTGCGATGCAGCTCGAATACGGTCGGCCGATAGGGCGACTGATAGGGACGCATGCCAACATCCCAGGGCATGGCGCCGCCCTTGCGCAAATTGCACGGGGCGCAGGCGGTCGTGACGTTGTCCCAGCGGGTCTGACCGCCGCGCGAGCGCGGAATGAGATGATCGAACGTCAGGTCCTCGCGGCGTGCCGCAGTATTGGCAGCTGAAGCGATCGCGCAGGAACACGTTGAACCGCGTGAAGGCCGGATAAAGTGCCGGTTTCACATAGGTTTTGAGCGAGACGACGCTCGGCAGCTTGATCTCGAAGGTGGGGCTTCTGACGTAGCGGTCGTATTCGGAGACGATGTTGACGCGATCCAAAAATACGGCCTTCACCGACTCCTGCCAGCTCCAGAGCGACAAAGGATAGTAGCTCAGGGGCCGGAAGTCGGCGTTGAGAACCAGTGCCGGGAACATTTCCGGCTTGGCAGCATGAGCATTCACGAGCTGCTTCCAATCGGTTCTTACAGAATCGGGGTTACCCCCCTTTTCGGATGCCGGATACTAGCGGCGCATGTCAGGTCTGTGAAGCCACCCCCAGGAGGGGGTGCAAAAGAGCCCCTTATTGGCCGCTATCTGCTTCAAGATACGAGCGAAAACAAACTTTGGATTGTTGGAAAATTTGCGCTCTGGATGGGGCGGACTCACCGGTCCAGAGCGGTGAATTCGATTCCGCGTCGCCCTTCTCGCGCCACCCTGTCCGCAGTACGTTGGGTTCAGCGTTCCGAACTTTGGCTTCTTGGCGGAGAGCAGGGTCATGTTGCGCATGGTGTGGTGGTGTAAGGCAGCGCTTCTTCTCGTTGTCGCGGTTCAAGGGATTTTGGCTGCTTCGGCGGGTGGCGCGCATGCAAAGCGGCTGCGACTCAAGGATTGGTCAACGCTCGAGAACGAGCGCTTCGGGTTTCTGATCGCCTATCCCGGAAACATCTTCACGCCGCGCGAAGCGGTGGCAGATCAGCCCGAAGGCAATGTGCTCGTTTCGAGAGATGGCGCGGCGCGGCTCATCGTGGCGGCGTTCGAGAACGAAACGAATGCATCACTTGCCGAGTATCGAGAGCAGCTCCTGGTCGAAAATTACGCCGGCGCGGACATCGATTACTCGCCGGTCAAAGAGAAGTGGTTCGTGCTGTCGGGCACGCGAGGCGACATGCATTTTTACGAACGTGTGAGCTTCACGTGCGGCGGCAAGCTCATCAATAGCTGGGCGCTGCTCTACCCGTCCAACGAGCGGCGCACTTATGACCGCGTGGTGGAAGCGATCGCGCGCACTTACACTCCGGGTGCGGGACGAACGGGCGTCTGCGATTGATGTTCAACATGTGCGCGCAGGGGCCATGACGTCGACACCGGTGTTCCGCTTCGCGCCGAGCCCCAACGGCGAACTGCATCTCGGGCACGCTTATTCAGCGCTGTTCACAGCGAGCATGGCCGCACGCACAGGCGGGCGCTTTCTGCTGCGCATCGAGGACATCGATGTCGGCCGGTGCCGCGAGGAGTTCGTGGCGCAGATCTACGAGGATCTCGCGTGGCTGGGGCTCTCGTGGGAGACGCCGGTGCTGAGGCAAGCCCATGAGTTCGACACCTATCGCAATGCGCTCAACTGGCTCGAGAAGCTCGGCGTTCTCTATCCGTGTTTCGCAACGCGCTCCGAGATTGCGGAGGCTGCGAAAAGCAATCCCAATGCCCTCGATCCCGACGGCGCGCCGCTTTACCCGGGCTTGCACAAACGGCTTTCAGAGGCTGAGGTTCAGGCGCGGCGGGACCGCGGAGAGCCTTTTGCTCTCAGGCTCGACATGGAGCGCGCGCTTGTTGCCGTGCGTGGGATGCTCGGTGATGAGCCATTTACATTCGTCGAGCTCGACGATGACGGGCGGCTGCAACGCATCGACGCCCACCCCGAACGCTGGGGCGATGCCGTGATCATGCGCAAGGATGTGCCCGCGAGCTACCATCTGGCCGTCGTCATCGATGACGCGCGCCAGGGCGTGACCCACGTGACGAGGGGTATGGACCTGTTCGAGGCCACGGGCCTGCATCGGCTGTTGCAGATGCTTCTCGGATTGCCGGAGCCGGTCTACCGGCATCACAAACTGATCCTCGATGAGGAAAGCCGCAAACTTTCCAAAAGCGCGGGCGATACTTCGCTGAGGAGCCTCCGTGCGGGAGGAATCGGCCCGGAAGAAATACGTAATCGCCTGGGTTTCGGCGCATCAGCATCCTGCAATTAACGCGCGAACGCGTAGTAAACCAAGTTTTTGTCTTGGGCGCGCAGGATGTTAAATCGTATACTTCTTAATGGAAGTCGATCGCGGGCAGGGACGTGGAAAAGCCGCGAGTATCCAATTTCCGTCTTGGCGAACGGCAGCGTGAAGAGCGCGCGGTGCCAGCGTTGATTCACGCCGGCAGGGCCGCGACGGCGCGAATACTCGCCGAGGCCTCCCATCTGCAGAAATCGGCTCGGGTTCAACTCGTGACCGCGTCCCGGTGGTTCGCTGGTCGTCTTGAAGCGGCCGGTGCATGGGCGCGTTCGGCAGCAGATGAAGCCCGGACGGTCCTTCGGGATTGCCTGCCGGTTAAGAGTGCTTCGGTGCCTGCGGCAGGGCATGTGCGCCATTCTGCTTCGCTGCGCCATTTCTCCTCGACGCCATATCTCGGTCTCGCCGTTCGTTTCGAAGCGGCCGTTGCGCGGGCGCGTTCGGCAGCGGACGAAGCCCGCACGATCCTTCGCGATTGCTTGCCGGTGAGGAGCGTTGCGGACCCAGCGACGCCCGAGGTGCATTCGCTCTCGATCGCTTCGAGCCTTAGGCTGAGTGATCGTTTCGGTGCAGCGGTTGCGGGCGCACGTAAAGCCGCGGAGGACGCCCGGGCGCTCCTTCTGGATTGCTTGCCGGTGAGAAGTGCCGCGGACCCGGTGGAGCGTCATCCCGGCCGTCTTTCCACACAGGTGCGCCTCGGGCCGATTGATCGTTTCGGCGCGGCCGTAGCGCGTGTCCGATCGGCTGCAGAGGGCGCGCGGGCAATCCTTTTGGATTGCATGCCGGTGAAAAGCGCGCCGTCGCTAGCGCGGCCCCATGCTCGCTCCCTTTCCGTGCCTTCCAGCCTCGGGCTGAGTGAACTTTTCGGCGCAGCGATTGCGCGAGCACGTTTGGCGGCCGATGAAACTCGGTCGATCCTTCGGGATTGCTTGCCGGTCAAGACAGCTCCGGGGCTCGCGGCAGGCCATATGCGCCCGCTTGCTCCGGCACGCAGCAGATCTTTAGCGCCGTGGTTTCCCTATTCGGCGGACGAGTGCGCGGTTCTGGCGCTGGTGTTTCTGCCGTTCCTGCTCGTGGCCTCGGCCATTGTCATCACCGTTTCGGTCAGGCGGGTGCCGTATCACGACCTTGCCGCCGTACGTCAGGAGCCGCCGGCGCTGCCACAGAGCGTGGCGCGGGATGTTACGGTCGGACCTGTGGGTGCTGGAGCGGCGCTTCGGTCCGAACCGCCGCCTGTCGAAATGCCGGACGTCCCCGCAGGGAATATCGGCGAGGTGGCAGCTTCGGACGTAACGCAGCCGCCGGTCGTGCACGCGCCTCCTCAGATCGCGATGCTCGAAGCGCCGAACGCCGAGCCGCTGATCGCGCCCTCGTCCGAGGGGCGGGGCATTTGTATCAAGACAGCTGCCGTATCGAGCGCTGTCGCTGCAACGTCTCTCGTGCCGCCTCCCGCAGAGTTCGGCTTGAGGCTTGCCGAAGCGGCTCAGGCGCAGGTCGGCGGCTTTGTCATCTACAACGATAAGTACCGCTCGATTTCCTACCCCATGGGTGACGTGCCGCCGCTGTTCGGTGTTTGCACGGATGTGGTCGTACGCGCCTATCGCGCGCTGGGCCTTGATCTGCAGGAGCTCGTGCACGAGGCCAAATCAGGTTCGGGCGACAAAAATATCGATCACCGCCGCACCGAGGTTTTGCGGCGCTTCTTTAAGGCTCGCGGCGAAAGCCTGCCGATCACGGCTTTTGTGGAGGATTATCTGCCGGGCGATATCGTGACTTATTACCGGCCACAAAACCGGCACAACCGCTCGCATATCGCCATCGTTTCGGCGATGGTCGCACCTTCCGGCCGTCCGATGATCATTCACAATCGCGGGTGGGGTCCGCAAATCGAGGACGCGCTGTTCGTCGATCAGATCACCGGCCATTACCGGTATAACGGGCCGCCGCCGAAGCAGGATGTCGAGAAGGCGAGTGCGGACGGGCCCTCTGAACCCGCCGGCACGACTGCTGCTTCAGGGCGCGGCAGCACGGTGACGCCCATCGCATTTTCACCCAGGAACCGGGCTGTGGCGGCTCCGTAAGTCTGCTAGCGGAAGAGGCAAGGCCATTGCCCTCAATTGCGGACGCAACATTTCCCGATCTTCTTTTTTTGCCACGCAATTCATAGACAACATTCAAATTAACCGGGCATTCACTGCGAAGCAGTGATTCTCGAAAGTCGCTGTGCTGCGAAATTTCAAGGCCGGACGAAATAAATGAACTTGTTTTCCACAGCGAATAAGTTCAGGGCTTTATTGCCCAAACAAATCGAATTCAGACGAGCTGCAACGCTGCGCGTTTTTGCTGCGGATGCGCCTGTGCCCACGCGCGCGGCTCTCGACAAACCCGGATTGCTGATCTTCATGCGGTTTACTAGCGCTCTCGCGGGCGCCGATCCGATCGCGCAGGGTTCTGACCTCGTACGCGGTCTCATCGCCGAGTGGTCCAGGCTCATGCAATGGGTCGGGCGCGGCATCGATGCCGTCGTAGAGCGGCAGCGCTCGATCAAGCTAGATATAATGCCGCTCCGCGTGCTCAGAGCTTGGCATGATTACATTGCCAGGGCCGTGGATCGCGTGATCGATGGGCGTGCCGTGCCGGTCCAGCGCCGGGTCGAGGCTGTCGGTGGCCGAGATGCCGGAAGAGCTCGAATGGGAGCTCGCAACCCGCGCGGTTCACACGTCGACGGAAATCGCCGAGCAGACGATCAGGCTACACCAGACCGCGGCGATCGAGATCAATGCCGCCATTTATGCTCTCGATGGGCTTTTCGACGATCTGCGCGACATCATGAGCATCAGCGCGCGCCGGAACGTCTTTGCGCATCAGGCCGACTATACGGAAGAGCTTGCCGACAGCCTCTACGCAGCGGCCGTACGGGAGGCAGTAAAGGAAATCGCGACGCCGCCGCTGTCCGCCCGTCGCGCGGCCTGATCAGGCCGGGCCAAGCAGGCCATATCGTATCAATGAGGGCTAGTTTGCTCTCTCGGGCGATGGACCAGCGGAAACGGATCGTGAGCTCACGGCCGGATCCTGGCTACCTGGGCTCGCCTCGATGACGCTGGCGCCAAAGGTCTGAATTTCGAGGACCGCGAGGCTGCGGTTCGGAAGGCCATCAGCGCTGAACCGCACTGTGCCGTCGACGCCGTTGAATCCGTTGGCGCGTGTCAGATTGGCGACGGTGTAGCGCTGGCCTGGCTCGTAGGCGGCGAGCGTGATCGCTAAGCTCACAGCATCATAGGAAAGAGTCGCAAGGCGTGGCGGGGTGGTGCCGAACGAGCGCGAGAAGCGCTGCGCGAAGTCCTGCCAGCCGTGCGGATCAGGAGCCGGATACCAGCCGCCCGCCAACGCAGCATTGCGTCCTGCGTTGGGGTAATCCCAGCCCCCGGTGCCGATGAGCTTGATCTGCGTGGTGTTCAGGCCCGAGTAGGTGATCAGCGGGCCGATCTGGGGTAGCACCTCGGCGCCGCCTGCGAGCAGAAGCGTATCCACCGGCATGCCGGAGTCGTCATTTTGCTTTATCGAGTCCATGAGACCCTTGATAGGCGTCAGCATGGCGTTGGCGTCAGCGGGGTATTTGCCGACGGCGACGACGCGGCCGCCACTGCGTTCGACAGCTTTGCGAAATGCCTGATCGACGACGACGCCATAAGCGTCGTCCGGTACCAGCGCGGCGAAGCTCCTTTTGCCCTTTGAAGCTGCAAACGCCACGATGCGATCGATTTCCTGCTCCGGCAGGAAGCTCATCAGGTAGACGCCATCGCCGGCGACGCGGCGGTCGTTGGAAAACGTCAGAATGGGAACGTTGGCCTTGCGGGCTACGGGTGCGATGGCGGATGTCGAGCCCGAGGTGAGGGGACCGACGATGATCTCGGCGCCTTCGCGAATGGCCTCGTCAGCTGCAGCTGCCGCGCCGGCCGGCGTTCCCTTGTCATCCTTGACGATGAGCTGGACGAGCGGATTGTCGAGCTCGAAGAGTGCCATCTCGCCGGCCTGCTTCATGCCCTTGGAGGTGGCTGCTGTCGGGCTATAGCCGCTCAACGGCAGGATCATGGCGATGCGTACCGGCTTTTGCGGCTTGCCGTTGCCTGGCGGCGGCTTCTGCTCACCGAGCGCCGACGTCGTGTCGGTGACGCCGCCCATGTTCGTCGCGCAGGCCGACAGCGCGAGAACCACCAGCAACATGGCAACCATGCGCAGGCCCGATGTGGAGCCGGACACACAGTGCGGCGAGACGAGCGGTCATGCTGTGAGGCGCGAGATTCGAGCGTCATTCCAGTCCTCGACGGCCGCCGTGAAGCTCAATTGACGAGACGCGCTGCGCCGTGCGCCTTGCTTTAGGCCGCTGTCCGGTTCGCAGATCCAGGCCCTGAGCCCCAACGACTTCCGTTACCGCGCTGGCCGCGAAAGTTGAAGGGCAATTGTGCCACTGTGGACGAAATATGTCTTGGAATTTTCGAGGAAAACGTCTGAAACGGTTAGTCACTGAACCAGGCCCCCACGGCTTCCCGGACATTAAGGCTTTAGAACATGGGCGAAGATGAGATCGTGGGCGAAGAGGGCTCGGCGCACGCAACGGCTCTGCGTGCGGCGGCCGAGATCGAGCGTCTCGCGGGCAGCCCCATCGCGCCCGGCCTTTACCTCGTTTCGACGCCGATCGGCAACCTGGCCGATATCACGTTGCGGGCCCTCTCGGTGCTGGTCAGGGCCGACGTGATCTACTGCGAGGATACGCGGCACAGCCGCACGCTTCTGTCGCACTATTCCATTCGCGCCACGCTGCGTCCCTATCATGAGCATAACGCCGAGGAGCAGCGTCCACGCATTCTGGCGGAGCTTGGCGCAGGAAAGACCGTGGCGCTCATTTCCGATGCCGGAACGCCGCTCATCTCGGACCCTGGGTTCAAGCTGGTGCGCGACGCAGCGGTTGCGGAACACCTTGTCGTCGCGATACCCGGAGCGTCCGCCGTGCTCACGGCGCTTCCCGTTTCGGGGCTGCCCACGGACGCGTTCTTCTTCGCCGGATTTCTTCCCACGCGCGAAGGCGCGCGACGGACGCGCATCGAAGAGCTCGCCGGTGTTCCGGGATCGCTGGTGTTCTTCGAATCTCCGGGGCGAGCCGGCGCGGCGCTTAAGGACCTGGCCGACGTGCTCGGCGCGCGGCCGGCGGCTCTGGCACGAGAGCTCACCAAGCTGCACGAGGATGTGGTGCGGGGATCGCTGGCCGAGCTTGCGGAACGCTTCGCCAACGTGGAGCCCAAAGGCGAGGTTGTGCTCGTCGTGGGACCGCCTGCCGAAGGCATGACAAGCGATGCCGACATCGAGGCGCAGCTCGAGACGGCGCTCAAGCATTGGAGCGTGCGCGATGCGGCGAAAGCCGTGTCCGATGCGCTCAAAGTTCCGAAGGCGCGGGTCTACGACATCGCGCTCAAGGTGAAGCAGCGTGAGAAGGATTAGCTCCACGCCCTCCCGAACGGAGACACGGCGGGCCCGCTATCGCGCCGGGCGTTGGTCCGAATGGATTGCGGCGGCGCTGCTGATGGCCAAGGGCTATCGGATACTGGGGCTACGCGCAAAGACCCCTAAAGGTGAGATTGATCTCATTGCCGTCCGTGGGCGCAGGCTTGCCTTCGTGGAAGTGAAGCGGCGCCTCACTCTCGAGGATGCGGAGGCTTCGATCACGCCGCGCCAGCGTGAACGTGTGCGGCAAGCGGCCTTGCTGTGGCTGGCGCGGAACGCGCGCTATCAGCAGCACGATCTCGGCTTCGATCTCGTATTCATCATGCCCAGGCGCTGGCCGCGGCACCTCCAGAACGCGCTCATCTGACGTCCGCCGTCATGTCCCGGGAATTTTGCCCGGCTTGCGGCCGCAATTCCGGGTCACGATTGATTGATCATCCCGGAATCGGGCCCTGTGGGGGCTCGCACCGGGTGTGCAGCGTACGCTACACTGTATCATTCGGAAGAATACTTGAGGGGCGCCTTGCCCCCGCTTCAGGGAGAGGAACGGATGATTAGAAATATCATGCGGCTCGCAGTTCTGGCTGGTGCCGCGTGTGCCCTCGCAGGAACCGCGGAAGCTGCCAGCCTCGTGTCTGCGAAGAAGCTCGAGCTCCATGCCGATCCGGACAAGGTCGAAGAGGCGAGGAAGGCACTATGGGGTAAGCTCGGCGGGTGGTGCGCCATCAGCCAATGGCATCCGGCCATCGCCAAGTGCGAGGAAAGCAAGGAAGGCGATGCCACGTTCCGCACCCTCACGCTGAAGGACGGCGGCGTCATCAAGGAGAAGCTCCTCGACACCGGTTCGACAAGCTATCGCTATGCAATTATCGAGAGCCCGCTGCCGGTGAAGAACTACGAGGCGCAGTTCTCGGTCACGCCGGATGATGACGATCTCGACGAGATCAATGTCGTCTGGTCGGCGACGTATGACGCCAACGGCAAGCCCGACAAAGAGGCGCGCGGCGTGATCGACGGCATCTTCAAGGCCGGGATCGAGAACATCAAGGCCGGCGAGGGCGCCAAAGACGACGACGATGATGATGACAAGAAGAAGTGAGCCATTGCTGCTCACTGAGCCTGATCAAAGGGGCGTGGCCATGTCGCGGGCCGCGCCCTTTTTGCGTTTCGAGGATCAGTTGGCCGAAGCCGTGCTACGGCGCGAAACCTCGGCCTTGGAAACTTCGCCGGCCGCAACGAGGGCCTTGATGCAACCCTTGGACAACCGGCTGCCAACGGCGCGCATGCACTTGCGAAGCTCCGGGCTGCCGACGCTGTGAGCGCTGCAGTTGGTCAGGTAGTCGCTCAGGCACGCGACTCTGACGGCCGGGCTTACGGCTGCCGCCTGCGTAACCTGGGAAATGAGGGCGCCGCTTACGAGAAGTGCCGCCATAATGGTGCGAACTTTACTCGATTTAGCTCCTGCAGTTGTCGTGGTCCGTGTCATGGCTTTCTCCATCAGCCGTCCATGACCTGATTTCTACCAGCGTCGAGGGAGCGCCGCTGTCCCGCGAGTAACTCCGTCAAAAAACTCACTTTTCGGCGAAATCTCGCTTAAGATTTCGATGAACAGCTGTCACCCGGCCGGCGCGGTTTGACGGCAGCTAGCCAAGACAAAAAAAGCGCAAGGGAGGAGACCACCTATGAGCCGTCTTTACGGACCCCAGCATCGCGAGCTGCAGGACCAATTCGATAGCCGCCGCATGGCCGATCGCATCGAGCTCATCGCGGCGAAGACCGAGCTCGACGACGTGGCCCGCGGCTTCATCGAAAGCCGGGACATGTTCTTCCTGTCGTCCGTGGATCACAAAGGCCGGCCGACCGTGTCCTACAAGGGCGGCGATCCGGGCTTCGTGAAAGTCATCGACGCCGGCACCATCGCGTTTCCGAGCTACGACGGCAACGGCATGTATTTCTCCATGGGCAACATCGCTGCCAACCCGGAGATCGGCTGCCTGTTCATCGATTTCGAGCGGCCGTTCCGCATGCGCCTGCAAGGCCGGGCGGAGGTGATCAAGGATGGCCCGCTGTTCGACCTCTACAAGGAGGCGGATCTGGTCGTGAAGGTCGCGGTGTCGGACGTATGGATGAACTGCCCGCGCTACGTGCATCGCTACGAGAAGAAGGTCAGCTCGCGCTATGTGCCGCGCGTGGAGGCCGAGACCCCGCTCTGCGAGTGGAAGCGTATCGATGCCGTACAGGATACCCTGAGGCCGGATGAGATCGCGGCCGTGGAGAAGGCCGGACAGATCACGGCCGACGAGTGGATGGGCCGCGTCTTCACGGGCGACGAGAAGGCTTAGGCGAGCGATCGGCATAAGCGAATTGGGCGTCCGCGCATCAGCAGGCGCCGCCTCGTTAAGAATGCATTTCCGAAGAGGCGGTACCGTCAGAGACTCCAGCCATTGAGCGCCATGGCGCTCAATGGGGATGATGGAGTTCGATCATGCGTATGTGTTCCGGCCACGTCCTCGGTGGCCTTCTCGCGGCTGTTGGCGTCTGCTGGTTTGCCGGAAGCGTCAGCGCTGCACCTGCGCCGGCCCAGGGTCTTGCGTCCAGCGCGGCCGCTGTTTCCGCAGCAAATGCTGGCCTGATCCAGGTCGGTGGCCGCTGGTATCCGCCTCAGTATGACGACGAGGGGTACTCGCCGCCAGCCGGCTACCTGCCGCCGCCGATGAGCTACTATCGCTACGCGCCGCGGCGGCCCGTCGTCATTGAAAACCCGCCGCCTTATTTCGTGCCCCCGCCGACGGTGGCCTGTGACCGTCGGCGCTGCGTCATGCTCCCGCAATGGTAAGCGGCGTGCTGCTCTCATCCTAATTTGTGCGCCGCACCTTCTTCGGCGGCGATAGATTTCGCTCGAGCACAAAGAGGGCAATGAGGGCGACCAGTATTGTCTGGCGCCGGACATTCGACTTTTCTCCTGGTGGCGATGTGGCCAGCAGCGGCGCAATGTATGCGGACGGGGGTTCATGGAAGGAGTTCGACCATGCCTATCACCCGTCGCTTAGTTCATTGCAGTCTCATCGCGGCCGCCGTTGTCTCCTTGAGCGCGCAAGGCGCGAACGCTGGGTCGGTTCCCACCTCGGCGCTTGCTTTCACGGCGAACGCGGCCGAAGCCATGGGACCGATCCAAGTCGTCGACCGTTGGTATGGCCCCTATCGCTCCTACTCCTACTATGATCGTCCGAGAGTGTACGGCTGGTATTCTGGAGCAACGGCAGCGGCCGGTCGCACCACCCGCCAGAGTGGCCGGTCCGCGAGTTTATGGCTGGTACTCCGCGGCATCGCCGAGGGTGGCCGACTGCGGTGAGTACCACTATTGGGACGGCGAGCGCTGCCTCGATGCGCGGTATGATCCGCCGAACGTGGGTCGGTAGTGGGCCGTGCTTCATACTAAGCTAAGCGGTCGCCCTGGCGCATGAGCGGCCGCTTCTCCAAAGCGCGAAATTAACGATGCTTCTCCGAAAAGAGGTGAGCGGCGGCGAGGACTTATAGCGCTTATCGCGCTATGTTTCTCTGTGGGGGGGATGATGGAGTTCGACCATGCGTGTGCTCTCCCCCTCGACGTTTTGCGGTCTCCTCGCAGCCGCCAGCTTCTCCCTGTGTGCAGATAACGCGACTGCAGCGGCTGTTCCGGCCACGGTGCTTGCTTTCAGTGCGAACGCGACTGCCGGCAGTACAGCTCCGATCCAGGCTGGCGGCCGCTGGTATGCTCGCGACTACGACGATGACGACTTCGACGATGACGATTATTACCCGCCGGCCTACTATCCGCCGCCGCCAGTGCGCGTCTATCGCGTCCCGCCTCCACCGCCCGTGGTCGAGTACGAGGCACCCGTGTACGGATGGTACTATGTCCCGCCGCCAAGGCCGTCCAGTTGCGGGCGGTATCGCTACTGGAACGGCGACCGGTGTGCTGACGCGCGCTATAATCCGCCTTATGTCGGGCCGCGCTGGTAAGTAGCCCGCTGCTCGGACTTAGGTCACGCAATTGCTCTGTCCGGTAAGGCGGAGGTCGCGAAGATGTCGCCGGGATTGGTTTTTTTTGTCGTCCTCGTATGCACCTTCGGTTCAATGCTGCTCGCCATTTACGTGGCGGGGTTATTGCCGCCTGGGCACCTGACCGGAAAATCCAAAGAGACCATTCACGCCATCATGAGCGTCATGGCGCTGCTCACCGCCGTCGTGCTCGGCCTCTTGATCTATTCCGCCAAGACGGCCTTCGACACCAAGGACACGGAGTTCAGGCATGCCTCCGCCAAGATCGTCCTACTGGATCGTGTGCTGGCGCATTATGGGCCGGAGGCCGCCGAAACTCGAAAACTGCTGCGTGAGGCGGTCGAGAAGAAGCTTGCCACATTCGAGCCGGAAGCCATGCGTGAACGGCAAGGAAAGGAGCCGACGTTCGTTACTGTCGAGAAGATACAGGACGACATTCGGGCTTATGCGCCAGCCTCCGAGGCGCAGCGCTGGCTGAAAGACAGGGCGCTCGAGGTCAGCGGCGAAATCGCGGAGGCGCGGTGGTTCCTGCTCGACGATCTGGACAGCGCCATGCCGGTGCCGTTCCTCATGATCCTGGTGTTCTGGCTGGCGCTCATTTTTTTCTCTTACGGGCTGTTCTCTCCGGCGAACGTTACCGTCCTGACGATCATGTTTCTGTGCGCCGTCTCCCTCTCGGTCTCGATCTACCTCGTGCTGGAAATGGACAATTCTCTCGATGGGCCGATCGCGATTTCGACGGAGCCGTTAAGCAAGGCCCTTGCGAAGCTCGGGCAATAGGCAGGGTGGCGGCATGCAGCGGGGTGGCAAAGCGCTCTTGCTTCCCGTAGCGCCCTTCCCATGCTAAGCCTTCGCGCGGATGAAGACCTTCGAGAGTGCCTTCATGCCGCTTCGCATTGCCTGCCAGATGGATCCGATCGAGCGCATCGACATCCGCGGCGACAGCACGTTCGCCATTCTGCTCGAAGCGCAATCGCGCGGGCATGACATCTTCTATTACACGCCGCCGAACCTGGCGCTCAACGGCACGAAACTGTTGGCGCGAGGGTCTACGCTGTCGGTGCTCGACAAGGCGGGCGAGCACTACAAGCTCGCCGATCCGCGCGTGGAGGATCTCTCCACATGGGACGTGGTGCTGCTCCGGCAGGATCCGCCGTTCGACATGGCCTACATCACGACGACGCATCTGCTCGAGCGCATTCACCCGAAGACGCTGGTCGTCAACGATCCGGCGCATGTGCGCAACGCGCCCGAGAAAGTGTTCGTGCTCGACTTCCAGGATCTGATGCCGGCGACGCTGGTGACGCGCTCGCTCGACGACGTGCATGCCTTCCGGCGCCAGTACAAGGACATCATCGTCAAGCCGCTCTACGGCAACGGCGGCGCGAGCGTGTTCCGCATCCGCCCCGAGGACACGAACCTCGGCTCGCTCGTCGAGCTGTTCCAGACCGTGTTCCGCGAGCCGTTCATGGTGCAGGAGTATCGCCCCGAGGTGCGCAACGGCGACAAGCGCATCATCCTCGTCGACGGCGAGATCGCGGGCGCCATCAATCGCGTGCCGGCGGAGGGCGAGACGCGCTCGAACCTGCACGTGGGCGGCACGGCGAAGGAGACCAAGCTTTCGGAGCGCGAGCGCGAAATCTGCGCGCGGCTGGCGCCGGAATTGAAGCGGCGCGGCCTTCTGTTCACCGGCATCGACGTCATCGGGGACTATCTCACCGAGATCAACGTCACGTCGCCGACGGGCATCCGGCAGGTGAAAGCCATTCGGCGGCAACGACATCGCGGCCATGATCTGGGACGCGATCGAGGCGAAGGTCGAGGCGGGGCGTTAGGGCATTCCTTTGCGCAGCTCCATGCGGATTGCCGGGAGAGGTGAAGAAACGTGCGCGGCTTTCCCCACCGTCATCCTAGGCCTTGTGCCTAGGATCCAGCCCTCGGCTCGGGAGAAGCAAAGCAAATCTCGCTGAAGCGATTGGCTCTTTGCGGCCGGCTCATCACCTAAGGGACGATGGGTCCTCGGGAGTCCATGCGGAGCATGGCTCCGCCATGCCCCCGAGGATGACAGTTGGAGAGACTGGCGGCGTTACGGGTCAGTCGCGCGGGAGCTGATCGGCTGTGCTTCCTCCCCTCATTTGCTCGCTTATGTATGAAGGAGAGCAATCCGACTTTAAGTTTTGATGGACGCGGCGAGCGGATCGTAGGTCCCGACGCTCCAGACATGGCCTTCGGGATCACGGGCGGCATAGCTGCGGCCGCCATAGTTTTCGTCCTTCAGCGGCATGACGATCTCGGCGCCGGCCGCTTTGGCGCGATCATGATGGGCGTCGGCGTCGTCGACGATCACGCACACGACCTGCGTGCAGCGTCCACCGGCGCGCTCGGGCATAGTCATGAAGCGCTTGCCGAACTCGCCCTTGCCGTCCGGTCCGAGCATGACCATGCCGTTGCCGAACGTCAGCTCGGCGTGCATCACGCGGCCGTCGTCGCCGCGATAGACCGCATGCTCCTTGAAGCCGAACGCACGGCCCAGCCATTCGACCGCCGCGTCGGCGTCCTTGTAGGCGAGACAGGAGATGAGGTTCAGCCTGTTCTCAGTGAAAGTCGCTGCCATCTGTCTGCTCCGTCAATGAGTTCGGCAGGAAGCACCGAGCGCGCTGATGATAGCGGGGAAATTCGATCGGGCGGCGACAGTTCCATCGATTTCCACTGGCGGGTTTCGGCATATAGAGCGGCCGCACGCGACGGGAATCTCCGAGCACACACGTTCCCTAGACTGAGTAATGAGTTTGGGGGCGGGTATGTATGGCACCATCGCGACGTTGGCGTTCGTCGGCATCGAGGCGCGCCCGGTCGAGGTGCAGGTCCGCATCACGCCGGGCGCGCCCGCGTTCGCCATCGTCGGCCTGCCCGACAAGGCCGTGGCCGAAAGCCGCGAGCGCGTGCGCAACGCGCTGCATGCCGTCGGGCCTCGGCCTTCCCTACAAGCACATCACCGTCAATCTGGCGCCGGCCGATCTGCCCAAGGAAGGCAGCCACTTCGATCTGCCGATCGTGCTCGGCCTGATGGTGGCGATGGGCGCCATCGCGCCCGATGCGATCGAGGGCTACGCCGCCATCGGCGAGCTGGCGCTCGACGGCTCCATCCGCGCCGTGCCGGGCGCGCTGCCGGCGGCCATCGGCGCCAACGCGCTCGGCAAAGGGCTTGATCTGTCCGGCCGACGTGCGGGCCGGAGGCGGCCTGGGCCGGCGAGGACATGGACGTGCTGGCGCGCGCCGCATCTGCTCTCGCTCGTCAATCACTTCAAGGGCCTGCAGACGCTGGCGCGGCCCAAGCCCGACGCTCGAGCGCGCGGCGGCCGCGTGCTGCCCGATCTGCGCGACGTGAAAGGCCAGGAGAGCGCCAAGCGCGCGCTCGAGGTCGCGGCCGCCGGCGGGCACAACCTGCTGATGATCGGCCCGCCGGGCTCGGGCAAATCGATGCTGGCGGCGCGGCTGCCCTCGATCCTGCCGCCGCTGTCGCCCGAGGAGATGCTGGAAGTCTCCATGGTGCACAGCCTCGCCGGCGAGCTGATGGGCGGCAAGCTCGCGACGCGAGCGGCCGTTCCGCGCGCCGCATCATTCGGCCAGCATGGCGGCGCTGGTCGGCGGCGGCTCGCGGCCGCGCCCGGGCGAGGTGTCCCTGGCGCATCTGGGCGTGCTGTTCCTCGACGAGCTGCCGGAGTTCCAGCCCAACGTGCTCGATGCGCTGCGCCAGCCGCTGGAGACGCGGCGAGACCGTGATCGCGCGCGCCAACCACCGCATCGCCTACCCCTCGCGCATCCAGCTCGTCGCCGCCATGAACCCGTGCAAATGCGGCGGCGGCAGGCCCGGGCGAGAGCTGCAAGCGCGGGCCGCGCTGCGCCGCCGACTATCAGGCGCGCATCTCCGGGCCGCTGCTCGACCGCATCGACCTGCAGATCGAGGTGCCGGCCGTCTCCGCCGCCGATCTCGTGCTGCCGCCGCCCGACCGAGGGCAGCGCCGAGGTGCGCGCCCGCGTCACCGCCGCGCGCGAGCGCCAGCGGGCGCGCTTCGCGGCGCTCGGCGCGCGCAGGGCATGCGCACCAACGCGGAATGCTCCGGGCAAGCTGCTGGAGCAGATCGCCATGCCGGACGAGGCGGGCCTCGCCCTGCTGCGCCAGGCCTCCGAGACGCTGCGGCTCTCGGCGCGCGGCTTCCACCGCACGCTTGCGCGTGGCGCGCACGCTGGCCGATCTCGACGGGGCGGACAAGGTCGGGCGCCTGCACGTGGCCGAGGCGCTTGGCTATCGCGGCGAGACGCTGCGGCAGAGAAGGCGGCAATGGGCAAGGTTCAGAACGGCAATGGCAGCGGCAATCGGCAATGTGGATCGCGAGCGAGATGATACGATCGTACCAAGATTTGAGGGTAGTGGCAGGCTGCGTATGGACTTTGCCGTCGCCACCTCATTCGCAGTTCCCGAGCGAGATCGCGTGCCGAGCTTCGCGGCCTTGTCGATCAGATGAGGCGCTCGGCAGTATCTCGTGCCAGCCAATATCGCGGAGGGATACGGCCGAGAAAGCCGTCAAAGTCGTACGCTCAGTTTCTCGAAGATCGCGCGGGGCTCACTGAACGAGGCCGAAACACATATTCTCCTTGCCGCTCGGCTCGAGGTCATTGATGCCCATGCGCGCAAGGCAACTTCTAGATGCACTGCCGAGAGCAATCTCAAAGATGCTCAACGGCTTGATCAGGTCTATCAGCAAAGCGGGAGCAAAGCGCGGAGGCACCTAATCCTCCCGCCCCGCTTCCGATTGCCTAGTGCCGATTGCCGTTCCGCCTAGTCCTTGATGCCGTACTGGATCTTGGCGGCCGTGATGGTGTTCTGCAGCAGGCAGGCGATGGTCATGGGGCCGACGCCGCCAGGAACCGGCGTGATGGCGCCCGCAACCTCGGCGCACTCGGCATAGGCCACGTCGCCGACGAGCTTGTTCTTGCCCTCGGGCGTGGTGATGCGGTTGATGCCGACGTCGATGACGACCGCGCCCGGCTTGATCCAGTCGCGCTTCACCATTTCAGGAATGCCGACGGCTGCGACCAGCAGATCCGCGCCGCGGCAGACGGCCGGCAGGTCCTTGGTCTTCGAGTGCGCGACCGTCACCGTGCAGCTTTCGCGCAGCAGCAGCGCCGCCATCGGCTTGCCGACGATGTTCGAGCGGCCGATGACAACGGCGTTCACGCCCTTGAGATCGGGGATGACTTTCTTGGCCAGGATGGCCGAGCCCGTCGGCGTGCACGGCACGAGCGCGCGCTCGCCGATCCAGAGGCGGCCGACGTTGGTCGGATGGAAGCCGTCGACGTCCTTGTCGGGGTCGATGGAGTTCAGAACCTTCTCGGCATTGACATGCTTCGGCAGCGGCAGCTGCACGAGGATGCCGTTGACGTTCTTGTTGGCGTTGAGGCGGGCGACGAGAGCCAGGATGTCGTACTCGGACGTCTCGGCCGGCAGCTTGTATTCGAACGACTGCATGCCGGTCTCGACGGTCTGCGCGGCCTTGTTGCGGACGTAGACCTGGCTTGCGGGATCCTCGCCGACGAGCACCACGGCGAGGCCGGGCGTCAGACCGTGGCTCGCCTGCAGGGCCTTAACGTCCTTTGCCACCTCGGCGCGCACTTCTGCGGCAATGGCTTTTCCGTCGATAATCTGAGCTGGCATGGGCGTCTCCCCTCCTCCGGCCTTTGTTTCCTTTGCTGGGCTTTGGTTAACCCAGGGCGTTCCTCAAACAAGGGCGGCCAGCCTTGCAGCCAGCCGCGCGGTAATCTCATCGACCTCGCCGGTGATTTCGAGCGATTTCACGCGCGACTTGCCACCTTGGATAACGGCGACGCGGCTTTTGGGAACTTCGAGCCAGGCCGAGACGAGCTTTTCGACCGCCGCGTTGGCTTCACCCTCGGCCGGCACAGCACGCACGCGGGCCCTGAATGCGGGGCCGTCTGCCGTCTGCTCGATGCCGTCGACGGCATCTTTGGACGATTTTGGCGTGACGCGCACGCGCACGATGACGCACCCGCGGCCGGCGCGCCAGGGGGCGGCCGAAGCCGCCTGCCCCGGCTCTCCGGCCGTCCGGGAGTTCATATAAATAGCTTGGCGATATTGGGAATGACGACGATCTGAATGAAGATCAAGCCGAGCAGCAACACGAGCGGCGAAAGATCCAGGCCGCCCATGTCCGGCAGCGCGTTACGGATCGGCCGCAAAACAGGCTCGGTCACGGCCGCGAGCGCCTCGCCCAGCGAGCGCACGAAGCGGTTGTAAGGATTGACGACGCCGAAGGCCATCAGCCAGCTCAGGATCACCGAGGCGATGATGATGTATTTGTAGAGTTCTATGAGATAGTTGATGAAGGATAGCAGCTCGATCATGTCGCCTCTGTCCCCGGTGCCGCAAGCATTTTGCCACCCGACGTTTAGCGGGTGAGGGGCTTAGCGGCAAGCCGCTCCCTCCGGTTTTGCGCTTCGTTGCAGGGGGTTGGCGCTGAAAACGGACCTCCGGGCCGGCAAAATTCGGTCCGACCGCGGAGAGAATTTGGGATTGGCAGCCATGTCCCGCTGCGCCGGGCGTTTTCTTGACATTGCGGAAGCCCGGGTCGTAAATGCCGGCTCACGACGGGGCCGTAGCTCATCTGGGAGAGCGCCGCAATCGCACTGCGGAGGTAGTCGGTTCGATCCCGATCGGCTCCACCAGTTTTCCTTGCGCGATGCCGCCCGCCAACCCATCGCGCGGGTTTCGGTTCGAACATTGTGTTCTCGCCTCCACCAAATTAATTCAACGACTTACATCGCCCCTTCGGTTTCGTTTTCCGGGCTCCCACCAAGGTGGGCGTGCGATGTTTCACGATGCGCATCAGAAAATATCTGAGAGTGCGGATGCCGATTGCTTCGGCTGAACTCGCGCGACGCGTTGCGTCACAGGTTGGGTAAGTCGAGCGGCGAGTCGTGATGCCTCTCGCTTATGCCGCGTTCGCACGCTGCCGCACAATCTGCCGCTCGTTACGCAACTCCTTACGCAACTGGGCTTGATTTGACCCCATCTCGCAACATATGATGTTGCATGAGACGGGATAGCCGACTGTCGGGTGTGCTTCATGTTCTGCTTCACATGGCGGAGCATCGCGGTCCCGTGACGTCCGAGGTTCTGGCGAAGGCGATGCACACCAATCCGGTCGTGCTCCGAAGGGTCATGGCCGGTCTTAAGGATCAAGGTTTTGTCCGATCCGAAAAAGGCCACGGCGGGGGATGGACCCTGGCTCGCGATCTGTCGGAGATCACGCTGCGCGACATTTATACGGCGCTCGGCTCCCCCTTGCTGTTCGCGATCGGCAACCGGACCGACGCGCCGGACTGTCTCGTCGAGCAGGCGGTAAACGATGCCCTCAACGCGACCCTCCACGATGCCGAGACGTTGCTTGCTCGCGCGTCTCGGCGAAGTGACGCTGGCCATGTTGAGCGCCGAAGTGCGCCACCGGCACCTGGCCCGCACCCGTAACAAGAAGAGGAAAGCGGCATCGTGAGCGGACACGTCGTGAGCGGACACGTGGCTCATTTCTCTGATCCTGCGTCCGTGGCTCGTTATGCTGAGGGGCCGCGGCGGTTGGTGCCGGGCCTCGACGCTTTACATCGGATGGCTCTGCTGCTGCTCGCCGAACGCGCGCCGAAGGATGCGCGGGTGCTCGTCCTCGGTGCTGGCGGCGGGCTGGAACTCAAGGTTTTCGCCGAAGGACAGCCGGGATGGCGGTTCGATGGAGTCGATCCGGCTGCCGCGATGTTGAAGCTTGCCGAGGAGATGCTCGGCCCGCTCGCCGCGCGGGTGTCGCTGCACGAAGGCTATATCGTGAGCGCGCCGGACGGACCGTTCGACGCGGCGACTTGTCTCCTCACCCTCCACTTTTTGAGCCTAGAGGAACGGCTGCGCACGTTGCAGGACGTGCGACGCCGATTGAAACCGGGTGCCCCGTTCGTGGTCGCACATCACAGCTTTCCGAGAGACGAGGCCAGTCGCGAGCTTTGGTCATCACGCTTTGCCGCGTTTGCGGTCGCATCGGGCGTCGACCGCGGGATGGTGGAAACCGGGCGCGGTTTCATTGCCCATCAACTTCCGGCGCTGTCGCCCGAACAGGACGAGGCATTGCTGCGCGAGGCCGGCTTCTCCGATGTGAGCCTGTTCTACGCCGCGTTCACGTTTCGCGGCTGGGTCGCCTACGCCTGATGTACCCGCCATGATGAGAAACAGGTTCTCAGGCGCACACTAACGTAATGAGGCCACATATCCGACGCAGCCTGTCCCCCGCTCCAGTCGGTGGAGCGGCTGCGCGCTATTCCCGTAGGGAGGTTAATACTTTCTACGGGTTGCGGTGCGGATCAGCGTGCGCAACAGTCATTTGGACTGAGCATTGTTGCGCTCAGTGAAAAAAGGTCATTTGCCGGGATCATCACGAGCCGGCGCCATTACTCGAAATAAGGTGCGGGCGCTGTTCGTCATGGAACAGTCAAAGATGATTTATCGGTACTTTGTCGGGGCATCGGAGTTTGGTACATGCAAAAGATCGCCAACGAACACTTGCCCCGCTTGCGTCCCCTGCTCGATCGCAAGGCCGGGCCAGCGGTCGAGATTTTATCGATCGCGACGGCAAATCCCGCGCACAAGATGCGTCAGGCCGATGCGCTCGACGCCGCTAAGTCAGTTTTTCCGCAGTTCGCCAGGCTCGAGGCGCTGTTCGCCAATACCGGCATCGACTATCGCTACAATTGCCAGCCGATCGAATGGTATCAGACGCCTCATAGCTGGGAAGAGCGGACCGAGGTTTTCCAAAAGCACGCGCTGGCGCTGCTCGAGGAGGTCGCACTCGAGGCGACGGCTCGCGCGGGTCTCGAGCTTCGCGACATCGACGCGTTCGTGACCAACACCATTACGGGTCTCGCTATTCCGAGCCTCGATGCTCTGCTGATGAACCGCCTGGACTTCGCGCCGAGTGTGGAGCGGCTGCCGATCTTCGGCCTGGGCTGCGGCGGCGGCGTCGCGGGATTGGCCCGTGCGGCCCGGTTTGCCCAGGGCCGCCCGGGAGCGAACGTCCTTTTCATTACTGTCGACCTTTGCAGCCTGTGCGCGCGACCGAACGATCCGAGCATGGCGATGTTCGTTTCCGCGGCTCTGTTCGGGGACGGCGCTGCCGGTGTCGTGCTGCGCACCGCCGAGAATGGTGACGGCGGCGGCGAAGGCGCGAAGCCCCGGATCGAGGCTTTCGGCGAACATCTGTGGCGCGATACGCGACACATCATGGGTTGGGACATCAAGGGAGACGGGTTCGGAGTCGTGCTGAGCCCCGAGCTGCCTACCCTGATGCGCGACAATCTGGGCCCGGCCGTGAAGGGGTTTCTCGACAGGAACGGCATGCTGCTCGAGGACTTCGAAGGTTTCCTGTTCCATCCGGGCGGACGCAAGGTGCTCGAAACGGCGGAAGAGGTGCTCGGCATCGAGCGGCGGCAGATTGCTTACTCCTGGGACGTGCTGCGCGACTTCGGCAATATGTCGTCGGCCACGGCGCTGTTCGTTCTGGCGCGAGCGCTTTCCGAGGGAGCCAAGGGACGGCACTTGCTTGCCGCGTTCGGTCCGGGCTTCTCCGCCTACTTCGCGTCGGTCGATCTGTAATTAGACTGGTCGCTTGGCGATCTCGGCGAAACCGCGCAGGCGTGTGGCCGAGACGAGCTTCGTCACCAGCGACGGGGCGGCCTGGGCGACAGCGATTGATACGCGCCGCAGCAGCGGCGTAGCGATCACCGCGTCCAATGCCTTCACAATGCGAAACTGCGGGCCATGCCCGCGCACCAGACGGCGCTGGAATGCGTGCGCGTTCTCGCCGTCGAGAACCGCATGCGCCGCGGCAATTCCGGAAGCCAGCGCGAGCGCAGTGCCATCTCCTGCGAATGACGGAATGACGGCGAGCTGGTCGCCGACGGGATAGATGTTGGGAGTCACGGGCTCGCGGCGCATGTAGCCGTAAGGCAGGCCCGCGATCGCAAGGGGTTTCGGCCAGACCGGCGAGGCCGTCATCGCGAGATCGCCGAACAGGGACGATGCCTTGGCGAAATATGCGGACTGAGCCTCCCAGCTCGTACCGGTTTCGCGCAGGACATCGCCACGAATGGTCCAGGCGATCGACAGCACTTCGTTCTCGACGAGGCAGAGCCCGACGTAGCCGCCCGAGAACGCGACAAGCTGGACAAGACCACGAAGCGCCTGCTTGGCCGCGGGCGACGGAAGCAGGTGCATCTTGAATCCGACCATGTTTCCTGCCGGACGCGCGATACCTCTGATGTTGTGCTTGCCGCTGGCGAGCGCCGCGACGCGCGCGCGATGAACGCCCTGCGTCGTGCGAACGACGACACCGTCGCCCTGATCCTCGAGACCTTCCACCGTCGTTGAACGAAGAAGCTCGACACCCTGTCGCGCGGCAGCTTCCAGCAGGGCTTCATCCAAGCAGTATCGGGATAGGCCCAGGGCTTCGAATGGTAGCGGTGCCTTCGCTTCTGAGGCCTTGTCAGCGAGGCCGAGAGTGTCGATGCGGCTGCCGCCTAGCTTGCCGGTGTCGAGGCCGAGATGCTGGAGCAGCCCCTTCGCCTTGTCGGTGAGGAAATCGCCGCAGACCTTGTGATGCGGGCCGGCCGTGCGTTCGATGATCATTGCCTTGGCGCCGTGGCGCGCTAGCTCGAGCGCAAAGGCTGCTCCGGCAAGTCCCCCGCCTGCTGCGATGGCGTCCATGGCATCAGGCCTCTTGCCGCGATGACGCCAGGCGCCGGGACGCGAGTGCCTGATCCTCGAGCTCGATCTTGTAGATGAGGACGGCGGTCCAGATCGGCGCCGATGATGATGCCGAGCGCCCAGGCTCCGAACACCATCGGCAGCAGGAAAGTCTCGGCGATGGTGACGGCGTAGTTCGGATGGCGGAGGTATTTGTAGGGTCCGCGCCGGACGACGGTTTCCGTGTCGAGCGTGATGATGCGATGGGTCCAGAAGCGGCCGAGCGTGCCGATCACCCAGTAGCGCACGCCCTGCAGTGCGAGGTAGAGAACCGCCAACACCGAGGACACGCTCGCGCTTGCCGGAATGAGAAAGAAGAGGCTCGCGATCCAGGCCAGATGCGTGGTCGCAACGACCGGGTAGTAAGATTTTCCGTATTCGGTCGCGCCCGCCGCAATGAGTGCGCGCGTGTTGCGGGCGGAGTGGAGCTCTTCAGCACCCCGCTGCAGAAGCACCAGCAGCGCGACAAGCTGCGGCCAGCCGAGCGCCTCGGTCATCATGGATTTCCCCCGTCTTGCGCGGTGAAGCCTGTTTCAATCTAGTCGAGGGTATGAGGCTCCGAACCGGTCAAGCGGAGGGTTCGTTAATATTGTGGCTCAGACATGTCGGGCCAGTCCCCTGGTCCGGGAAGGCTGTTCCGCGATGAGGCGGTGGGTGTCCGTCCGCTTATGCTCCCTCGGGATTTATTTCAGCTTGAAGCGGATGGTGGTGGTGCGCGTGCCGCCCTGAGGGGATGGCTTGAACCGCCATTGCCGGACGGCTGCAAGGGCGGCGCTGCTGAACATGCCCGCGCTCGCGGATACGACCCGTACGCTCGTCACGGAGCCTGACGGCGACACGGAATAGCTGACGACGACAGAGCCTTCTATCTTTCCCGCGAGCGCCGACGACGGATAGGCCGGCTTGGCGCGATAGATCGGATTGGGATCGAACTTGCCCGCTGCCGAGGCTGCTGCCTTCTGCTGCTGCTTGCTGTCCGACTTGGGCGCCGGCTTCGGGTCCGCTTTCTTGTCGGTTTTCTTCTCCGGCTTCTTCTCGACCTTCTCTTCAACTTTCTTCGGCGGCTCCGGCTCGGTGCGCGTTTCCTTTGGCAGCGTCACCTCGGGCTCGGGCGCGAGTGGGGCTTCCTCGACAGGCGGCAGCGGCGCCGGCTGGGCAGCCTCTGCGACCTTCTCCTCTGCGGGAGCGGGCTCGACGGGCTTCTCCTGCTGCGGCTCATCGGTGGGCGATGGCGGGGGCGCGGATTGCGTCATCTCGGGGCTATCGGCGAGATCGGTCTGATCCGAGGCCGACTCAGCAGCAAGCGCCGGCAGCTCCATCATGATGGCGCCGGGACGGTCCTGCGGCTCGGGCTCGCTCTCGGGCCAGGACCATAAGGCGAGCGCGACAGCTCCCACATGCAGCGCGACGACAACGCCGGCCGCTCCGCTCCACCGCGACAGCCGCTGATGCGAGACATCCAAATGGTCGAGCGCGAGCATCATGGAGTTGGTGAATGTCCTGGCACGGGCGAAAGGGCTTCCTCGAGACCGACGAGGGCCACCTTCAGGTAACCAGCGGCGCGCAACAGATTCATGACACGCATCAGCTCGCCGTAGGGGACAGTCTTGTCGGCGCGCAGGAAGATGCGCTGCTGGCGGTCTACCTTTGTCAGCGCGTCGAGCGAACCGGCCAACGCGCCGCTTGCCACTGCGTCGTTGCCGATCGCCAGCGACAGGTCGGCCTTGACGGTGAGGTAGATGGGCTTGTCGGGACGCGGCTCGGCCTTCGCGCGCGCCACGGGAAGATCGACGGCAATGTCCACCGTCGACAGTGGCGCCGCCACCATGAATATGATGAGCAACACGAGCATCACGTCGATGAACGGCGTGACGTTGATCTCGTGAGCTTCAGCCAGATCGTCGCCGTCGTCTCTGATGCCTCCTGCCATGGCTCGCTCACTCCGCGGCTTGAGCGAGCGTGACGGCGACACCGCGATCGAGATCGCGGGAGACGAGGCGCTGAACTTCCGCCGACGCTGCGGCGATCGCCGCCCTGTAGCCCGAGATGGCGCGGGCAAACATATTGTAGATGATGACGGCCGGAATGGCCGCGACGAGGCCGATGGCGGTCGCGAGCAGCGCTTCAGCGATGCCGGGCGCGACGATGGCGAGGTTCGTCGTCTGCGATTCGGAAATGCCGATGAAGCTGTTCATGATGCCCCACACGGTTCCGAACAGGCCAACGAAGGGCGCCGTGGAGCCGATGGTGGCGAGGATACCCGTGCCGGTGTTGATGTCTCTTGCCGCCGCGGAGGTCAGGCCATCGAGCCGCGAGGCGACGCGCTCCTTGATGGCCGCCTTGTCGACGATGCCGGAAGACAGACGCAGCTCGAGCTTGGCGAGATCGATGAAGCCTGCGACGAGCCCGCGCCTGCCGCCGAGTTTCTCCGATGCCTCCGTGAGCGATGAGGACGCATAAATGGCGCGGAGGGCGCGCGAGAGCTTGTGCTTGGCGAGCGCCAGCTCGAACGATTTCGCGAGCCACACGGTCCAGGTCACGATAGAGGCGAAGGCGAGGCCGATCATGACCGCTTTGACGACGATGTCGGCCGAGAGGAACATGTTCCAGGGCGACAGGTCGCGCGGAAGGGACGAAGCGTCGACGCCGTGGGCGGCCGCCGGTTCAGGTGCGGGCTCGATCGCTGCGGACGGAGCCGTCGCGTCGGCGGGCTGAGCGGCTGGCGCAGCGGGTGCGGTTTCAGTTTGAGCGGTGACTTCAGGCGCCGGGGTCGGCGCCGCTTGCACAGGTGCGGATGTTGCTGGCGCGGCGGGCGCCACGGCCTCGGGCGTAGCCTGCGCTTGAGCCGCCGACGGCGCAGCGACGTCCTCACCCCGGGCAAGCTCGGAGGTCGCGACTGCTATTGCGAGGCACGACGCGGCAAGCGCGAGCGCGGCCTTTTCCAACGCGTGCGTCAATCAGGTTCGCCGTCATTGCGATGCCATCCGTCCGATCGTGGTTTTCATGCTTCAATGCCGATGGCCCCGGCTCGCGCCGGGGCCATGTGCTGCTTTCTTTGTTCTCTCGGGCCGCGATCAGAACGCCTGACGCACAGTCATCAGGAACAAGCGGCCGCTCTTCTCGCGCTCGATCTCACGCTCTTCCGCATCGCCGTTGAGGTCGCCGTCGTAGACCGTCTTGTTCTCGAGCTTCTCGGAATCGAGAAGGTTGGTGCCCGTGAAGCGCAGGACCGTAGACTTCGACAGGCGCGTCTCCCAGAAAGCTTCGAGATTGCCCTGATATTTCAGCTCCGTGATCTCGTCGTACTCATAAGCGAGCGACGAGCCGCGCTTCTGATAGCTGGCGCCGAACGATGAGTTCCAAATCGGGATGCTTTGGATGAAACCGATGTTGTAGACGTATTTCGGCTGGTCGTTGAAGGCACGCTCCTTGCCCGTGACCGGATCGATGACCTCCGATTTCAACCAGGTGTAGTTGGCGAAGATGCTGGTGTCCGGCAGGCCGATGGCCGTCAGCGGCATGTCGAGATCGACCTCGATGCCCCAGGCGCGGGCGTTTCCGAGGTTCGCATAGGTGAGGACGTCGCAGTCCTCGTCTCCATCATCGCACGTGAAGGGGAGCGTTTCGCCGGTGCCGACAAGATCGATCTTGTCCTTGATCTTACGGTTGAAGACGTTGAAGCCGAAGATGCCGCGGTCGCCGATCTTCTGGTCGAACCCGGCATCGATGCCCCAAGCAGTTTCCTGCTTCAGGTTGGGATTGCCGAGGATCGCCTTCTCGTCGACGGGCTCGTCGATCTGATAGGCGGCAGTCAGCATGTCGAAACTCGGCCGGCGCACCGTGCGCGCGACGGAGAAGCGCAACAGCGTTGTGTCGGTCAGAGTGTAGCGCAGGTGAGCCGACGGGTTGAGTTCGTCCGACGTAGATTTACCGTCGTAGGCCGTCGCGCCAGTGGCGCCGGAAATTTCGCGGTTCGTGTGCTCGAACCGGAGGCCGGTCTCGATGGAGAGCGCGGGCAACAGGTTCCAGGTGGCCTTGACGTAGGGGTCCACGCGCCGTTCATCGATGTTGAAAGCACCGCCGAGGCCGGTATTGACGAGATCTTCGTCAAGCAGAACCTGATCGTAGTCGCGCGTTTTGATGCGGCCATCGACGCCGACCTTGACCGAGACCAGTTCGCTGGCGTTCAGAGTGTAAGCCAGGGTGCCGAACCAGTCCTGGTCGGTGGTGGCGACCGTTTCGTCGCTATCGAGCTCCAGGTCTGCGGTCGTCTCACCCTCGTTGTCGACAGCGTGCAGATCGTCAACGAAGCGATTGTAACCGACGATGAATAGCGCCTCGTCCCTGCCGACGGGGAGCTTGTACTCACCGGCAATGCTCATGTTCTGCTGTTCGATCTCTTCACGCTGGGTCTCGAGATACGACTCTGCATCCTCGAAATTGTAGCCCGGCGTAAATTCCGTTTCTGTGCGGTCGGTGAAGACGTAGAAGCCGTAAAGGCGTGCGATGCCGTCGCCGATCTTCGATGATACCTCGCCGTTGAAAGTGTAGTCGGTGCCGTCGCGCGTATCCTCCTGAATCGAAGCGTCGAGGATATCGCCGGTGTCGATATCGGAGAGTTCGGTGGTCTTGCGCTTGGGATTGCGGCGCTGCTGCACGTCGACCGACATGAGGTAGGACGTATCGCCGATGGTGTTGCCGTAGCCGACTGAGCCCGCGCCACGCAACTCGTCGTCCTCGACGCCGAAGCCGCTGCCGCGCACCCAACCGCCCTTGATCTGGCCGGCACGTTTGAGGTTGGCATTCACGGTGCCGCCGATGCCTTCCGACGACATGTCGGCTGATGGGCTGCGGATGACTTCGATGCTGTCGATCAGCTCGGCTGGGATGCGGTCGACGAAGAAGACGCGGTCGTTGCCGGCGCCGGTCATGTTCTGGCCGTTGACCTGGACTTGCGCGTAGACCGACGGCAGGCCGCGTAACTGCACCTGATCGTATTCGAGCATGTCGCTCGAGAAGCTGACACCCGGGACGCGCTTCAGCGCGTCACCGGCGGAAATGGGCTCGAAGCGCTGGAAGTATTCGACGTCATAGGACAGCTTGGGCGAGACGCTGTCAGTGCGATTGCGGGTGACCACGGTCCCGTAGACGATCAGCTCGTCTGAGGTTTGTGCGTCTTGCGCTCGTGCGTCAGAAACCTGGAAAGAAGCAAACAGAACCCCTCCCACCAGCGCGATGCGCGTGGTGGCCCCAAACACTCTGTACATTGGTACCCCGACCTCACTCACTCCGGAGCCGCATGTCTCGGCCCCGTACACAACTCGATACGCGGCGACACGCCGATCGAATGCCCTCGCAGTGTCCCCCACCGCTGCGCATCTGGCTTGCCGCAGTGGCATCCCTCGCAAGTCCACATTTAAGTCTGATGACAGTGGTGACACGAAGTGACGTGAGTGCCGAAATCGTCCGTACTCTGTGGCAATGGCAGCACAGACGGATGCTTCGTCAGGATATTGATGAAGTTCTCCGGCCCGACGGGTTCGTCATCGGCCTGTCGCAACCGCGCGCCATGGATGGCGTCTTCTCCCTCGCGCTCGCGCGCGCGTTATTTCCAAATCAACCTGTGAGCCAGCTTGTCATGACGTTCGTTGCGGCGTTCCGCGTTCTCGTGCCCTTGTCTCTTGCTCTAACCCTCGCCAATGCTGCCCCGGCGGGCGCAGCAGATGTTGCTCCATTCGAGGTGCCTGCGTTCGCCGAGACCGTGGCAGTGCAGCAAACCGGGGATGCGGCGGACGATGCGGAGATCTGGCGCAACGATGCGCATCCCGAGCAGAGCCGCATCTTCGCCACGGACAAGAAGAGCGGCCTCATGGTGCTGGATCTTGCCGGCAAGGTCGTCGAGTTCTTTCCCATCGGTCGCGTCAACAACGTGGATCTGCGCAGCTCCTGGTCCATGGGCGGCGAAAACAAGGTTCTCGTAGCCGCGAGCGATCGCACGAAGCTCGGCATTTCATTTTTCGTGCTCGATCCGAAAACGCTCAAGGTCACAGCACTTGCCGGAGTCCTTCATCAACGCTGGTCTCGGTGATCCCTATGGCATGTGCCTCTACCGCAGCCGCAAGGACGGACAGCACCACGCGTTCGTCATCGGCAAGGATGGGGAGGTCAGGCAATTCGCGTTGACCGAAGCTGCGGCGGCGCATCGAGGGGAAATTGGTGCGCAGCTTCGCCGTGGGGTCGATCGCCGAAGGCTGCGTTGCCGACGATCGCACCGGGCACCTTTATATCGCCGAGGAGATGCGCGGCATCTGGCGCTACGGCGCCGAGCCGGAGAGCCTCGACAAGCGCGATCTTGTTGCCGCCATCGACGGGGTGAACCTCGTTGCGGATATCGAGGGGCTGACGCTAGCGCCTGAGGGCGAGACGGGCGGTCATCTGGTCGCCTCCATCCAGGGCAACAGCACGTTCGGGCTTTTCTCGCTGCCGGGTGGCGAGCTGGTGGCGAGGTTTCGTGTTGCGGCAAATGCGGAGAAGGGTATCGACGAGGTCACGGGCACCGACGGCCTCGCAGTGACGCTCGGCAATTTCGGAGCCGACCTGCCGGAAGGACTCCTCGTGGTTCAGGACGACGACAACTCCGGCGCTGCGCAGAACTTCAAGCTCGTGTCGTGGGCGGCGGTGCGCAGCAAGATCATAGCGGGAAATTAGGACCGTTGCGCGAGCTTGCCCCACGCCGGCGACGCCAATTGTCAAACCTGTAATGCTGCGTCACGGGCCATGAGCAAAAATGACATGGTGCCGCGCTACCGCTTAGCTTAAGCCGATCCCACATAGACCTAGGTACGGGCGCGGCTCGCGCCTGCGGTAGCGCTTTTGCCGGTGCGGGTCTCCCGCAAAGCTCATCTCAGGAAACTCTGTCATGCAAAAACGTCAATTGGGGCGAAGCGGCCTCACCGTATCCGCCATGGGTCTCGGCTGCATGGGAATGTCTGATTTCTACGGCCAGCGCGACGACGCGGAATCCATCGCGACCATCCATCATGCGCTCGACCGCGGCCTCAACTTCCTCGATACCGCCGACGCGTACGGGCCCCATACGAATGAGGAGCTCGTCGGCAAGGCGATCCGCGGGCGCAGGGAGCAGGTGGTCATCGCGACGAAATTCGGCATCGTGCGTGACCCGAAAAATCCCGCGGCGCGCGGGTTCAATGGCAAGCCGGACTATGTGCGCGCCTCTTGCGAAGGCAGCCTTCGCCGTCTCGGAATCGAGACTATCGATCTCTACTATCTGCATCGCCTGGACGCTTCGACGCCGATCGAGGACACCGTCGGCGCGATGGCGCAGCTGGTGAAAGAAGGCAAGGTCCGACACATCGGTCTTTCAGAGGTGCGCGCGGAAACACTGAGACGAGCGGCCAAGGTTCATCCCATCACGGCGCTGCAATCGGAGTACTCGCTCTGGACACGGGAGCCCGAGGACGGGGTTCTCGATGCCTGCAGGGATCTCGGCATCGGGTTCGTCGCGTACAGCCCGCTCGGGCGCGGCTTCCTCACGGGGCAGATCAAGAAATTCGAGGATCTTGCGGCCGACGATTACCGCCGGGAGTCTCCGCGCTTCCAGGGCGAGAATTTCGCCAAGAACCTCGCGCTCGTCGCGCGCGTGGGAGAGATAGCCAAGGAGAAGAGCTGTACGCCGTCGCAACTCGCTCTGGCGTGGGTTCTGGCGCAGGGACAGGACATCGTTCCTATTCCTGGCACCAAGCGGCGTACGTATCTCGACGAGAATATCGCGGCGCTCGACATCAAGCTCACACCGGAGGATCTCGACCGCCTTGCGGAGCTGATGCCGCGCGGGGCCGCAGCAGGAGAGCGTTATTCGGAAGTCATGATGCGCTCCGTCACCGGATAACGAGCGTATTGCGCAAAAAAAATGGGCCGCCTCAATCGGCGGCCCATTTGATATTCTCTGGCTAGGCTCAATAGCGCTTTGCTGGAGCACCGCCACCGGATTCACCCGAGGTTCCCGCTCCAGCACCGGAGCTTGCCGTGTCATGAGCAAGGCCCCTCTGACATCCCGACATGAATTCGGCACTTGAGAGCTTGCCGTCGCCGTTGCTATCGGCGGCCTTGAAATTCGTGACGAATGGTGCGGCCTGCGCGCTCGTGAGCGAGTCATTCTGAGCGCTGTCAGCCTTGCTCCAGATCGACTGGCAGTCGGCTTTCGACATTTTTACAGCAGTTGATGCTCCGGGGTCACCAGCTCCCTGAGCAAAAGCTGCACCTGTCCCAGCGAGGATGATTGCAGCGGAAGCGATTGTTGATCGCAAATATCTCATTGCACCTTCTCCTAACTTGAGTTTTGTTGGCCTTGAGCCTTTGACGAACCTGCAGGGTTCGGCAGAAGGGAGACAACGTATGCTGCTGGGGGATGTTCCTGGTAAATGACGTGCAGAGATCCGTGACGCACGTTTAAGAACGTACCGCAGTGCAAGAAGTCCTTGTAATCGGGTCTAAGTGTCGTAGAGGATTTCAATCTGGGTTTTTTCGGGGACGGGGTAATCGGGATAGTGCGGAGATTCTGAGACGGGGGAAATCAACGCGTGTTGGCTAGGAGCTGGGAACGCGCGGCCTGGAACAGGTCGGCTGCGGTCATATGGGCAGCGCTACTTCTCGTCGTTTCGAGCGTATGCTCGACGACGGGCGTGGCTTCGGAAAACGCATTCGGTGCATTCGGACCCGAAGGCGCGCGGCTTCGAGAGCAGCTTTGGGTTCTGCCCGGCGGCGACCCCAGTATCCCGCTTCGCGCCACGCTTTTTCGTCCTGACGATCCCCTGAGCGCGCCGGCAAGTCTCGCGCCTTCGGCAAATCACGGCGATGCAATTCGACGTCCCCTCGTCGTCATCAATCACGGCACATCGGATCTCACGCGTGAATCGGTGGCGCTGCCGGTCTATTACTGGCTTTCGCGCTGGTTCGTGGAACGGGGCTATGTGGTTCTGCTGCCGCAGCGGCGAGGCCATGGTGCAACCGGCGGACCACTGGCTGAGTCCATCGGCAGTTGTGCTGATCCCGATCATTACAGGTCCGGCCTCATCGCCGCCAACGATATCGCGGCTTCTATCAGCTACATGGCGAAGCAACCTTTCATCGACGCGAATGATGTGATCGTCGTGGGCATTTCGACAGGCGGCTGGGCATCGCTCGCGCTTGCTTCGAAGACGCCATCTTTGGCTCGCGCGGTGATCAACGTCGCTGGTGGGCGCGGGGGGCATGCCGGCGGGCGATTGAATGCGGTGTGTGGCGCTTCGCGGCTCGTCGCTGCCGCGCGCGCCTATGGCAGCACGGCGCGCATTCCAACTCTGTGGCTCTATTCGGAGAACGACAGCTATTTCGGCCCTGAGCTTGCCCAGACCATGGCCAACGCCTGGACGGGCAGCGGCGGTAAGGCTGATCTCGAGATTCTGCCGCCTTATCGCGATGACGGTCACAAGATCGCCGACGATCGCGCCGGATGGAACCTTTGGGGCCCCATTATCGATCGGTTCCTGAACACGACTGTCGAGGCGCCACAGACTGCCTCCGCAACAGCTTCGGTGAGCGATGTCGAGACTGGGGCGCTTCCTCCGGTTATCCGAGCAAGTGGCTCGCCGTCAGAGGCACGGCACTAGAGGCTAGTATCGCCTTCGCCTCAAGAGCTTCACCAGTGCGCTAGCGGCGGCCGGGCCAGATGAAATCAGGCTGGTCTCCGAGCCATGCGCCCCGTGGTCGCCAGCCGAATTGAAGGGTTTTCCTTCAGAGCGGGCGATGCTGGTGCCCGCGTGCAGGAGCACGGAGGTCGGACACTTCCGCGAAGGCGGGGCGGGAGTGTCCCGTTCATAAGACCGCGAAGGAACGCCACGCCGTTAAGGTGGACGGCTTGATCCGGCGGCACGAGGCCAAACTGTTGGCCAAGGTTGGTGCTCATTTCCATGTCCCCTTGTGTGAAGCTTGATCGATAAATGTCGAGCGTAATATAATGGATCAAGGCCGTTTCGGGGGCGGAGGAAGCCATGAAGGTAAGTCGAGAGCAGGCATCCAAGAATCGAGAGCGTATCGTCGAGGTGGCGGGGCAGCTTTTTTGCGAGCGGGGGTTCGACGGCATAGGCGTTGCCGACCTCATGAAAGCTGCTGGCCTGACGCACGGCGGTTTCTATGGCCATTTCGGCTGCAAGGACGATCTGGTGGCGGAGGCCTGCGGGAAGGCGCTGGCGCGCGGTGCGAAAAGATGGACCGCGCTTGCGGAAAATTCGCGCGGCGCGCCATTGGCTGCGATCGCTGGGAACTATCTCACCGAAGCTCACCGCGATCACCCCGGCAAAGGCTGTCTGTTCGCAGCGCTCGGCTCGGATGCCGCACGGCAGAGCCAGCCGGTGCGCGACGTGTTCACGGAGGGGCTCGGGGAGCTGATCGAGATCCTGGCAGAAGCGAGCCCTGGCCGCTCGAAGGCTCAGAAGCGCAAGGCGGCGCTTGCAGTCATGGCGCAGATGGTCGGCGCCATCGTGCTCGCACGCCTCGTGGACGACGACGCACTTTCAAGCGACATCATCGAGGCGTCCGCGCAGGCGATCTCGGCGGTGCAATAGGGCGATGGTCCGGCATGGCGCTTGTTACGCCGCTCAGCGATCGCGCTTGGTGGGCCGGTTCTTGTGCACGATGGCGGCGATGATGAGGCCGTAGGTCAGGAGCCTGGCGATATAGAAGAACGGCTCCTCCTCCCTCGTGACGTGGCTCAGGCCGAGCGCAACTCGCGAGGCGGCATCGATGGCAAAAGCCAAGGAAAAGAGCAGAAAGAATTTGTCGTGAGTCTGGCGCCAGAAGCGCAGGAAGAATAGCGATGCCACGAGCGACGCCATCGCCACCGCTCCCATCGCCACTGAGTTTGCCGCTTCGCTCATTCCGTATCCCAGATCAGTCCATAAAGCAGGATCATCATCGCAAAGAGTGCCGTGAGTATGCGGGGCGTCGCGAGATCGACCTCGGTCGGCAGGACGATCTTGTCGATGACCAGCAGGATATTGTTCAGCGTGAGGCCGACAAAGCAAAGCCCGCTCCACAGGAGCAGGCGATAGCCTCCGCGCCGGTAAGCCTGAAGCAGAAGGTAGGCGCATATCGCGGCCGCCACCGCGCACAGGCTATAGATTACCGCAGCCATGCTACTTGTCCTTCCGGAATTTGAAGGCGTCGGCAAACTGGCGGATGCGGCGCGGCTTGGCGTGGATCATGTTGGTGACCGGAATGAGCTGCTGCGAATAGGCCTCGGCAAGTCGATCCACCAAATCTCGAAGTTCGGTGGTCTCGCAGCCGAAGCGGTAGATACCCTCGTTGCAGAAGGCCAAGGCATCATCACACAGCCTTGCCAGAACTTCCGCAGCGTCTTGCTCGCTCGTGTACAGCCTCGCTGCGACTTCAGCGGGAGTCCACTCGTCGGCAGGGTTGGCGCGCAACAGCAGCAGAGCTTCGAGCTGAGCAATGGAATCTATGTACCGGACAATGAAATCCCGCAGGTTCCCGGGTACGGGGTCATTGACCATTGCCAACCTCTCGGCAATTCGCCTTGTCCTTAGAAATCAAGTTCAATTGTCTGCTGCTTCGTAACTTGGCGGTGTCCTCATGCTGATGACGCGCCGTATTTCCTCTATCGAGTAGGGTTTCTGCAGCCGCATTATGGAGCGGAACTGCTCAGGGAGAGTGCTGCTATCCGTGTAGCCGGTGGAGAAGACGAACGGGATCCTCCTGTCCGAAAGCTGCAAGGCGATCGGTCCGCTGTTCTCGGTGCCGAGATTGATATCGAGCAGCGCGAGATCGAACTTGTCGCTCTGCGCAAGACGCAAGCCCTCGGCAAGGGTCATTGCCGGTCCGACGACCTCGTAGCCTTCGTCCTCGAGTGTCGATTGGAGCTGGAGAGCGACGAGCGGCTCATCCTCCACCACCAAGATGCGGCAGACCCTGGGCGCGAGTTGAGGCGGAAGCGCTTGAACGAAAGGCGGCTGCCTCCGCGCCGGTGAAGAGAGCGTCTCTCCTTCGCGCACGAGAAGCGGCCCCTCGAGCGTGTAGCTCAATCCGTCTGGAGAAAAGGTTATCTCGACCTCCGCATCGGCTTCGTAGGCCGCAGCACGCAGGGCGGTCAGTCCAAATCCCTCCTTGCCCGGCTTCTCGACGGGCGGGCCGCCTTTCTCTCGCCAGGTAAAGCGGAGCCTATCCTGTCCGCTATCGGCGATGCGCTCGCAGCTGAGGTCGACGGTCCCCTGCGGAATGGACAGAGCGCCGTGCTTTGAGGCGTTGGTGGCGAGCTCATGCAGCACGAGCGCGAGCGATTGCGCCGCCTTTGGCTTCAAGCGAACCGGTGTGCCTTTGACGCGGATGTTGCCGTCGTTGTTCTGGAATGCTCTCAAGCTTTCGCTGGCGAGCTTGTGGAAGTCGGCGCCTTCCCAATTGTTCCGGCGCAGAAGATCGTGGGCGGTCGACATGGACTGAATGCGGCCCTGGAGGGCGCGCACAAACGTCGGCACGGAGGACGCCTGCTTGCTGGACAAGCTCGCAATGGCCATCACGTTCGCCAGAATGTTCTTCACGCGATGATCGAGCTCGGCCATCAGCAGGTGCTGGTGGGTTTCGGCCCTCTTGCGCTCGGTGATGTCGAGCATGGTGCCGCGGACGCGCGGCGATTTTGGTTTGCCGTGCTGATCGACATCGGTGAACAACTGTCCGCGATCCAGAAGCCAACGCGTGTCGCCATCGCTGCCAACGGTGCGGAACTCGACCTCGTGGCGGCCCTCGGGCGTTTCGGGCGGACCGAGAATGGACCGGCGTACGTCCTCGCGATCGTCGGTGTGCACCAGACTAAGCAGGCCTTCGAGCGAGGATGGCGCGTCGGCGTCCGGGTTTGACAGCGGCTTCAAGTTCGAAGACCAGTGAATCTGATCGGTTCCGACGTCGTAGTCGTAGGTGCCGAAACCGGCTGCCTGGCTTGCCAGCCTCAGACGCTGCTCGCTCTCGCGCAGCTTGGCGCTCGAGGCTTCGAGCTCTTCCGTTCGCTCGGAAACTCGGCGCTCGAGCTCGTCGTTGAGCTTCTCGAGTTGCTTGGTTTTGCGGTAGAGCTCGGCGAAGATCTTGACCTTGGCGCGCAGGATTTCGGGCACCACCGGAACGGTGACGTAATCTACCGCTCCGCTGTCGTAGCCGCGGACATAATCGACGTCCGCGAGGTGGACCGCTGAAATGAAGATGACCGCGGTGCGTTCGCAACGGGGATGCTGGCGCAGCATCGCAGCAAATTCGAAGCCATCGAGATGCGGCATGCAGACATCGGTCAGAATGACCGCGACCTCGGTCTTCAACAGCTCCGCCAGCGCGTCTCGCGCGGACGTGACCTTGATCAAGTTCTCGCCGAGATCCTGCAGGATCGCTTCGTAGGTGAGAAGCTTTCCCGGGGTGTCGTCCACCAACAGGATGTTGACCGGCTCGTGTGGGCTCATGATCTTCTCCGGCTTAACGGTGAACCCAAGTTCTGAGGACCGAGAACAACTGATCGGTGTCGACGGGCTTTGCCAAATAGTCTGATGCGCCAGCTTCAAGGCATTTCTCCCTGTCGCCCTTCATGGCCTTTGCCGTTAGCGCGATGATCGGCAGGCGCTGATGATGAACATTGGCGCGTATCTGCCGCGTAGTTTCGTAGCCATCCATTCCTGGCATCATGATGTCCATGAGCACGACGGCGACGTTCGGGCTTGCATCGAGCGTGGTGATGGCCTCGCTGCCCGTGGTCGCCGACAACACCTTCATGCCGCGGCGCTCGAGAACGCTGCTCAATGCAAAGATGTTGCGCGCATCGTCATCGACGAGGAGGACGGTTTTGCCGAGGAGGTCCTCGTCGGACCCATGCAGGCGATCAAGCAAGGCACGCTTCTCGACCGGGAGATCGGCGATCGTCCTGTGCAGGAAGAGCGACGTCTCGTCCAACAGGCGCTCGGGCAATTCCACGCCTTTGACGACCACGCTGCGGGCAAGAGAACGCAGACGCGCATCCTCGTCGGCGGACAGCTCGCGGCCGGTGAAGACCACGACGGGGATGTCGTTCAGGCGTTCGGAATCACGCATGAGATCGAGCACGTCGAAGCCGGTCATGTCGGGAAGCTTGAGGTCGAGCACGACGCAATCGCAGACCCGTTCGCCGAGTGTCGCCATGGCCTCCTTGCCGCTGCCTACGGTCACGATATCGATGTCGTCATGGCCGAGCAGTTCTTGAATTGCCTTCTGCTCCGCCGGGTTGTCCTCGACGATGAGCAGGCACCGGCGCCGCGGCTCGACGAAGCGCTTGATGCGGGCGACGGCCTCCTCCAGGCCTTCGCGGCTGGTGGGCTTGGCGACAAACGAGAACGCGCCGCGGGCAAGTCCGTGCTGGCGGTTGTGATCGATGGTGACGAGCTGGACCGGGATGTGACGCGTCGCCGTGTTCTGCTTCAGGCTGCTGAGAACCGTCCAGCCGAGCATCTCGGGCAGGAAGACATCAAGGGAAATGGCGGTCGGATTGTAGTCGTTGGCGAGCGCGAGCGCGTCGAGGCCTCGCGTGGCGACCAGGACCTTGAAGTCTTGCTCGCGGGCGACGTCGGCGATCAGCTTCGCATAGTGCACGTCGTCCTCGACGATGAGCAGCACGCGGTCGCCGGCTCCGATGTCATCCCGATCGTCGGCGATGCGTTCAATCCTGCGCGCCGCCGGGGCCGGCATGGGGATCGACGCCGCGCCGACAGGGTCGTTGACATTGAGCTCGGCGAACTTCAGCGGGAGATAAAGCGTGAACGTGCTGCCGACGCCGGGCGTGCTCTTGAGCTGGATCTCGCCGCCGAGCAGTGTTGCAAGCTCGCGGCTGATCGCGAGGCCCAGGCCCGTGCCGCCATACTTGCGGCTCGTTCCCGCGTCGGCCTGCTGGAAAGCTTCGAAAATCAACTTCTGCTTTTCGGGCATAATGCCGATGCCGGTGTCCGCGACCTCGAAGGCGACGACGCTCGGAGACTGTGCGAGCGTCCGGTGATCCTGCGTCCAGCCGCCGGACGCGGCCCAGACCCTGAGACGCACGCCGCCATCCTCGGTGAACTTGAAGGCGTTGGAGAGCAGGTTCTTCAACACCTGCTGGAGGCGCTTCGAATCCGTGAAGATGCTGCGGCCGAGCTGCTGGTCGAGCTGAAGCTCGAAGGAGAGATTGCGGCGGTCGGCTTCGTGGCGGAACGGCCTCGCTACAGTTTCCAGCAGGGCTGCGAACGGGATCTCCTCGACATCGACGGAAACCGTGCCGGATTCGATCTTGGACAGGTCGAGAATATCGCTGATGAGGTTGAGAAGGTCCGTGCCCGCGCCGTGGATGGTGCGCGCGAACTCGACCTGCTTGTCGGAGAGATTGCCGTCGCGGTTCTCGCCCAGCTGCTGGCCCAGGATGAGGATGCTGTTCAGCGGCGTTCTCAGCTCGTGGGACATGTTGGCCAAGAATTCGGATTTATAGCGCGACGTCAGCGCGAGCTCGGCCGCCTTTTCCTCGAGGGCGCGGCGGGCCTGCTCGATTTCCTGGTTCTTGCGCTCCACCTCAACGTTGCGCTCGGCGAGCTGCTGCGCCTTCTGCTCGAGCTGCTCGTTGGTCTGCTGCAGCTCGCTCTGCTGCGTCTGCAACTCGCTCGCGAGCTGCTGCGATTGCTTCAGCAGGCCTTCCGTCTGCATCGTGGCCTCGATGCTGTTGAGGACGATGCCGGTGCTGGAGGTGAGCTGCTCGAGGAACATGAGATGCGCGGGCTCGAACTCGTGCAGCGAGGCGAGTGCGATGACCGCCTTGATCTCGGTCTCGAACATGATCGGGAAAATGACGAGGCTGCTGCGGCAGCGCGTCCATCAGTGCCGAGCCGATGCGGACGGAATCTGCCGGAATCTCGTTGATGAGGATGCGGCGCTTGTCGACGGCGCACTGGCCGATGAGGCCGGAGCCGAGCGGCAGTCGGGTCGGATAGCCGCGCTCGTGATCATCGGCATAGCTCGCCAGCAGACGTAGATGCGGCACGTCGTCCGTCGTCCATCTGATAGATGAGGCCCTGGTGGGCGTTGACCAGCGGCACAAGCTCGGACAGCAGCTTCTTGCCGACGGTCGCCAGATCGCGCTGGCCCTGCAGCATGCCGGTGAAGCGGGCGAGGTTGGTCTTGAGCCAGTCCTGCTCGGTGTTGCGCTCCGTCGTGAGGCGGAGATTGTCGATCATGGTGTTGATGTAGTCTTTGAGCTCGGCCACCTCGCCGCGCGCTTCGACCTGGATCGAGCGCGTCAGGTCGCCCTTGGTCACGGCGGTCGCCACCTCGGCGATGGCGCGCACCTGGTTGGTCAGGTTCTCGGCCAGCAGGTTGACGTTGCCGGTGAGATCCTTCCACGTGCCCGGCGGCGCCCGGCACGTCGGCCTGACCGCCGAGGCGGCCTTCGACGCCGACCTCGCGGGCCACCGTCGTCACCTGATCGGCGAAGATGGCGAGCGTGCCGGTCATGTTGTTGATGGTCTCGGCCGAGCGCCGCCACCTCGCCCTTGGATTTGACGGTGAGGTTCTGCTTGAGGTCGCCGTTGGCGACGGCGGTCACGACCTTGACGATGCCGCGCACCTGCTCGGTGAGGTTGGCGGCCATGACGTTGACGGTGTCGGTCAAGTCCTTCCACGTGCCGGCGACGCCGGGAACCTGCGGCCTGGCCGCCGAGCTTGCCTTCGGTGCCGACTTCGCGGGCGACGCGCGTCACTTCCGAGGCGAAGGCGTTGAGCTGATCCACCATCGTGTTGATGGTGTTCTTGAGCTCGAGGATTTCGCCCTTCACGTCGACGGTGATCTTGCGCGAGAGGTCGCCGCGGGCGACGGCGGTGGTGACTTCGGCGATGTTGCGGACCTGGGTGGTGAGGTTGGCGGCGAGCAGGTTGACGTTGTCGGTGAGGTCCTTCCAGGTGCCGGCGACGCCCGGGCACGACGGCCTGGCCGCCGAGGCGGCCTTCGGTGCCGACCTCGCGGGCGACGCGCGTCACCTCGGCGGCGAACGAGCGCAGCTGCTCGACCATGGTGTTGAGCGTTTCCTTGAGCTGCAGGATCTCGCCGCGCACGTCGACGGTGATCTTCTTCGACAGGTCGCCGCCGGCAATGGCGGTCGCGACCTCGGCGATGTTGCGCACCTGGGCCGTCAGGTTCGAGGCCATGAAGTTGACGTTGTCGGTGAGGTCCTTCCACGTGCCGGCGACGCCGGACACCTGGGCCTGGCCGCCGAGCTTGCCTTCGGTGCCGACCTCGCGGGCGACGCGCGTCACCTCGCGAGGCGAAGGCGTTGAGCTGATCCACCATGGTGTTGATGGTGTTCTTGAGCTCGAGGATTTCGCCCTTCACGTCGACGGTGATCTTGCGCGAGAGGTCGCCGCGGGCGACGGCCGTGGTCACCTCGGCGATGTTGCGCACCTGGGCCGTCAGGTTGCCGGCCATGGAGTTGACGCTGTCGGTCAGGTCCTTCCACGTGCCGGCGACGCCCGGCACCTTGGCCTGGCCGCCGAGCTTGCCTTCGGTGCCGACCTCGCGCGCGACGCGCGTCACCTCGCCGGCGAAGCGGTTGAGCTGATCGACCATCGTGTTGAGCGTCTCCTTCAGCTGCAGGATCTCGCCGCGCACGTCGACCGTGATCTTGCGCGACAGGTCGCCGCTGGCGATGGCGGTCGCCACCTCGGCGATGTTGCGCACCTGGGCGGTGAGGTTGCCGGCCATGGAGTTGACGCTGTCGGTGAGGTCCTTCCAGGTGCCGGCGACGCCGGGCACCTGCGGCCTGGCCGCCGAGCTTGCCGTCGGTGCCGACCTCGCGCGCGACGCGCGTCACCTCGGCGGCGAAGGCGTTGAGCTGATCGACCATCGTGTTGATGCGTTTCCTTGAGCTGCAGGATCTCGCCGCTGACGTTGACGGTGATCTTCTTCGACAGGTCGCCCTGGGCGACGGCGGTCGCCACCTCGGCGATGTTGCGCACCTGGCCGGTGAGGTTGCTGGCCATCGAGTTGACGCTGTCGGTCAGGTCCTTCCAGGTGCCGGCGACGCCGCGCACGACGGCCTGGCCGCCGAGCTTGCCTTCGGTGCCGACCTCGCGCGCGACGCGCGTCACCTCGCCGGCGAAGGCGTTGAGCTGATCGACCATCGTGTTGATGGTCTCCTTCAGCTCCAGCACCTCGCCGCGCACGTCGACGGCGATCTTCTTCGACAGGTCGCCGTTGGCGATGGCGGTCGACACCTCGGCGATGTTGCGCACCTGGGTGGTCAGGTTGCTGGCCATCGAGTTGACGCTGTCGGTCAGGTCCTTCCAGGTGCCGGCGACGCCGCGCACGTCGGCCTGGCCGCCGAGGCGGCCCTCGGTGCCGACCTCGCGGGCGACGCGCGTCACCTCGCGAGGCGAAGGCGTTGAGCTGGTCGACCATCGTGTTGATGGTCTCCTTCAGCTGCAGGATCTCGCCGCTGACGTTGACGGTGATCTTCTTGCGACAGGTCGCCGCCGGCGATGGCGGTCGCCACCTCGGCGATGTTGCGCACCTGGGCCGTCAGGTTGCTGGCCATGGAGTTGACGTTGTCGGTCAGGTCCTTCCAGGTGCCGGCGACGCCGGGCACCTGCGGCCTGGCCGCCGAGCTTGCCTTCGGTGCCGACCTCGCGGGCGACGCGCGTCACCTCGGAGGCGAAGGCGTTGAGCTGGTCCACCATGGTGTTGATGGTGTTCTTGAGCTCGAGGATCTCGCCCTTCACGTCGACGGTGATCTTGCGCGAGAGGTCGCCGCGGGCCACCGCGGTCGTCACCTCGGCGATGTTGCGCACCTGGGTGGTGAGGTTGGCGGCGAGCAGGTTGACGTTGTCGGTCAGGTCCTTCCAGGTGCCGGCGACGCCGGGCACGACGGCCTGGCCGCCGAGGCGGCCTTCGGTGCCGACCTCGCGCGCGACGCGCGTCACCTCGGCGGCGAACGAGCGCAGCTGATCGACCATCGTGTTGATGGCTTCCTTGAGCTGCAGGATCTCGCCGCGCACGTCGACGGTGATCTTCTTGGACAGGTCGCCGTTGGCGACGGCGATGGTGACGTCGGCGATGTTGCGCACCTGGGCGGTCAGGTTGCTGAGCCATCGAGTTGACGCTCTCGGTCAGGTCCTTCCAGACGCCGGTCACCTCGCTCACCTGGGCCTGGCCGCCGAGCTTGCCGTCGGTGCCGACCTCGCGCGCAACGCGCGTCACCTCGGAGGTGAACACGCTGAGCTGCTTGATCATGGTGTTGACGATGGTGGCCGAGCGCAGGAACTCGCCCTTCAGCGGGCGGCCGTCGACGTCGAGGCGCATGGTCTGACGAGCAGGTCGCCCTGGGCCACGGCCTCGATGCTGCGGGTCACCTCGGTGGTCGGCCAGAGCAGGTCGTCGATCAGCGAGTTGACCGAGTTCTCCATGTCGCCCCAGGAGCCGGTCTGCAGGCCGATGCGGAGGCGCTGGCGGGTCTTGCCTTCCTTGCCGACCACCTGGCCGACGTGCTCGAGCTGCTTCGCGATCTGCTGGTTGGTGGAGACGATGTCGTTGAAGGTATCGGCAATACGGCCTGCGAGACCTTCCTTGTCGTGCGGCATGCGCACGGAGAAATCGCCGTCGCGGACAGCGAGCAGGGCTTGCAGCAGACCCACCATGTCGTCTCGACCGAGGCCGTCGCTGGTGACCTGAGCAGGATTGTGTTCACCCGACTGCGGCGCGTGGACGGTCGTCGCTCCACGCGTTTCCTGCTCTTGCTGCATACTTAATTCCCCGACGGTTACTTGATGGGTAACTTAATTTCAGCGCAGCCGACCTGCCCCACGAAGGTCTGCTCGCTGCAATGCTTTCTTCGGCCGGAAGCGCCGCTCCCGCCCTATTCACACCAAAACGGAACCCACGCGTGATGCGCAGGGGTTTCAGCGTGTGCTGATCAAAATAGAAGACTTGTCACGAGGCCGACGTGAGAAGCGCCCGGCTATTGCTACGTCATGCTAAGCTTCTTCCCCTCCGACCTCGGTAGACTTCCGCCCTAGCCCAACGCGCGTTCAGCAGTTGGGTTCCAGCAGCCGCGAAAACAAATTTGGAGGGGTTCGGAGAGGTCAAAGAAAGTGGCACGACGCGGGGCATGCTGCGCCGCGTTTCGTCAGGCCTCGTGGGGAGGCTTTCCGGGCAAACAAGGCGTGACTAGGGCGATCCGCCCCGCCCGGCGAACCGCCCTGCTTGGTCTTCCACAGATCTTTAGGGTCAGGACTTCCTGAGGTAGCGGGTGGTCATGAACTCGTTCCAGCGGCCGTCCTCACCGAGGATGCGGGCCCGCAATAGACGCTCATTGGGGGAGACGATCTCGACCACGTCCTCGTATTTGGCCATGGACCCGTCGCCGGACATGCTCGGTCCCTCGCACTTGAGGGTGAGGCGTCTTTTGGCCTCGTCGAGCTCGCCGTCGTAAACCCAAAGGTAGGACAGCATGGAGCCGATCCAGGTGCCGTTGTAGCGCTTGGTTTCCGGATCGTAGCCGAGCGACATGATGGTCTCGGCCGGGGCGCCGCCGGGCATGATGCCTTTGCCTTCGGCCACGATCCAACGTCCGCCGAGCGAGCGGACCGTCTCCGAGCCCGTCATCTTTTCCTTATCGTGCTCGCCGGACTCATAGGTCCACTCGCCGACAAGCTGCTGCAACCACTCATGCTCCTTCTGCGGCTCTGTGATTTTCATTCGTAGTTTCCTCCTTCCTGCCAAGTGATGGCGTCGCCAGTTAACCCTCGGCGATGGCCTTGAGATCCTCGAGACCCTTCTCGAATTGGCCGCCGACCATGCGGTCCATATTGAAGAGAACATCCATGACCTTGGCGATGAGCGGTCTGTCGTGGCCCGTCATGGCCCAGGTCACCTCGGTGGCGTTGCCCTCAGGGCGCAGCGTGAATTCAACGATGTTGTGGGCCTCGATAGGCGTAAGCATGGTCAGGTTCATCGTAACCTTGGACGGCGGAGCGGCGTCCGTGATCTCGATCCGGCCCTTGCCGCTCTTTCCCTCGCTGTCCCAGTCGTAGGCGGCGCCGGGACTGTCGGCCGGCCCGCTGTAGGTGACCTTCAGGGTCGGGTCGCCCTTTGAGAAGGGGTTCCAGGTATTCATCTGGCGAAGATTGCTGATGAGCGGAAAAATCTTCTCGGCCGGGGCGTTAATGAGCCTGGAGCGCTTGACCTTGAACGTGTCCGGCCTGGTGGCGGCATAGGCCAGCAACGAGGCAATCGCGGCGACAACGACAATTGCGACGATCATGAGTGTTCTGAGCATAGGCATCTCCGCTTCGTTCTGACTTCGGTCACGTTTCCGGTGGGCTGCTTCAAGGACGATCGAGGGAGCCGCGATCCGACAAGTTCATGCTTAACTGTTCGTATCGGACGCCAATTCTGCAGGTATTGGCGGGTGCCTGACGCAGTCGCTAGGCCGCACCGAAGACGGGCAGGCGCGAATGTGACGCTCAGATGACGGTTTGTTTAAGTACGGATTTATTACCGCTTGTTAGAGCCATCTCCAGGGTTTGTTGGAGTGAATGATGTTTGGCTCATCAGTGCCGTTGCTTCTGGAAAGCAACGGGCCCGAGATTTTTCTGGCTCATGTGCGCGCCACAGTCGACACGGCGCTCCAGCCCATCACCGACATCCGGAGCGGAACAGCGCACGGGTTCGAAGCGCTGGTGCGCAATACGAATGCGCTCGGCTTTCCCTCCATCCCTGAGTTTTTCGCCTTCGCCGAGAGGCTAGGAGTTTTGGCCGAGGTCGACAGCATTCTCTACGGCAAGGGTGCCGCCAAGCTCCGTGCGGTCGAGAGCGGTACGGACGCGCTTCTGTTCATCAATCTCGACCGGCGGCGCATCGCGGAGCTGTCAGTGACGCTGCCCGCGATCCTCGACAGCATCGGCAAGGTGGGACTTGCGCCCTCGGATGTGTGCATCGAGATCACCGAAGGCGGGGATGACTCGCCGTACGATGGACTTATGACCGCGGTCGAGAGCCTGCGCCGGCGCGGCTTCAGGCTCGCCATCGACGATTTCGGCACCGGGCTTTCCGGGCTGCAGGCGCTTTACGAATGGCAGCCGGACTATGTGAAGATCGACCGCTTCTTCATCAGCGGCCTCGAGCGCGATGGGCGCAAGCGCCTGTTCGTGTCCCGCGTCGTGGAGCTAGCGCATATTCTCGGCACCAAGGTCGTGGCTGAGGGCGTTGAGCGCATCGAGGAGCTGCACGCTTGCCGCGACGCCGGCTGCGACCTCGTGCAGGGCTTCCTGGTCGCGCGGCCGAGTTGCGACGTGTCGGAGCTGAAGCCAGTCTACGTGTCGGTCACGAACAATCCGGATCGCCGACACGAACCGCGTGCGGCGCTGACGCTCGAGGCCGAGGACATCGTCACCGAGCTTGCTCCGATGGCGGACAGCACACGTCTCGAGACGGTCGTCGAGCATTTTCTCGGTCATCCAGAGTGCAGTTTCATTCCCGTCGTCGATGCGCGGGCGATGCCGGTCGGCATCGTTCGGGAGCGCGACCTGCGCTCTCTCATCCAGTCGCCGTTCGGACGCGACTTGCTGAAGAACGAATCCTGCCCGTTGATGTTACGGGACTTCACCGTGCGCCTGCCCGTGGTGGAGGCGAAGATCTGTCCGACCCGGGTGATCGAACAATGCGCCCATTCCATCGGTGAAGGCATCATCGTGACGAAGGACATGCGCTATTTCGGCTTCGTTTCGTCGAATGCGCTGTTGCGCCTTGCCGGTATGATCCGCCTCAGGCAGGCGCAGGGCCAGAATCCCTTGACCCATCTGCCCGCCAACGATGCCATCCTGGATTTCATCGGCCGCGCCTGCGCCGAGCGCGGCGTCGGCCATGTGTTCTGTCATCTCGACTTCGACTATTTCAAGCCTTTCAACGACGTTTACGGCTTCCACGTCGGGGATCGTGCCATCATCATGTTCGCCGAGCTGCTGCGTTCCGAGTTCGGAGGCGAAGTCCTGCTTCGTCGGCCATATCGGCGGCGACGATTTCTTTGTCGGCTGCTCAGGCGGGGCGTGCCGCATAGAAGGAAGGCTGCTGGCTCTGCGGGATCGTTTCGCGTCGGATGCCGAGAGCCTTTACGCCCAAGAGCATCGCCTCAACGGCTACATCGAATGCGCGGGCCGTGACGGCGTGGTGGCTCGCTTCCCGTTGCTCACGTGCTCGCTCGCGCTGTTGCATCTTCCGGCTGGCGGCGGCGCCATGACGACTGCCGAGATTGCGCAGGAGCTGGCGCGACTCAAGACCGCCGCGAAGAAATCTGCGTCCGGGCTCTGCGTCGCGACGCTTGACCGGCGTGAAGCCGAGCCGGGTTGCACCCAGCCGGTGCCCGAGCGGGCCATGGGCTGATACTCACCGGCCGCGCTTCCGTAAGCTTGCTGGTCGTCTTGCCATCCCCGCGCCGGCTCTCTACGCATAAGAGGTCGCATGACCTCCGGCGTTGCAGGGACCTTCGACATGTCACTCGATTTCTCCTCGCTCCTTCTCGTCGTCTTCCTGTTTCTGGCGCTGCAGCCGCTGCTCATGGGGCGCTGGTACACAATGCAGCGCGTGCAGGCCATCCGCGCCATCGAGAAGAGGCACGGCACGCGCGTCATCACCATGATCCATCGCCAGGAGAAGCGCAGCCTGTTCGGCTTCGCGCTGGCGCGCCACATCGACCTCGAGGACGCGCAGACCATCATCGCCGCGATCAAGGAGACGCCCGACGACGTTCCGATCGATCTCGTGCTGCACACGCCGGGCGGCCTGGTGCTGGCGGCCATGCAGATCGCGCGCGCGGTGGAGGCGCATCCGGCCAAGGTGACGGTCTACGTCCCGGTCTATGCCATGTCGGGCGGTACGCTGATCGCGCTCGCGGCCGACGAGATCGTGCTCGGTGAGTTCTCGGTGCTTGGCCCCATCGATCCGCAGATCCTGGGTTTTCCGGCGGCGAGCATCGTCAAGGCGCGCGAACTCGAAGCCGATCGACAAGGTGTTCGATCTCACGCTGGTGCTGGCCGACGTGAGCGAGAAGGCGCTGGCTCAGGTCAAGCGCGGTGCGGTGGAACTCCTGACGCCCAGAATGGAGCAGCAGGCCGCCGAGGCTTTGGCCGGAAAGCTCGCGGGTGGTCACTGGACGCACGATTACGCGTTGACCGCCAACGAGGCGGCGGAACTGGGCTTGCCGGTCAAGGTCGGCATGCCGCTCGAGATCATTGCCTTGATGAAGCTCTATCCGCAGCCCATTCAGCAGTCGGGCGTCGAGTATCTGCCGATCGACCTACCGCGCCGACGGCGGCTTCTTTGAGCGGCTTGCTGCAGAAGGACAACTTATCGCTCTCGAAAATCCGGCTGCGCGTGCTAGAGGTAGTAGGCCTAGCTATGGGAGTGCGGTTCTATGGCGAAAAAACTCAGTAAGAGTGCGAAACTCGACTTGATCGTATCCGAGCTCGCGAAGGTGAAGACCGAGCTCAAGAAGCTTTCGAAGCAGCACATTGCTCTCGCGAGCGAACTCAACAAGCGCATCGGTCCGGCGGCGACGGTAAGCAAGCGGGCGAAGGCCAAGCGCAAAGCGCCCGCGTCCAAGACGGCTCCGGTTCGAGATGCTGCGCCGAAGCGGCCTGTGCTCATCAAATCGACTGAGACGGCTGCTGCCGCGAAGGCCGGGACCGGCTAACGGCTCCTTCAAGTCCGTTACATCAGGCGGCAATCGCCCTAGGCAGCGAGGGTGCTGCGATCGCGTGGCGCTTTCACGACGTGACGCCACGTCATGAAGCGGCGGACTTCTGTTCTTTGTCCGTCTTCGAGACGGGCAACCGGGCGTGCGCCTGGCTCGCAGTCGATGATCTCGGCACGGAACCATCTTTCGAAAAGTTCGTCGCGATCGCCCGTGCGACGCCAGACCCGATACATGATCTCGATCAAATCGCCGCGCTCGAGATCCAAGTCGATTGAATACATGTTTTTTGCCCCACGAGTTGCCTCGAAACATGCCGGGAAGCTAGCGCGGGTTTATTTCAGTTTTTTTGCCGCGATCTTACAAAAGCGTGAACCAACTGCTGGCGGAAGAATATCGGAAGACCGTTCAACTTGCGCTCGCGCATCGCACTTAGTCTTGAGCGGTTCTGGTGTTGTGCTATTTAATTCTTGGGGCAGAGCAATTTTGTGAGGGCGTTCACATGCCAACCCGCGACACTCCTTCTGTTGAAGAAGCCGTAGATCTGGCGCGAAGGCTCACGGAAACGAATGATGCCGAGCGCGTCGAGATCATTCATCGCTTGCGCCATTCGTTGAAGCTCTCGCGGGCGGTGCGAGGGCTCAACCGGTTGCTCGATCAGCCCGCGTATCGCCCCGTCGGTGCGCAGGCGCTCAAATGCATCGGCCTCGAACGCGGCGGCTGAAACAGGCGCTCCGCGACTGTCATGTGCTCGTCATGGAAGGCGTCGACAACGTGCTCTCACAGATTGGGGGAGACGCGAATGGCGACGTATTATGCCCGTATGCTCGATGCAGAGACAAACGGCGAGGGGGCCTACACGTTCGAGGGACCCGCGGATCTCATGCGTAAGACGGCGGATGAAGTCGTCACAACATTCTTCGATTATGTTGAAAAGGAACTGCTGCAGGGACATGCCGATTGGGAGATCAACGGCGTGGTGAAGAACAAGGAACGCGGTATCGTCACTGCTATCGGCTCGCTCATTCCTGAAAAGAATGATCCCCCTCTGCCCTTCCTCCTCCTGATTTCGGATCAGGCTACTGCTCAAGCTTAGGTTTCGACGCATATGACGCCCAAGAACTCCCAGTCCCTATCTGACAAGATCAAAGCAGAGGTGCTCGACAGCTTCGACGAGGAGCTAGAGCTCGAGCTCGACGACGAGAGGAGCGCCGGCATTCTCGACGATGCCGCCGAGCATCCTGAGATCGAAGGCGTCGACCGGAAGGTCTACTTCAAGGAGCTTTTCCGGCTACAGCGCGAGCTCGTGAAGTTGCAGGATTGGGTCGTCACCCAGAAGCTCAAGGTCGTCGTGCTGTTCGAAGGGCGCGACGCGGCCGGCAAGGGCGGCGCGATCAAGCGCATCACGCAGCGTCTCAATCCGCGCGTCTGCCGAGTCGTGGCGCTGCCGGCGCCGAGCGAGCGCGAGCGCTCGCAATGGTATTTCCAGCGCTATGTTCCACACCTTCCTGCCGCGGGCGAAATCGTGCTGTTCGACAGGAGTTGGTACAATCGTGCGGGCGTCGAGCGCGTCATGGGCTTCTGCACCGAAGACGAGGTGGAGGAGTTCTTCCGCTCCGTTCCCGAGTTCGAGAAGATGCTGGTGCGCTCCGGCACCATGGTGATCAAGTACTGGTTCTCGATTTCGGACGAGGAGCAGAATTTCCGCTTCCAGATGCGCATCCACGATCCCTTGAAGCAGTGGAAGCTGTCGCCGATGGATCTCGAATCCCGGCGGCGTTGGGAGCGCTACACGAAGGCCAAAGAAGACATGCTCGAGCGGACGCACATCCCGGAGGCGCCGTGGTGGGTGGTGGAGGCCGACGACAAGAAGAAGGCGCGGCTCAACTGCATCCATCATTTTCTGACGCTGATCCCGTATACCGAGGTCGTGCGCGAGCCGATGACGCTGCCGGAGCGCGTGCACAATCCGGACTATTCACGTGAGCCTGTGCCGGACGACATGTACGTTCCGGATGTCTATTAGGCAGCCGGTGCGCGCCCGTTAACTGCGCTTTCCGATCCATTTTTATCCGTTGCAGATCGCAGCCCTTGCATTGGGGCTGCGATCCCCCAGTTATGTGCTTCTCCGCGCCGGGCCCTGCGGTTTTTGGCGGCGTCGGATGATATTGAGTTAGGGGCCCGGATCGGGCATGACCTACGCGAACGGCCACGGCCGAAACGCGATGCATTTGACGAAGGGTTCAATGGACACCTCCGACACCAAGAGCCAGGATTTCCGTGCCGCCGGAGTGGGCGCCGCAGAAGGCGATCTGGACGGCGTGGCCGGCCGACGCCGACGAATGGAACGGTGATCTCGAGACGCCGCGCGGCGACGTGGCGGCGCTGGTGCGTGCTTTGCGCGACGCGGGCAATACCGTGCGCTTGCTGGTGAACGGCGCCGAGGCGGAAGCTTCTGCGCGCGCTGCGGTCGGCGATGCGGCAGAGCTCGTGCCGGCGGCTTATGGCGATATCTGGCTGCGCGACACGGGGCCGATTTTTGCGCGTGGAGCCGATGGTGCGGTTGCGCTCCGCTTTCGCACCAACAGCTGGGGCGGGAAATACAACCTTCCGGACGACGAGAAGGTAGGCGACGAGGTCGCGCGTCTGGCTGACAAGCCAGTGCGGCGCTTCGACTTCGTGCTCGAAGGCGGCGCGGTGGATACGGACGGCGAGGGAACAGTCCTGACGACGCGGCAGACGCTGCTCAATCCCAACCGCAACGGCTGGACCAAGGAGCAAGGTGAAGCGGCGCTGCGAGACGCGCTCGGGGCCCGCAAGATCATCTGGATCGACGAGGGCCTCAAGAACGATCATACGGATGGCCACATCGACAACATCGCGCGCTTCGTCGGTCCCGGCCGTGTCGTGTGCCAGGCGCCGAGCGGGGCCGATGATCCGAACGCCGAGATCCTCAATGCGATTGCGCGCACGCTGCGAGGCTTCGACGGATGCCGCCGGCCGCAAGCTCGAGGTCGTGCGGATTCCGGGTGTCGGCATCTATCGCAATGCGCTGGGCGATGTCTCGCCCGCCTCGCACATGAATTTCATCATCGGCAACGGCATCGTGGTCGTGCCGGTTTATGGAACGGCGACGCAGGAAGCTGCGCTCGCAGCTTTGCAGTCAGTATTTCCGGATCGCAAAGTGGTCGGCGTATCGTCGCGCGGACTGCTCGGCTGCGGCACGGCCGGCGGCGGCTCGTTCCATTGCATCACTCAACAGGAACCCCTGTGATGACCAAGCGCACCATGACCGTCGCGGCCATTCAAACGGCCTACGGTCCTGACATGGCGGCCAACATCGACAAGACCGAAGCGTTCGTGCGCGAAGCGGCGAAGCGGCGGCGCGCAGGTCGTGCTGCCGTCGGAGCTGTTCCAGGGCATCTATTTCTGCACGCAGCAGGACCCGAAGTGGTTCGAGACGGCGTATTCCGTTGCGGACCATCCGTGCGTCAAGGCGCTGAAGAAGCTTGCGGGCGAGCTCAAGGTCGTCATCCCGATCTCGTTCTTCGAGAAGGATGGGCCGCGCTATTACAACAGCGTGGCGATTGCGGATGCCGACGGGGAAATCCTCGGCGTCTATCGCAAGAGCCATATCCCGGACGGTCCCGGTTACCAGGAGAAATACTACTTCCGGCCGGGCGACACGGGCTTCAAGGCGTGGGCGACCAAGTACGGAAACATCGGTGTCGGCATCTGCTGGGACCAGTGGTACCCGGAGTGCGCGCGCGCCATGGTGCTCGAAGGGCGCCGACATCTTGTTCTATCCGACCGCCATCGGCACCGAGCCCTATGACGCCGCGCTCGACACGCACAAGCAGTGGCAGCGTGCGATGCAGGGTCATGCCGTATCGAATGCCATCCCCGTCGTGGCGGCCAACCGCATCGGCCTCGAGACCAACGACAACGTGCAGCAGAAGTTCTACGGCCATTCCTTCATCGCCGACCATCGCGGCGAGCTGGTCGAGAGCTTCGGCGACAAGGACGAAGGCGTGCTGATGCACACGTTCGATCTTTCGATGATCGACAGCTACCGGGCGGACTGGGGCTTCTTCCGCGACCGGCGCACGGATCTCTACGAAAAGAGCATCATCTGACGGAGTATGCCGGCTGGGCAGCATCTGGTTTACAGGCGCTGCCCCTTTTGCCGGTCGTGACGTCGTCGTGCCTCAGTAATAGTAGGCGCGCTCGCCGTGCTCGGTCAGGTCGAGGCCGGCGCGCTCCTTTTCCTTGGGCGGACGCAAGCCGATCGTCAGGTCGACGAGCTTGAACAGAATGGCCGAGCCGACGCCGGACCAGACGAGCGTCAGGGCCACGGCCTTGAACTGGGCTGCGACCTGAAACGCCATGTCGTAGACCACGGTGATCTGGCCGGGCTTCGAGATGTAGTCGGCGATGCCGGTTCCGCCGAGCGCGGGGCTGACCAGTATACCCGTTCCGATGGCGCCGATGATGCCGCCGATGCAATGGACGCCGAACACATCGAGGCTGTCGTCGTAGCCGAACGTGCTCTTCATCGACGTGCAGGCGGTGAAACAGAGCACACCGGTTATGAGACCCAGCACGATGCTGCCCATGGGGCCAGCGAAGCCCGACGCCGGTGTAACGGCAACGAGACCTGCGACCATGCCGGAGATGAGGCCGAGCGTCGTGGGCTTGCCTTTAAGGATCCATTCGGCGAAAGCCCAGGCGAGTGCGGAGGCGGCGGTGGCGGCAAAAGTGTTGCCCATGGCGAGAGCAGCGATGCCGTTCGCTTCCAGATTGGAGCCGCAGTTGAAGCCGAACCAGCCAACCCATAGAAGTGCGGCGCCGACCATGCTGAGCGTCAGCGAGTGCGGCGGCATAGGCTCGCGGCCGTAGCCGATGCGGGGGCCAAGCATCAACGCGCCCACAAGTCCGGCCATGCCCGCGTTGATGTGGACGACTGTGCCTCCGGCAAAGTCGATCGCACCCCATTGTGAGATGAGGCCGGAGCTTGAGAGCAGGCTGCGCAAGCTCGCGTCAGCGGCAAGCTGCTGTTCACCCGTAGTCGACAGGACGGCGCGAGCGGCGTCGCTCAACGCGTCCGGGCCGGGCCAGTACCAGACCATGTGGGCGATCGGGCAATAGATGAACGTCAGCCAGAGCGTCATGAAGACGAGAAGCGCCGGGAAGCGCATGCGCTCGGCGAAGGCGCCGACGATCAGCGCCGGCGTGATGGCGGCGAACGTCATCTGGAACCAGATGTAGGCATATTCAGGCACGTAGACGCCGGGTGTGAAGGTGGCGGCGAGCGAGTCGGCCGTGACGCCGGAAAGGAATGCCTTCGACAGGCCGCCGACAAATGGCGATACGCGCGCGTCCGTTGTGAACGCGAGGCTGTAGCCGTAGAGCATCCAGAGCAGGCAGACGAGGCAGACCGTGGCGTAGACCTGCATCAGCGTCGAGAGCGCGTTCTTGGTGCGCACGAGGCCGCAATAGAACAGCGCCAGGCCAGGGATGGTCATGAGGAGGACGAGCACGGTCGAGACCAGCACGAAGGCCGTGTCGCCCTTGTCGGGAGCCGCCAAAGCCGGGGTGCTCATGGTTAAGGCGAACATCGCGCCGATTGCCGCAGCCTGCAGCCGTCGATCCATCATCTCTGCCTCCCCCTGGCGCGCCTCGCCACGATGGCTCGCCTGTTCAGTTCTGCCGTCTTTGATCCCGTTCAACCTGCTCACGCAGCAATCCACGTGCCGAATGGACTTCAATACTTTCTGCCCGACGATATCAAGCCGAGCCGCAGCCGACCTCGTCCGTTTACGATGTCAATTTAAGCGAAGTGCTTAAACGACCGTCACTCGATATGCTTGTGATGAGCGTGGTGCTGAACTACGACACAATGTTGTGCCCGAATGCAGGGTACGGGGATCGAACGCGGGGCTCTGGCAGGGTCATTGCATGGATTGGCAAGGGGTTTGCCAATTCAGTTCGAGCAGCACACGGGTGGGAAGGTCTCTCATGGGACACCGTGATGAAGCAAAGATGGACGAGCTCAAGAAGCTTCTGAGGCGCCTTGACGGGCTCGATACCGACAAGGGCCTTACGAAGGGAGCTCAGGGTGTGGGCGCGGACCAGCGCGGCTACGTGGGTGCTCTGCGTGGTGCGCCGGTACGGGATGAGGAGGTCCGCAAGGATCCGCAGTCCCTCGGCGTCGAGGCCACACAGGCTCAGTTTCCACCGCCGGGCTACCAGTCGTCAGGACCGGCAGTCTACCTCGCCGCCGCAACGGCGGCGGTCGTGTCGACGATACTCGTGTTCCTGCTGCTGTCCTGGCAACAAGGCGACGGGAACCGCAGGTTCCTGCCCGAGCCGGCGTCGGGCAATCCGGAGCGGCTCAACCTGCAGCGTCCGGCTTCGGGAGGCCAACAGAACCGCTCGACGGATACCGCTGACGGCCTCGTGAGACGCGCGGAGGCGCTGATCGTGAACGGCGAGATCGAGGCGGGACGGGCGCTGCTGCAACGCGCGGCAGAACTCGGCTCCGGTCGTGCGGCACTCAAACTCGGCCGCAGCTATGATCCGGCCCAGGCGCGGCCGCTCAATTTTGCTGACAGGCAGTCAAATCCGGCCCTAGCTAAAGCCTGGTACGAGCGCGCGCTCGCCCTCGGTACGCAAGAGGCGGCCGAGTATCTCGGGCCCTCTCAGGGTAAGTAATAGCAATTTACCCTGTTTCTTCGCGCGACTAGCCGTCGCGGCACCCCAAGATTTTCATGTGCGGTCATCTTTCGGGCGCGTCCTTTTGCTCCCGTCGAGGCCGTGATCGCTTGATCGCCAGAGTTTCAGGAGGCGACATAGCCTTGCAGGCGAATACATCGGGGGCGAGGGGGCCCGAACCGGGGCGTATCGGTGCACCTCTCGAGGAGCTGCGTCAGCACCTCATCCGCTACGGCGACGTGCTTACAGAGCTCGTCGAGCCGTCGGCGCGAGCCCTCGTGGAAAATGCCTCGCAACATCTCAAGCAGCTTACGTGCCGCATCGCCGTCGTCGGCCAGATCAAGTCCGGCAAGAGCTCGTTCATCAACGCCTTCGTGCAGCAACCCGACTTCCTGCCGACCAGCGTCACGCCATGGACCACGGCGGTGACCAATCTGCACTTCGGCCAGCGGGCGCCTGGGGAGCACGCGGCGATCTTCACGTTCCTGCATGGGAACGAATGGCGGGAGCTCGCGGAAAGCGGAGGGCGCATCCGGGAGCTTACCAAGCAGCTCGTTCCAGGCTTCGAGCCCGAGCTCCTGCATCGGCAGGCGGACCTTCTGCGCTCGCGCGCGCAGCAGCGGCTTGGCGCGGAGTTCGAGAGCTTGCTCGGGCAGGCGCACTTCTACACGCATCTCGCGCCCGGTACCCTGCAGACGTACCTTTGCTCCGGCGACTACGCCGGGCAAACAGGCCCGATACCGATCGGCAAATATTCCGATATCACGCGCAGCGCGGACATCTATTGCGGGCGTGGACCGTTCGCGTTTCCGAGCACCGTCATCGACACGCCAGGGACGAACGATCCCTTCGTCATCCGCGACGAGATCACGCGGCGCAGCCTCGGCTCGGCGGACGTCTACATCGTCGTGCTGACGGCGCGGCAGCCTTTGTCCGACACCGATGTGGCGTTGCTTCGCATCATGCGGGGGCTCAACAAGGACCGCATCATCGTTCTGATCAACCGGGTCGACGACCTTTCTGACGTCGAGGGCGAGCTTCCTCGAGTGGTATCCTTCGTGCGCCAGAGGCTCGAAGCGGAATTTCCGGGGGCTGCCATCCCGCTGCTGTTCGGCAGCGCCTGGTGGGCAAGCCAGGCGATGGTTTTCGACCCGGAAGCGATTTCTCGAATTCTGAACCGCCGCTCTGCTGCCTATCTGCTGAAGTCCGGCCTGTTGCGGCCGCAGGATCTCGATCCGGCACTAATGGGCGATCCGGATCGCCGCGAGCGTCTGCGCCGCTCCTTGTATGCGATGTCGGGCATGCCCGCCGTCTATCAGGCCATCGACACGCTCATGCGCGCCGCGCAACCGGCGCATATGATGCGGCATATCACCTACCGATTTGCCGAGATGGCCAGGATGTGCGCAACGGTGGCGCACCGCGACCTTCAGGTTCTCTCGTCCGATGGGGCTGGTGGCGCCCGGCAAATGAATGGCCGTGCCTCGCGTGCGCCGGATGCGGCGCAACTCGCCGGCATCGCGGCAGATATCGAGGCTTCGGCAGTCGCCATCGAGGCGCAGCTCAACCAGATCATCCACGAGGAGGTCGAGCGGCTGCGCATCCTGCTGCGATCGACCGTCAACAAGCACGCGACGAGCGAGCGCGACGTCCTGATCGACACACTATCGCGCGGCCGTGCCCCGCGCGTGTGGACTCACGAGGGCGTCGAGCTCAGGCGCGCACTTGCCCATGTCTTTGGTCAGGGCTTCCAGCAAGCGGCAGCGCGGCTCATGAGCTTCCATGCGCGCGTCGCGCCGGAGCTGCGTCGGCTTATGGATATGTTGGCGCCTGACGCGCGCATTGCCGATCCGCACGGAGAAACACTCGCCATTCCAGTGCCATCCATTGCGCCGCTCAGCCGTCTCATCTCGCTCGATCTCGACAGGTCGTGGTGGAGCGCCTTCTGGAGCCGGCAGACTTCCGTGGAGGCATCGGGAGCAAAGATCGAGGCTCTCATCAGGGCCGAGTTCTCGCCGATCACCGAGGAGCTTCTCTATGTCACAGAGGCAGCGTTCCAGGACTTCAGCACCAGGACCATAAAATGGTCATTCGGTGCGTGCAGGAACCTTTTGCACGCTCTTGAACGCCGTCCGCGTCAGGTTCAAGCCGAATACGCCGACGGGCGACGATCAGGGGACGGCGCCCAAGTGGCGCAAGATCGTGCCGCCTCTCTCGATTTCCAGAGACAGCGCCTACAGTACAACGAGGCACTCACCCAGAACCTCGAACATCTCACCCGGTACGTCGACACCGTTCTGCAATTCGAGGCTCCGCGGCCATGAGTCGAACATCAGAGCAGCTAGTTCAACAATTGCGCACCGCCCGGGAGCGGCTGGCCGAGACGCGGCTCAGCGACAGGGCGCTGGCCTATTGCATCGCCGGACTGGCGCGCATGGAAGAGGTTCTCGACCGTCCTCTGCGAGTCACCATTCTCGGTGAATACAACTCCGGAAAGACGTCGGTCGCAGATCTGTCTGATCGGCGACGGATTGTTGCCGACGAGCGTCGTCTCAAACACCCACGTGCCCGTGCTCATCACCTACGCGGATGTGCCCGCGATCTATGGGGTGACAGACACCGAAACCCGCATCCGGATCGACGGCAGTGATGACGATGTTCCGACCGATCTCGCGCTCAGGGCGCTTCAGGTCACGCTTCCCATCGAGAGGCTCAAGACCTATCAGATTCTCGACACGCCTCCGACTGCGATTCCATCCGCGTTCGTGGCGGAAGCCGACATCGTGATCTGGTGCACGGTTGCGACACGGGCGTGGACCGAGACCGAGCGCGCCGCCTGGTCGGCGCTTCCGCAGCGCTCCTGGCGAAACGCGATCCTCGTCGCGACGCACAAGGACGCTTTGCAGACCGAGGACGAGGCGCAACGCGTTACCGAGCGCATCAAAAGCCTTGCCGGCGACATGTTCAGGAGCGTGGTCCTTGTCGCGGCGGAAGCACGGGAAGGCTCGCAGGGTGCGCCCGACGATCCGCTCCGCAGCGGCGCTGAGGCACTGAGAGACAACGTGGCGAGGATCGTCGCGGAAATCACCGACCGCAGGGCGCAGAAGGCGACCAAGATCGTGCGCCGGCTGGCACGATTGACGTTCCACCACCTCGCCAGCAATCAGCTCCCACCCGATACGGCGGCGCTTCTGGCGGATTGGGACAAGCGATCGTCGTATCTGCTCGAAGATCTGGCGCGGGGCGCGAAGAGCGTTCCCAGCGTGATCGAGGAACTACTTCAGTGTTACGCCGAGTATGCCGAGATGTTGAGGCCGGGCGGAATCACGGGTGCCAACCCGCGTGGACCAACTACGCGCGCCTTGGCTTCTCCGATCAAATGGCCGTCGCAAACGCCAGCCGCGCAACGTCTGATCAAGATGCTTATCGCGGACTTGACCGCACTTTTGCGGATGCAGTCTGGGGCTTCGACGTTCACCGATCCCGAACTCGTCGCCGATTACCAACGGGCGCGGTCCATCGTCGTGTCGCTGGCGGACCTGGATGGCGCATTCGACGCGCTGGGCCGCATGCTGGCCGCGAACAAGTCCGCAGCTTAGGGATCCCCGGCTTGCATCACGAGAAGTGGCTCCACTTCTCCTGTGCATTTTTATATCTATAATGTTCAGATCGGGGGCTCTGGGGGGCTAGGTCCAGCCGATACTTGCGTCGATTTAGAAGAGGGGGGCATTCGATGCCTCGTGACGCGGAAGATTATCCGAACGGTATGCCGGCAGCGTCCGGGCGCTCCGAGAATACGGCACAGCATGCATCGGCGAACGTGCGCACACAGGCATTGACCATCGATCGCTCGGCCCGCGCCAAAGCGCTGGGGCAGAAGCCGCTCTGCCTTTGGTTCACCGGCTTGTCCGGCTCTGGGAAGTCGACGCTGGCGAATTTGCTCGAACAGCGGCTGCACGATATGGGCCGCCACACCTACGTGCTCGACGGCGACAATGTCCGCCAAGGGCTCAATCGTGATCTCGGCTTCGCCGATGCCGACCGCGTCGAGAACATCCGGCGGGTTGCGGAGGTTGCGAGGCTGATGGTGGATGCCGGTCTCATCACCATCGTTGCCTTCATCTCTCCATTCAGGAGCGAGCGGCAGATGGCGCGGGACTTGTTTGGTTCGGGAGAGTTCATCGAGGTCTTCGTAGATGCGCCGCTGGACGTGTGCGAGCAGCGCGATCCCAAGGGGCTCTATCGCAAGGCGCGCGCCGGCCAGATCAAGAACTTCACAGGTATCAATTCCGCCTATGAGGTGCCCGATCCGGCCGAGGCCGACATAAGGCTCGCCACAGCGTCGGCCTTGCCGGACGTGCTCGTCGAAGAGATCCTTCGGATCATCGTATAGGGGCAGAACCGACCGGTAGGTGGTTCCGAGCCGCCTCCAATGTGAGCGCTCGCACGTTGCGAGTTATCCCCGCGGTTGAAAGCGCTGTCATTCTCTCGGTCCAGTGCCCGTTATCTGGATACCCTCAGCATGGATGAGACGCAGCGCCTCAAACTTCCGCTCATTTTGGCCGCTCAAGCCCAAAAGCACGTGACTCACAACGAAGCGCTGCGTGCTCTCGATTGCATCGTGCAGCTCTCGGTTCTCGACCGCGATCTGACCGCGCCACCGACCACGCCCGCCGAAGGCGACAGGTATATCGTCGCCACCAGCCCCACCGGGACATGGACGGGGCACGGCGGCGATGTTGCGGCGTGGCAGGGCGGCGCCTGGGGCTTTTACGCGCCGCAGCTGGGATGGATCGCATGGGTGGCCGACGAGGACAGCCTGCTGGCGTGGGACGGCGCGAGCTGGGTCGTCGCGGGGGGAGGCGTCAACCCGACGCCGCTTGTCGGCGTCAATGCCACCGCGGACAGCACCAATCGCCTGTCCATCAAGAGCGCGGCTTCGCTGTTCGACAATGACGGCAATGGCCATCAGCACAAGATCAACAAGGCAGCCGCGGGCGATACGGCGAGCCTGCTTTTCCAGACCGGTTATTCAGGGCGTGCCGAGATCGGCACGGCCGGAGACGACAAGCTGCACGTCAAGGTTTCTCCGGACGGGTCGTCGTGGAAGGAGGCCATGGTCGTCGATCCGGCAACGGGATTTGTCGGCATCGGGACCAACGCACCGCAGGGCAGGCTTCATATTTTCAGAACGACCGAGCTTCCGATCCACGAGCGCGTCGATGATGCCGTTCCAGGTCCTGTTTCCGAAAGCCGCAAGGCGCGCGGGAGCGTGTCCGCAAAATCGGCGGTTCTTTCAGGCGACGTCATCCAGGGCTTTTTCGGCTCTGGCTACGACGGGACGGCTTATGTCGGATGCGGCAATCTGCGTTGGGTGGTCGATGGCTCCGTCAGCACCGGGATCATCCCGACGCGGGTGGAGTTCTTCACCTCCAACTCCTCGGGAGTGCTTGCGGCGAAGCTCGAGGTCAAATCCGACGGCACCGCGCGGCCGGTCACGGACAACGCCTATTCCTTCGGTGACGGCTCGCATCGCTGGACGACGATCTACGCCGCCACGGGGTCGATCAACACCTCCGATGAGCGCGACAAGGACGCCATTGGCGGGCTCTCGTTCGCCGGGGCCATGGTCAATTCCGTCGATCCGCTGCTGTTCCGCTTTAAAATAGGCGGCAAATATCTGGAGCGCGATGGCGAAGAGCCTGATCCGGAGGAGCCCGGCAAGATGCGGCCACGGATCGTCGAATGCGAGAAGCCCGGCGTGAGGGCGCATGCCGGCTGGCTCGCCCAGGACATCAAGGCGGCCATGGAGGCGGCGGGTGTGGACTTCGGGGCGTGGGGGCTCGAAGACGTGGGTGATGCCGACAGCCGCCAGTGGGTGCGGCCGGATCAGCTCTGCGCCGTGCTATGGGCGGCTCTCAAAGAGACACGGGCCGAGGTTGCGGCACTGAAGTCGGCGAGTGCTGTGGCCGGGGTGGCCTAATCATTGCCGGTAGTCATCGATCAAGATATCCGCGGGCCTCGACGAAGCGGAGATCCGATGCATCAAACGCTTTCAAATCAATGTCCCGGCCGCGTCGGCTCGATGAGGCGGGCCTGATCGTTTTGATCGTTGCGGCCAAGATGTCCGCGTCAGGCGACCATCGCAAAAAGTCCGCCAACTTCGAGACTTGCCCCTTGGGATCGCGGCACATCTCGTCGAAATCCAACAGGACTACGCGGTTCGGATAAGTCCGGCGCAACCGCTCAACTCGATCCTGAACCTTGCACCAATACGCCAGCGACCACCGCGGGTTCATTTCGATCGGCCCGTCGAGGAAGATCCCTCCCCAATTGCGCAGCTGGTTCTGGTTCGAGCTTATGGCCATGTCCAACGGATCTCTGACAGTGTGCACATAGACGAGATCTTTGAAGTGCTCGAGTAATCTCTCGATGACGACGTGGGTATTGGGCTCCTTCCAACCCCAACGGCGCGGCTCCGAGTTTTCCGGCTCGGTTTCGGTAAATGTGTTAAAGCGCTCGATGAGCCAGTCTGCCGGGTGCTCGAAGCTTTGCTGGCAAGTTAGGTGATGAATGCGCTGCCTTAGATGAGGATTTAAGGCGCAATTGCCGCTCATTCGCGACGCAAATGCATCCGCAAGCTCGTTAAAACTCGCGTCGTCCTCGGTGAGGACGGAAAGGCGCTTGAACAGCAAGGTGAACCAGAGATTGTCGTTCGCCGAGTTCAAGTCGGAGCCGATATAGCATCCGAAGCTTCTTATGATCCCGGCCACGACCCTGGTTCCGCTGCCGCCTACACCGCCAATCGCTACCGGATTTCGCATGCGCCGACCCACCTAGGTGAACGAGAAGATATGGGCGCGCTTCGGCTTGGATCGATCGGGCTGGCCCGTCGATTTCCATTCAAGTGTCTCCGACCCAATCGGCAACCGTACGGTCTTGCCGATCCATTGAGCGCGGGCTTTGTGCCAGCCTTGATCCAGCTCGCCCGGCGCATAGCGGCGGTCCCGGCCGTACTTCTGCATCGCGTGCCTTGCGCTCAGAAAAATGTAGTGCCTCAGGATGAAATTGTGCGGGTAGACCCGGCGGCCGTCGAACGTCACGTTATGGCCGGCGCTGGCGACCAAGCTCGCCTCGTGTCCACCCTCCCAGCAGCGCACGAGACGGAGCGCGTGGGGTTCGTGGAAGTAGTAGTGTTTCATGCCCGCCACGTAATCTGTGCCCTCGAAGTCATCTTCCTCGCGCACGGGCAAGAAAACAAACTCGTCGAAGTTGATGGCGTTGTAGCCCTCAGACGCAGCCTTCCGGATTGCGTCCAACAGGGAGCTGCGTCGATCGGCGGCCTCGAGAATCTCGTCTGCGTCCTGGTGGATGAACCAGTCGGCATCGAGCTTGCGGGCCAATTCGTCTTTTCGCTCGAGGAGCCCTGTCCAGTCATAGAAGCCGGCGTAGGGCCTTTGCTCCACACCGACAAGCCCCCGGTCCGCGAACCGCCCGGCAATCTCGACCGTGTCATCAGTGGAGCCGTTGTCGATGAGGTAAGTGTAAATTCCTTGGCCATGCAGATGCTCCAAGCAGCGCCCGACGTAGAGGGATTCATTGCGGACGGCGATGAGGGCGATGATGCGCATCTGGCACTAACCCTCAGACAACTGCGGAAAGAACATCGAGCCATTCGCGCTCGAAGCGGGATTTCGAGTAATGGCCGGGTGTCAGCTTTGCCGCAGTGCTGATGCTCTGTGCGTGGGCCTCATCGGTCAGAACCTTTATCAGCCGCTCTTCGATCGTTCGGATGTCGGAGACCGGATAGCACTCACAGTTCCGGCCGGGCTGCATGTAATCGCGCCCGCCAATTCCGTCGAACCCGACGACGACGACGCCGCGAGCCATGGCTTCCAACGGCACGATCCCGAAGCCTTCGGACGGGGACAGTGTCAACAAGTACCGGGTGGTGTCTAAAGCGCTCAGCACCTCCGAGTGGGGGATGAAAGTGCCGAATGGACGAAGGTGGTCGAACTGCACGCCAGGCACGACCGAGGATACGTTGCGCTGTATCCGCGCAAGCATCTCCCGAAAGAACGGTTCGTCGCCTTTGCCGTGAACGACGACGCGGGTCGGCGGGCGATCGTGCCAGCTGGGTGTGGCCGTGGGCTCGGGCGTCTCGCAGAAGGGGTGAATTATTCGGGACTCAAGTCTCCAGAACTCGCGCAATAGCGTCTGGCATGCGCTGCTGGCGCTGACGTAGGCGTCGTAGGCGCAGTCGAGCACCGTCCATGGTGACAGGCTTTGGACGAAGCTTATCTTCGGGCCCGGGTGGGTTGCTCCAATCCAGTTTCTGTCCCAAACCGGCGACGAAATGTAAACGTCATCCGGTTGCAGCTCGCCCTGCACGTCATCAAGCGCGATTGTCGGGAATTCACACGGCTTCGTCCAGGGTCCGTCTTCGAAGCGCTCTCCCTCGCAGCGTAACGATGGTGACGTCAAAACCTAAGTTCTCCGCCAACAGCCGTGCGATCTGGTAATGCATGAGCGCACCGCCCGAGGGCCGATAGGCGCCGACAATGAAGGCGCGCCGCGGGGTCATTCCGTGCACTCGGTCTGCGAGGCCTCGGACAGCATCTGCTCAAACGACTTGCGCGCCGTCTCGCGACAATAGAACTGCCACCACGGCTCTTCCGCGTCCCAAAGATGCGCGGCGACCGAATTCAGCATTGCGGTCGAAGGCCGATGGACGCCGGAGCTCGAGCTGAGAGTGTGCTTCAGATTGGCCGCAGAAGGCGCGATAACCGCAAGCGCGCCCCCGCCAGTGGCGATTATCTCTTCGTAGCGAATGATGTGCGATCTCGGTAACGCCGCCGTGTAAGCGGTGAACAGCCAGCGCAACAACGCCGCCTGGCGACTGAAGCGGTCGTGCTGTTTCGCGATGTGAAGGGCAAGCTCAGGATGCCGGCGCTCGAGATGCCTGCGCGGCCCTGCGAAACCGGAAATGGCGTGAAGCACCAAGAGACGAGTGTGCTGAGTGGATCCCTGACGATGGCAAAAACGGGATACTCCTTCGCGGCCTCGGGCAGCAGCGAGCAGATGATGATCGGATGCTTGATGATGAGGGCGTAGTCCGTCCCAGGCTGCAGATTGTCGACGCGGATGCTGGAGCCGTCGAGGAGGTTCTGTCGCTGGTTTTCAATGGAGGCCCGGTATGAGAGGTGGTTGTCCGGCACCTTGCCGTTGAGGGACAGGCTCTCTGCCGTGCCCGTATTCTCTATAAGCGTCCTCTGCCTTTCGAAGACTTTGCGGATTTGCCCGAGAGAGTCCGGGACGGTGGGGCGTATGACATCGAAGAAGGACGGAGGCTCGAACAGCGCGACGGCATCGGGGAGATGATTCAGCAGGTGGCACGCGAGCGTGGTGCCCGATCGCGGAAGGCCAGTAAGGAGAATGTCTGCGCTAGGCGGCATGGGGGTTACTCAACTCTCTCGGTCAACGTGATCCTTGGTGTTGTCCCAGAGTCAAAGATGCCAATCGCTGGAAGCTGCGCCTCAGGTGCTACGGAGAATGTGAGCAGGTCGGTCCCCCGGTGCAGGAGGATTTCCTCATGTGGCGCGCGCCCGCGAACACCGGCGTTACCGAAGTACGTAGATGGGAGCAGTGTGCAGACGAACTCAAATTGAACGAGAGCCGTTTTAGGGGCGTTTATCGATACTTTGTGGCTTTGGACGCTGGACGTGTGAAATCCGGTAAGGGTCTGCCCCTTCTTGGACGTCAGCCACATGCCAAATCCGACATCTGTGGCGCTGATGCTGAAATCGACCAGATACTCGAAGAGGTATCTTCTTCCCATTTGCAGCACGTTCACGTGCTTGCCGGTGAGAGTGGTTATGCGTGCGTCGCGTATTTTGGCCCCGCGCTCCTCGTGGAATACCGTGGTTTGAGGCTTGAGGTTTGGGTCAAAGTAATCGGCGTGGTGCAGCTCGGGGCTGTCGGGAGTGTCCGTAATCGGCGCCTTATCCATCGCACGACCATTGATACCCTCTGGTACCTCGGTTGGAGTTGTTCCTGTGGTCTCTGATCCCGCCTCTGTAAGACGGGACATGGCGGCGATGATCTCGCGAATTCCGGGTGCGGCCGCGGGGCTCGCATTGGCGAGGCGCTGATACTGGGCGACGACCGTTTTCGGCCGGCCCTCGAGCAGCAGCTCGCCGCCGTCGATCAGCATCGCGCGCGAGCACAGCTGCACGATGGTCTGCGCGCCGTGGCTGACGAACAGGATCGTGCCGCCCTCGATCCTGGATCTCCTCGATGCGGGCGAAGCATTTCCGCTGGAAGGCCTCGTCGCCGACCGCCAGCGCCTCGTCCACCACCAGGATGTCGGGGTCGACGTTGATGGCGGTGGCGAAGGCGAGCCGCACATACATGCCGCTGAAGAGTAGGTCTTGACCGGCTGGTCGATGAAGTCGCCGATGTCGGCGAAGCGGGCGATGCCGTCGAAGCGCTGCTCGATCTCGGACCGCGACGAGGCCGAGGATGGCGGCATTGAGGTAGACGTTCTCGCGGCCGGTGAACTCGGGATTGAAGCCCGCGCCGAGCTCGAGCAGCGCGGCGATGCGGCCGTTGACCTCGACCGTGCCGCTCGTCGGCTGCAGCGTGCCGCAGATGATCTGCAAGAAGCGTCGACTTGCCCGAGCCGTTGCGGCCGATGATGCCGACGGTCTCGCCGCGCCTCACGTCGAACGAGACATCCGTTCAGCGCCGCGAAGTCGCGGTAGTAGCGCCGGGCGTGCGGCCGGCGAGGCGCTGCAGGCGCGGCACGACCGATCTGCTTCAGCCGGTCCTCGGGACGCGTCGAAGAGAAAATAGTGCTTCGAGACGTCGCGGACGCGAATGGCGATGTCGTCAGAGGACATCCGCGAAGCCCTTGCGCGTCGTCTGGAACCAGAAGAAGCCAGCGCCGCGATGACGAGGCCAACGACGCCGTAGAGCGGCGAGCGCTGCGAAGTCCGGCAGACTGCCCCAGATCAGGACGTCGCGCGCCTGCTCGATCGGCAAGGTCAGCGGGATTGAGCACGAGCCAGGGCCGGATCCACTCCGGCAGGGCGGAGGAGGGGAAGAAAGATCGGCGACAGGAACATGAGCGCGGTGACCGCGGTGCCGAGAATCTGGCGCGATGTCGCGCACATAGACACCAAGCGAGGCGAGGAACCAAGCCAGTCCCAGAATGACCAGGAGGAACGGCGCCAGCACGATCGGCAGAAGCATGGCGGTCGGGCGGGATGTGGCCCATGAAGCACAAGCATGAAGGCGAACAGGGCCGACGAGGCTGACCGACAGATGAAACAGCGCCGAGCCGACGGCCACGACAGGCAGGATCTCGAGCGGAAAGACGACCTTCTTGACGTAGTTGACGTTGGACAGCACCAGCGTGGGTGCGCGGGTGACCACCTCGGAGAACAGCTGGAAGACGATGAGGCCGGCAAACAGGATGATCGCGAACGCCGGGCGAGTGCTCCATGCCTGGCGTGGGCGTTGCCGCCGTCCAGCGCGCCTTGAAGATCGTGCCGAAGACGAAGCGTGTAGATGGCCAGCATGAAAAGCGGCGTCACCAGCGACCACAGGACGCCGAGCATCGAGCCGCGGTAGCGGGCGGCGATCTCGCGGTGGATGAGCTGCAGAGTGAGGCTGGACCAAGCCGGTGATGATGAGATGCGAAACAACAGTGGAGTAGCCTTTCCCTCATAGGCAATCGTAGCCTGTTATTGCCCTCTAGCTCACGACACCTCGTCCACAGTAGGCATCGTCCAAGGCGATCGAACCGATAACTTGCCTCTCGCCTGGTGAGAGGTCGTTGACGAACGCAGCATAGATCTCGGTTGCATCCGAGATGGACACTCGGAAGCCGTCATAGAGCTTCGTGCGCACCTCCAATCCGGCGGCGAGGAATGCCTTGGCGCCGAACGCAAAGCTGCTCTTCGGGCCACGAGCTGCGAGCTCCTGCGGCGAGATGGGCCTGAATGAAGCTGCGATATGTCCCGCATCGGTGAGCGAATACGAAACGACCTGTGCCGCATCGGAGCTCAACATTTTCTCGAGCGCGAAGCTATGGCTATGGACTGCCGGGGATGCTGCTCTGCCGTCGGAGTTCTGTGCGAAGCATCCTTCCACGTGGACGTTGTGTCGGCTGGCCACGCTCGTGGCTGCGCGACTGGTCGCAAAATAGAACCCATGGATCGGTTTGAGCACCAGCGTGTTCAGCGTGTCTTGAATGGTGGCGCTGTAGCCTATGTCGACGACCGCCGGATGGCTGGCGCTGAGAGGCCGCTTTGCCCCAAGTAGGCTTGCAAAGCGGGCTTTTCGATCCCCGCTTGGTGGAGCATTCGAGGGGTAAGTGCTCAAGCAACTTCTCGACTTGGGAAATATCGCCGTCCAGCATCTGTATTCGGTTCGAGCGTGGCCAGGCGCCGGTGTTTCGCGCCAATTCTATATCGTGCTCCTCAAGCGCAAAACCGTAACGCTCCAGCAGGAAGTCGTTGATGGATGCGCGATAGTAGTTGTTAGAGGCTGCTATATGCCTGATGTCCGCGAACGTCTTGATCGCGGGGACGGTCACAGCTCGCCGCGATAGAATGAGGTATACGGTTTTTGGCGCTGGCCGTCGTCGGTTCCAGATGTCAAAGGCTTCCTTGATGGACTCTCCTTCGCGCGAAAGGAAGAACAGGGTGTCTATGTCCTGCGCCTTGGCGGCATCTCTCAGCCAATCGCTGAAGGACGCTAAAATGGGCCCCAGCACACAGAAACCGATGGTCCACGGGTCGGCGCCGAAGAGGCTGCGATGGTCCACGTCGCGTTGAAACATTCGGCCGTAATTCTGCTTGGCGAGGATGCCGTAGAGGAACTTGCTGCTCACGTCGCCGGATTGAATTGCCCGCTCGACGAGTGCGCTTTGCCGGGGGACAGATTGCGAGATGTTTATGGGCTTCAGTACGTGGAGGGCGCGAAGACCTTTGTCGCAGGGGATCTGGAAATCCGATCGCTCGTTGTCTCCGATGACCACAACTTGATGAGGGGCAAGCTTCTCGGCCTTCAGAACGTGATCGTATAGCTCTCCCGTGTCTTTCCTCAGTCCGATGTCGGAGGAAACATAGAGTTCGCCCCAGCCTGAAATCCCGTTGTCCTTCAGCATCGTCTCTATCGCGCTGCGGGGAAGGAACATGTCGCTTGCGAGAGCAACACGCTTGCCGGATTTCAGAATTGCCAAAAAGCTCGACGCCGCATCAGGTCGCGCCGAGACCGAGTTGCGCTCGGTCGCCAATTCGATTTCCTCGATCTCAGCGAGGTCTTCCTTCGAGAGGCTGCACTCGGCTGCAAGCTGCGCGTAAACGTCGTGGATGTCGACGTCGCGGCCTTTGAGCTGCCGCGCCTTGGCTTCCGCATCGTGCCGGATCTGTCGAAAATTGGGCGGACCGATCTCTGCAACTTTCGCCGCAACAATGTCCTTGATGGCGTCTGGGTCGGCAAGCGGACGGATCAACAGGGTGTCGAATATGTCGATGATGAAGAGCCTGATCGTCGCTGATCGGAGGAACTCGTCGAATGCCGTCTTCCGGCCGTCGCCAAAGTACTGGCTGAATCGCCACTTGGACCAGCAAGGAGCGGATTTGTCGCCCAGTATGCCGAGTTTGTATCCTAGAGATTGGGGTACGACGCCGAGCATTCTTTCAAGGCAATGGGCAAACGTGCCATCGGTCTGGCCGCTCTCGGAAGGGAAGTCGGAGAGTTTCAGGTTCGCGGCGAAGATGGGTTCGAGCGCTTCACGCCGAGCCCAGAACATCGAGCCTGCGGGGAAGTCGAAGTATCCTGTCGGGATGGATGCGAGACCGAGCCTCGGCGCCCACGCATGGGCGAGTGAATAGTTCGCGAGCCATGTATTGGCTACATAAGGTAATTCATGCGAGGCCTGAGGAAATATGATCCCGAACGACTTGTTGTTCAGATGACCGAGAATTCTCGAGATGCCGTCGCCGTTCGGCAAGAGAGATTGCAACAGATAGGAACGCCAGCCGCTGGTGGCGCCGCTATTGTAGAGCGACTTCTTCGTGTGGAGGTGGGCGACGATGTCGAACTTCCGAAGCTCGTCGCGGAATTCGCAGAAGAAGTGCGAGAGGTCCCGACCGCGGTTCTCCACGACCCTGACGTCGAGAGTGCCGATATTTTTAAGCTTCGAGAAATGGATGTCGGCGAGGCTCTTATGTTCCTGGGATATGACTGAAACGAATAAGTGGAACGTGCAGGGTATGTGCGACAGGTGGTCGACGAACTCGCCGATGAGGTGCTGGGTAATAAAGGTGGACGTGCACCGCCACGCTGATCGGAGGGAGCGGGTAGGCCGGAAGCTCGTCGATGTCGATGAGCCCATTGCTTCCGCCACGGAACTCGCCGAGGGGCAGCGTGTGGTCTAGCGAGGAGCGCCGCAACGCGGCGGCGACAGCCATTGTCCCGCCGGCCACGATATAGGGACCAGACGCGGCGCCCTATATGACGGGCGTCCGCTATTGAAATACGCGAGGAGCGAACGCGCGCGGCAATCAGCCGACCATAGTGCTCCGGGCGGGTCAGTCGGCGGAGCGAGCAGGCCCGATCAGAAACGGCCTTTCTTCGAGGTCCAGATCGAGACGTAAGGCGATGGCGCCGGTCTGGAGGCTGATCGTCGTGACGATGAGGGCTCTTAGTTTTCGGAATACCGCAGCGGCGGTGACTCAGCCGCACTGAAGCCTTGTCCTGAATTGATGAATAGACGGGGCGCGGGGCTGCCAACTGCGGTGTGTGGAAGCGACAGTGAGACGATAGTGTCCTGGGACAAATGGGCCGCCGGAAGGGAGCGCGATTTCGATTTGGGGGCTGTCTCCTGTCGCACGCCACGATTTAAGCCGTCCTTTCCGCGAAAGAAGCTCAACGTGGTTTAGTGGCTTCAGGCTGATGGGCCCCCAGAGGACTTGCTTGCTGGCGCCGAATATCAGGCGCACAGCTCGGGCAGGTGCGGTAACGGCGCGACCGGTTCGGAAGGTTGTCGACCTTTGCAGCGCTTCGACGTTCCGGATCAGCTCATCAATCGTATCCTCACGTTGCGCGACCTCAGCTCGGAAATCCTCCGTTTTCCGCTCAAGTTCTTTTTCCGTATCCGCCAGGAGCGTGCCTTGCGCCGCGAGCGCCGCGCTCAGGGATGCAATTTCCGTTTCGAGCTCGTGCTCGCGAGTGTTCAGTGCGGCAATTCGAACGTCCCGGGCGGTGAGCGTGGTCTGCAACTGTGCGATGGTCTCGTCGCGCGTCAGGATCTCGCTGCGGGCTTGTTCCAGATCGGCTTCACGAAGTGTGAGCGTCGCCTGTATTGCTGCGCGTTGCTGCCCTTGCTGTTGCAATGCCTCTCTCAGCCCGCTTTCGCGAGCGGCGAGCTCGGGAAACATGGCGGCTGCGAAGACGGGACAGGCGGCGTCGAATTCGCTCCTGATCCGGTCGAGCCGGTCATAGGCCTCCTGGTTGTCCGGTTCATGCTCGAGCCGCAGCAAGGCATCATAAGCGTCCTTGATCCATGCAGCGATATCGCCTCGCAAGTGAAGATCCCGCCGCGATGCTGCAAAATGCTGGTACTTCTCGGAGAGAAATGCCGCCACGTCGACGCCGATCTCATCGAGCGAGCGCCGATGTTGGGGAGGCAGCCGGTCATTCAGCAGGGCGTAGCTTCTCACGCCACTCAGCGAGCAGCGCTTCATAGGAGACCACAACGCGGGGCCGCCCGCGTGTTGCGGCCTCGGCGTCGAGCACATGCCGCAGCCATAGCAGCGCTGCGAAACCCTCACTCATGCCATTTCGTTTTGCGAGCGAGGCGATGACGGCAAGGGGATTGCGCAGCGGCAGCACGAACAGGCAGTCGTAGCCCTGTTCATAGAGAAGCTCGATGTAGAGCGGGGCAAAGCGGCAGATGCGCGGCTCTTTCAACGCGATCAGCGACGCATTGCCAAATTCTTCCTCAAGCACACGGCGGATGTCGGCTTTGTATTGGCCGAGGCGGGCCGGCTCAAGCGAAGCGGCGAGATCGAGTTTGCGCCAGTCGTCCCAGCTGCTGCCAGCTCTCTGCCAGCATGCGGTCGTGGAGGCCGATGAGCCGGTCTGGTTCCCAGTGGCCGGTCTCGTTGCCGGGGCTTGCGCCCAGGAGGTTTTTCGGCAAAGATGCGCCGAGCAGGTTCAAGACGCGGGTGAGTGCGCTCGTTCCGGAGCGGTGCATGCCGAGCACGAGAAGCGCCGTGCGCCTCGGCAGTGCTGTGCCGAGCTGAGCGATGTCCGAGGTGGAGCTTGAGCAGTCGTTCATAGCGCCGGCGTCTCGAAGAATAGGATCAACGATTAAAGTTGCCGCCCGCCGCTCCAGCATCAGAGCCGTCCGCAAACAGATAGGTCAACGGCAAATCGGGGCGGCAGCCGCGGTCTTTTCCGTTAAGTGTCTCATAAGCGTCTGAACATGACGGCTCCCACCAATCCAATGCTGCCGTAGACGGTCTGCCTGTAAACGCCCGATTGCCAAAGATGACGCAGACGAGAGATCAACGAGGGGCTGCGCATTCCCTTGATGTCTCTCAAGGTCGCGCGGCTCTTCTCCGTCATCAAAGGCTCGATGGATTGCAGTGCCTCCAAGTTCTGAAGTGTCCATTCAGAGAAGCGTCCCTGGACGACCATTTTGGCGCGCAGAATCCTCGCCATCCAGCCGACGTTTGCGCCCATGGTATTGGCAGCATGCTGTCGATAGGCCACCGCCGGAACCGGGTCGTAGTGGCAGGTTCCACCCACGGCGGTGACGACCTGATATGTCCACCAGTCGTGCGAGACCGGGTTGGCGTTCGGTGCTTTTGCAAGCAGGTCGCGAGCCGCTCTGTTGAAGACCATGGTGTTGCCGCCGCCAATGCTTTGGATCACCGCATTGCGGAAGCTCGGCCGGCGGGCAAACAGAGGCGAGTATCCGCGCGGCTCTCCGGCCTCGTCGATAATGAGCGTTCTGCCGCAGTAGACGGCCGGGACGGCCGGGTTCTGACGCGCCAGAACAGCGAGGGCGCGCGTCAATTTATCCGGAAACCAAACGTCGTCCTGATCGCAAAAGGCGAAGAACTCGGCATCGATTTGGGGGTCGCATGCCAGCGTACGGAAATTCGCAACAAAACTGCCTTGGCTCGGTCCGCGCCGTATGTCGACGCGATGCGTGTGGCGATTGGCGAAGCGAGCAAGAATTGCAGGGGTTTCGTCACTCGAGCCGTCGTCGGAAGCAACCAGTGTCCAGTGCTGGTAGTCCTGCTTCTCGATGGAGTCCAGCTGCTCGGCCAGAAAGGCTGCGCCGTTAAACGTGCCAAGGAGGATGGCCACTCGATCCGGACGACGGGCGTCGGAGTGACTTGCTTCAGGCAGCGCTTTCTCAGCTATTTTGAGCGGACATCCTACGCCGCAATGAGATGTTGAAGATGAAGACTAAATGTTTTGATTTCTTGATTTTTCGCCAGGCCCCGGAATTTGAAGTCAACCCCTCCGCTAGATCACATCTTAGCGTATCCCTTTGAACCCTCTAATTCTTAAGCAAATTTTCCCATAGGTTGCAACCGTGACATCTTGCACTGTCGGCTTATTCTCGTGTTAGGGCAGATATATTCATCACTGCTCTGACAAAATTCGGTTATTGCGGTTCCTAGGGGTTTTCAGTGAGGGTTGTTGTTACGGGTGGGGCCGGGTTTATCGGCTCGGCAGTGTGTAGGCACGCGCTGTTGGAGCGTGGCTTCGACGTCGTAAATATCGACAAGCTGACATACGCGGCAAATCTCGACTTCGCTTGCGACGCGTCGATGGCAATCCGGTTACGTTTTTCATAAACTCGACATCTGTGACGGCGAGAATATCGGGCGCGTTCTCGAGTGCGCGCAGCCGGATGCAATCATTCATCTCGCGGCCGAATTCCACGTCGATCGGTCCATAAGCCGGCCTGCAGCTTTCATCACCACGAACGTGGTCGGCACGTGTTCGCTCCTTGAAGCCGCGCGCAAATACTGGGAGGCCCTGCCGGGCCCGCGCAAGGACAGCTTCCGGTTTCTGCATGTTTCCACGGACGAGGTTTTCGGCAGCCTGGGTAAGTCCGGCGCCTTCACCGAAGAGACGCGGTACGATCCAAGCTCTCCCTACTCGGCCAGCAAGGCGGCCTCGGATCATCTCGCGGTCGCATGGCACCGCACCTATGGATTGCCTGTTCTGCTGTCCAACTGCTCCAATAACTACGGGCCGTATCACTTTCCGGAAAAACTCATCCCGCTGATGATCACGAACGCCCTCTTGGGGCGTCCGCTGCCCGTCTATGGCGAGGGCGGAAACGTGAGGGACTGGCTCTATGTGGAGGATCATGCCCGGGCGTTGATCGCGATCCTGGAAGGCGGCAAGCCGGGCGAGAGCTACAACGTGGGCGGCCGGTCGGAGCGTACGAATCTCGAGGTCGTGCAGGCCATATGCGATTACCTCGATCGGGTGAAGCCGCGAGAGGGTGCATCCTATCGCGACCTGATCGCCTTCGTTACAGACCGGCCCGGGCACGATTTCCGTTACGCCATCGATCCTGCAAAGATCGAGCGGGAGCTTGGTTGGAGGCGCAGGAAACCTTCGAGAGCGGTCTCGCACAAACCATCGATTGGTTTTTGGCCAACGAGGAATGGTGGGCGCCGTTGCGCGCCAAACGATATGACGGCCAGCGCCTGGGGCTCATTCAGCATCCCAAGGCTCTCGAGCAGCAACCGCGGGTATGATGGCGATGCTCGATCACCCGCCAACCGTACTTGTGATCGGGGCGAGCGGGCAGGTAGCGCGCGCACTCGCGCGGCGCAGCAGGCAACTTCCCTTCACGTTGATTTGCAGAGGCCGCGGAAGCTTGGACATCACAGAGCCTCGCGCGCTGGAAGCCGCCTTTCGGGAGTGTGCTCCCGCGGTGGTGATCAACGCGGCCGCTTATACCGCCGTGGATCGAGCCGAAAGCGACTGGGCGGCAGCGTTTGCTGTCAATGCCGCGGGACCTGAGCAGTTGGCCCGGAGGTGCCGTGATAGCGGCGCGCCTCTGGTTCATCTCTCGACCGACTATGTCTTCGACGGCAGCGCCCGGCGCCCCTATCGCGAGACGGATCCCATTGCGCCCCTCGGGGTTTACGGGGCGTCGAAGGCTGCGGGAGAGGAGGCCATTCGTATTCTCTGGCCGTATCACCTCATTCTGCGGACGGCGTGGCTCTACGGCAATGACGGGCAAAATTTTCCCAATACGATGCTGCGTCTTGGGGCTGAGCGCGGCGAGTTGAGCATCGTCGACGACCAGACGGGATCGCCGACGTGGGCGCAGGATGTTGCCGATGCGGTTCTCCGCCTCGTGCCCCGGCTGATCGCCCGCGAGACGGATTTCCCTTGGGGCACGTATCACCTGACCAATGAGGGCCAGGCGTCCTGGTATGGCTTCGCCACCGAGATTTTCCGCATCGCCCGGGCTGCCGGCAAGCGGTCGCCGGTTCTGAAGCCGATAACCACTGCCGAATATCCAACCGCTGCTCAACGACCTGCCTTTTCGGTTCTCGACACGCGCAAGTTTCGGGCGGCCTTCGGGTTCGGACTTCCACATTGGCAGGCAAGCCTATCTAGCTGCTTAGCCGAAAGGTTCGGTGCTGACTTAGTGCAGGAGCAGCTGCTGTGACGAAGGGCATCATCCTTGCCGGAGGGAGCGGCAGCAGGCTGGCGCCGATGACGCTTGCAGTCTCCAAACAGCTTCTGCCGGTGTACGACAAACCGCTTATCTATTATCCGCTGTCGACCCTGATGCTCGGCGGCGTGCGTGACATTCTTTTGATTTCTACGCCGCGCGACCTGCCCTTGTTTCAGGCGCTTCTCGGCGATGGATCGCAGTGGGGCATAAACCTGGAGTATGCGGTCCAGCCGTCACCGGACGGATTGGCCCAGGCATTCATCATCGGTGAGCGGTTTATCGGACGCGATTGCTGCGCGCTCGTTCTCGGCGACAACGTCCTCTATGGGCACGGCCTCTCTGCGATACTGCACCAAGCCTTCGAGCCGCGATCCGGTGCGACGATCTTTGCCTATAGGGTGTCAGATCCGGAGCGCTATGGCGTTGTGGAGTTCGACCTTGAGGATCGCGCGATCTCCATCGAGGAAAAGCCTCTGAAACCGAAATCCGATTGGGCGGCGATCGGGCTCTACGTTTACGACAACGATGTGGTCGGCATCGCCAAATCCCTGAAGCCTTCCGCGCGAGGAGAGCTCGAGATTGCCGGCGTAATCGAGGCTTATCTCACGACCGGGAGGCTGCGCGTCGAGAAGCTCGGGCGCGGCTATGCCTGGTTCGATACCGGTACGCCGGACAGCCTTCTCGACGCGGCGCAGTTCGTAGCGACCATCGAGAGGCGTCAGGGGATCAAGATTGCGTCGCCTGATGAAATTGCGTTTCAGCGCGGGTTCATTACCGCCGATCAATTCGAGCGCTTGATTGCCGAGCGCTATCCGAAGAACGACTACGGCCGCTATCTGCGCTCGGTGCTTCGTGCCCAGGTGGCGCGTTCAGGCCTAGGCTTGTTGGACGCGGAAATCTTGGCATAGGAGCGCCGTGTGTATGCAGGTCAAGCCCCTTGAGATTGCGGACGTTGTTCTGATAACGCCGAAACTCATTCGCGACGATCGTGGCATCTTCTGTGAAACCCACAATCAGAAAGCGCTCGAGAGCCACGGCATCCGCGCCGTTTTTGTCCAGGACAACCACTCACTCTCGCTTGCCAGGGGGACAGTGCGCGCCCTCCACTTTCAAGCGTTCCCGCACGCCCAGGGAAAACTTGTGCGCGTCGTGCGCGGTTCGATCCTCGACGTCGCCGTCGATATTCGCCATGGGTCGCCGACTTACGGGATGCACGTTGCCGCGGTTCTCTCGTCTGAGAACTGGGCGCAGCTTTGGATTCCCGAGGGCTTCGCACACGGGTTCTGCACGCTCGAGGATGCGACCGAGGTCGCCTACAAGGTGACCGACTATTATTCATCGGCGTCCGACCGGGGCATCAACTGGGCTGATCCTGCCCTTGGAATTCCCTGGCCAGTCTCGATCGATGAGGCGCGCCTGTCGGAAAAGGACCGCCTGCACCCGAACCTCGCCGAGCTGGCGCATCACTTCGATTTCGAAGCCAGGCCTGAAGCTGCGCAATAACGCCCGTGGGGGTAAACCGTCAGGCCAGGCCGAGGCGGCCCTGCGTTCGCTGAGCCCATGCCCGCAGCAGCCTGTCGGCGACAATGCCGATGAAGGCGATCGCGAAGCCAGCCGTGAGGCCGCGCCCGGCATCAGCTTTGGCCAGCGCGATGAACACCTCCTGGCCGAGGTCGCGCGTGCCGATCATGGCGCAGATGATGATCATGCTCAGAGCCATCAGCACGGTCTGATTGATGCCGAGCATGATCTCGGGCAATGCGAGCGGAAGCTGCACGTGCCAGAACATCTGCCAGCGCGTGCAGCCCGAGACCGTCGCGGCCTCGATGAGGCTCTCGGGAATTTGCCGGATGCCGTGGTTGGTGTAGCGGATGGCCGGCACGATGGCGAAAGCACGGTCGCGATCATGGCCGTGACATCGCCGACGCGGAACAGCATGACGACCGGAATGATGAAGCAGAACGAGGGAAGTGTCTGCAGCGTGTCGATGATCGGCGTGATGAAGGCTTCGAAGCGGTCGCTGCGCGATGCGAGCATGCCGATGCGGTATGCCCAACGCGGCTGCGATGATGGCCGAGACGCCGCACAGATAAACCGTGGCCATGGCCTTTTCCCAAAGCCCGACCGCCGCGATAGAAGAACGTCAGCGAGGCCACGAGAACGGCGAGGCGCCAGCCGCCGAGACTGGTAGCCGGCCACGCCGAGCAGGATCACGGCGCCGAGCCAGGGAAAACCTTCGAGGAAGAGCGCGCGTCGGATTGAGCATGTAGAGCAGAAGGGCCGTGCGGAAAGCTTCGATGGCATCGAAGAAGTTGACGTTCATCCAGTCGACGGCCGCTTTCCACCAGGGCGCTGTCGAGACCGTGATGGCTGCGGGCACCGATGCGAATGCCGGAACGACCAGGCCGAGGAGCGTGGTCGTCACAAGCACCGCCAGCGCCAGCGTCAGCATCGGATGGCGCTGCCAGAAATGGGGCTCTTCGAACGCGTGGTGGGGCCGTTGCTTTGCCGCGGCCTGGCTCAGGCGATCGAGCACGATCGCCAGGGCGACGATGGCGAGGCCCGCTTCCATGCCTTGCCCGATCTTGAGGGCGCGCAGAGCGAGCAGCACGTCGTAGCCGAGGCCGCCGGCGCCGATCATGGAGGAGATGATCACCATGTTGAGGGCGAGCATGATGACCTGGTTGACGCCGATCATCAGCGTCGGGCGGCCGCCGGCAGCAGGACGTGCCACAGCTTCTGGCGCCGCGTGCAGCCGGCCATCTCGCCGAAATCGTCGATCTCGTGCGGCACGCGCTTCAGCGCGAGCATGGTGGCGCGCACCATCGGCGGCATGGCGAAGATGCCGGTCGCGAGCATCGCCGAAACCGGGCTGTTGCCGAACAGCAGCAGCATCGGAATGAGATAGGCGAAGGTCGGCATGGTCTGCATCAGATCGAGCACGGGCTCGATGATCGGCGCGATCGATCCACGGGCTTGCGGCACGCCACAGATGCCGAGGCCGAGGCCCGATCACGACGCAGAGCGGCACGCCGATGACGATCAGCGCCAGGGTCAGCATGGCGCTGTCCCACTGCCCGAACAGCGCGATGTAGAGCAGGCAACCGCCGTGGCAGCGCCGCCAGACGCCAGCCGCCGAACGCAATAGCCGGCGATGGCGAATGCGGCGCAGACGCCGATCCATGAAAGCCGGGGCAGCACCCACGCCTCGGGACCCGTTCCGATCTTGCAGCCTTTGGCCAGCAGATTGAACGCCCACTGCAGCGGCAGGTTGAGGATGGCGGTCAGGCCGCGCGTGAGCCAGGTGAAGTTGATCTTGAGCCACGCCATCAGACCGGCGATCCAGTCGGCGACCGGGATGATGGCGCTGTCGGGATAGTCGACGGCCCAGGGTGCAATGCCGGGCTCCAGATAGAGCAGCGCGACCACGGCCAGCGTCGCGGGCCAGATCAGGGTCCATGCCGATATGGCTAGGGTTCGCTCGGGAGCAACGTCGGTTGCGATGCTCATGCGCGCGGCCCCATCCCGGTCTGCGAGCAGGTCGATGACCGCGGTTGGGGTGACCTCGCCGACCGGTTGTCCTTGGAGTCCGTGACCAGGAAAGTCTTGCCGGCGCCAACGATCTCGCCCGCGAAGGACGCGATCTTGTCGGACATCTTCACGGACCCGCCGTAGTCGGGTGACGGCGCTGATCGGGCCCATCAGCCGTCCGGCCGACATGACCTTGGCGCGCTGGACGTCGCGCGTGAACTCGGCGACATAGTCGGTGGCCGGATGCAGCACCAGCTCTTCCGGCGTGCCGATCTGGATGATCTCGCCGTCCTTCATGATGGCGATGCGGTCGGCGAGCCGGATGGCCTCGTCGAAATCATGGGTGATGAAGACGATGGTCTTCTTGAGCACGCTCTGCAGGCGGATGAGCTCGGCCTGCATCTCGCGCCGGATCAGCGGATCGAGCGCGGAGAACGGCTCGTCGAGGAACCAGATCTCGGGCTCGACGGCGAGGCTGCGGGCGATGCCGACGCGCTGCTGCTGGCCGCCCGACAGCTCGCGCGGATAGAAGTGCTCGCGGCCCTTGAGGCCGACGAGCTCGATCACTCTCGCGCGCCCGTTCCTCGCGCGCCTTGCGGTCGATGCCCTGGATGGAGAGCGGAAAGGCGACGTTCTCGAGCACCGTCAGATGCGGCAGCAGGGCGAAATGCTGGAACACCATGCCCATCTTGTGGCGGCGGATCTCGATGAGCTCGGCTTCGCTGGCCTTCAGCAGATCGCTGCCGTCGAACTCGACCGTGCCCGCAGGTCGGCTCGATCAGCCGCGACAGGCAGCGCAGCAGCGTCGATTTGCCGGAGCCCGACAGGCCCATGACGATGAAGATCTCGCCCTGGCGGACGTCGAGCGAGGCGTCGCGCACCGCGCCGACCAGCTCGGCCGCGGCCAGGCTCTCGGTGCGTGGCGCTGCCGCCGTTGGCGGCGAGGAACTTGCGGCCGTCCGTTGCCGAAGACCTTCCAGACGTTGCGGCAGGCGAGCTTGACCGGGCGCGTGTCCTCGGCCTCGACCATCGCTGCTCCGTGAGGCGCCTGCATGGTCATTCACGCTCCTAAGCGGCAGGTGGCTCGGACGATATCAAACGGCAGGAACCGGCGCTTCTCGATGGCCGAGAGGCCGGTTCCGCCATTTTCATCGTTCGGTCAGGATGGGCCTATTGCGCCCAGGCCTTCCACTTGGCTTCGTTGGCGGCGACCCAGGCGGCCGCGACTTCTTCGATGCGTCTTGCCGTCGAGATCGACCTCGCCGGTCAGCTCGTTCAGCTCCTCGGCGTCGATCTTGTAGGCCTTGGCGACCTTGTAGGCGACCGGCCACTTGTCCTTCATGCCGGCCCAGGAGTATTTCCAGATCTCGCCGTGCGGCTTGCCGCAGTCATAGGCCTTGTCGGGGTTGAGCCCCATTTCGGGTCGGTGTAGCACTCCGGCGTATGCTCCGGGAACTCGACCCACTCGCCCTCGTATTTGGCCGGCGCCCAGTGCGGCGAATAGATCCACAGCATGATCGGCGCCTTGCGCTGGTAGGCCGAATTCGAGCTCGGCGAACATCGCGGCGTCGGTGCCGGCATGGACGACCGTGAAGGGCAGGCCGAGCGCTTCGACGCGCTCGTCGTCGAAGCCTTCCCAGGTCACCGGGCCGCCGAGATAGCGGCCCTTGGGCGCGGTCTCGGGCGTCGAGAACGCTTCGGCGCATTTCGGATCCTTCAGCGCTTCCCAGTTCGGGCAGGCCCGGGCACTTCTCCTTCATGTAGATCGGATACCACCATTCTTCCTTGGCCTTGGGGCCGAGCGCGCCGAGCTTCTCGGTCTGGCCGGTGGCGTCGGAGGCCTTCATGGCTTCGCCGGCGGTCGTGTCCCAATATTCCACGCCGACCGTGAGGTCGCCGTTGGTGAGGCCGGTGGTCAGGCTCGAGAGATAGTCGGCGGTCGGATACTCGACCGTGTAGCCGAGCTTCTCGAGAATGCCGCCGAGGATCTTGGCGTTGAGATTGACGCTGGTCCAGTCGAACAGCGCGATCTTGATCGGGTCAGTGGACTCCGGCGCCGCATGAGCCGGCGGCAGGCCTGCAGCCAGCAGCGGCAGAGCGCATGAGCCGGCCGCAATAGCCCGCTTGAGGAAGTGGTACATTCTAAGCCTCCAAGCCGATACATTGAACACGGGTGGAACGCTATTTCACCCACAGTGATAATTGTTCAACTATGCGGCTTCGGATTGGCGGCTTTCAAGCCCCAAAGAGTGTGCACCCCCTGAGCACTTTGGTCGAGCATTTGCCCGTTTAATGGTCGCGTGTGGAAACGCCAACGAGCAAACCAACAGAGCGTTTTTTGAAAATGTCTCTGTCCGGACAGATGTTTATGACATTCTTGAAATCAACGTCGCCGTCGCAGGCCGACTGCACGTGTTCTGAGCATAATTCGTGTCAGCAAGCTTCGTCCGACAACGGCTTTTTCCCCCTTGGAGCAGCGGGTGCCGTGGGGCTCCAGCCGTCGATTTATGGCGTGCAAGAGTGTGGGGTTGTTGAGCTTCGGCGCACTTAGGAACAACCGGCGCGGCTAGAGCGACCAGCCGCCGAACGTGAGAGCAAACACCACGACGAAGGTGATGGCGCCGATGCAAACCAGCAAGGCATTGTCTCGCCTGGACGCGCGTCCCGACCTTCGCAGCTTTCGGAGGAATTTCCGTTTGGATCTATGACGAGGGCATTCCCTCGGATGTCCTCAGCGGGAGTTGGCGTTGGGAAGACATTTCAATCGCCCTTTACCCGGCAGCGCGCTGCGATCGGATAACGAAGGTGGGCTATGGCCCTATGGCGTAGATTTGGCGGAGAGGGAGGGATTCGAACCCCCGGTACGGTTGCCCGTACTCCGCATTTCGAGTGCGGCGCGATCGACCACTCTGCCACCTCTCCAAGCCTTTGAAAGCAATGGATTTTGTCTTAGTCGAACGAGCTGGTCGAATTGTCTCGTGACCTGTAGTGACCCAAAACCCTTCCAACCCCTCCCTCTGGACCGACGTCGCAAATCACAGAGGCTGGGGAGAGCGTCGTGAGGGTGGGTCGAATAACAGACGGGGCGCGCATGGGCAATAGGGATAAGAACGAAGCGATTGCGGAGCCGGGGCTCGCTGGACCGGCAACGGCAGAGCCAGCGCGTGATGCAGGAGGGGCCGACCGCAATACGACAGCGGGCGCGACCTCATCCACCCTCAACACCCAAAGGTCTGCTTTCGCAAAACGGTGCGGCGGCCCAGTGCTCGCGAGCGCCGTTTCGGGGCCTCTCTATGTGTGGATGACTGGCTCCGACCACGACGCTATTTGGGCAAGCGACAAGAGCGGAGAAGACGCCTCGCGACGCTCGGGCTAACCGCGTGGACGGAATCTATAGGCCCCGCGGCGGACCTTCTTCGCCTTCACGCCGATATCTGCCCAGGTGACGGATTCCGTCAGATAGAGCGGCCGGCGCTTCGTTTCATTGAAGACGCGGCCGATATATTCACCAAGCAGACCGAGCACGATGAGCTGAACACCGCCGAGGAACAGAACCGTGACGATCACGGTCGGGAAGCCCGGAACCGGATCGCCCATGATCAGAGTTCGGATGACTATGTAGGCGCCATAGGCGAACGCGTACGCCGCGACCGTCAGCCCGAGATAGGTTGCGATCTTCAGCGGCGCGATCGTGAAGGACGTGATGCCTTCCAGCGCGAGATTCCAGAGTTTCCAATAGTTCCACTTGGTCGCGCCGGCGAATCTCACGTCGCGATTGAACGTGATCGCCTTATGAGGAAAGCCGACCCAGGCATACAGTCCTTTCATGAACCGGTGCTGCTCGGGAAGCCGGAGCAGGGCATCGGCCACGCGCCGGCTGATGAGGCGAAAATCGCCTACGTTCGGCGGAATCGGTGCGGGCCCCATTGCGGCCACCGTCCGATAGAATGCCCGGGCCGTAAACTTCTTGAACCAGCTTTCTCCCTCGCGGGTGATGCGCTGAGCGTAGACCGTATCGTAGCCCTCCCGCCAGGTCGCGACCATTTCCGGTATGAGCTCCGGGGGGTCCTGGAGATCGGCATCGATTATGACCAGCGCGTCGCCCCGCGCATGGGCAATGCCCGCCGTCATGGCAATTTCCTTGCCGAAGTTGCGGGACAGATTGACGATCGTGATCGTATCGTTCTTGCTACGCAGGCGCCGCATCTCGGCAAGAGTGCCGTCGGTGCTGCCGTCGTTGACCAGGACGATTTCGAAACGCAGCCCCGCTCCGGTCATCACTCCTTCGACGCGGCGGACGAATTCCTCGAGGCCCGGCTCTTCGTTGTGGGCCGGGACGACGATCGAAATCACATCATCACGGGTCGTCTGTTCTGCCATAGCCATTACGATCCTGCCTTCGCCGCCGGTAGGCGGCGGGTGTAGTCGACGCTGTAGATGCCGTAGCGCGACGAGACATAGGCGCGATTCGTCTTTTTATCGATCACGACCGTCCTGAGCCAGGGCCCAAGCCGATAGCTGGCAACGACTTCATGTGTCGCGAGGTCGATGGCAACGAGATTGTTGGAGAGAAGGCTCGCGCACAGCATCACTCCGCGAGCAGCATCAATGGCAAGCGAGCGACAGCCGAAATCGGATTTGAAGGAGCCCTTGGGCTCCAGCGTGTCCGCATCCATCCGGTAGATCCTGCCTTCCATCGGCGCGGTGACCAGAACCTCGTTTCGCGTCGTATCGAACTCCAGCCTGTCGAAGCGCTTCGAGTGTGTTCTGACCTCGGCTCCGATTTTCAGGGTGTCGATGTCATACGCGACAAGTTCGGCCGCATAACGGAAGAAGGACAAATAAAATCGGCTACGCGTGGGATGCTTGATGGCGTTTCCAACCATCAGGTTCTCGTCGGCGATGATCTTCCAGCCGTTCCGGTCGAGCACGATGAGCGGCTTGCCGACGACTTCATCGGCTTCAGACGTCACCAGAAGGCGGCGCGTCGCCTCATCCCACATGGGCCGGGCATCTCCTGGGGACACCGTCGGAAAGGAATGTGTCTCCATAATCCTCAGGCTATCGGCATCGAGGACCCTGAGTGATTGATTGCCGAAGATATAGATCTCATTGTCTTTCTCGTTGAATGCCAGCGATTCCGATCCCCCGCTCCCCTCCTGGCCGAGCAAGGGAGGTGCTGAGAGGTCATCCAAGGAGAAAGCAAAGACCCGGTCGGAACCGTTTCCGGTCGCGTACAAACGCCGGCGCGCCTCGTTGATGTAGATGCCGTTGACGTTCGCATCGAGCGCGATGCTAACCGCATCATCGTGGATCACGAGGTCGGTGAGTTGATGAAGCCTGTAGCCATGCGGCACCAGGGAAGCGACCGCGCTGGCAGACACGAGCGCAACGAGGAAAGACCCGAGAAGTGCCGATCGAGCTGGGACATGGAGGCGCCCGGCGAGCCAGGCCGCCGCAATCCATAGGCCGGCGAAGAGGACCGTGCAGCCGAAGGCGGCACCAACAATCACGCGCCGCCATGAGATCGGCCCGCCATCTTCGAGGCTGAGCGGCGGCAGCAGATAGAAGACAAGAAGGTAGACCGCGGCGGCCGCCGCGAGGACTGCGACGGCCCACAGGCGGCCCGTCGTCACTTTGCGCAATAAGAACGCAAGGCCGGAGATCACGCCAACCAACAAGACGAGCAGAACGACCCTTGCCGCCATCGTGCCGTAGACGGACATGGCGATATGAACAGGGGCGGCAAGCCCGATGTGCGTCTCCAGAAAATCGGTTGCGCTTTCGCCGATGGCCTCCAGGACCGAAAGAAGCGACGCCCGGTACATGAACAGACCGGCCGCAACGCCAATGAACAGCACTGCAAGCGGAACCTTGAGGGACGCGCCTTTCTGGGCCTCAGTCCGCAATGTTGCCTCCAGCCGAGCCCTGCTGGATAGCCTGAACGCGAGGAAGCCGCGGCGGCGCCGCTGCCAGCTTGTCCTTCAAACGCAGGAACTGCGCCTCCCATAGATTGTAGCTGAGCCATGCGACCGCCAGCGAGAGACCCACCGCGAGCCAGAGCCAGATCAGGGAGTTTTGAACCGAAGCGGGGAACTGCTCGCGCAAGCCCGAATAGAATACCAGCATTCCAATGATCGGATGCCAGACATAGAGCCCATAGCTGTATTTGCCGAACCAGCGCATGACCGGCAGGCTGAAGATGGCATGGAGGGGTTTCCAGACGACAGTCAGCACAAGAAGTCCCGCTGCGGCCACGCCGATGATCGAAAAGCCGATGCTTCCGATCAAAGGTTCGGAGGGGCTGAACATGCGGAGACCGAAGAAAATGAAAGCGACCGCTCCTCCGCCGATGATGACCGCGGTCCACGCCGCCCGGCTAACCTGAGATGAAAAGCCACTGCCGCATACCGCGAGTGCAACGAAAGCGCCCATCGCCAGCGAATCCATGCGGCACGGCGTCAGCATGTAAGCTGTATATTCGTTGAACCCATTGAGAACGAAATAGGTTCGCAACAGCGGCGCCGCCACGATGACGAGAAGGGCCACCATCATGAGCTGACGTCTCGCGAACCTCAGCACAACGAACGGCCAAATGAGATAGAAGTGCTCCTCGACCGCAAGCGACCAGAAGTGATCGAGCATGCCGCCGCTGCCGCCCGCGGCAATGAGAAAATTAGTGAGATAGAATACGACGAAAAGCGGGTTGTCCGGCCAACTGAGATCGGCAAAGGGCCACAGCGCGTAGATCAGCGAGACGACGACGATAGCCAGATAGTAGAGCGGGAATATGCGCAGGGTGCGCCGGATGTAGAAGCGGCTAAAGTAGTTTGGCTTGGTCTTGGCGTCATACAGGATCCGCGTGATCAGAAATCCGGACAGTACAAAGAAGAGATCGACGCCGATCCATCCGATCGAGCTCAACTTGGTTATGATGTTGTCATAGCCGAGGCTCTTGGCGTTGTTGCCGAAATGAATGAACATCACGAGCAGAACCGCGAGCCCGCGAAAGCCGTCGAGAGACGAAAAATGCGCCGGAAGCACCGGCCCATCGTACTCGACCACGGTTTTCCCATGGGCCACTGACCGGGCCTTGGTCTGGGTCACCTCGTCGGTGGACTTCGATTGGCTCGACATGTTTTGGCTAACACCCCGGCTCTACGGATAATACCGTAGAGTTAATTTGTATTCTGAGGCTATGGGACTTCATTCATCCCGACAATGAATTTTGATAACTTTAGTTATTGCTACCAAGCGCGTGCCCCGCTCGGGCAGACGAACGCATATCAACTCGAGATCCGTTGCCGTCCGTCCGCATCCACCGTCCACGTCTGCCTCGCGCGCAAGCCGATCAGGAATCCCGGAAGTAGGCCAACTGGTGCAGCAATCTGCCGAGCAGGGGGTGGCTCAGCGTGAGGCGGAACGAAAACTGGCCGTCGCCCTCGTCGCGGTGGATGATTTCCATGGCTCCCGGCTCGGCGAAGCGTGGGATTGTGAGCCGGAGGCGCCCTAACTCGAAGAAGTAGCGATCCGAGCGAAACACGAGTGACGCGTTTTCCTCGGTTACGCGCAACGTCATGCCGAAGCCGTATCCGACATATTCCTCAAGGCCCGTGGGTCCGGAGAAGCGCTTGGCCGAGTGGATGACCTGGGGGAAGGCGCCGGGGCGGGCGTAGGTTCGTGTCCAGGTCTGCCCGCCGAATGCGGTGTTCTCCGTCACTGCGACGACGGCAGGGCCGGTCGCTCCGTTTGCGAGCGGAAGAGGTGCACCGATAGCGCGGGTGAGGAAGGCAAGCACGCGGCCGGCGCGCGACAGCTCGGTCGTGACCACGCGGCCGGGATAGATGACCATGTCGCCAGGCTGCCAGCGTTTCGAGAAGCGGCGACGTACGGCGTCAGGAAGCCGGGCCCAGGCCTCTTCGCCCAACAGCGTGCGGAAGCGCAGGTCGGTTACGTTGCGAGCATCGGCGGGCACTGCCGAGGGTGTCTCGGCTTTGGCCGCGGTGGGTTCGATAGTCTGAGCGGCTGACATACAACACCATTGTTTTCGGTACGTTTGGCCTCAGGAGCGCTTGGCGGGCCTGCTGCCGCTCGCCAACTTTGCGAGCCGGGCGACGGCACCGCCCATCTTCATCAGCTTGGAAAGCACCGGTGTCGGCAGCTTCAGGATCTCGTCGACGCTGCGGCCCGCGCCTTCGGTGAACTCGAGCATGTTCTGGAAGCGGCGGCGGACAGCGGGCGACACGCTCGCATCGCCTGCCGCCTCGTTCACGCAGGTGCGCAGCACGGCGATGGCCGGGTCGATCTCGCGCGCCTTTCTGGCCGAAGCGATGCGGCGGACCATCTCGAACATGTCGGCCTCGGCCTCGTAGTAGTCGCGCCGGTCACCGAGGATCGAGACGCGTTTGACGAGCGTCCACGTCATCAGCTCGCGCAGGGACGTCGAGACGTTGGAGCGGGCGAGCTTCAGGCGTTCCGCGATTTCCTCCGCGGTCAGCGGGCGGTCAGCCACGTACAGAAGCGCGTGGATCTGAGCCACGGAGCGGTTGACGCCCCAGACCTCGCCCATCTCGCCCCAATGGACGACGAAGCGCTCGATGGCCGAGGGAAGGGGAGCGGTCTTTACGGTTGTTTCTGTCATGACAGAAATTACAGAACATAATGGAGCGGCTGTCAAGGATCGCAGGGTGCTCCTGCGCGACGGGCAGGCGTGCGCCGAGCGCATAGCGCACGGTTTTGCTGGCGGTTTGGATCACCGGAGCGGGAAAAATATATCGGCGCCGCGTGCTGAAACGGCTTCCGGCGGGACCCCGTATCTCCGACATCGCGAGTATTTCGATGGATGCCGGCGCACACCGCCGGCCGCCCTCGCGGGACCTTGTTGACTGCATCAAAACTCAGGAATGGGAAAAACGCTCATGCACAAAATCATCAAGTTTCTTGCGCTCTCGGTTGCCGTGGCGGCCGCTGGGCCGGCATTCGCCAAGACCCAGGTCATGGTCGGCGGCGAAGAGATGTTTCCGACCAAGACGATCGTCGAGAACGCCGTGAAGTCGGCCGATCACACGACGCTGGTCACGGCGGTCAAGGCTGCCGGTCTCGTCGACACGCTTTCCGGCAAAGGGCCGTTCACGGTGTTCGCGCCGGTGAATTCGGCCTTCACCGCGCTGCCTGCCGGCACGGTGGACACGCTGCTCAAGCCCGAGAACAAGGGGCAGCTCACGGGCGTCCTGACCTATCACGTCGTCGCGGGGCGCGTGACGGCGGAAGACCTCAAGGTCTGGGTGAAGAAGGGCCACGGCACGGCGGAGCTCAAGACGGTTTCCGGCGGCAAGCTCTGGGCGAGCATGAACGGGCCGAACAACATCATCCTCAAGGACGAGAACGGCGGCTGGGCCAACATCACGATCTATGACGTGATGCAGTCCAACGGCGTCATTCATTCGATCGATAAGGTTCTGCTGCCCAAGTCATAAGGCGGAAGTTCGCGGTTCAATCGCAGCGCGGTCCGGTGGGTGCTCCCGCCGGGCTGCGTTGTCGTATGCGCCAGGCGATGCGGGAACGGGTAAAGCGCGAGTTCGCGGCGGTCCGGTGTCGGCGATGCAACGACGCGCGCGCGGAAGAGGCATCGTCGTGCCTTCGTTCCGTGCACATGGTTATAAAACGAGCATGGCATTTCTCAGCCGGTGCGTTAGAAGATTGAATTCTCTCATTCCGTTCACTTGGCCCGGCTCTTGCCACTAGCCAAGAATGGAGCAGCTCAGGGCCTCGAATTTGAAGCCAGCCTTTGATGAAATGAATGGCTTCGGCGAAGGTGTGCGCGAGCCATATGCCGCTTTGGCGAGTTGGCTCGGCGTGCAGCGCGTCGAAGATCTCAAAAAGAAGAGTGCAGAGGCGGAGGCGCTGTTCAGGCGTACCGGCATCACGTTCGCCGTCTATGGCGACGCGGAGGCGGCCGAGCGGCTCATTCCCTTCGACATGATCCCGCGCATCATCGCGGCTGCCGAATGGCGGCGGCTTGCGGCCGGCATCGAACAGCGCGTGAAGGCGCTCAACGCCTTCATGTACGACGTCTATCACCGGCAGGAGATCATCAAGGCGGGGCGCATCCCGGCAGAGCTGGTGATCCAGAACAGCGCCTTCGTGCCGGAGATGATCGGCGTCGACCCGCCGCTCGGCATTTATTCACACATCATCGGCGTCGATCTCGTCCGCACCGGCGAGAATGATTTCTACGTACTCGAGGACAACACGCGCACGCCGTCCGGCGTCTCCTACATGCTGGAGAACCGGGAAACGATGATGCACATGTTCCCGAACCTGTTCGCGCGAGAACCGCGTCGCTCCGGTCGAGAATTATCCGGACAGCCTGCGCAAAACTCTCGAAAGCGTGGCGCCGGAGCACAGCGACGGAGAGCCCGTCATCGCGGTGCTTACGCCGGGCCTCTACAACAGCGCCTACTTCGAGCACGCGTTCCTCGCCGACCAGATGGGCGTGGAGCTGGTCGAGAGCGTCGATCTCGTCGTCGTGGACGGCTATCTGAACATGAAGACGACGCAGGGACTTACCCGCGTCGATGTTCTCTACCGGCGCGTGGATGACGACTTCCTCGATCCGTTGAACTTCAATCCCAAGTCCGTGCTCGGTGTGCCGGGTCTGTTCGATGTGTACCGCGCCGGCAATGTGACCATCGTCAATGCGCCGGGCGCCGGTATCGCCGATGACAAGGCGATCTACAGCTACATTCCCGAGATCATCGAATTCTACATGGGCCGGCCGCCGATCCTGAACAACGTGCCGACCTACAACTGCCGCAAGCCCGACGTGCTCAAATACGTGCTCGAGCGCCTGCCGGAGCTGGTGGTGAAGGAAGTGCATGGCTCGGGCGGCTACGGCATGCTCGTCGGACCGGCGGCAACGAAAGAGGAAATCGAGACCTTCCGTGCCAAGCTCAAGGCCAAGCCCGAGAATTACATCGCTCAGCCGACGCTGGCGCTTTCCACCTGCCCGACGCTGGTCGGCGATGGTATCGCGCCGCGGCACCTCGATCTCAGGCCGTTCGTTCTCATCGGTGACGAAGTGCGTCTCATTCCCGGAGGCTTGACGCGCGTGGCGCTGAAAAAAGGTTCGCTCGTCGTCAATTCCAGTCAGGGCGGCGGGACAAAAGACACCTGGGTTCTCCAGGACTAAAACAACAACAGCGGCGGGCTCAGCGGGCGGCGCGACACACACATGCTTGGGCGAACAGCAAACGATCTCTTTTGGCTCTCGCGCTACGTCGAGCGCGCCGAGAACATGGCGCGCCTCGTCGAGGTGGGCTACCGCATCGCACTGCTTCCGCGCTCGGGGGATCCTTCCCGGCAGGAATGGGTGTCGACGCTGGAAAGCGCGGGATGCAGCGAGGCGTATGCCGCCAAGCACAAAGAGATCAACACCCGCGACATCATAAATTTCCTGCTGTTCGATCTCGACAATCCGTCGAGCGTGCATACGTGCCTGGCAACGGCGCGGCGCAATGCGCGGGCGCAGAGAACCGGGCTCACGCGCGAGATGTGGGAGAGCCTCAACAGCTCGTGGCTCGAATTCCAGACCATCAAGCCGGAGTTTCTGCGGTCCGACGCCCTGCCGCGAATTCTGGACTGGATCAAGGAGCGGTCGGCCGCCTACCGCGGTGCGCTTCTGAACACGATCCTGCGCAACGACACCTATTATTTCAGCCAGCTCGGCACGTTCCTCGAGCGCGCCGACAACACGGCGCGCATTCTCGACGTGAAGTATTATGTGCTGCTGCCGTCGAGCAATATGGTCGGCGGCGGGGTCGACAACGTGCAGTGGGAAGCTATCCTACGCTCCGTGTCGGCACACCGCAGCTACCGCTGGGTGTACAAGGACAGCTACAAGTCCTGGCATGTCGCCGATTATCTCATCCTGAACAGGGCCATGCCGCGCTCGCTCAGGGCGTGCTATGAAGAAATCGACGCGCTGCTGGAGCAGCTCTCCGCGCTTTACGGCGATCAGAAGCCCTGTCTCGAGACCTCGAAGTCAACGCTAGCTCTGCTCGAGCACGGAGATATCGACACGATCTTCCAGTCCGGGCTGCACGAGTTCCTGCTGGATTTCATCGCTCGCAACAACAGGGTCGGCCACGAGGTCTCTGAGGCCTACTCGTTCAATTCCTGAGGGGCGGATGCTTATCGAGATTCGCCACGTCACGACCTACAAATACGACACGCCGGCGCGGTATTCGATCCAGTGCTTGCGCCTTACACCTCCCTCTTTCGATGGGCAGGAGGTGATGAGCTGGTCCATCGTGGCGCCCGGCTTCGACAAGGGGATCGAGTTCCGCGACTGCTTCGGCAATCTCGCGCATGTGGCGGTGGTCAGCGGGCTCCACGATGGCATGGTCATCGAGGCGTCCGGCGTGGTCGAGACAGAGGATCGGTGCGGCATCGTCCGCGGCCTCATGGAGACTGCGCCGAGACGGGTGTTCCTGCGTGAAACGCCTGTCACTGCGCCTGACAAGGCCATACGCGACCTGGCCCGAAGCGTCGGCAACGGCAAGGACGCGTCGGATTCGCTTGCTTGCCTGCACGCCCTGATGAGCGCTGTGCGCGAAGCCATCGATTACGAGATCGGCGCCACGCACGAGCATACGTCTGCGGCAGAAGCGCTCGCGGACGGAAAGGGCGTCTGCCAGGACCATGCCCACGTGTTCATTTCCGCGGCCCGCGTGCTCGGCGTGCCGGCGCGCTATGTTAATGGTTACTTCCTGTCCGGGACCATCGCCCCCTCCGAAGCGCATCATGCCTGGGCGGAAGCGTGGGTCGAAGGCCTGGGATGGGTCGGGTTCGACCCGGCCAACGGCATGTGCCCGACCGAGCGCTACGTCCGTCTTGCGAGCGGATTCGACGCCAGCTCGGCTGCGCCAATCCGGGGCGCGCAGAGGGGTGGCGAGAACGAAGCCCTTGACGTAAGAGTCGAAGTTGAGCAGCAAGGCGGGCAGCAACAGTAACCGCTTGACTCAGCTTGACCTTAGGGAGGGTGCCCGCGATGACCTATTGCGTCGCGTTACGGCTTGAGCGCGGCCTCGTCTTCGCCGCGGATACGCGCACCAATGCCGGGGTCGACAACGTCGCTCAGTATCGCAAGCTGCATACGTGGCGGCAGGCCGGAGACCGTGTGCTCGTGCTTTTGTCGGCGGGCAATCTCGCCGTCACGCAATCGGTCGTCAGCATCCTCAACGAGCAGGTCGCGGTGGCGGCCGAAGATGCCGACGGCGAAGGCGGGCCGACGCTCTTCACCGTTTCCTCCATGTACCGGGCGGCGCGGCTCGTCGGAGATGCGGTTCGGGAAGTGCGCAGGACCGACGGGGCCGCGCTCGAGATGAGCAAGGCAGGCTTTGCGGCGTCGTTCATTCTCGGAGGGCAGATCGGCAAGGAGCGGCCCCGCATCTTCCAGATCTATGCGGAAGGGAATTTCATCGAGGCCACGGACGACACGCCGTTCCTGCAGATTGGCGAGCACAAATACGGCAAGCCGATCCTGGATCGTGTCGCGCGGCCCGAGATGCGGCTCGGAGAGGGCGCGAAGCTCATTCTGCTGTCGTTCGATTCGACGCTCCGATCCAACCTTTCCGTGGGCATGCCGCTCGATATTCTGATCTACGAGCGTGACAGCCTCGACGTGAAGCGGGAGAAGCGCATTTTCCAGGACGACGAATATTTCAAGAAGCTCTCGGGCGCGTGGTCGGATGCCCTCAGAACGGCATTTGCAAACATTGAGGAATTCAAGATCTAGGGCAACGCCCGTGGCGTCATGTCCCGGCCCCGGCTGTCATCAAACTGACGTTCGGGCGGAGTTTTTGTTGCGCCGTCCCGGGGGGCTCGTCTAGCAAGACTGCTGCTGCCGATCCTCCCGTGCACACGGGGCCCGGCCGCAGGGCTACAAGGGAGAATTGCGCGTGAATATCTGCATGATCGGTGCCGGCTACGTGGGTCTCGTCTCAGCGGCGTGCTTCTCGGAATTCGGCTGGACGGTCACGTGCGTCGACAAGGACCCGCAGCGCCTCAAGGAGCTCAACAACGGCATCTCGCCGATCTATGAGCCCGGCCTCGAAGACCTCATGGAACGCAACATGAAGGCGGGACGGCTGCGCTTCACCGAAGAGCTCGGTCCGGCCGTGCGTAACGCAGATATCGTATTCCTTGCCGTCGGCACACCCATGCGCCGCGGCGATGGGCATGCGGATCTCAGCTATGTGTTCTCGGCTGTTGCCGATCTCGCGCCGCATCTCGACGGTTTCACGGTCATCACGACCAAATCGACCGTCCCTGTCGGCACGAGCCGCGAAATCGAGAAGCGTCTCAAGGAGCTTGCCCCGGATGCCGATTACGCCGTGTGCTCCAATCCGGAGTTCCTGCGTGAGGGATCGGCCATCCAGGATTTCACGCATCCCGACCGCATTCTCGTAGGCACCGACAGCGAGCGCGCCGAGGATGTGATGGGCCGCCTCTACAAGCCGCTGGCGCTGCGCAATTCGCCGGTGATGTTCGTCTCGCGCGAATCGGCTGAGCTGGCGAAATACGCGGCGAACGCGTTCCTGGCGCTCAAGATCAGCTTCATCAACGAGATCGCCGACGTGTGCGAACAGGTTGGAGCGAATGTGCAGGAGGTGGCGAGCGCCATCGGCAAGGATCGCCGCATCGGCGACAAGTTCCTGCATCCTGGTCCGGGCTACGGCGGCTCGTGCTTCCCGAAGGACGTCTCTGCCATCATTCGCACGTCGCGCGACGCCAAGGTGCCGGTGTCGATCATCGAGCAGGTCAGCCGCGTCAACGATGAGCGCAAGATCGCCATGGGCGGACGCATCGAGAAGGCGGCCGGCGGTTCCGTGCGCGACAAGACGATCGCCGTGCTCGGCGTCACGTTCAAGCCGAACACCGACGACATGCGCGATGCGCCGAGCCTTGTCATCGTGCCGATGCTGCTGGAGCGGGGGGCGACCGTGCGCGTATTCGATCCGCAGGGCCGCAAGCATGCGGAAGCACTTCTGCCGGGCGTCGTCTGGTGCGACAGCACGCTCGAAGCGATAACCGGTGCGGACGTCATGACCGTGATCACGGAATGGAACGAGTTCCGCGCTCTCGATCTGGAGACGGCGAAGTCCAAGATGGCGGGCGACGTGATCGTCGACTTGCGCAACATCTTCCAGCCCGATGCGGCTCGGGCGGCCGGGTTCCAGTACACGGGTATCGGACGGCGCTAGTCTGATCAGACCTGTAATTCACGCTTCGGACTTGCTGGACGCTCGCGCGATTCACGTCGCGCCCGACAGGGGAGAGGTGCAGAGGCGATTTCCACTTCACCTTCTGACGGAAGGGATGCGTCCGACATGACAATTTCATGATTGGAGGCGCTAGCGCTCCTTCCAGGCACGCGCGAGCTGATCCTCCAACGGCTTCAGCAGATACGACAGCGCCGTACGGTGCTGGGTCTCGATCTGCACCTCGACGGGCATGCCGGGCACGAGGCGAGCGCCCCCGAGATGACCGATCTCTGCATCGTCGATCTCGACGCGAGCGACGAAGTATGCGCTTCCCGTTCGCGCGTCGCGTGAGAGATCGGCGGAGACGCGCGTCAGCTTGCCGGCGAGCTCCGGCGTGGTGCGCCGGTTGAAGGCTGAAAAGCGCAGCAGTGCGGTCGTGGCGGCCAGGACCTGGTCGATCTGATGGGGATCAATTTTTGCTTCGACCACGAGGCGCTCGCTGTCCGGGATTATCAGCATGAGCGTCTCGCCGGCTGCGATCACATCGCCAGATCCGCGAATGGCCAGCTCGTGCACGGTGCCCGAAGTCGTGGCGAGGAGGTCGAGACGGCGCAATTCATCGCCGGCGGCGCGGGCTCGGTGCTGCAACTCGACCGTAAGGGCGGTGGTCTCGGCAAGATCGGAAATGACCGCACTTCGGGTCTCGTGATCGAGGCGCACGATCTGCATCTCGATTTCGGCGATGCGTCCCCTGAGCTGGGCGGCGGCGGCGCGGAGCTGTCCGCACTCGCCGCGGAGCTTGGCTGCCTCACGGCGGAGGGCGAGGCGTTTTTCGGCGATGCCTGAGGGGGTCGGCGCCGATGCGGCGAATGTCCATTCCCTTATCGGGTTCGCCTTCAAGCCTGCCGAGCAATTCCAGCTCCTCGTCGATGAGACGGATCTCGGCAGCTTTAGCCCGATCCTGACCTTCGAGGCCGGCGATCTCGTTCTGCAATTGAAGAATGCGCTGTTTGAGCTCGGCTCTCTGTCCTTCACGGATGGCGCGGCGGCTTTCGAAAAGCCCGCTCTCGCTGGCGATCATCGCCGCGATGTCCGGATCGCCGCTGCGGGAGGTCATCTCATCGGGCGTGGCCACCGAGGACTGATCGTCGCGTTCGGCGATGAGGCGAGCGATGCGTAGCCTGTGCGCGGCGAGCTGGTGTGCGAATGTTTCGAGACGGGCGCGGACCTCGGCTCCGTCGAGCCTGAGGAGGAGGTCGCCTGCCTTGATCCTGTCGCCATTCCTGACGCGAAGATCGCTGACTGTTCCTCCTGCCGGATGTTGAATTTTCTTGGCACTGCTTTCGACGACGACGGTGCCATCGGCAATGACCGCCCCGGTGATCTCGGTCAGCGCGGCCCATCGCAACAGGCCGAATATGAGGAGCGCCAACACCACCGCGCCAGCAATCAGGGCGTGCCGCATGCCGGCGTGCGCCTTCGCGATGTCGCTCGGTTCGATGGCCGTGCTCATGCGGAGCCGGAGCCATGCTGGTCCGACACGATCTTCAACGTGGCGTGGATGGATGGGTTTGGCTGCGGGGCGAGAGCAGGTGGAACCGCGCGAGGATTTTGCGGCGCGAGCTCGTGCATGCGGCGTAGAACGTCGTCCTTGCGGCCCGAGGCCTGCAGCCGCCCATTGGAGAGGCAAATCAGCGTGTCGACGCCCTCGAGCGCTGCCAGGCGATGGGAAAAGACGACGACGATGCCACCGCGCCGCCTTATCGAGTGGATCGCCTCCGTCAAGGATACCTCGCCGGCGCCGTCGAGATTGGCGTCGGGCTCATCCAAGACGACGAGGAATGGATCGCCGTAGAGCGCGCGAGCCAGAGCGATGCGCTGGCGCTCTCCGGCCGAGAGCTGGGTGGCATTCTCTGCGATCCGAGAACGGTAGCCGTCGGGCAGGCGCAAGATCATCTCGTGGATGCCTGCCTGCTTGGCGGCGGCGATGATTTTCGTGCTTTCTGCGCCGGCTTCGAAACGAGAGATGTTGTCGGCGATGGTGGCGGGCAGCAGGCCGGGCTCCTGAGGCATGTAGCCCACGTGCCTGCCGCGCGTGCGGCTATTCCAATGGTCCAATGGAGCGCCATCGAAGCGGATCGATCCGGCCCGGATGGCGTGCTGCCGCGCCCCGACGAGCGTGCGGGCGAGGGTGGATTTGCCACAACCGGTGGGGCCGATGACACCTAGGCCGTCGCCGGACTGGAGCCTGAACGAGAGGTCATGGACGAGCGGGCGGGATGCACCCGGTGGCATGACCGTCAGATGCTCGACGATCACGCTCGCCTGTGGCGCCGGAAGGCCGCCATCGTAGGGCTCCTCGCCCGTGGCCGGAGACAGATTGTTCGACAGCCTGCGGCAGCTCTCGCGAAATTCAGAAAATCCGCGCCAATGCGCCAAAGCGGTGTCGACCGGAGACAGCGCCCGCGATGCGATGACCGAAGCCGCCACGATCGCGCCTGCCGACATGCCTCCGTTGATGACCAGAAGCGCGCCGAGACCCACGATGCCGATCTGGCAGACGAAGCGCAGCAGCTTTGTTGCTGCGGAGGCGATCTGAGCTCTATCCGTCGCGGCCGTCAGATCCTTCAGCCAGACTTGCGTGAGCTCGCGCCAGCGGGCCTCGAGGCCGGGTGCAAAGCCCATGGCGTGCGACGCCTCGGCGTTGCGACGGATGGCTTCGGCCAAGGCGGTCCGCTCGGCCGCGGCCACTGCCGAGCGTTGGAGACGCGCCTTCGTTGCAGCCTCCGCCAACGCTGTGAGCAACAGGAGACCGAGTGCGCCGGCGAGCGCTGTCATCCCCAGTACCGGATGCAGCACATAGATGGCCGCGAGATAGACCGGGATCCAAGGCAGATCCAGGATGGCCGAGGGGCCAGGACCTGACAGGAAGGCGCGGATGCGGTCGAGGTCACCTATCGGCTCGAGCGCGCGGGCGCGTGTGGCGTCGGAAAGCGCGAGCGCAGATACCGCCGCGAGGGCCTCGCGCTCGAGCGTCGCTACTATGAGCAGTCCGGCGCGACTCAAAATGCGGGCACGTAAGCCGTCCAAAACGGCGTAAGCCGCATAAAGTGTAGCCGCCAGAAATGTCAGTGCGATGAGGGTGGAGGCGCTCTGGGATGGTATAACCCGGTCGTAAACCTGCAACGTGTAGAACGAACCCGTAAGGCCCAGGATATTGATTACACAAGAAAATAGCGCCGTTCCGAAGAACCCGGCGCGCAAATGGCCAAGGGCGGCAGGCAAGGGACTGGGATGAAGTCTGGGGTTACGGGGCATAGCGACCGTGCGTAGCCTGAATGAAAGCGTGCATTTTGCATACTAGGCAACCCTTAGTTGATTAAACGCGAACTGCCAAGAATTTACAGACCGTTGTTCATTACCGGCCAAGCTCTATCTGAGCGCGGAGCATTCGGGCTTCGGGACCGAGTGCATCGCGAACCGGTTAAGCGACCGGACAAGAACATCGTTGCGTTCGAGCGTGAGGCACCCTCGAATAGGATTTGGCTGGACCCGCACAAGGCGCATCATAAAAAGAGGTCCCGGCCGGGAGGAAACTGGGGAATGGCGGACGCGACCGATCTTGGCGCCTATCTCGACGCGTGGGCCGGCGGCGAAACTCACCGCGGTGAGGTCGCCGTTACTGTTATGCGCCTGTCAGAAGCCTGCCGGCAGATCAGCTGCCTGGTCGGGCGTGGCGCGCTCGCCGGTGCGCTCGGGTCGGAAACAGGCAGGCAGAGCGGTATCGAGCCGCAGAAGGACGTGGACGTCCGCGCCAACGATCTCGTGGTCGCGGCGATCAAGGATGCGCCCGTCGCTTCGCTCGGATCGGAAGAGCTGGAATGGGCGCTGCCGATCAATCCCGGAGCGCCGCTGGCTGTGGCCGTCGATCCCATCGACGGATCGTCGAACATCGATGCCAACGTGTCCGTCGGGACGATATTCACCGTGCTGCCGGCGCTGGCGAACGGAGCGGATGCGTCAAGCTTTCTGCAGCCCGGGACGAGCCAGCTCGCGGCGGGTTTTGCGGTTTACGGACCCTTCACCTCGCTCGTGCTGACAGTCGGGCATGGAACGCACATCTTCACGCTCGATAAGGGAACGGGGCGGTTCATGCTGACGCATGAGGGCGTCAGCATTCCGATGGCGACGCGCGAATATTCGATCAATGCGTCCAACTATCGTCATTGGGACGAGCCGGTCAGGACCTACATCGACGACTGCGTGCGCGGACGGGATGGCCCGAGAGGCAAGGATTTCAACATGCGCTGGACGGCCTCGCCGGTGGCGGACGTGTATCGCATTCTGACACGAGGTGGGATCTTCCTTTACCCTACGGATTCTCGCGACGGCTACGGTACCGGGCGCTTAAGGCTGATCTACGAGGCCAATCCTCTGGCGTGGTTGATCGAGCAAGCCGGCGGAGCGGCTTCGACCGGATATGGGCGTATTCTCGATCTCATTCCGAACAGTCTTCACCAACGCGTTGCTTTCCTTTCGGGGTCGCGAAACGAGGTGGAGTATGTTGTCCGCCTTCACCACGAGCCGCTCGGCGCGGGCGAGCGTTCTCCCCTGTTCGGACGGAGAGGGTTGTTCCGGCGCTAGCCGGGCAGCAGAGGTCATTCACCAGGCAATAGAGCGGAACTAAAAAGACTAGATGTCTGCCAAACACCCCATCATCTCAGTCACGGGTTCTTCGGGTTCCGGCACAACAAGCGTGCGCCGGACCTTCGAGCAGATATTCCGCCGCGAGAAGATCACAGCCGTATTCGTCGAGGGCGACGCGTTCCATCGCTATGATCGCGAGGAGATGCTGCAAAAGGTGGCGGAAGCGGCCAACAACGGCAATCCGAACCTCAGCCATTTCGGAGAAGAGGCGAACCTGCTGCCGGAGCTCGAGCAGCTGTTCAAGACCTATGGAGAGATCGGCACCGGCGGGCGCGCCACTACGTGCACGATGCGGAAGAAGCCAAGATTTACGGCGCGCCGCCCGGCACCTTCACGCCGTGGGAGGAGATTCCCTACGGCACCGATCTCATGATCTACGAGGGCCTGCACGGGGCCTCGATCACGAAGAAGGTGAATATCGCACGGCTTGCTGATCTCAGGATCGGCGTCGTGCCGGTCATCAATCTCGAGTGGATTCAGAAAATCCATCGCGACAAGGATGATCGTGGATATTCGCCGGAAGCGATCACGGATGTCATCCTCAGGCGCATGCCGGACTATGTGAAATACATCTGCCCGCAGTTCACCGAGACCGACATCAACTTCCAGCGCATTCCGACGGTCGATACGTCAAATCCGTTCATCGCGCGCTGGATTCCGACGCCGGACGAATCGATGGTGGTGATCCGCTTCAAGAACCCGCGCGGCATCGATTTTTCGTACCTGCAGTCCATGATCCAGGAAAGCTTCATGTCGCGGGCGAATTCCATCGTCATTCCGGGCGGTAAGCTGGACCTTGCCATGCAGCTCATCCTGACGCCCATGATCCTGCAGCTCATCGAGCGCAAGCGCCGCACATTCTTCTGAAAGTGTGGGCTTTGGCTCCTGACAGGCCGGGCTTCTGGTCGGGCGGAATGGCGTCTAATGGGGCGGGATGGCGCACGCGCCTCTCTTGCCGGGAGGCGGCCGCGCGTGTACGCCAATTCCTGAATTTCCCCTGCCGTCGGTGAAGAGAGCCCTTCCCATGTCCTCCCGGCCTTTGATCATTGCCCCGTCCATCCTGTCCTCCGATTTCTCGCGGCTCGGCGAGGAGGTGCGCGCGGTCGATTCCGCCGGGGCCGACTGGATCCATCTCGATGTGATGGATGGGCATTTCGTGCCTAACATCACGTTCGGGCCGCCGGTGGTGAAGGCGATCCGCGGCGCGTCGCCCAAGGTCTTCGATTGCCATTTGATGATCGCGCCCGCCGATCCCTATCTCGCGGCCTTTGCGGAGGCGGGCGCCGACATCATCACCGTGCACGCCGAGGCCGGGCCGCATCTCGACCGTTCGCTGCAGGCGATCCGCGCGCTGGGCAAGCGCGCCGGCGTATCGCTCAATCCTTCGACGCCCGAGAGCGTGATCGAGTACGTGCTCGACCGGCTCGATCTCATTCTGCTGATGACGGTCAATCCCGGCTTCGGCGGGCAGGCGTTCATTCCGGCGGTGGTCGACAAAATCCGCCGCGTCAAAGCCATGATCGGCTCGCGGCCGATCGATATCGAGATCGACGGCGGCATCACGCCTGAAACCGCGCCTCTCGTCACGGCTGCCGGCGCCAACGTGCTTGTCGCCGGCTCGGCCGTGTTCAAAGGCGGCACGAGTGACAGCTACGCCGCAAACATTTCCGCCATCCGCTCTGCCGCCGAAAAGGCGCGCGGAGCAAAGTCCGCCGCCTGACGCGCGCTCAATCCCTGGTTCTTTGTTTCGTCGTGCTCCTTATCGGAAAACCGGTTTCCACTTTTCAGGAAGCACTCTAACAGCGAGGCCCCATGTTTCCTCTCTCGCATATGATGAAGTCGTTCGTTCGCGTCGGGTCCCTGACGGTGATCGACGCCGAAGGCCGGGTGCACATGTTCGCCGGCTCGCCTGGGCCCAACGTTACGATGCGGCTCACGGACCCGTCGCTCTACCACAAGCTGGTTCTCAATCCGGAGCTTCGGCGGGCGAAGCCTACATGGACGGGCGCATGAGCTTCGAGAACTCGACGCTCCGCGACTTCCTGACGCTGTTCTCGATGAACCGGCTGTCGCTCGGCTCGTATCCGCTGCAGAAGGTTCTGCGCCGCATTTCGCGCGGCTTGAAACGCTTCCAGCAGGCCAATCCGATCGGCCAGGCGCAGAAGAACGTCGCCCACCACTACGACATCGGCAACGACTTCTATCGGCTCTTCCTCGACAAGGGCATGCAGTACTCCTGCGCCTACTTCACGAGCGACGACAACACGCTCGAGGAAGCGCAGCAGAACAAGCTGCGCCTCATCGCCTCGAAGCTCAATCTGAAGCCGGGCCAGAGCGTCCTCGACATCGGCTGCGGCTGGGGCGACATGGCGCTCTATCTCGGGCGCATGGGGAACGTGAAGGTGCTCGGCGTCACGCTGTCGCAGCGAGCAGTGCGCGCTAGCCAACGAGAAAGCGGCGAACGCTCGGGCTTGCGGACCGCGTGCGTTTCGAGCTGCGCGACTATCGCGAGTCGACGGAGAAGTTCGACCGCATCGTCTCGGTCGGCATGTTCGAGCACGTCGGCGTGCATCACTACGGCGAGTTCTTCGCCAAGGTGAACGATCTGCTCACCCACGACGGCGTCATGCTGCTGCACTCCATCGGCCACATGAGCCCGCCCGGCACGGCGAGCCCGTGGCTGCAGGAAGTACATCTTCCCGGGTGCCTATTCGCCGGCGCTGTCGGAGGTGTTCACGGCCGTCGAGCAGAACAGCCTTTGGGTGACGGATCTGCGAATTCCTGCGGCTGCACTACGCCAAGACGCTCGCGCACTGGGAGAGCCGCTTCCAGGCCAACCGGGCCAAGGTCGCGCAGATGTACGACGAGCGCTTCTGCCGCATGTGGGAGTTCTATCTGATCAGCGCCGAGATGATGTTCCGCACCGGCAGCCAGCTCGTATTCCACATGCAGCTGGCGAAGAAGCGCGATGCGGCGCCGATCGTGCGCGACTACATCACCGACATCCAGCGCCAGTATCAGAGCCTCGAGCGCGAGCGGATCGGCTAAGCGCGCAAATTTTCAGTCTTTGGAGACGCGCACCGCATCGGATGCGCGCCTCTGAGCGTCAACATTGCGACGGTTAGGCGTAGCGCCGGCTCGGCTCACGAAACTTGCTTGTGAAGCGAAGCCCGAGCGCGTCGCCTTTCCGGCCTGCGACGGTGCAATCGACCTCTTTGCCGTCGGCGCACGAGTAGAGCTTCAGGGGACCTCTGAGCAGCGAGGGTTTGATGTCATCGTGCCAGAGGGAAACTTCAGCCTCGAGCACGGTCATGTCGCGGATGGTGCAGGGACGGGGCGTGAGCATGCCGTCGGCCCACAGGAAGCCATCCTTCATACGTTGCGGCTTGCTGGCGGTGGTGCGTTCGAAGGTGGGCTCTGCGTCTTTTTTCTTTTTGGGCAGTGCCGTCTTGTTCTCGAACAGCCCTACGGTGCGGGTCCACCAATAACTACTCATACGCATACTCCAACGCAAAACTGGCGCCGCGGTGAGCGGGCATCCTTATCTCTATGCGGAGTAATCGTGGGGCATTAAGGTAAACATTTCCTTAATCGCGGTTGGCGTCCGAGTTTGCGCACGGAGACGCGCCGAGACGCTTAACGCCTGCGGTCGGAGGAAATCGGTATGAGGTTGTCTTCTTTGCTGCGACGGCGTCCGCGCGTCAGCACTCGCTGAACAGAGACGTGACGCAGTCCCAGGCTGTTTTGGCGCCGCCGCCTATGGCCTCGCCGGTTTTTTGCAGGCCTTCGGTTGTCACGCGGGCGGCGCCGGGCAGCAGCCCTTCGACCTTGGAATCGGAGGTCTTGCTCTCTCGGCTTATGGCGAGTGCCTCTTTGAGCTCGGCAACGCCAATCACTTTGGGATCGCCTGGGCACTCCGCTTTATCGCGGTTGACGTCGCATTTGGCATGGCTGCCGGTCTTTACCAGGATCTTGGTGCAGACCTGTTCGAGGACGCGCTGGGCGTCGGGCATTTTTTCAATCTTTTCGGATTTTTCCACCGTGCAGCGGTAGGTCACATCCGGTCCGGCGCAGGAGACGCAAACCTCGGCGGCCGCGACCGCGGATACTGAAGCGATCAAGAAAGCCGTGAAGCCGATCAAGCGAACAATCATCTCGCCATCCTTATTGATTGGCTTCTTGTAACGCACGACGGGGCGAAACGGTAGCGCGGTTCGGGCAACTTTAATTCATCTCCGCCACGTGAGGTTGTCATCAGACGCAGCATTGAGCCGGGCCTGATGTGGAACAGCCTCGAGTTCCCGCGGATGAACGTGGTTCCCGCAATGCCCATGATCGGTCATGGCCGCGTGGTATCGTGCCCCCTCGGTATCGGCGGAGGTGTGGCCATGGCGACGATTCACGATTCCGCTCGGCACTACGAGGACTGGCTACGGCAGCAGCTTCACGGCGATATCGTCGAGAACGACCTTACCGAGAAGCATGAGAAGATGAAGGCGAACGCTTTCGTCTTCCTGCGGGCCACGTACTGGCGCTGGGCGGAGACGATCCTGGACATCTGCCCTGATCTCGCGACAGGGCCCCAGGTCCTCGGCGTGGGAGATATACATCTCGAGAACTATGGCACCTCACAT
>CAWHPZ010000033.1:0-28248 GCA_963831345.1 uncultured Alphaproteobacteria bacterium
TCGTGCGCCTCGTCCAATGTCGCTTCACCTGGCCCGGCCGCGGCGCCTTCTCGCTCGCGGTCGCGGCTTCTCCCTGCCTGCGCGCGAGCGCCTGCTGCTGATCGGCCCGTCCGGCAGCGGCAAGTCGACGTTCCTGAGCCTGCTGTGCGGCATCCTCGCGCCGCAGGCGGGACGCATCGAGGTCCTCGGCACCGACATCACGAGCTGCTCGGCGCGTCGCGCGCGACCGCTTCCGCGCCGAGCACTCGGCATCATCTTCCAGATGTTCAACCTGCTGCCCTACGCTCGGTGCTCGACAACGTGCTGCTGCCGCTGAGCTTCGCGCCGGACGCCGCAAGCGCGCCACGGCCAAGGCGCACGGCCGAGGCCGAAGCCGCGCGCCTGCTCGCCGGCTCGGCCTCGAGCCGCATCTCTGCGCGGCCGCCGGCCGCCAACCTGAGCGTCGGCCAGCAGCAGCGCGTCGCGGCCGCGCGCGCGCTGATCGGCGCGCCGGAGCTGATCGTCGCCGACGAGCCGACCTCGGCGCTCGACCGCGACCGCCAGGCGGCGTTCCTCGATCTGCTGTTCGGCGAGGCGCGGAGGCGGGCGCGACGCTGATCATGGTCAGCCACGACGAGAGCCTCGCGCGGCGCTTCGACCGCGTGCGTGCGGCTCGACGAGATCGCCAGCGGCTCGGCGGGGGAGCGGCGGCATGATCGTCCTGCGCCTCGCCCTGCAGTCCTGCGGAACCGCTGGGTCACGGCGCTGCTCACCGTGCTCGCCATCGCCGTCTGCATCGTGCTGCTGCTCGGCGTCGAGAAGGTGCGCACCGGCGCGCGCCAGAGCTTCGCCGACACCATCTCCGGCACCGACCTGATCGTCGGCGCCCGCAGCGGCAGCCTCAACCTGCTGCTCTATTCCGTGTTCCGCATCGGCAACGCCACCAACAACATCACCTGGGCGAGCTACCAGGACATCGCCGCGCGCCCGGAGATCGCCTGGATCGTGCCGCTGTCGCTCGGCGACAGCCACCGCGGCTTCCGCGTGCTCGGCACCACGCCCGACTATTTCACGCACTACAGGTACCGCCGCGCGCACGGCCTGAGTTCGCCGCCGGCAAGCCGTTCGCGGACCTGTTCGACGCCGTGATCGGCGCCGACGTCGCCGCGGCGCTCGGCTACAAGGTCGGCGACCGCATCGTCGTCGCGCACGGGCTCGGCACGGTCGTCGTTCGTCGAGCACGACGACAAGCCGTTCCGCGTCGCCGGCATCCTGGAGAAGACCGGCACGCCGGTCGACCGCACGGTGCACGTCAGCCTGGAGGCGATCGAGGCCATCCACGTCGACTGGCAGAGCGGCGCGCGCGTTGCCGGGACAGATCGGTGTCGGCCGACGAGGTGCGCCGCATGAACCTCGAGCCGAAGGCGATCACGGCCGCGCTGATCGGCCTGAAATCGAAGCTCGCCACCTTCCGCCTGCAGCGGGCCATCAACGAGTACCGCGACGAGCCGCTGTCCGCGATTCTGCCCGGGGCGGCGCTGCAGGAGCTGTGGGGGCTGGTCGGCACGGCCGAGACCGCGCTGCAGGCCGTGTCTCGGCGATGGTGGTGGCGACCGCGCTGCTCGGCATGGTGACGATGATGCTGACCACGCTCAACGAGCGCCGCCGCGAGATGGCGATCCTGCGCTCGGTCGGGGCGCGGCCGCGCACCATCCTGGGCCTGCTGATGGCGGAGGCGGGCGTGCTGACCGTGGCCGGCGTCCTGCTCGGCATCGTGCTCCTCTATGCCGCGCTATTGATCGCTCCAGCCTTACGTCGACCGGCGTCTACGGTCTGCATCTGGCGATCGATCCGCCGAGGCTCGCGAGTGGCTGACGCTCGGGGCGATCGCGCTCGCCGGCTGCGTGGCCGGGCTGTTGCCGGCGTTGCGCGCCTACCGGCTGTCGCTCGCCGATGGTATGACGGTCAGGACATGACGAGGGGCTGATCATGCGGCGAGCATTCGGTGCGGCTGTCGTCTGCTGCGGCGCTCGGCGCGATCCAGGTCGGGCCGTCGCGGGGCCCGTGCATGCAGTGGAGCCGCCGCTGCAGCTCAAGTGGGACCAGCTCGTGCCGCCGGCGCCGCCCAAGGCGCTCAAGCCGTTCTTCGCGGCGACGGCCGACCGATCCCAACAACCCTCACGGCAGCGGGCCGGCGCCGCAGCAGGTGCCCGAGGGCAAGTGGATGTCTACGCCGGCGGCGCCGACGGGCGCGGCCCCGCAGCCCGCTCCCGTGGTGCAGAGCTCGACGGCAAGCGCGTGCATATCGGCGGCTACGTCGTGCCGCTCGATTTCGAGGCGACGCGGGTGAAGGAGTTCCTGCTCGTGCCGTTCATAGGCGCCTGCATCCACGTGCCGCCGCCGCCCGCCAACCAGATCGTCTACGTCAAGAGCCGAGCAGGGCTTCGACGTGAAGGCACGTTCGAGCCGGTCTGGGTGACGGGCACGCTCAACGTCACGCCGGCGTTCACGGGGCTCGCCGAGGCCGGCTACACGCTGACGCCGAGAAGGTCGAGCCGCGCCCGCAAGGATAGATCGTTCGTTCATTGACGTTGCCCACGGCTCAAGCCGCCTTGACGCTGCGCGCGGCCTCGAGCCAGCCCTTGATCTTCTCGATGTCGGGCGGATCGCCGTTGCGCAGCAGCGCGCTGGCCGTCCTCGATGGCCGCGAAGGCGAGCACGTCGGCGCACAGCTTGTCGGCCTCCGCCGCCGGCGAGCGCATCGGCGGAGCGATAGCCGGCGCCCACCAGCAGCTGGGCGTGCGTGCCGCGCAGGCCCGGGACCGTGCAGACGAGGCGGGCCTGGTCCTGCCAGTCGGCGATGGTGTCAGGCGTGATGTTGCGGGTGTCGAGCAGGACGGCCAGTGCGGCCGGCTCCGCCCGCATCAGGTCGCGGATGGTCTTGATGCCGTGCGGCTCGAGGCGATCGGCGGTCTTGGGGCCGATGGAGGGGCCGTCGACGACGGCGCTGTCGAGCGCAGATGGAAGAGCGGCTCGGCCCGGCGATGCGGCCGCCGCGGCTGCGCTGGCCTCGTTGCGGCTCCGACCCCACGGCGCTCGAGACGCTCGGCAAGAGGCCGGCCTTGGCGCGGGCGACATCTGCGCCGGCGCAGCCTGGCGGCGCTGCCGTGCCGCCGGGCGGGGCTGCGGCCGGGCGGGCGCGCTGGAGCGGCACGACGTTGTCGAGCGCGCGCAACGCCTTCGCGCGGCCCGCGCGCTGGGCGATGCGTGTGACGACCTGCTCGCGCGGCTTGAAGGGGAACACCTTCGACACCTCGCGGCTGCGGCGGGCGCTTGGCCAGCACCTCGGCGGCGTGCAGGTCGCGCACGGTGCGGTCGTCCTCGGTCAGGTTCTTCTCGACCGTGCCGGTGGCGAGCAGCTCGTCGTACATGCGCTCGACCAGGCGGCGCTCGTCCTTGTCGGCGATGCGCCGGGCGATAGCTTGAACGGCGCCTGCGCCACCGCCGCCAGCGTTGCTGCGGCGAGCGAGACGTCGGGCGCGTGGGCGTTGGACTCCTCGATGGCGCGGCCGAGCACGGCGGCATAGCTCAGCGTCGCGTAGCGGATCAGCTCGGCGACGATCCGCCTGCGCGACGCGGTCGAGGCCGGCCGGCGGATCGATCACGCCGCGCTGGATGTCGTAGTGCGCGATCAGCTTCTCGTAGTAGCCGTTGGCCTTCTCGGCCCCGCGGCAGACGAGCTGGGCCAGCCAGTTCGGCCCGGGCGGCAGCTCGACGGCGATGTTGGGGAACTCGCGCTCGCCCAGCGTCCTCAGCTCGTCATAGGCCTTGGAGATGCTCCATTCCACCGCGCGGTGGATGTTGTTCTCGGCCTCCGACTGGCCGGTGTGGAAGGGATGCAGCGGGTCGGTGTAGTAGTGGCTGAGCACGCCGGCGCAGTAGACGGCCGTCGGCCAGTCCTGCTGCGCCAGCGCCTCGACGAGGTGGTTGTACCAGCTGCGCGCCTTCTCGGGCGCCCCGCCCCAGTAGCCGTCGCGGGTGTGCAGCACGTGGTTCTTGAAGTCCTTGAACTCGTTGTCGGGCGCCTTGGAGCCCTCCAGGTAGAGCTTGGCGTGCTGTGAGGAACAGCCGCTGCCAGAGATCGGCGTCCACGCACCTCAGGTGCCGCAGCGCGTCGAGCGCGAGCTTGTGATGCGTGCCCGAGGCGTGGGCGGCGTAGACGATGCGGAAGAGGAGGTTCATGCCGGGCGCCTTGCCGATGACGCGAGGAGGGACTCGCGCAACGCACACACCGGACCGTCGGAACGTAGGCCGAGTCGCGGCTAGCGCGCGAACGCCGATATCCCCAGCCGCGTGGCGGGCCTGATGCGGCCGGCTTTGCGGGCTGTCAGGACTGTCCGGTCGTGCCGGGCTCGCGGCCGAGCGTCTCCTTGTAGTCGCTGTTGGTCGTGGCAATGTGCCGGCGCAGCAGAGCCAGGGCATCCGCCTCATCGCCCGCGGCGATCAGGCCTGTGCAATTCCGGATGCTCTCCGAGGGAGCGCTGGTTGAGGGCAGGGTCCTGGGACAGCTTGTTGCGCAGCGCCTGAACCCGGAACGCGATCCTGTCGTAGGCCTCGACGAGGTATGCGTTGCCGCTGTGGTGGATGATGCGCTCGTGAGAAGCGACTGTCGTGCTCGCGGTAGGTCGCAGCATCACCGCCGGCGAGGCCGTCATCCATGTCCGAGACGATCTCTCCCAGCGCGGCGCCGAGCGCCGATGCACCTCACGGGCATTGCCAGCGCTGAGCGCCGCGCTCTCGAGCACGTCGCGGAATTCGCTCAGCGCGCGCACCTCGGCCGCTCCCATGCGGAAAACGAACGTGCCGCGCTGGGGCTGGATGTCGACAAGGCCCTCCGTCTCGAGGCGCAGGAGGGCCTCGCGTACCGGCGTCTTGCTGACGCCGAGCTTGCGGCGAGCGTGGTCTCGGAGAGCGCCTCGCCGAGCTGAAAGTCGCCTTGACGATGTGGCGACGGATATGTCGGCGGCCTGATCCGCGAGCGACCGCGGTCCTCTGAAGGTCCTGGGCGACAAACGGGCCTCCTGCCGGAGACGCCTCTCCGGCAACTTTCGAGCAACCCGCCCCAGTATCTGCCGCTAAGTCAGTTGCCTGCGGACTTTTGTACTAGTATACCACACACCGGGTCGGGCGGACATTGATCAGCCTGAAGAATGCGAAACGCCAGAGCGGGGACACACCGCTCAGCCACTCGACTAAGCTGCACTACGAAGCGGGCCAAGAAATCCCAGTCGGCGCTAGCCCACAAAGCGGCGACCAGGCTCCAATCCGGCGAATGAGCGCAGCCTGAGGGGGTGAACCGGATGAGTCAAGAACATGTAGCGCCGGGGCATCGCAGCCGCTGCCCCGTCTGCGGCCTGGAGCTGCAGGTGGTAGCAGGCGGCGCGGCGCCCATGCTCGCCTACGATTTCCGGAGTGGGCCCGGCTGTGCAAGCTGTCCGCTGCGGGCGGGCCGTCGATATGTCTCGCCCTCACGATGGGGCCGGTCGCCGCCGCCCCTGCGCCGGTGATCGCAAGCGGCGATGATCCTTCGGAGATCGGGCCGCGTCAAGGCTCGGCTCTGAGAGGTCGCGGAGGCGATGTCGTTCAGCGACGAGCAAATTCGCAGCCTGCTCAGCGATCCTGCCAATCATCCGCCCTCGGCGCGACACCTGGGCTTCGAGCTCATCGACTTCTCCGTCGATGGCGGCTGGGCGGAGGTCGCCTTCACGCCGCGGGCCGAGTTCGCCAACCCGGCACGGCACCGTGCAGGGCGGCTTCGTCTGCGCCATGCTGGACGATGCCATGGGCGTCACCGCCAGCATCTCGCAGCGCTTCGCGATCCTGGTGCCGACGCTGCAGATCTCGGTCAGCTACCTGCGCCCGACGCCCATGGCGCGCGTGATCGCCCGCGGCGAGGTCCTGCGCATGGGCAGCGCGACGGCGCATCTGCAGGGCAGCCTGCGCCTTCCAGACGGGACATTGCTCGCCACCGCCACGGCCGCTGCCGTGCTGCGTCCGTTCCCGAAGCCCTGACAGGTGCGTCCACGCGGGCGGAGGACTGCTTCACTGCGGCCCAAGCTCCTGGTCCTTCTTCGAGACCCCGCGCTGTCCAGAACCCTTGATTTACGAGGAGTTTTTTGGGTGGTTACACAACCTGGTTACACAGTAGGTTACACAGTTTAGCGGTGTACGGCATCGACAAAAAGAACACCCCCCGGCGGGACACCGAGGGGCCTTAGGCGGCCAACGCGGGCGAGTACGACGTTTCTTAACCGTCGATCTCGGACCCCTCAGTTGGGGCTCAATCTCTGGGAAGCAGCAATGAAGCATCTGCCAGCCGGCGCCACGCAGCGTCTCGCTCCGCCGCGCTCCTCGCTGCATGGTCGTCCTGCGCAAGGAGGGTGAGCATGTCGAAGAGTTCGCACGCGTCAGGCGCGAGGGGCGTTCCAGCACTGCCACCTGTACCTGATGCGGACGCCCCGACCTTCACCCTGCGCCAGCATTTCGTTCTCAATCGCATCGCCGAGGCCCACGGCACGACTGCGTTGGATGTTCGGCGACTGCCCTCCCCCGCCGCACCGAGCCGGACGTCCGAGCGCTTAGCGCCGGGTGATGCGACGCAGAGATAGCGGACGTCATCGCGTCCCAGAAGACGCGGCGACTGTGGGTCCTTGGTCTTCACCGCAGCACACCATAGAGCGGACATTGTCCGCGCGAGGTGATAGGCCGATCGGGATGGCGTCAGACTGTCGGCTTTCAGGGTGCCCGACGATCGACGGCTATCGTGCCAACGCCATGTGCCAAATCCAAACTCTCAAAAAGAGCCCCCCGTGGAGAAGTTCTCATCATCGGAACGAGAGCGGTTTTCAGCTGATTCTGCACCAGGCGACCAGCCACCGCGACTAGATGGGTCCCGCCAATCTCCACCCGAGGAGCCGCTGGTCTTGCCGCCGGGACTGGGAAAGGGAAAGGGAAAACCGGGAGAGCCGAAGTCCGCACCGCCACGTGTGGGTCGGGACCCGTAGCCCTGCCGCAAGAGATCCCACAGCACGCCGCTTCTGACCACGCCCTCGAGAATGTTCTTGAGCGTGTCGGCGATGGCGCCGTTGTTGTCGAAGGTGGCTTGCGGATGATCGTAGCCGGTCGTGCGGAAACGGTCGCGCACCTGCTCGACCTCGAGCCGGCGGCGTGAAAGCTCCTGCGCCGTGCGGCGCAGGCCGGCGATCTCCGCTTCGGCCTTGGCAATCTTCGCATCGATCGCCTCGAGCCCGCGAACGATCGCCTCATCGGCGGTCGTGGGCGTCCGGCGGGCCTCCGCATAGAGGGTGGCCAAGTCGTCCTTGCTGTCGGCTGCGGCGATGGTTTCCAGAGCCTCGTTGTAGGCCGGATTGCTGTCGCCGGCGACCAGCGCCTTGCGCGTCTCGTCGAGCTTGCGCAGCACGCCGTGCTTCTTCTCGACGGTGTCGTCGACGACGGCCAGCTTGTGGCGCGCCTCGGCCAAGCGCCTTCTCCTTGGCGTCGATGCCCGGCTCGAGCATGGCGCGCCGCTCGATGTCGGAAAGCGCGGCCTGCGGCTCCGCCACCGCGGCGCGCTTGGCGGTCGCGTGCTCTCTCAGCCGCAGCGGGATCTCGATCAGCGCCGCGTAGTTGGGCCGCGCATCGCTGAAGCCGATGAAGTCCGCGACCATGCGATCGATGGCGCGGGCGATGTTGCCGGCACTGTAGTCGGCGCGTGCCGAAGCGGCGCTGCCAGAGATAGGCGAACAGCGGATCGTCGTCGTAGGGCTTCTTCTTGGCGCCCAGCTCGGCTTCCGAGGCGGCGGCCTTCTTCTCGGCCTCGGTGGCGACGGCCTCGGCTTCGTCGCGCGCGGCCTTGGCCGCCCGCCACTCTGGCGTGCGTCTGCACCTTGGCCTCGGCCTGCGCGCGCAACGTCTCGACCGCCTCGAGCGCCGCCTCCACGGCCGCGGCTGCGGCGTGGCGCTCGGCCTCCGCGCTCGCCACCTCCTTCAGCAGCGCCTCGCGCTGCTCGGTGGCGGCCGCGATGCGCAGGCGGTAGTCGTCGAGGATCTGCACGGCGCGGCGCTCGCCGGCATCGAGATTGCTGACAAGCCGGCCGGCCGCCATCTCGTCGAGCTTGATGCGCGCCAGCTCGCGCAGCGCCTCGCTGCGCTCCTTGCGCAGCCGCTCGGCTTCGCCGACCGCCGAGCGCAGCGCCTGGTCGAGCTGGCCTTCCTCGCCGTGCAGCTTGGCGATCGCGCTTTCGATCGATGCCAGCGTCTGCCGTCCGGTCCACATCGGCGGGCCTTACCACTTCGTGATGAAGCCGCCTTCGAACGGCATCTGATAGTCGACCGCCAGCATGCCGCGCCGCTTCACGCCGAAACGGTTGCTTCTGGACGATGCCGTCGTCGCGCTTGTCCTGGGCGACCGCCTCGAACGTTGCTGCGGCACGCGCACGCCGAACTTGGCGACGGTCTCCGTGGCGCCGGTCTCCTCGTTGCGTATCGGAATGCTGAGCTTGCGGCCATCCGGCGCGATCGGCTCCACGATCAGGTAGTAGTTGCGCGCCTGGCTGCTTGCCGGGCGGACGGCGCCACACGCCCGAGCTCTCGCCCGGGCGCGACACGATGGTGAGCGTGTATTCGCGCGTCAGCTCGTCGCGCAGCGCCGCCAGCTCCGCGCTGACCTTGCGTCATCGCCGGCGCGGTCGCCGCTGCGGATCGCCCGCTCGCCGTCGGCCAGCAGCGCGTCGGCCTTCTGCTTGGCCGCCTCGTCGGCGGCGACGGCCATGCACATCGGCGTGCGCCTGCCGCAAGGCCTTGGGCAGCGTCTCGGTGATCTCGATGCGCGCCTGCTCCTCGGCCAGCTGGGCCGGGCGCGTGACCAGCACGTGATAGCCGCCGACAGACCGCCAGCAAGCACGGCCAGCGGCGATGCCCAGCACGCTTGCCATAGCGTCTCCCGCTTGCGCCCACAGCGTGAGCAGCGTGCGCTTCCAGCCTGCGCGGCGGCGGCGTGTAGACGAAGCGGCTCTCCTTCAGCGCCTTGACGCCGTCGGCCAGCACGTGGTCGGGCACCTCGATGCCCTGGTCGTGGTAGATCTCGCGCAGCCGCGCGATCAGCTCGCGCCTCGCGGCCCTCCTCGTTGAGCTCCCGGCGCACCAGGTCCTCGCGGTGGCGCAGCGTGTCCACCACGTCCATGGCGATCATGACGTCGTCGAGCGTCTGCGGCTTGCTCGGCGGCAACCGCGGTCTCGGCCATGGACGCTGCCTCGCACCTGGTCCGTCAGGCGGCGGCAGGCAGCGTCGTCGCGCGGCGGCAATCAGGCGGGCCATGCGCTTCTTGCCCTCTTCCACCGCGTCGCGGATCTCGGCCGAGTTCTGCGTCGAAAGCTTGCGCATCTCGGCGATGATCTCGGTCGAGCGCTCCTGGAAGTTGACGACGCTGTCGACCAGCTTCTTGACCGCATCGGCGCGGATGGTCGGCCCATAGCCGCTGCGCACCGCCGCCTCCTGACCTTGTCGCCGATCTCCGACAGCGTCTCGAGGCTCTTGGACATGCCTTCCTTCATGGCGTCGAGCGTCTTGGTCGATTCGTGCAGGCCGAACATGCCGGTGAACGAGGCCTTGAGCGCGGTCAGCACGCTGTCGTTGGTGGAGAAGAAGGTGACCGCCTGGGCGTAGACGCGCTCCTTGGCCGAGGTCGTCTGCATCAGCCGCGCCATGATCACCTCGGACGTGTTGTAGGAGATGGTCAGGTTGTCGGAGAGGTCCTTGGCGATCTGGTAGCGCTTGTCCTCGTCCTGCGTGCGGCGCAGCTGCTCGTCGCGCGCGAGCTCGAGCTTGGCGCGCTCGGCCGGCTCGGTGCCGGAGAAGGCGGCCACCTTGTCGGTCGCCGCCTTCAGGTCCGCCTTGCACGGCCTCGAGCTTCTCGCTCGGCCTTCTTGAGCACCTCGAGCGCCATCACCTCGGCATGCTTCAGGGCGCCGCGATAGTCGCGATAGGCGTCGAGGATCTTGCGCCTCGCGCTCGATCTGGTTCTTGGTCTCCTTGGTGACCGCCAGGTAGGTCTTGCGGATCTTGTCGAAGCGGTCGGCGATGTCGCCGCGCGCGATCTTCATCCACATGTTGGTGCCGCGCTCGAGGATGTCGATCTTGCCGTCGGCGACCTGGTCGACCAGCCGCTTGGAGTCGTCGCGGATGGAGTTGAAGCCGTTGGTGATCGTCCTGGTAGCGCTCGCCGATCTCCATTTTGGAGGTCTGCTCGCGCACGACCTCGTTGAAGACCTCGGCCTGCCCCAGCGTGCGCGCGATCAGCGCGATCTTGTCCTTGTCGAGGTCGGAGATCTTCTCGAGCAGGGCATTGATGGGCGCCGGATCGACCTTGTCCGGCATCAGCCCCATCTCGCGCAGCGCCGATGATGCCTTGTCCAGGTATTGCAGTGGGGACCTGATCGCAACTTCCGCCATGTGAGCCTCCTTATCAGTCCAGACTGCTGTCGCGATCGTGCGGCGCCCGGTTGTCTAGGGTACCCCGCCGATCTCTCGTAAACATGGGGTGAAGGTCACAACACGAACAGGGCTAAAGCAAGGATAGGCGACCAGATTCAGGCTGGCCGCTTTCGACCGCGCGTCGCTTAAGCACGTGCTGCGGGAGTCGCCTCAGCCACGAAATGGCGCAATGCAGCTTTGAGCAGATCTGGGTCAAACTCGGCTGTCGCGTCCTTCTCGCAATTTGTCCGCCAACCCCTCGATAGCTGATATGTCGCTGCGCGGCAGCCGCGTTGTAGGGAAACCCAGTCAAGGACCACGTAGACAAGCGGCCGGCGCCGGGCTGGCGCGCACGTGGCTCACTTGCCTGACCGCCCTCTGCCGCTAAGCTGACTGTTCAAGTGACCAGCCGCCCAGCTACGGAGACGCTGCATGCTGCTAACGACGTCGGCCACCGATGCGATACAGCGGTCACGTCAGATCGAGGTGAACGGGCGCCAGTACACGCTCGCCGAATACGTTGGGGCGGTGCCCAAGAAGGTCGTCTACGTCGAGGGCAACGAGGTCAACGACAACGGGCTGCCGCAAGCCTTCCTAGTGATCCAACCCCCCGGCGCCGGGACGCCGGCCCATTTCCACGAGCCCAATCAATTCCAGGTGTTCGTCGAGGGGGATGGCCGCATCGGCGCTCACACGACCACGCCGCCTACGGTCCAATACGCCAACGGCCATACGCCGTATGGTCCCATCGTGGCGTCCGCTGCTGGCATCCAATACTTCACGCTCCGCCAACGCTGGGATCCCGGCGCCAAGTATCTGCCGGCCTCGCGTGCGAGGTTGGTGACCGGCAACCAGCGAACCCGTGTCAAGGGTGGTGTCTCTGCGTGAGCAGTGACGCCCAGCGCATGAGCCGTACGGCGGAGGCCATAGACACGGTGTTCGCGGAGGAACCCGATGGAATTGGCAGGCTGGTTGTACAGGATCGGGCCGAAGCAGACCTGCACATTGCCTGGCCCAGCCAAGGGGGGCGGTCAATATCTCATGGTCGCTTCGGGTGCCATGGTGAGTGGGGGAGCTGAATACGCGCGGCACTCGGTTGCCTACATATCGCCGGACGAAACTGCTTTTTCGGTGTTGCGGGTGTGACGGGACTCGCTTCACCAACCGCATAGCCAGTGTCAGAGAGCTTGCGTAGAGTTCTGATGTTGCGCCGAAGCCTTTTTCTTGCGCGCTAAAAGCAGCCGTCCCCGCCCACAAGTAGGAACCATCCTATGACCAAACGCATCGTCGTTATCGGCGCTGGTGCTGTCGGCGGCTATATTTCTGCGCACCTTGCCGCAGCTTCGCATGATGTCGTCGCCATCGACGGTTGGCCAGAACATGTCGAGGAAATCAAATCGATCGGGCTGCGCATCGTCGGCATGCTCCCTTCCGAGAACGTGCAAGTCCGTTTCCCGGCACTGCACATCACCGAGGTTCAGGGGCTTTCGAAGGGACCGGCGATCGACATCGCCATCGTGGCCGTTAAGTCATATGACACGATCTGGGCCACGGCTCTTGTCGCACCCTATCTCGCTCCCGAAGGCTACGTTGTCTCCGCCCAGAACGGCATCAACGAGGATCGCATCGCCACGGTCGTGGGATGGGGGCGGACAGTCGGCTGCGTCGTTGGCAACAACTTTGCCGTCGACCTCATCGACGCAGGGGTTGTGAAACGAACCATGCCCCGCGATCCTGCGATCAAATCGCTAGAGTTGGGGGAGATCCATGGGCGCGTCACGCCTCGGCTTCGCGAGCTCGCAGACATCATGAAATGCGTGGACAGCTGCTCGATCACGAGCAACCTTTGGGGTGTGCGCTGGTCCAAGCTTTGCGTGAACGGGATGCGCAACGCGCTTTCGGCCGTAACCGGCATGAGCGGCAATGAGCGCGATTCCCATGATGCGGTTCGGCGCATCAGCATACGACTTGGATCGGAGGCAGTGCGAGTTGGGCAGGCCCTTGGCTACGAGCTGGAGTTGATGGTTCGAATTCCAGCCGCGAAGTTCGCCCTAGCGCCGGACGATCCAAGGGCAATGGCCGAAATCGAGGAAGCACTCTTGCGCGGAACCAAATCCTCCGCGCGAAGCAACGACCAGCGACCCTCGATGGCGCAGGATATCCAGAAGGGACGGCGCACGGAGATCGATTTCCTCAATGGGTTGATCATCGCAAGGGGCAAGGAGGTAGGGACCCCGACACCCACTCACGAGCGCATCGTCGATGTGGTGCGGCAGGTCGAGCGCGGACAGCTTCAGCCTCGTCCCGAGGCGGTGCTCGCTTTGTCTTAGGCCGTCGGAGATGGCCGTGGCCGGGATCCATTCACCCTCCAGCAGGATTTGTGTCAGCAGGATTTGTTGACGATGGATGGTCCGACCCCTAGCCTGCGGGCAACGGAGGTGCCGCTGAAAAGCCAGGTGATCGATCAATCAAGATCGGCGGTGGGCGCCTGACAGTGTTGGAGGAAACTCGTGCGGGCAAGAAGCCTTTCATTGTTGTTCGCGGCGACCATGCCGGTCGTCTGCTGGGCCAGCACTGCGAGCGCGCAGCAGGTCAAGGAATTGACCTTCTGGAGCCATTGGGCGGCGGAGGTGCCGAAGCGAACCTTCGTGGAAGAGGCGATCAGGCAGTTCGAGGCGAAGAACCCCGGCATCAAGATCAAGCAGACCTGGTACGAGAAGACCGCGCTGTACGCCGGCCTCAAGACGGCGCTGCGGGCCAATCAGGCGCCCGACATCTTCTACGCCGAGCCGGACCAGGCCGAGTACATGGAGAACGGCTTCCTGCTCGACCTGTCGGAGCTCAATTGGGCGGCCGTCGAGCCGTGGGCGAAGGAGGCCTGGACCTATCAAGGCAAGCCCTACGGCCTGCCGCTGGAGGCCTGGACCGTCGAACTCTACTACAACAAGAAGACCATGGCGGACCTCGGCGTCAGCGTACCGGAGAGCTTGCAGCTCTCGCCCGACGCATTCCTCGACATGGTCAAGAAGGCGAAGGCCAAGAGCATCACGCCGATGGCGCTCGGCGTCGGCGACCGGCCCTATCCCGGCGCGCACGTCGTGCACGAGGCGCTGCTGAAGAGGCTCGGCGTCGACGACTATGCCAAGCTGCTCGCAGGCAAGCTGCCCTGGAGCGATCCGCGCGTGGTCGACACGTTGAAATGGGTGAAGGGCCTGACCGAGGCGGGGCTGCTGCCCACGACCTTCACGACGCTGAAGCTCGCCGAGGCGCACGGCTACTTCCACACCAATCCCGGCGCGCTGACGTTCCTGAACGGCAGCTGGTACACCTCGCGCGCCTTCAATCCGGTCGACAAGGGCGGGCAGCCGAAGGACTTCCCGCTCGGCATCATGCAGTTCCCGGCGGTGCCGGGCGCGGTGTGCAACGAGTGCCGGTCGATCGCGATCGGCGGCAGCTACGTCGCCAATGCCGCGACCAAGCATGCCAAGGAGGTGATGGCGTTCTTCAACTCGTTCCTGTCGCCGGAGATGGGCAACCGCTGGCTCGACGTCGTCAAGGTGCAGACCGGCATCAAGAGCGATCCCTCGAAGATGACGGACAAGCAGGCCGCCGACTACTTCGCGATGATCGCCAAGACCAATGCCGGGGCGAAATACTACTTCGGCATCCCGATCCAGGTCATGGCCGGCAAGCCGAAGGAGGTGTTCACGCAGGTGTTCAACAACGCCTTCCCGGCCGGCAACATCAGCGTCGAGGACGCGGTCAAGCAGATGGCGGCCGCCTATTGATGCTCGAGTGCGCGCTCCGAGCCAGCCGTCCCGCAGCGATGGCGCGCATGCCGACGGCGGACCAGTTGCGCGACGACGGTGCGCAGCCTGGGGCACGATCATCGCCTTTCTGCTGCCGGCGCTGACGCTCTACGTCGCGTTCACGGCCTATCCCGCCATCCGCACGTTCTGGAACAGCTTCCATCGCGTGCTGCCGCGCCGCGAGGAGTTCATCGGCCTCGCCAACTACGCCGAGCTCGCCCGCGACGACATCTTCTGGCGCGCCGTGCGCAACACCATCCTCTGGGCGTGCACCTCGCCGCTGATCGAGGTGTCGGTTGCGCTGCTGCTGGCGCTGGCGCTCTACGCCAAGGTGCCGGGAGCCGGTTCTTCCGCGTCGCCTGGTTCACGCCCGTGCTGATGTCCTACGTCGTCGTCGGCATCCTGTGGCTGTGGATCTACAATAACGACTGGGGTCCCGTGAATGTGGCGCTGCGCGCCCTGGGTCTCGGCCAGTGGACGCGGCCGTGGCTCGGCGACCCGAAGACCGCGCTTCCCTCGCTCATCTTCGTGACGAGCTGGATGTGGGTCGGCTTCAACATGGTGGTGCTGCTGGCCGCCCTGCATTCGCTGCCCAAGGAGGTCATCGAGGCGGCCGAGCTCGACAACTGCGGCTGGGGCGGCAAGCTCGTGTTCGTCATCTTGCCGCTCGTGCGCGCGACGCTGCTGAACCTCATCGTGCTCTCGTTCATCGGCAAGATGAAGATCTTCGACCTCGTCTGGATCACGACCAAGGGCAACCCGCTGTGGGCGACGGAGACGGTCTCGACCTACGTCTACAAGCGCGCCTTCGAGTGGACCACATTCGATCTCGGCTATCCCTCGACCATCGCCGCGGTGTGGTTCGTGATCGTGCTGGCGACCGTGCTCACGCTCACCTGGGCGTTCCGCCAGCGCGAGAAGCTCGAGTATTGAGGCTGCACCGATGGCCGTCGTCCGCCGCTCGCTGCTGCTTCTCGCGCTGTCGCTCTACACGTCGTTCGCGGCCGGGCCGTTCGTGTGGGCGGCCATGATGTCGCTGCGCACGACGACGGAGATCCACCGCAACCACTTCGCGTTCCCTAGCCCGGCGCACTGGGAGAAGTTCTCGGACGCCTGGTTCAATTCCAACTACGGCATCTATTTCGCCAATTCGCTGCAGGTCGTCGTCGTCGCCGTGCTGATCCTGACGCTCGTCGGCTCCATGGCGGCGCACTGCCTTGCGCGCTACCGGTTCCGGCTCAACCGGGTCATCTACTTCATCCTGTTCTCGACCATCATCTTCCCGCCGCAGATCACCATCATCTCGCTGTTCCAGATCCTGGTGCAGTACGGGCTCTACAACAGCAAGATCGGTTTGACGCTGGTCTATGTCGCGATCCAGCTGCCGCTGACGATCTACATCCTGGAGAGCTTCTTCGCGCGCATCCCGGCCGACCTGTTCGATGCCGCGCGCATGGACGGCTATTCGGACTGGGAGATCTTCTGGCGCGTCGCCCTGCCGATCGCGCTGCCGGCCGTGGCGACGACCGTGATCCTCAACTTCATCCTGCTGTGGAACGAGTTCCTCTACGCCGTCGTGCTCATCACGGAGGAAGCCAATCGCACCCTGCCGCTCGGCATCCAGCGCTTCATCGGCGACACGCAGGAGGATGTCGGCATGATCGCCACCGGCCTGATGATCGCGATCATCCCGGTGATCGTCGTCTATGCCTTCTTCTCCGAGAAGCTGATCCAGGGCATGACGGCGGGCGCGGTGAAATGATCGGGAACCGCTGATGGCCGTCGTCACGCATCGACAAGCTCACCAAGGTCTACGACCGCGGCACGCGCCAGCAGCCGAGAACGTGTCGCTCGACATCGCGCACGGCGAGTTCATGGTGCTGCTGGGCCCGTCGGGCTGCGGCAAGACCACGACACTGCGTATGATCGCGGGGCTGGAGTTCGATCACCTCGGGCACGGTCTCGATCGACGGGCGCATCGTCAACCAGGTGCCCGCCAAGGACCGCGACATCGCCATGGTGTTCCAGTCCTATGCGCTCTATCCGCACATGAGCGTGAAGGACAACCTGGCGTTCGGGCTCAAGCGCCGCTCGGTCGATCGCGCCGAGATCGAGCGGCGCGTTGCCAACGTCGCGGGCATCCTGGGCCTTGCGGAGCTGCTCGGCCGCAAGCCGCACGCGCTCTCGGGCGGCCAGCGCCAGCGCGTGGCGCTCGGCCGGGCAATCGTGCGCGATCCCAAGGTGTTCCTGTTCGACGAGCCGCTCTCCAACCTCGATGCGGCGCTGCGCGTGTCGACGCGCGGCGAGATCTCGGCTCTGCACCGGCGCCTCGGAGCGACGATGATCTACGTGACCCACGACCAGGTCGAGGCGATGACGATGGGTACGCGCATCTGCATCATGAACGGCGGCCGCGTCGCGCAGGTCGGACCTCCGCTCGAGGTCTATCGCCAGCCCGGCCAACACCTTCGTTGCGAGCTTCCTCGGCAATCCGCCGATGACGCTGCTGCCGGCGATTGCGACGGACAAGCCGGGCGGGCGATGCCTGAAGATCGGCAGCAGCGAGATCGAGCTGCCGCCGGGCCGCTGCCCTCCGCTCCAAGCTGGGTCGCCGGTCACCTTCGGCATCAGGCCCGAGCACGTCGCCCAGAACCCCGGCGCGAATGGCGCGGCTACGCCAGTCGAGGCCGAAATCGTTCGCGTGGAGCCGCTCGGCGCCGAGACGATCGTGATCGCGCGGTTGCCGGGCGTCGAGAAGCTGGTCTTCGCCAGGCTCGCCGGCGACGCCATCTTCCCGATCGGAGAGCGCCGGCAGCTTTTTCTCGATGTCGGAAAGGCCCACGTTTTCGATAGCGATGGCCTAGCCCTATCGCCCGCTTGATCGCCCCTTCGCTCCTCCTCTCTTCATCACTAGGAAATTTCAGCTGCACTCACTCCCACTTCGGGTCGGAACCGACGGGCGGTAACCACTCGATGGAAGAATTGGTCCGGTAACGGTCGTCGAAACAACAGCTTAGGCCAAGGTGGGCCGCGTTCGTACGCTGCTGGGGCCTGCTCGTTATGGGACTCACCCGATGTCCATTCCGGACAACACACCGGCAGCAAACATTTCGCGCTTCTGACTAGGCGATGCCCCCTCGCTGCTATCTCGCAGGGAGCTGTCTCTATTCCAGCACGCGACCGATGCTGTCGGGAAGACTTCCTTGCAGTCAGCCATCACGTCTCACATTCAACCAAGTATTGATCACCTGCGGTTGATGATGACGCAGTTGCCGAGTCTCAACACGTCACACGGGGGACCTGAGTTCAACCTCAGGACCAGTCAGGGACTGAGAGCGGATAAATGCCAGCTTCTGTAAGCGCCGGGTTGTGCGCGACGCTTGGCAGTTTGCTACTTGGCGGCCATCCCTAGTTTACATACCAGGCCACCCAAATCAGCCGCCTCTCAACGTTGACTCGCGGGCACGTCACTGCAAGCTTTGTGCGAAGTTGGGGGCACGAGATATGACGGCCTGGGCTGAACGCGCCATCGAAATCGCCGGCACAAAGGTCCACATGACCCGGGGCGGCAAGGGTCCTCCGGTCCTCGTACTGCATCGCGATATAGGGACGCCCGCCACATCCGCGTTCCACGAAGAGCTCGCCAAGTCGGCGGACGTGATCGTGCCTCATCACCCGGGGTGGGGACGTTCGCCGCGCGCGGACTGGATGCGCAGCGTTCGAGACCTGGCCGTGATGCACCGTGGTCTGCTCGCCGAGCTCAACATCCAGGAAGCGGTTCTGGTCGGGCTCGGCTTCGGCGGCTGGATCGCGGCCGAGATGGCGACGATGGCGCCCGTCGACGTCGCCAAGCTCGTTCTCGTCGGCCCGATGGGCGTCAAGCCGCCCGAGGGCGACATTTTCGACCAGGCCATCGTCAGCTACATCGACTATGCGCGCGCCGGCTTCCACGATCAAAAAGCGTTCGACAAGATCTACGGCGCCGAGCCATCTACCGACCAGCTCGAGGCCTGGGACATCTGCGCGCGAGATGTGCTTCCGCATCGCCTGGAAGCCCTACATGTACAGCCAGACCCTGCCGCATCTGCTGCGCGAGCGTGAAAGTGCCGGCGCTCATCGTCTGGGGCGACAAGGACAGGATCGTCCCGCAGTCGGCGGCGGAGCGCTACTTGGCGGCGCTGCCGAACGCCAAGCTCGAGGTCATCAAGGATTGCGGACATTGCGTGGACCTGGAGCAGCCGGAGTAGGCTCGCCAAGCTCGTCACGCCTTTCATCGCCGGCTGAGCGCGCCATCTCGCGCCCCACAGGAGAGTTCCGATGCACCTGATGTATTTCACCGAGCAGCCGATGTCGGCCTACGACGCGAACGAGGGCCTGAAATACGGCGCCACCGCGCTCACTTTCTCCAACAAGCATTTCGATCCGGTCGCGGGCAGCCGCCTCTACAACGAATACCTCGAGCAATACGTCTACGCCGAGGAGGTCGGCGTCGACGGCATCATGCTGAACGAGCACCACAACGCGCCGTTCTGCATGCAGGCCAAGGCCAATATCTTTGCCTCCGTGCTGGCCGGCGCCACCAAGCGCGTCAAGATCGTGATGCTCGGCAATCCGCTGCCGCTCGCCGAGAACCCGATCCGGCTCGCCGAGGAGCTGGCCATGATCGACATGATCTCGAAGGGCCGGCTCGTATCCGGGTTCGTGCGCGGCGGCGGACAGGAGCAGCTCGCGACCGGCGTCAACCCCGCCTACAACCGCGAGCGCTTCGAGGAGGCGCACGACCTGATCGTCAAGACCTGGACCGTGCCCGGTCCCTTCCGCTGGGAGGGCACGCACTACCAGCACCGCGTCGTCAATCCGTGGGCGCTGCCCCTGCAGAAGCCCTATCCGCGCGTGTGGATACCGGGCGTCATCAGCAAGGAGACGATCATCTGGGCGGCCAAGCAGCGCTATCCCTATATCGCGCTCAACACGTCGATCCCGCAGACCAAGCAGATCTGGAAGCTCTACGACGAGACCGCGGCAGCGGTCGGCTACAAGTCCGGCCCGGAGAACCGCGGCTATCTCGCGCGCATCCACGTGGCCGAGACCGAGGAGAAGGCCATCCAGAACGCCAAGCAGTTCATGTGGATGCAGGGCGAGTTCACCGGGCTCGCGCATCCGGTGTGGGCCAATCCGTCAGGGTATTTCTCGCCCGAGCGGGCGGCGCAATTTCGTCGAGTTCGCGGTGGGCCGGGCCAAGAACCCGCGCGGCAACCCGACATTCGAGGAGCAGCGCGCCGACGGCATGATCATGTGCGGAACGCCCGAAGCAGGTGCTGCCGCGCATTCGCCATCTGCTGGAAGAGACGCGGCCCGGCATCATGGCCGTATGGGGCAACGACGGCAATGTTTCGCATCAGGATTCCATGACCTGCATCCGCCTGCTCGGCCAGGAGGTGTTTCCGCAAGTGCGCGAATGGGCAAAGGAGCTGGGTCTCAACAGCCCGTTCGAGGCCGACGCGCCGGTCAGCATCGCCTACTCCAAGGATCTGGAGCAATCCACGATAGCTGCTGAGTAAGCACGCAGGGTCCGTGATCCGGCCGGGCACCCTACCAGGGTCGGAAGTCGCCAATGACGGAGTATGATGGGGCTATTCCCTCAAGAGCGGACATCACTGCTCGCGATTGATCTCGGCGATGACGACCTTCGCGCCTTCTTCGACGAAGCGCTCGGCTGTGGCACGGCCGATGCCGGTGCCCGCTCCGGTGATGACGGCGACCTTTCCGAAGAGGCGGGGACCGCGCATATCTTGACCCTCAGGATGCGGCTCTCACCTTCGGCACAAAGGGCTTCGACGTAAAGTGCTCCTGAGTGCCCGACGCAAACCGAAGACCTGCCCTCTTGATCGCGTCGTCGCCGACCTTCTCCAGGGGCACGTAGTAGCGATCATCGTCCCGCCTGAAGGTGTCATTGCTCACGGCATTGTAGCAACACAGGAGTGTCCACCGGCGGCGGTCGGAACGATTCTGATCCGAGCGGTGCAGGGTATTGCCGTGGAAGATCACCGCGTCGCCCGGCGCCAATACGCAATCCACCAACGGGTACTTCGCAAGAATATGCGGCATCCGCTAATGGGATGGTCCGGCCGTGCTCCTGCCCCGCCAGCGAGCGACGCTGGACATGGGGCTGCATCAACAGGAGCACGCCCATGCCCAAGACAGCAAGCACCCAGATCGCCGTGATCGGCATCGACATCGGCAAGAACTCGTTCCACGTCGTCGGCCATGACAAGCGCGGCGCGATCGTGCTGCGCCAGAAGTGGTCGCGCGGTCAGATCGAGGCGCGGCTCGCCAACCTCCCGCCTTGCCTCATCGGCATGGAGGCTTGCGTCGGGGCGCATCATCTCGCCCGCAAGCTCGCCGCGCTCGGGCACGACGCCCGGTTGATGCCGGCAAAGTATGTGCGGCCCTATGCGAAGGGGCAGAAGAACGACTTCAACGATGCCGAAGCGATCGCCGAAGCGGTGCAGCGGCCGACGATGAAGTTCGTCGCCACGAAGACGGCCGATCAGCTCGACCTGCAGGCTCTGCATCGCGTGCGCGAGCGGCTGGTCTCGCAGCGCACCGGCATCATCAATCAGATCCGTGCCTTCATGCTGGAACGCGGCATCGCCGTGCGCCAGGGCATCCGCTTCCTGCGCGCCGAGCTGCCGATCATCCTGGCTTCGCGCACGGACGTGCTGTCTCCGCGCATGCTGCGCGTCATCGAAGACCTCGCCGGCGACTGGCGGCGCCTCGACGAGCGCATCGAGACCCTCTCGCGCGAGATCGAAACGATTGCCCGACAGGATGCGGGCTGCGACCGCCTCATGAGCGTGCCGGGGATCGGCCCCATCATCTCGAGCGCGGTCGTCGCCGCCATCGGCTCTGGCGACGTGTTCTCGAAGGGACGCGACTTCGCCGCCTGGCTCGGGCTCGTGCCGAAGCAGATCTCGACGGGAGATCGCACGATCCTGGGCAAGATCTCGAAGCGGGGAAATCGCTATCTGCGCGTGCTGTTCGTGCAAGCAGCGTGGGTCGTTCTCGTCAAGCCGATGAGCTGGGAACGTCACGGGCTCAAGTCGTGGATCGAGGCCGCAAAGAAGCGGCTGCACCACAACGTGCTGGCGATCGCACTCGCCAACAAGCTCGCGCGCATCGCCTGGGCAGTGCTCGCCAAGGGACGAGGATTCGAAGCGACGAGGACAATCGATGGTTCGACCCAACCTGCATGATCCTGGCGCCGTGCTCGGCACCGTCAAGGCCAAGCTCTGCGAGCGGCCCTGGCGGGCCGGCCTTGACCGCGCCTGCGCGCGTCGCATGTCGAGGGTGCAGGCCGGGACGAAGGAACGGCCATCAGCACGAACCAAGGAACTGACGAGATGAGGAGCCGCCGATGACGTAGCAGCGATGCACTCAACGCCTTTTCCCGCCGAGGTCTGCGAGAGGTAACGAAGAGATGGAGACCGGTCTTCCCGGCGCGATCGAACACTGGTGACCCGTTTGGCCCAATCGAGGCCTGTCCGCTAATGAGATCGACCGCGCGCTGATATCCATGGTGGCCCGGAGCAACGAACCGCTCCAATCAGAGGCCGGATACATTGATGCAAGACCGAAAACCAGATCGACGAAACTTCTTGCGACGCACGGCTATCTGGACGTGGTCGAGCCTTCCCAGCTTGTGCGATCCCTTCAGCAGCTTCAGGCAGCCGTTTTCGGCGTCTGTGTGATCGAGAGCGATCATGAAGCTGAGCATTTTCGGCTCAAGGCACCCATTATAGTACCAATAGCCGTAGTCCTGATGCCACTCCCAGGCGCCGCCCACGCGCGGTTCCTTCGCAGTCAATTTCGATTGGAAATGATAGACCGGCTCACCGATCAGCGCCTCGGCCGTGTCCACCACACGCGGCGTGCGGGCGGCGAGGCCATAGACGCTATCACCCGCGCGATTCCAGAGTGAGAATTCGTGTCGCGCCGCCCTCCTGGTCGGCGCGCAGCAGGGAGTGATCGCGGATCGCCGGATCTTCCTCCATGGCGCGGCGCAAAAGATCCGTCTCTTCGGCATCGAAAAGCCCGCGTACGAAAATGTAGCCATCCTCGTCATAGCGGGCGACGTCCTTCCGGCTCAGCATCGACGGCATAGAGCGTTCCTCCATGTGCGGTGTCGATTGCATCATGCAATCGCAAGTCCGGGACAATTGCAATCGGCCAGGATCGGGCCCGCCCACCACTACGGCACGCCACACACGCGACGTTGGCGCTACTCGGGCATGCGGCCTTTGATGGCGTTGGCGCGAGCGCCAAAGGTGATGCGTCCCGCGGGGTCGGCGGGCAAGCGCGCACGAACACGAGACTTCAAGACCTCAACATCCCCGGCAGGCATCGCGGCGAGTGTAGGTCCTACACTCGAGCCCAACGCACTGATGCCCCAGAACACATCGAAATCCTTGAACGTCCGCTCGACCGATATTTTCCTGGTCTCGATCGCCTCGATGCCAGCCCCCTTCCACAGCTCTCGAAGCGCTTCCATCCGCGAAGCGTCCGCACTCGGAGGGCGCAGATGCGCAACGCCCATGGCGCGCAGCTCCGCTTGGATCGGCTCGTTAGGGAAGCCCCCGCCCAGCAAATCCCAGGCATAGGCCGCGACCGTGCCGCCAGGGCAAACCACGCGCGCCATCTCCGCGACGCCCTTGCTCGGATCAGGGACGAAGAAGATGACCAGGGCCATCACGGCCACATCGAACCGGTCATCGGGGAAAGGCAGCGCCATCGCGTCGCCCTGCCGGAATTCCGCAAGCTTTGCTGCAGGCCGCGAGCGCGCAAAAGCCAACTGCGCCTCTGAGGGGTCGATCCCCTGCACCTCGGCCGGAGCACAGCGCTCGGCGAGAAGCTCCGTGAAGGCACCGTTCCCGCAACCGACATCGAGCCACCGACGCCCAGACCCGGGCGCCAGCCATTCAAGAAAGACGGCCCCAGCCAGCCAACTCCAAGTTCCCATCATCCGCTCATAGGCGGCGCCATCTTCGAAGCGAATCTGACCTCCAGCCATGTATGCTCACCACTCTGCGCATTGCCGCTCGCTGACAGGACCATACACCGGCTTCGCCCTCCGGAGGCGCAGAACCTTGGTAGAGGGACCGCGAGCCATGTCCGCGCTACCCGGCGAATGCAGTGGCAGAAAGTGAGTGCGGTGGATGGCTCCATGGGCAAGAGTGTACGACCGGCACGGAGGAGTATCGTTCCATGTGGCCCAACCCGCGCATCCCCTACCAGATGTCGAGCGATCGTCCCAAGCTCGCCCCGCTCAATGGCAAGCCGCTGATGGTCAATCCGGTCGTCGCGATCGAGTACTGGCCGTTCGACAGACCGATGCCGCGCGGAATCCTCCCGGCACCGCACGGCCGGCCGAGCGAGCCTCCCGATGTGGCCAACTATTCGTGGGTGGAATATGGGATGCGCTGCGGCCTGCCTCGGCTTTTCGATGTGCTTGGCCGGCGCGGCATCAAGGCCTCGGCGTGGATGAATGCGCAGTGCGCCGACGTCTACCCAACAGCTGCCGAACGCGCCGCAAGGGCGGGCTGGGATTTTGTCGGGCACAGCTGGTTCCAGCGGTCATTGAAGGAAGTTGAAGACGAGGAGATGGAGGTTCGGCGTTGCCTCTCGCGGCTTGAGCAACTTACCGGGAAACGCGTGCGCGGCTGGTTCGGTGCGGGTGGCGGCGAGACGGTGAGAACGCCCGAGGTCTTGAAGCGCTGTGGGATAGAATTCACGCACGACTGGCTGCTCGATGATCTGCCGTGCTGGATGACCACGGGCGAAGGGCCTCTGCTCTGTCTCCCCTACACTTGGGAAATCAACGACGTACCCATGTGGGCCGTGCAGGGGCAGTCCTCGGACGAGCTTGTCAAACGGCTCTCAGCCACTTTGGCCGTGCTCGAGCCCGAACTCGACGAGAACCCGAGGGTTCTTTCGATTGGCCTCCACCCTCATATCGCGGGTGTCCCGCACCGCATCTACCACCTTGAGAAGGCGCTGGACATCCTGCTGAGCCGAACGGACACGATCTTTGTGACGTCCGGCGAGATCGCCGACTGGTTCCTGGCTGCAGACAAGACAGGACGACCGGACTTGGAAGCGGCACTCAAGGCTCGGTCGAGTTGCGATACGGGCATGTGAGTGACGCGCGATCGCAGCTGGCATTCGCGTCGCCGAAGCTGTTGCGCTCGATATCGTCGCGCAGCAATGATCCGTGGTTCAACCTCGGTCGAGCTTCAACAGGCGGAACGCCACGTCCACCGTAACGACCAGGGTGCTGAGGTCCGCCAGCGCGATTTGTCCGGCCTGTGCCACGCGATGCGCATGGGGCGTCATCGCCACGAGGTCCTGGATCGTCTCTGCATCGGTCAGCGTAGCGGAAAACCGCAAACCTTCCTCGCGCAGCAGGCGATACCCCGCCGCCTCTGCGGCTGCGAGCCGGGGCGGCGGTGAATGCCTTACTGTGGGGTAGATGATCTGGCGCAGCTCGAGCAGATGGTCGGCGGCTGGATCCACAAGAAGCACGTGGCCATCGGGCTTCTGGATTTTCTTGAAACCCTCCCAGACTGGAAAGCCGAACAGGCACAGCACCAGATCGACGCTGCCTGCAAGGAATGGTGGCGTGCGGCTGTTGGCGACCAGCCACGTCACCGGCGCCTTGCGCCGGGTCGCGGCCTTGACCGCCCATTTCGACACATCGATCCCGGCCAACCCGAGCGTGCCGGGCTCGGGATTTGACACCGCAAATTGGCTCAGGCGATCGAGATAGTAGCCCTCCCCACACCCCGCATCGACAATGTTGGACAGACCACCCGTGGCCCCCGACACGCACTCTCGAACCGTATTGAACATCCGGTCTGCAATGGGCGCGAAATGGCCTGCCTCCAGAAATCTCCGCCGCGCCGCGACCATGTCCTTGCTGTCGCCCGGATCGCGCGAGGCCTTGTGCTGCACGACAAGCAAGTTGCAATACCCCTCGCGTGCCATGTCGAAGCTGTGACCGGCCATGCAGCGGCGCTGCTTTCCGTCACTCTCTATCGGTAACCCATCGATGGGACAGGCGAGATCTGTAGCGGCAGCGACCTGCACTACGCGCCTCGGAGACCGGGACTCACTTGGGTACGGTATTCTTGTAGGCCCTGCCATCCTTCATGATAACGAGGAAACTCTTGTCGGGATCTGCAACGAGGTTGATGTTCTCCAGGGGATTGCCGTCGACCAGGATCAGGTCCGCGAGTGCACCCTGTTCCACAACACCGAGCTTGCCCGGATAGGGATTGCGCTTGCCGGAGAGTGCCAGCAGCTCGGCGTTGGTCCCAGTCGCCATGGCGAGCGCTTCGGCGGGGGTGTACCAACGGGTAAGCGAAGCCAGAATTGCCCCTTGTTGTTGCGCCAGCGCGCGGGAGAACAGCACATCGGTGCCCCATGCCGTCTTGATTTTGTACTTCTTCGCCAACTCGTAAGACCTGGCGATGCCGGGCCAGACCTCTTCCGCCTTGGCTCGCTGGACTGAACCCACCGGAAAGCCCAACTTCAAAGCCTCTGGGAGCGGCTGCAGGCTCAGCCAAATTCCCTTCTCGGCGATCAGTTTGGCGGTTGCTTCGTCCATCAGCATGCCGTGTTCGATACACTTCACACCAGCCGCAATTGCCCCCTGGATCGCAGCCGACGTAAAGGCATGCGCGACGACATACGTGCCCCAATTCTCGGCCGCTTCAACCGCGGCGCGCAGTTCGGCCCCGGTGAAGGTGGTCACGTCGATCGGGCTGAAGGGTGACGACACTCCGCCGCCCGCCGTCAACTTGACCTGGGAGGCGCCCTGCATGAGCTGTTCGCGCACGCGGACGCGCACCTCGTCAGGGCTGTCCGCGACCATGGCGCCGCCGATCTGCTCCATGCGGGGGAGCATGCCGCCGATCGTCCGTGGCAGATCGGTGAACTGGCGGAAATCCCCATGCCCGCTGGTGACGGTGATCATGGCGCCGGACGGATAGATGCGCGGGCCCTTGACGATGCCCTCGTCGATAGCGCTCTTGAGGCCGAACACCGGCCCGCCCACGTCGCGAACGGTGGTGAAGCCGCGCATCAGAGTGTCTGTCGCCTCGTCGCCAGCCACGAGATTGTTGTAGCCGACGTCACCCAACGACTGTGCCGGAGTTACCCGGATCAACATCGCGTGCCAATGATTGTCGATCAGGCCGGGCATCAGCGTGCGTCCGCCGCCCGCGACGACCGTGTACGCCCGGGGTCGGCGGCGATCGGCGCCGTCGAGATGCGCTCAATGATGTTGCCTTTGACAAGCACATTGGACGGCGCCGAGAGCGAGCCGCTCTTGCCGTCGAAGATGCGCACGTTCTGGAATAGCGTGGAGCCCGCCTCGCCGGCGGACTGCCTTGCGCGCGGACGGCGGATGACAGTCCGACTGCCATGAGCAGAAGCGTGCCGACAAGAGCGCGTCGGAACATCAAAGTCATGCGATCACCTCGGTCAGCGCGGTGAGCAACGCCCAGTCCTGGCGAGAGCAAGTGCCGGAGGCCCCGGGGGTGGGAATGGGCAAGCACCACCATCGTCGTTTGCTCAAGAGGAAAGTGCGACAGTCGTAAAATACTGAGCATGCCGCCCGCAATGCCCACGCCATCAAGCGCCAGTAACGATAACGTATCCGAAACCGCCGACGAGCCCCGGCCTTGGGTGAAGGGTCGAAACGCCGGCTAACGTCCGACATCCGTCATCCCGCCATCAACTGCGCTGCTGGCTCATGCGCTAACACGCCAACTTTGCGCGCTGAACTCCTGCATAGCAGATTTTCGCCCAAGACCTCGTTCAAGCTGGTCATCGGCTGATGCGGCGCTCTAGGGACGCAAGGTCGCTTGCCACGCCAAAATCTGAACCGCGCCACAAGACTCGTCCTCCCGCGCCCTCGTTTCGCGTAGGTTTCTCAGCCGATGATGTAGTCGCAGCGCAGGGCCTCCAGCAGCGCCAGCGCGGGCTCGCTGCAATAATGGCTGTCGCCGCGCACCAGGATCGCGACGTGCGGCCAGTGCTTGCGGATGTTGCGCAATGCCGAGACGCGAGAGCGGCTCGGTGCGGAGCACGAGAGCGCGGCGCCGCGGAGCGGCGGGCGCCAACAATTTGAACCAAATCGACCGACCGCCGAATAGTCTTGCGCAAGACCTTAGCCCTAGAACGGCGCGGGTTCTCTTGTATGAGCGAAGCGTACCGTGCGCATCACGTACCGCCAGATGCCGCCGACCAGCGTGTTCTATGCACGCGCGAACGGACCGTACGCGTCGTCATGTGTGGAAGCGTGGCAGCGACTCGATGCGTGGCTGGATCAATACTGCGCCCGCGGGCGGGTTCGGCGCGCATTCGGGATCTTCCACGATAATCCGAGCACGACGCCGCCCGAGCTCATGCGCTATGATGCGTGCGTACCACTCGCAGCCGTGCGCCGAGCTCGAGCCCGACGAAGGCATTGGACGTCAGACGTTGCCGACGGGCACGTGGGCGGTCTACACCCACATCGGTCCTTACGGCGAAGCCGGCGATGTCATCTCCACCCTGCATGGTGACCTCGTCCCGAAGCGGGGATTGAGCGTCGACTACGATCGACCGATTATGGCCGTCTATCTCAACGATCCCCGCGTCACGCGCGAGGCGCACCGGAGGACTGAACTGTGCATACCCGTGATCCCAATCCCGATGGCGTTGGCGGGCAACGACGGCACCACCACCGACACGCTTGACGTGACCGCGCTTGCTCGGCGGCTCGCCGGCTGACCTGCTCTGAGGCGCCGATCCTCAACCGATCACCTCAAGTTTTTTGATCGTTGGCGGGACAGGTGTGTGGCGCCTGATCGCCGATCCGACTTT
>CAWHPZ010000034.1:0-372606 GCA_963831345.1 uncultured Alphaproteobacteria bacterium
GCGGTTAGGGGAACCCAGAAGGTCCTATTCGTGCAATGCGCCGCGCAGCGGCCGCGATCTTGAACAGGGGGCAGAAAAGAATTGTCCAAGCTCGGAGACTTTATGAAGCGCCGACAAAGAGAGCTTCCGGAAATCGGCTCGGTGCCTCTGGATGAGCTGGTGAGAGGCAAAGCGTTCTATGACCACTATCGCAATGAGGTTGGCAAGCGCATCCTGTACGAGGCGCAGCTGCATGATCCCATCGACGTGGAATACTTGGGGACCCCGGAGCAGCTCGACGCCATCATGCGGACCATCGAGGGCGTTTGGACGCGGCTGGGCGAGACCGATGCGCACTGGTCGGTCGTGAGTACGCGTGATTTTCGTGCCGACAGAATCAACGACACGATTGATCAGTTTCACAATACGGGCAAAGCCGAGGTCGCCAACTTGGCCCGCTTGATGAAGCGCGTGGGTCTCGACACGTCTCAATTGCATTCCGCGTTGGAGTACGGATGCGGTGTCGGGCGCGTGACGCGCTGGCTCGCAGAAATGTTCCCGCATGTTACGGGTGTCGATATTTCGAGCCCCCATTTGACGTTGGCGAATGAGTATTTTGCCAAAGAGGGGGAAGAGGAATATCGATACGCTGCGAGTGCAGTCGCTTTCAGACATCGACAATCTTCCTGAGTTCGATTTTCTCTATTCGAAAATCGTTCTGCAGCACAATCCACCGCCCGTCATCTACAGGGTATTCAGCTCGCTTTGCACCAAACTGCGCCCGGGAGGCGTCGGTGTCGTTCAGATCCCGACGTATTGCCGGAATTATTCATTCGCCGTCGATGCTTATTTGCGGACCGCAAAGGAAAAGGGGAAATGGAAATGCATGCGCTTCCGCAAAGGGCCGTATTCGACACCCTATCGAAAGCAAACTGCAGCGTTGTTGAGGTTTTTCGCGATCATCTGGTGAATGGGGTGGATTTCGTTTCGAGCACCTTCGTATTCGCGAAGGATCGTCATGTTTGATTTTATCCGCAAGGAAGAGTATTTTTCGTGGGTTGACGAATTTGCCGCAATACGTGGCGCTTACGCGTCAGCTTCCGTGCATAACCTGAAGGATATACAAGATCATTACGTTATCTCCCGGCTTAATCAGCAGAAGAACAAGAGGATATTCGAGGAGGCGGAAGTGATTGCCGCGTCCTTGGAAATTTCGCCGCCAGCAATGAGTGCTGGAACGCGGAGAAGTTTGATGGACTTGGAATGGGTCCGAAGAAGGTCATCAAAACCCCAGGTGTCAAGAACGCGTTGACCTACCTTGGCGAATTTAGCCCCGAGCTCCCTGACAGATATTTCGATCTCGTGTTTTCGATTTCGGTCGTCGAGCATGTCGAAACTCCGCTACTTAAGAACTTCTTCTCGGATATTGCGCGTGTTATGAAGCCGGGTGGTACGACCTTCCATGCCATCGACGTCTATCTGTTTGATCGGCTCGATGTCGGGGGGGCGACTTACACGCAATCGCGCCTCAAAGAATATCTGTCTGTTCCGGAAATGACGGATGGGGCCCTCGTGCCTTGCGAACCGGCTAAGGCTTCAACGAACCCTTTCTTCTCTTGTGAATATGCAACCAATTCCGACCGGGAAATGATGCTCTGGAATCGGGTCGCGCCCAAGCTAGCTCCGATGCGTTCAGTAGCTCAAGTTTGCAGCCTGAAATGCGAATGGCGCAAACAATAAATGCCTGGATCGGAAAATTCGAGCAAGGCTACCGGCATGCCGTTGTCGATTTCAATCGTAACGCCGAGCTTCAATCAGAGCGATTTCCTGAAGCTCTGTTTGGACAGCGTTTCTGGGCAATCGCGGAAGGCATCTCAGCATATCATCCTTGATCCGGGGTCTACCGATGGCACGCGCGAACTGCTGCGCGAATACGGGCAAAAATTTGCGAACGTTGAGCTGATATTCGAGCCCGACAAGGGGCAGGCGGATGCAATAAGCAAGGGCTTCGCGCTCGCTCAGGGCGATATTGTCTCCTGGCTCAACACGGACGATGGCTACTCATCCCCGGAAGTCTTCGAAAAGATCGCGGGAATTTTCGAGCGACATCCAGACGTAGATTTCGTCTACGGCAGGGGCACGTTCATCGCGCCGGATTGACGAGTTCTTCGCGACGCCATATCAATCCATCGCCGGAGAGCCTGCCGGATGCTCTGCTGCACTCCGTGGGAATACTGCAACCGGCCACATTTTATCGCCGCTCTCTTCTGGAGCGTGTGGGTCCTCTGAGCACGGACTTCAATTGCGCCTTCGATTACGAGCTTTGGCTGCGCTTCATAGGGAATGGCAGCAAGGCGTACTTCCTCGACGAGGATTTGGTGGTTGCGACATTCCACGACGCTGCGAAGTCCACGAAGTTGAGATCGCGGCAGCTGCATGAATTTCCCAACGTGACGTACCGCCATTTCGGTTTCGCTTCCGCGGAGTGGGTGGCGCGCGCCGCAGATTGCGACCTTACGAAGAAGAACGGTATTATCGATAGCGCAACGAATGCACTTCCGCCGCGTGCACTTCTCGACGGAATAGTCTCCAGCCGGTTCAGGCGGGCGAACAGTTCGAAAAGCGCGCGGACGGCGCTTCTCAATGCACCCAAGACCATTGATTACAGCAAGAGCCTTGCTCTGGCTTCAAAGTCCGGTTTGCTGGATCTGTCCCGTGTCATCGTCACGACCTTCGACGAGCATTACAAAGACCAGGGGCTGACTTTCATTGCCTCCGTGCACAGGCACCAGCCGGATGCGCAGGTCGTCTTGGTCTACGACCTCAACCTGAGCAGTCGTACGATCGATGAGCTGGAGAAGCTTCACAACGTCTTCGTTGTCCCGTTCCGGGCGAGGACGTCATGGCGTATGAAGACTTTCTCAGTCCGAAGAATTACGGCTACAAGTGCTCGGCGATCTGGGACGCGAGACGGTACGTGGCCCCGGGCGGATCCCTACTTTGGATTGACGCTGGAGTTTCCCTGCTTCGGAGCCTCGACGGATCTTTGCGCTCGTCGAGAAGGATGGTGTGTTTTTCATCGATCACGATGACAAGCCGTCATGGCCGTTCGCCAACGCCACGTTCACGCATCCTGTTGCGCTCGAGAGGATGGATGCAACGTTTGATGAGGCGTTTTCACCGCATCTGTGCTCCTGCCTGCTAGGCTATCGTCCTCACGGGCGATACGCTCCTCTGTTCAGGGAGGCGGCGGAGTTTGCATGCGACAGGAAACGTTGTCGTGTACGAGAAGCATCCTGCGCTCATGACAGTCGACGTGTACGGCGCGCGCATCAGGTCGCCAAGATCATTGCTCTTGCGGCGCCTACGCCGTCTCGTCAAGTTCGCGGGAGTCGATGCATTGGAGGCGTGTGGCTACTTGGGCCATCGCCAGGACCAAAGCATCTTTTCGATATTGGCGGCTCGATACCGGATACGTCTCCAATCGGCACGGCAGGTACTGCAGCTCAACGGAATTGTCCTCTTTAGCCTCGAAGTTAAACTGGGAGAGCGGGTCCATAGCGGAACCCCGTCAAGGAAATGCGAGGGGCGGACCCAATCCAGGAGAATTCCGTGACCTACCATCATCGCGGCCTGCTTCATAATATCTCCGGCCTCAAGGCCGAAGTGCCGCGCTCTCAAACGCTCGTCGTTCTGGGCAACGGTCCTTCGCTAAGGGCTTCGGAATCCGATCGGCTGCGCTCATACGATGCGATCGGGATGAACGCGGCGTACCGGTATTGGGAAGAGATCGGCTCGTATCCGCAATATTACATCTGTCTCGACAAAGTCGTCGGCGTTTCACATCAAGGGCCGATTGAGAAACTAATCGAAAACTCGGATCAGAATGGCATTGAGCTCTTTCTTCTCAGGCAAAACCTCATTGACCGCTTTCCGAAGGATGTAAAGTCGTCTCCCAAGATAATAAATTTTGACGAGCTGAAGAACATCCCGAACTTCTGAAGTCCATGCCGATAACGACGGGTAGCCATGCTGCTCTGTTTGGTGCGCTGCTCGATTACAAGCGCGTCGCCTTACTCGGCATCGACTGCAATTAGTCGAGAAGGTCGACAGTGCACAAGCAGGCAGCGGGACGGAACTAGTTCTGACGAAAACCCCCAACGAGAACCCAAACTACTTTTTTGAGGGTTACCAGGTCGCGGGGGATGCCTATAATATTCCAATCCGACACCAGATTGCACATCAACAGTTGGATCGAGGCGGCGTCGATCCTTTCGGCGCACGGTGTGGAAGTTTGGAACTGCAGTTTCAAGTCGCAGCTCAGGCATTTCCTGTCCGGGACTTCGCAGAGATCGAGGCTGAAGACTTGGCAGTAACACCTAGCGATCCGGCTGTAGCCATTCGACCGACGGGCCTCTCTAGAGAGGCGCATGCGCGCGTCGACGAAACGGCGGTCGTGGCCGACCTTCTGTCCGAAGAAAGGGGCCCGCCACGTTATGCTCGATGTGGGCGCCCACTTCGGCACGTCGGCCGCCTATTTCGACAAGCTCGGCTGGTCCATCCACTGCTTTGAGCCGGATCAGACCAACCGCCAAAAGCTCGTGCAGCGCTTTGGCGGCAATCCAAATGTCACGATCGATCCGCGCGCACTGAGCGACAACCCAGCAGCAAATGTGCCTTCTTCAATTCTCAGGAGAGTACCGGCATCAGCGGCCTGCATGCGTTCCGCGGGATAGTCATCATCCGGCTGGTAGTGTCGATGTGACGACCGTTGCTGAGGTGGTCTCAAGGCTCGGTTTGACGCATGTTGATTTTCTTAAGATCGACGTCGAGGGCTTCGATTTTAGCGTGCTCAAGGGCGTGCCTTGGAACTCGCTACAGCCGGACGTGATAGAGGCCGAGTTCGAAGACGGGAAGACCGTGCCGCTCGGACATACGTATCATGACGTCTGCGACTTTCTCGTCGAGAAAGGCTACACCGTCTATCTTAGCGAATGGCACCCCATCGTCCGATACGGCATCCGCACGACTGGCGGCAAGTCGTAAGTATCCAACGAAAATTGCCTGCGACAATGCGTGGGGCAATATTGTTGCCTTTCGTGTCGACCCTGGGCTCGTAGAGTTCAGCAAGCCTTCCGGAAGCGCTTGAAAGTAGACGGGCGTAGTGACTATGGAGGCGCCATCAAGGGCGCGATGCCTGGTGGTGACGCTGGTGATTTCATCCACGGTGTACGCAAGAGCGTGGAAGCTGTGGCGTCCATAGGCCGGAAGCTGGCGGCAAAAGCCAACTTTGGCAGGGTCGGCCAAAGGTTCCACGGCAACTTCCTGGTGTGGAGGTGAAATCGGCGGTAATGGCTTGCTTACATTCGTGGACTGGTTGATTTGAGCGGCTGAGCGCAATCGGCGTTTGGGCGTATATATCGCTGCGGTTTTAGCAATTCTTTTATTGTCGCGATTTGATCAATCAACCGTACTTCTGGCTGGCGCAACTTGGACTCATTGCGATTGCTGCGGCATTCGGAATTGCGGTCGCTTATTCGCGCTACACAAATGCGCAATTGCGTGAGGAGCTGAAGCGGCAAGCGGAGCAGATTAAGAAACTCGAAGTCGTGGCGAATTCCGCCATGGGGATGGCGAGGCGGGCCGCGCCAATGACCTATCAGCGCTTCGATCGAGCCATGTCAGCGGAGGAAGCGCAAAGCTGGCGACGGATTGGGGGAAGCGGCTGTCGATCGGGCTGACGCCATCCAATATCGATTACATGGCCCCAGGGTTTCGATCATAGAGGGCCAGCTTCGGGGACGGTTGGCGACCTCCGTCATGGATGTCTTATTGCGCTCAAGCGTTGCCATGAGTGTGCGCGGCAATGAGCTTTCGGTTCTTGAGAAGATCGGCACGCTTTTTGGCGCGGGGGCGGCGGCATCTACAACCTGACGCGGTCGAGATTTGGAATAGTTCATCTGACACTGATTGATCCGCTCGACGGATATTACGGTACAGACCGACTTGATATTGTGACGGGTGAGCCGATTTCGGAAAAGACGCTGCGCTCGAACCTCGAAACCTAGGCGCTGAGGTCAAATCCGACGAGCTGACGCTCATCAAGCATCTGAGCACGGACGCACGGGCCATCGAAGCGGCCAGCGGGCGCGACTACGACGTGCTGGTCATCGATGGCGATCACACGTATGCCGGCGTCAAGTGGGACTATGAGAACTTCGCGCAGTTTGTGCGACCGGGCGGCTATATAATTTTCGATGACTATGGCCATGCGGACTGGCCCGATATCAAGGTGTTCGTCGACAAAGAGGTCTCAGCCCAATTCGCGGCTGGAGCGAATTGGAGCCGACTGGCGGACCTGTGTCTACCAGGTGAAGGATGTGGGGGTTGCCGAAGCCGCTGCGCCAACCGCTGAGGTGGTGCGCCACTGAACTTGGGGCCGGGGAACTGGATGATCATCCCTGCAAAGTGCCGGCAATTGCACGCCGCGCGAGCGGTCCTTGGGGAAGGCCCCATTCACGACCCGCGCGATGGGCTGATCTGGTGGACGGACATCAAGGGCAAACGACTGCACGCCTTCGATCTCGAGGGAGGGCGTGCACAGTCATGGGAGCTGCCGTCGCGACTCGGATCACTCGTCGTACCTGATGGCCGGTGGGGCGCGTCGAGCACGGCGCCGCGTTCTTTCCTATGCGCCGGTGACGAGGGCTTCGCCTGGCTCAAGGTCGAGGGCGACCAGGCGCAAAATCATCCCATCGTGCATCCCGAGCGTCACCTGCCTCAGAACAGGTTCAACGACGGCGTATTGGGGCCGGACGGCCGATACTACGCAGGAACTATGGACGATACGGAGACGCATGATTGGGGGACCCTTTATGCGCTTGCTCCCGACGGAGCTATTCGCGTCATCGACATCGGCTATCGCGTGCCTAACGGACCGGCATTTTCGCCCGATGGCCGGTTCATGTATCACACTGACTCCGCCAAGCAGCAGATCTATCGCTTCCGGATCGGGGCGGGGGGGAGTTCGGTCCCCGAGAGCTTTTTCACGAGTTCTCGGCTGGAGAGGGATTTCCCGATGGCATGGCGTGCGACAGCGAGGGCGTGTTATTCGTTGCCATGTGGGACGGCTTCGGTCTTTGCGCGTTGACGCCAGACGGTTGCAAGGCGGGGCATATAGAGATGCCGATCGCTCGACCAACGTCTTGTGCGTTCGTTTCCGGCCGTGTGCGTCGGCTGGTCGTGACGTCGTCCAGCATCGGCCAAGGGCCAGACGACACGCTGGCAGGCGGCTTGTTCGAGATCGAGCTCGTGTGATCGCGGCGCCGTCCGGCGACCGGATCGGTACGCTCCACGGCCTCGGTGGCAGATGAAGCTGTGGTGTCGAGAGAAATGGGAACCATGACGGGAGCCGACTGGACTGACGCTTTTCCGGGCCTTCGGAAACTCGAACCGGAGATCGCGAGACCGCTGATCGAGACGAGCAAGGTCATCCGCTTGCCTGCCGGCACGAGAATTTTCGGGCCGGGTCAGTCGCCGGAAGCGTATCTGCTGCTTTTGGAGGGCACCGTCCGCGTTCAGCAGGTCTCGGACGCCGGGCGAGAGATCGTTCTCTACCGCGTCTCCGCTGGCGAAAGCTGCGCCCTCACGACGGCCTGCCTCATGGGATATGAGGAATACCAGGCGGAGGGTATCGCCGAGACCGATGTCGAGGCCGTCGCCATTCCCCGCGCTACGTTCGATGAGCTCATCGCCAGGTCGGCGGCCTTCCGGAAGTTCGTGTTCACGGCCTTCAGCGTGCGGGTGACCAATCTCTTCCGCATCATCGAGGAGGTGGCGTTCGCGCGCATCGATGTGCGGCTGGCGCAACGGCTTCTCGAGCTTGGTGGGGAGAAGGGCCATATCGACCTCACGCACCAACAATTGGCAGCGGAGCTCGGCACGGCACGCGAGGTGATCAGCCGCCAGCTCAATGAATTCCAGCGGCGCGGATGGATCGCAACGTCTCGCGGTGCAATCGATATTGCCCGGCCCGACGCGCTGCGTCAGCTGGCCGCCGCGCCCTGATCCAAACATTTGTGACTAGGTCACAGACGCGCTGCCGCCGTAAGCTCTAAGCAGCTCTTCAGCAACGTGACTGGAGACCTGTCATGACATCCAACATCGGGACTTGGGACCGCACCCTTCGCATTGTCGTAGGCGTTGCCTTGCTGAGCCTCGTGTTCATTGGCCCGCAAACGCCCTGGGGCCTTATCGGGCTCATTCCGCTCATCACGGGATTGGCGCGCTTCTGCCCGAGCTATAGCATTGCGGGCGTCAACACCTGCGCCACCAGAGATAGTGAAAAACGATGACAGAATTCACCCCCATTTCCGCGGGCATCGGCGGAGCCTTGATCGGGCTCGCGGCGGTGCTGATGATGTCCACGACCGGACGTATCGCCGGTGTCAGCGGTTTCGTTTCGAGGCTGCTGCCGCCCTACGAGGATAACCAGCTGCTCCTCAGGCTGGCGTTCGTTGCAGGGCTTGTCGCAGCGCCCCTTCTGTTCGGGCTGGCAAGCGGGACTTCGATAGAAATGACCGTCACTTCGAACATCGGGCTGCTCGTTCCCGCCGGTCTGCTTGTCGGATTTGGCGCAGTCATCGGGGGCGGCTGCACGAGCGGACACGGCGTGTGCGGTATCGCCCGTGTATCTCCCCGTTCACTCACGGCTACGGCCGTTTTCATGGGCACTGCTTTAGTGACGGTGTTCCTATCGCGTCATCTTCTGGGAGGCCAGTGATGGCTATCGTGGCGACGTTCCTTTCCGGCCTGATCTTCGGTCTCGGGCTGGTTGTGTCCGGCCTGATCAATCCGGCGAAAGTGCTGAACTTTCTCGACGTGACGGGAACCTGGGACCCGAGCCTCGCGATCACGATGGCTGCGGCCGTCGCGGTTACGGGACTGGGCTACAGGCTCGCTTTCGCTAAAGGCAGACCCATCCTCAGCGAAGCGTTTCAGCTTCCGGCGGCATCCGCAATCGACGCCCGCCTGCTGGCCGGAGCGGCGCTGTTCGGCATCGGCTGGGGTCTCGTGGGCTACTGCCCGGGGCCGGCCATTGCGGGGCTTTCGCTCGGCGTGAGCTCTACCGTGGTGTTCGTCGCATCGATGCTCGCCGGAATGGCGATTGCACGTCTGCTGACGGCTTCGGCCCCTACAACGCGGGCGTCTCGCCAGCCCGCCAAATCGTAACCTTTGGAGGCAATTTATGAGCGCCATCCCACACACAGTCGATCTCAACGTGAAACCCGACGTCACCGCCTTCTTCGACGAGCCGACGAACACGGTGAGCTACGTCGTCAAGGATCCCGAGCTCCAACGCCTGCGCCGTCATCGACAGCGTCATGGACATCGACTATGCGGCGGGGCGCATCAGCTACGAATCCGCCGACAAGATTGTCCGCTTCGTCGAGGAGAATGGCCTCAAGGTCGAATGGCTGATCGAGACCCATGCCCACGCCGACCATCTCTCCGCTGCGCCCTACATCCAGGGCAAGCTCGGCGGCAAGCTCGGCATCGGCGAGAACATCAAGATCGTGCAGGACGTGTTCGGCAAAATCTTCAACGAAGGCACCGAGTTCCAGCGCGACGGCAGCCAGTTCGACCGGCTGTTCAAGGACGGCGATACCTACAAGATCGGCGGCATGACGGCCTTCGCCATGTTGACGCCCGGGCACACGCCGGCCTGCATGACGCATGTCATCGGCAACGCGGCCTTCGTCGGCGACACGCTGTTCATGCCGGATGGCGGCACGGCGCGCGCGGATTTCCCGGGCGGCGACGCGCGCGTGCTTTACCGCTCCATCAAGCGCGTGCTCGAGCTTCCCGCCGAGACCCGCCTTTTCATGTGCCATGACTACGGGCCCGGCGGACGCGACATCAAATGGGAGACTACGGTTGCCGAGGAGCGGGCGAACAACATTCATGTCCGCGACGGCGTGAGCGAGGATGAGTTCGTGAAGATGCGCGAAGCGCGCGACGCGACGCTGGAGCTGCCCAAGCTCATCATCCCCTCGATCCAGGTCAACATCCGGGGCGGCAACCTTCCGGAGCCGGACGAGGCTGGCAAGCGCCACCTCAAAGTGCCGATCAACGAGCTCTGAACTCGGGATCTAGAAGCACGCAGCCCGAAGGCCCACAATGATAACGAAGAAACTGACGGCCGAGCTTTCGGTCGCTGCCCAAATTTCCGTCGCTGACGTCGCCGGCTTGGCCGCCCAGGGCTTCAAGTCCGTCGTCTGCAACCGGCCCGACGGCGAAGGCCCGGATCAGCCGCTTTTCGCGGAGATCGAACGGGCGGCAGGCTCGGCAGGCCTTAGCGCACGCTACATTCCGGTGACTTCGGGCAAGGTGTCGGATGAGGATGCGGCCAAGTTCGCGGCAGCGATGAGCGTTCTGCCGAAACCCGTGCTTGCCTATTGCCGCAGCGGTACGCGCTCGACGACTCTCTGGGCGCTGTCCGAGGCCGGCAAGAGGCCGTTGGACGACATCGTCGGCATCGCCCGTGCGGCAGGCTTTGACGTGACCGGCGTCGCCGACCGCATTGCCGCCGGAGGCGCCATCGATGCTGGAAAGCCCGCCGCGAGCCACGACATCGTCATCGTGGGAGGCGGAGCGGCCGGCGCCGCTGTTGCCGCGAGCCTCCTCGCCCGCAAGCGCGATCTCGATATCGCCGTCATCGACCCGGCCGACACGCACTACTATCAGCCTGGCTGGACGATGGTCGGAGGCGGCATTTTCGAGCCGCAGTCGACGGCGAAGCAGATGGGAGCTGTACTGCCGCGTCACGTCACATGGATCAAAGCCGCCGTTGCCGGGTTTGATCCCGACAACAATGCCGTGGTGATCGAGGGCTGCCGCGTCATTCGCTACAATCATCTGGTCGTCTGTCCCGGCATCAAGCTCAACTGGAACGGCATCGAAGGGCTTGCGGAGACGCTCGGGCGCAACGGCGTCACCTCCAACTATCGCTACGATCTCGCGCCTTACACTTGGGAGCTGGTGCGCTCGCTGCGCTCGGGCCGCGCGTTGTTCACGCAGCCGCCGATGCCTATCAAGTGTGCCGGTGCGCCTCAGAAGGCCATGTACCTCTCGGCCGACCATTGGCGCCGAACAGGGCGGCTCTCGAACATCGAAATCGGATTTTACAACGCCGGCGCCGTGCTGTTTGGCGTGGCGGACTATGTCCCGGCGCTTATGGAGTACGTGAAGCGCTACGACGTGGCGCTGAATTTCAATCACACCTTAACCGCGATCGATGGACCGCAGCGGAAAGCCTATTTTCGCAAGGCGCTTGGAGAGGGGTGGTCGGAGACCATCGAAGTGGGCTTCGATATGATTCATGTCTGCCCGCCCCAGACCGCACCCGATTTCGTCCGTGAGAGTCCGATCGCGGACGCTAGCGGCTGGATCGACGTCGACCAAACGACGCTGCGCCACAAACGCTTTCCGAACATATTCGGTCTGGGAGACGCGGCAAGCACACCCAATGCGAAGACCGCGGCGGCCGCCCGCAAGCAGGCTCCTGTGGTGGCCGAGAACCTGCTGTTCGACAAAGGCCTGCGCCCGGCACAGTGTGGCTATGACGGCTACGGTTCGTGTCCGCTGACCGTCGAGCGCGGCAAGATCGTGCTGGCGGAATTCACCTATGGCGGCAAGGTCGCCCCTTCGTTCCCATCGTTCCTGATCGATGGAACCAGGCCGTCGCGCGCCGCATGGATTCTGAAGGAGCGCATCCTGCCGCCGATTTACTGGAAGGCCATGCTGAAGGGCCGCGAGTGGCTGGCCAAGCCCAAGGTCATGGCGTGATGCTGTGGCAGGACGCTCTGGCGACATTCTCGGGCGGGCTGGTCGGGTTCGTGCTCGGGCTCATCGGTGGCGGAGGCTCGGTCCTGGCAGTGCCGTTGCTGGTCTATGTCGTCGGCGTGAAATCCCCGCACGTCGCGATCGGCACCAGCGCGGTCGCCGTGGCATTGAGCGCCTTCGTCAACCTGCTCGGTCATGCCAAAGCCGGCAACGTCAAATGGCGTTGCGCGCTGGTCTTCGCAGCTTCAGGGGTTGTCGGGGCCGCGCTGGGGTCGACGTTCGGCAAGGCGTTCGACGGCCAGAAGCTGCTTGGGCTGTTCGGCGCCCTGATGATCGCCGTCGCGGCCCTCATGTTCGTCAAGGGTGGCGACGAAGGTGACATCGACGTGCGCCTGACGCGGACCACCGCGCCTGCGCTCATGCCATTCCTGCTCGCTTATGGCGTTGGCGTCGGCATGCTGTCGGGCTTCTTCGGTATCGGCGGCGGATTTCTTGTCGTTCCCGGCATCATCGCGGCAACTGGAATGCCGCTCATCTACGCCATCGGCTCCTCGCTCGTGTCGGTGATGGCGTTCGGGCTCACGACCGCCGGCAACTATGCGCTGTCCGGTCTCGTCGACTGGAACCTCGTCGCATTCTTCATCGCGGGCGGCATTGCAGGCGGTTTTGCCGGCCGCCTGGCGGGGCAGCGCCTCGCGTCCGAGAAGCGAGCCCTCTCGAGGATTTTCGCCGCCATCGTCGCCGCGGTCGGCGCCTACGTTGTTTGGCAGACCATCTAGAAGGCGGTGTTGAGCCTTCTAGAACTTGCGGGTCCGATCAAAGACACGACTTACCTCATCGCGTCAGATGTCCTGCTTCTCGGCCGTCTGCTTCAACGAGCCCAGCACGCTGCCGGTCCAGCGCTCGACCTTTTCAGGCAGGAAGACGAAGGATTGCAGCTTGAAGACGAGCCCGTCGGACATCACCGTCTTTTCGCCGGTGGGCACCGCGTTCGCCGGCAGGTAATCGGCGCAGGAAGCGGTTCCCAAAGCCTTGTTGACGGCATTGGCCGCCATGATGTCGTTCTCACCTTCCGCCTTTTTCAGCAGGAAGGCGATGTGATCGGATTTGCCGTTGCAGAAGAAGCCACGGACCTTCTCCGTGCGCTCGTCGGCCAAGGCAGGGAGAGTGAGAAGGGCGATACCGGAGAGGATCGTCAGAGAGCGCCGTTTCATGAGTGACCTCCAGATATGAGCAACCCGCGCTGTTGCGCGAACCAACCCACCCGAAACGTCCTCCGGCGCTTTTCTTATTTGCAAGAATGCTAGTTGCGAATCGGGAAATTCTCAACAGAGCGTTCTGCTTTTGGATTGAGCAATGGTGCCTTCGGATTCAGCAAATGCCGGGTGGCCGCCAGGTCGAATAAAAGAAACGCCCCGAGGCCTGAGCCCCGGAGCGTCAAGTTCTAATGGATGAGCTTCAGAAGCTCGGCGCCGGCCGGAGACGCCAGCTCCTTGGCATCGATGGTGCCGTCGTTGTCGGGATTGGCGGCCTTGAACTTGGCCTCCACGACAGCGGCATATTCTTTTGGATCGAGCGTGCCGTCGTTGTCGGGGTCAGCGGCCTTCAAGGCTGCTTCATCGAGGCGTCCGGCCAGTTCTTTCGCGTCGAGCGTGCCGTCCTTGTCAGGGTCGAGGGCCGTGAAGACCTTGGACGCGCCTGCCTGAGCCTCTGGCAAATCGATGGTGCCGTCGTTGTCGGGGTCGAGTGCCTTGAGAGCCGCGGCGTCGGCCCAGGCGGCGGAAGCGGTGGTCAGCGCCAATACGCCGGCAAGAAGCAGCTTCTTTGTCGTGCAAATCATGAAATCAGATCTCCCATGATCGAAAATCGATCACCTGCCTTATGTATATTAGGCATGGGAGATTGGAAATATATCCCGACAAAATCGGGAAGAAGTTCCCGGTTTAGGCCGGCGCCTTTCCCGCTTACGAGCCGTCCGGCTTCTGCGTGGTGTTGAAAACGGTGTCGTCGGTGTCGATTGCCGTCACGTCGAGCCTGTTGTCGGCCGTATTGGCGAAGGTGAAGCGGAAGTTCGGATCGGCGGAAATCGAGATGCCGCCTTCGAGGCGGAAGACGAGATCCTCGCCACGCTTGACGGTCATCTCCTTGATGAAGCGGGCAGGAACATAGCCGCGTGACACGGGATCGATCTGCAGGCCGCTCGTATTGGGATGGCGGATCATGATCTGGGCTTCACGCACCGGCGTGGTGCTGAGAGCCGGGTCGAACCCGCGTATGACCATTTTGCCGAGCTCTGCCGTTGCGCCATCCGCATCCTTGGGCGCTACAGCCGAGCACCCGCCCGCGCCCATGACGAAAGCCTTGGTCATGTGCAGCTTGCCGTCCGCGGTTTCCACGATGCCGCGCACGTAGGAAAAGGAGTCGATGCGCACCCGGGTCGACATGCGCCGCTCGCCGCCGCCTTCACCTGCGGCAGGGCCGAAGATGAACGTTGCAGCCACCGGCGACGGATTCTTGTCGATGATCAACGTCATCGATTTCAGCGCGCCTTTGACGGTGGGCGGAATGCGAACAGTGACGGGTACGACGGCGGCATCCTCGGCGCGGTTGGGAGCATCCACGAGTACCACGCCGTCGTTCTCGATGATTTCGCGCGCGCCGAACACTTCCTGGCGAAGGGATTGCCATAGGTCATCATCGGGACTTGCCTCGGCCGGGGCGATCGCAAGCAAGGAGACCGAAATCGCTAAGCAGATTGACGCCTGGATCTTGGGGATCATAGCCGCTTCTCCCTGGCAGACGCGTTGAGCTTCGCCGCGCGCCGTTCGGCCGACGCGGCGTTCATTCGCTGCCTCTATGTTACGCAAAGCCGGGTCCGGAATTTTTCCCGATCTGCCGCAGTCCGCCTGGCTTCCATGCCTCCAATATTGGTGCCGACGCGTGTCATCGGGAAAGCCTCCCATAGCTTTGTCGCCAGGTTCAGCGCATGCATGCCCGCCCGACGAAGATCAGGAGAATTACGTGCTGAGACTTGCAGTAATTGCAGCGCTCGCGGTGCTGCTTCCCGCCATCGCTTCCGCCCACGGACCGAGCCGCAAGAAGGAAATCGCGACCATCGAGGTCAACGCGCCGGTAGAAAAAGCATGGGCTGTCCTGAACAATTACGGCGATATGAGCTGGCACCCCGACATCGAGAAGACTGAGATGACCGGGGAGATGAAGCCGGACGTTGCCAAGCGCAAGCTGACATTCAAGAACGGCGCGGTCTTCGAGGACGGTTTGCTCGACTATGAGCCCGAGAAGAAGATGATCGCGTTCATGACCAGCAAGGTCGATTTGAAGACGCTGCCGGTGGACGGCTTCAAATCACAATTCAATGTGAAGGAGGAGAACGGCAAAACCACGATCACGTGGCTCGCAGCGTTCTATCGCGGATATCCGAACAACGATCCTCCTCCCGAGTTGAACGACGAAGCCGCCATCAAGGCCGTGACCGCGTTCCAGAAGCGCGGGCTCGATGCGCTCAAGGCCAAGCTCGAGGCTGGCGGCTGATGCGGACGGAACTCCGTAGGCATTCGGTGCGGAGGGATTGCTGTTGCCGCCATCGACCTTTCGGCGGCAACATCCTCGGCAAGAGCCGAGACGCGTGAAGCCTATGTCACCAATCAGCTCGGCGATACGCTCAGCGTCGTCGATCTCGAGACCTGGACGGCGCACCCCGAGATCGCGATTGGTGGCCATCCGGCCGGTATCGCATTGTCTCCCGACAGGCGTGAGGCTTACATCACCTCGCCGGACTCCAAAGAGCTTGTCGTCTTCGATACCCAGGCGCGCGCCGTTTCGGCCCGTGTTCAAGCAGGTGAGGGCCCGCTGGGCATCGCGGTCAATCCGAAATCCGGGATGATCTATGTCGCTGATTGGTATCGCCACGAGATCCTGGCCATCGACCCAGCGACACGTGCGATCGTCAAGCGTGTCGGGGTGGGGCAGGCTCCATCAGGCATTGCGGTTTCACCTGACGGCTCCCTGATCGTTACGGCCGACCGCGAAAGCGACGCGGTCTCTTTCATCGATGCGGACAAGCTCGAGCGAACCGGGAGCGTCAAGGTCGGTATCCACCCGTTCGGGATCGCTATCGACAAATCCGGCGCTTACGCCTACGTCGCAAATGTTCTGAGCAACGACGTGACGGTGCTGGACCTCAAGTCGCGAAAGCAAACGGGGACTGTTAAGGTCGGATCGCGACCCTATGTGATCGCGTTTGCCAAGGACAAGGCGTTCGTAACCAACCAGGGCAATGGAACTGTCAGCGTCATCGATCTCCAGAAGCTCCGCCGTGATCAAGACAATCAAGGTCGATGACTTCCCGGAGGGCATCGAGGCCGACGCCGCCGATCGTTATGTCTATGTGGCGTGCTGGTCAGACAATACGCTAGTCCGGATCGACGCCGACACTCTGTCCGTCAAGGATCGAATTCAGGTGGGCAACGGGCCGAGGTCCTTTGGGGCATTCCTCAAGTAGCTGCTCCGACCCGCGGACATGCACGGCGGCCTCCTGCGCCCGGCCGACGGCACATCTGGGGGACTGAGCGCCAGAAGCATGCGCCTCCGAGATACGCGTACGATCGTGGTATTCGCGCTCGGTCAGGAACGGGCAGCCCAGCGTCTTGCGCAGGGCGTCGACCAGCTCATCCTCGGTCGAGACGGAGAAATACTTGCCGCCGGTTTCTTCGGCCATGCAGCGGGCCTTGAAGTAGGTGCCTTGCTCGTCGCGGTAGCCGACCACATGGATGGTCAGGTTGGGACTGTCCGCCTTGAGAAGCGCCGCCGTCTTGCAGGGATCGCCGCCACAGGTCTCTTCTCCGTCCGTGAGAAGCACCACGACCGCGTCGCGGTTGGTGTAATCGAGGGTTTCGGCGGCAAGGCGGACCAACTCCGTCAGCGGCGTCCGGCCTCGGGGATCGATGCCGCTGATAATGTTCAACAGCGGTGCCGCGGCGTTCCTGGTGGGCTTGAGGCGAAGCTGGATGCTGGTGCAGTCGTTGTAGGCTCCTTCCCCATAGACGATCAGGCCCAATCTGCGTACTGGCGCTACTTCGGGAAGCACACGGGCCATCGACTGCTTGACCCTGGCTATACGCGGAACCTTCAAGGTGTAGTCCGTTGCACCCATGGAACCCGACGCGTCGAACACGATCATCGCGTCGGTTTGGCAAGAGTTGACGCCGTCTTCGGAAAGGGCGCGGCTCGAGGCAAACATCGCGGCTCCTGCGACAAAAGCCGCCAGCGCGAAGGTCTTGCCCGTCGCCAGAAATGGATGCGCCATTGGTGTGCTCCCTGGCCTGGTTGCTCGCGCCTACGGCTTGACGGCGATGCCCCAGGGGAGGCGGCCGACCTGCACGGTCTTCTCGGCCTTCAGCGTCGCCACATCGACGATGGTCATGTCGTTGGTCATGCCGTTGGCCACATAGAGCTTCGTGCCGTCGGGCTTCAGTGCCATGTGCCAGGGGCGCTGGCCGACGAGGATGTAGTTCGTGATCTCGTGGGTCGCGACGTCGATGACGGCGACGCGGTTCGGCGGCCCCAACGCCACGAACGCCTGCTTGCCGTCGTTCGTGAAGCGCATGCCCATGGGCTGGATGAGCTCGGGGCGGATGCCCGGGATATCGAACGTCAGCTTCTTGGTGATCTTGAACGTCTTGGCATCGATGATCGACACCGTGCCGCCGATCTCGGCCGACACCCACACCTCCTTGCCGTCGCGCGTGTATTCGGCGACGCGCGGGCGCGTATCGACAAGGACATTGGCGAGCACCTCGTTGGTCGCCGTGTCGATGAAATGCGCCATGCTGGTCTGCTCGGACGTGTTGACGACGATCTTGCCGTCAGGTGACACGGCCATGCCCTCGGGCTCGACGCCGACCGGGATCTCCGCCAGCACCTTGCCCGTGTGCCGCTCGACCACGGTGACGAGGCCGTCGTCCTCGTTGGCGACATAGATGCGCTCGCCCTTGGCGTCGATGGCGAGCAGCTCGGGATCCGGGCCCGAGGCGGGGTAGGATTTGGTTACCTCGAGCTTCTCAGCGTCGATGATGTCGAGCCGGTTGTCGTCGCCGATGCAGACGATCACTTCCTTGTAGTCGGGGGTGATGATGATGCCACGCGGACGCTTGCCGGTCGGGATCACCTTGATGACCTTGAGCGTGTCGATGTCGAGCACGGTCACGGTGTTGTCGCTCTCGTTCGAGACGAAGATCTCTCCGGCGCCAGCAACATCGGCAGAGATGAGCGGGAGGGAGATGAGAAGGGCTCGCGTCAGCGCGTGTGGCATCGGTTTCGTCCTCGTCAGTCTGTCAGCTTGCATTGGGTTTCGGGCTGGTCGTAGCCCAGCGTGTCGGTGATGAACTTCTCGTGCAGGAAGCCGTCCTGCGGCGACATCGAAACGAGCGCGCGCGGCCCACTGAGGAGGATGGGCTGGCGCAGCTGCTGGTCCCAGGGGCGGAAGCTCAGAGCCTGTCCCTTGAAGGCGGCGATGCCGAATTTCGGTGACAGCAGGAATGCGTACAGCCCTGCGGCGTCGCTCTTGGCGGAGCGCGTTACGGCCTCGCCGAAGATCCTGACGCCGAGCCAGGCGAGATAATCGCGCTCGGTCATGATGCGCTTGGCGAAGTTCTGGAACCTGTTCTGCAACTGCATGCCACCGTACTGCTCGAAGGAGCGATGCCAGGCGACGGCGACGAGGCCTTGCGTGCCGACCACGGGTTTGGCGGCTGCGGTGCGCCACATGAGGTATTCGCCGAATGTTTCGTCATTGTCGGCGACGAACACGACATCATGCTCGGGCGCGTTCTGCGTGAGCATCGGGATTTGCGTCTGGATCTGCTGATGGCCTGTTTCCGATCGGCGGTTGCCGGGATCGAAATGGAGTTTGCGCTCGTCGACGATCTTGGCGCCGTAGCGAGTGGCGGCGCGCTGGATTGCGGCGGCATAGCCCTGGTTCGAAGGCTGGTCCCCGATGAGTACGAGCCATTTGCGCCATTTCTTCCAGGCGAGATATTGCCCGAGCGCGTCGGCACGCATGGCGAAGCTCGGTGCCACATGGAAGACGTTGTGGCGGCAGTGGGCGCCGCGGAGGGCGTCGTCGCTCGAGCGCACATTGAGAAAGATGCTGTCCTTGGCCTCGGGCAGGTCGGCAACGGCGAGGAGGTCCTCCGGCTCGAGATCGGCGACGAAGAACCTGTGGCCGTCTGCTATCTGCTTGCGCGCCGCGTCGAGAAGGCTGTCGCGGTCCTCAGCTTTGCTCTCGATGAGCTTGTAGTCGTGGCCGAGGAAGCGCCCTGTCGTGAGATTATCGGAAATGCCGAGCCGCGCCCCTTGAATGCCGGCATCGGTGACGACGGGCTCGACGAGCGAGAGCGGCAGCGGTTCCGCATAGGCGCGTGTGAGATAGACGATGTCGATGGCGCGCTTCTCGGGCGCCGCGTACAGATCCGCAATGCCGGTGACGAAGCAAAGAGCGATTAGAACGAGGAGTCGCATCACGGGGCGATTACCGGTTTTGGGGCCGCGCCGACGAGGAACTTGAGCGCTTGTGCGGCTGCGTCGTTACCGGCAGCCAAGGCGACGTCGAGGGCGGTCTTGCCGTCTCTGGTCTTCTTGGATGCGTCCGCACCGGAGCGCAGAAGCAATCCGATCATCGGCGCGTTGTTGTGACCGGCTGCAATCATGAGCGCGGTCACGCCGTCCTTGGTGACGGCATTGACGTCGGCTTTGCGCTTGATCAGCTCCTGGGCCAGCACGAGCGGCGTCGGGCCGCCCGAGATCTGGTTCAGGCGCTTCTGCGGCTGCAACTGCGTCGCTGTCACCATGAGCGGCGTGAGCTGCTCCGGCCCGTTCGCAATGTCGATCTTGGCGCCGGCATCGATCAGGGCCTTGGCGGCGAAGAACTTGCCGTCGGCCATGGCGATCTCGAGCGGAGTGTGACCCTTCTCAGTGCCGGCTTCGAGATCGGCACCGTTTGCCGCCAGGATCTCGATCGAGGGAACGTGATTGACGTTGACGGCGTGCAGCAGTGCCGTCATGCCGTCACTGTCGCGCGCATTCACGTCGGCGCCGGCCTTGATCAAGATCTCGACGATCTTCGACACGCGCTGACTGGCGGCCGACTGCAAGGGCAGGTGGCCGATGCCATCACGCTCGTTGACCCTGGCGCCTTTCTCGATGAGGAACGAGACGCGATCGTTGTCTCCGGCAGCGATGGCGTTCATCAGCTCCGAGTTGACGTCGATGCCCTCCTTGAGCCAGGCCTCGAGCCTTTCGCGGGTCACGATCTGATCGGGCGTGGCGGCGGCCGAGAGTGCTGTGCGGCTGCGCCGGCTTGATGAAGCGGTCTTCGTAGACCTTGGCGCGCGCTTCCTCGTAGGCGCCATGCGAGGGAGGTCGCCGGCGACGACGCAGCTGCAGCATTGGACCAGCGGCACGCCATAGTCAGTGAGGATCGCGGCGATCTCGTCCTTCTGGCGCTCTTCGAGGGCGAGATCGATCTTGAGCTTCAGCACGACGTCGGTGTTCTGCACGCCCCAGGCGAGCGAGAACTCGAGCGGGATGGTCTGTCCATGAGGTTGGCCGGCTGAACGTGATCGGCGCGCCTTCGCTTCTTCACCCAACCCGCGAACGGCCCCAGACGCCGACAACGTCGAGCTCGCCGTCGACGACGCTGCTGCACCTGGCGCCACGGCTGGTTCTCGGGCCGCAGGTCGGCGTCGGCAGTGACGATGAGTGATTCCACGTCCTCCTTGATGCCGCGGGCGCGCAAGGCTTCGCGGATGGCCGAGTGCTGAAAGGTGCCGATCTTCAGCTTCTTTGAGCCGCGGATCGTCGAGGCTCTTGAAGTCGAGTGCTTGTCGGTGCGATAGGCGAACACGTAGGTGGAGCGATAGATCGGGCGTCGTCGTCAGGACGCTCGAAGAGTCCGACGGCATGTCGAGAAGGATATGGCATTCGTCGTTGGCGAACGTTTCGCGCGTCAGTCCGCGCTCCAGGTAGGGGCGCCAGAAAAAGCTGACGTGCGTGCCCATCTTCGGCCGACCGCGTCGATGATCTTGTTCTGGAAGCCCTGCTGCTTGTTGTTGGACAGCGGCATGTTGCCGGGATCGGCGCAGACCGACGAGCCGAGGCACGACGTGCGGTCTTGGCGGCTTGCTTGGCGGCGGTCAGCTCCGCCGGCGGTCAGCTGCTCATAGGGCGTGGATTTCAGATAACTCAGATCGCGACCAGCTGCCGGTCCTGCGAGTAGATGAGGCGGCCGTGGCCAGGAGAACGAGCTTCGAAGGACGCATGCAATCGCCACCCTGCTTGGGTCGTTACAAACGGAGATGGCGCCCGGCTCTTTGCAGAGCCGGACGCCTGTTTCGCTCAGGTGGTGTAACGTCACTCGTAGACGCGGAAGGTGTAGAGGACGCCGCCCTGCGGGATCTTGTCGAGACCCGGTAGCCTTGGCCATCGCCGTCGCACCGATCGCGCCGAACTTGTCGTCCATGTCGAGACCGGCGGTGACGGGAATGCCGATCCAGCCGCCGAGACCGGCGAAGATCGACACGTACTGCTTGCCCTTCACCTTGTAGGTGATCGGGTTGCCGATGATGCCGGAGCCGAGCTTGCTGCTGCCACAGGACCTTGCCGGCTCTTGCGATCGACAGCACGGAAGTCGCCGCTGTTGGAGCCGTAGAACATCAGGCCGCCGTCGGTGACCATGGTGCCGCGACCAGTTCGGATACGGATCCGGGATTTCCCAATCGGTCTTGCCGGTCAGCGACGTCGAACTTCTTGATCTTGCCGGAGATGCCGGGCTTCTCAGGATACATGTACACGTTGGCGAACACGTAGACCGTGCCCTGCTGCGTGTGCGTGCGCTCCTGAGGCTCGTCCTCCATGCACCAGTTGTTGGTGGGGCAGTAGAACTTGTTCGGCTCCTTGGGATCGACCGAGCACGGCTGCTGGTCCTTGCCGCCCATGGCCGACGGGCAAGCCGGAGTGTTGCGGCCGATCTCGAACGGCGAGTGCTCGCGCACCTTGATCGGACGGCCGGTCTTGAGATCGACCTTCTCGGCCCAGTCGACGGTCACGAACTTGTTGGCGCGCAGCAGCGTGCCGTTCGTGCGGTCGAGGACGTAGGCGAAGCCGTTGCGGTCGAAGTGCGTCGAGCGCTTTGACCTTCTTGCCGTCGATGTCCATGTCGGTGAGGATGTTCTCGTTGACGCCGTCATAGTCCCACTGGTCGAACGGCGTCATCTGATAGGCCCAGACGACCTCGCCGGTGTCGACCTTGCGGGCGAAAATGGTCATCGACCACTTGTTGTCCCACTTGCCGGTGTTGCACTCGTCGTGGGTCTTGTCGCCGCAGCGATAGCTGGGGCTCCAGTGGCCGGGGTTGCCGGTCGACCAGAAGACGAGCTTGAGCTCGGGGTCATAGCTGCCCCAGGCCCAGTAGCGAGCCGCCGCCGATCTTCCACTCGCCGCCGTTGGTGTCGGGATAGCAGGTGACGCCGATGTCGGTGCCGGCCGTGCCGAAGTGCGGGTTGGCCTTGTTGGTGTCGGGCGTCAGGCAGACGTCCTTGTCGGGGCCGGTCGCGTGGCAGTTCCACACTACCTTGCCGGTCTCGATGTCGTAGGCGGTCAGGCGGCCGCGGGCCGCGAACTCGTCGCCGCCGAAGCCGGCGATGACGAGGTTCTCGGCGATGAGCGTCGGACCGGTGATGGTCTCGCCCTTCTCCGGGTAAGCGTGCTTCACGACCCAGACTTCCTTGCCCGTGGTCGCGTCGAGCGCGATCACGAAGCCGTCGAGCGTGTGGTAGATGACCTTGCCGTTGGCATAGTTGACGCCGCGATGGACGGTGTCGCAGCAGGCGCGCGGCACGGCCAATTCATCGCGATCGGTCTTCTTGACGTAGTTCCAGATCTGGACGGGATTGTCCGGATCCGTGAGATCGAGGGCCTGCACGATGTTGCACTGGGCCATGTTCGGGCAGCCCGACGAGAAGTACATCATCGGCTTGCCGTCGTGCTCGACGACGACCGGCTGGCCTTCGTGACCGCGCAGCGCGCCGGTCGACTGCGACCAGACGTACTGCAGCTTGCGCGACGTTCTCGGTGTTGATGTCCTTCAAGCGTCGAATGGCGCGTCAGCTTGTTGTCGCGTCCGGGCGCCGGCCACATGTTCGGGTCTGCCGCCCGCTTTTCGATTTCATCGTTGGCGTACGAGGGTATCGCGCCGGCGAACAACATCGCCGCGAGTCCCGTTACCGCCAGGAGTTTCGTCCTGAAGATCATTTTGCTTCCTCTCCTATCTGCCGAGGCAAGCGCCAGCGATGCCGGAAAACGTATCCGGCGCGCCGTTGGGCGGCGCGACCACATAAATTTCGCGAGCGCCCCACTCGCTACCGCCGTCGGCTTTTTTGAATGTCCGACCAGCGGTAAAAGCGCGGAAGGTGGCGAGAAAGGCAGGAGGAACCGCATTTCACGCCACCCTCCGCAAAGTGTGGCAAAGGGACCCTAGGCGCGGGCGCTAGACGCCGCCACGGGATGACTTCCTGAGTTTGCGTGAGAAGGTTCCTGATCGAATGGGAGTTTCGGCCCTTAACTCTTTTTCATCTCGATCGCCATGCGGATCAGGTCGGCGGTTCGCTCGACGGCGAGCTTCGTCTTCATGGTCGAGCAGGAATTCGCGATGGTTTTGTAGGCGACGCCCAGAGTGTTGGCGATGGTCATCATGCTTTTGCCTTCGCCCAGCAGCCGCAGAATTTCCATCTCACGCATCGATAGCCGGTCGAGCACGTCGCCATCGCCGGAGAACTGCTTGATGGCGAGATCGGTCGCGATCTCGCGCTCGACATATTTCTTGCCCTCGGCGACGCGTTGCACGCCCAAGATCAGCTCTTCCGCGGAGGCGCCCTTCGAGATGTAGCCCCGTGCGCCTGCCTGAAGCGCGCGGGCAGCATATTGAGCCTCCGCGTGCATGCTCAGCATGAGAACCTTTACGTTGGGGTTTTCGATCAATAGCCGCTTCAAGAGCTCGAGCCCGGATGCACCCGCGAGACTGATATCGAGAAGGACGATGTCGGGCTTCGCCTGGCGGAATTGAGCAAGGGCCTCGTGGCTTGTCGCCGCCTCGAGTATTTCGGCGTCGGGTATTGCAGCGAGCAGGCGCCGGACGCCCTGGCGCACGAGGGAATGATCATCGACGAGGAGTATTTTCATGCCACACCCACGTTCTGTTGCGCGCCGAAAGCCTCATGCAAGGGAGCAGGAAACACGGCATGCACGAGAGTTCCCTTGCCGTCGGGGCGATTGCCCACCGACAGCGTTCCATTGCGCGATGCGACGCGCTCGCGCATGCCGGTGATGCCGTGCCCGGCTTTCAACGATTTGAGGCCGCCACCATCGTCGACAACTGTCACTTCGACCGAGCCATTCGGCTTCGTTACGACTGAGATCTCGACGCGGCTCGTCGCGCCGTGGCGAACGGCGTTACTAAAGCTCTCCTGCACGACGCGATAGACGATGGCGTCAAGATCGATGCCGACGCCGTTCTCGGGAATGTCGACGTCTATCTCGAGATGCGGATGGCGCGTGTGCCAGAATTCGATGAGGCGTGTGATTGCTGCGTAAAGACCAAGGTCCTCCACGCTTCCCGTTCTGAGCCGTCCGAGGATGTCGAGAACTGTTCGTTGACTGATGCGAACGGCTTCGCGGATCTGCTCGAGGCGCTCCTGTACCTCGCGGCTGGCGCTTTCGCCCAAAGCCTGCTGCACGGCGGCGGCATCAAGGCCAAGCGAGAACAGCAGAGGGCCGATCTCGTCGTGAAGGTCGCGCGCGAGCTGGGTGCGTTCCTCGTCCTGGGCGTTGGCGAGCTGGATCTGCAAGCGTGTGTTGGCCTCCTCGGATTGCTCGAGGCGGGCGGCCATCTCGTTGAAGCCGTGATTGACGATGGTGAGATCGCCGGACCCGGCGTCGGCGAGGCGCACCGTGAAGTCTCCGGCCGCGATCTTGGTGAAGGCATTGCGCAGATCGTTGAGTGGCCGAAGCTCGTAGCCGAGAGTCCAATAGATTGCGGCCAGCACCAGCACGGCGAGGGCGGCGAGAACGAACAGGCCGTAGCGCAGCTCCTCCCAGAACTCCTGGACTTCGTTCCTGGGATCGGCCTCGATCAGGAAGCTTCCGTAACCACGGATTTTATCGGGCAATGCAACTCGCGCCGTTTCCGGATTGCCGCGTAGCGCTGCGTAGATCCACTCGGGCGCTGGGTCATCGGGCATGGCAAGGCGAGATACGGCGATCTCGCGGCCTTCGCGGTCCATCAGTGCGACACGCAGGTGGCGGCCACCGCTGAAGCGCTCGATCACGGAAGGAATGAGCTGATAGGGGTTCGGAGCGCGATCGAGCTCCTTTACGGCGTCGGTGACGATCTGCTCGCCGACGATGAGAGCAGCGTGCAATTCCGTCTGCACCTTGGTCGTGGCGCGCCAGTAAGCCAGAACCGTGCCGACTGCCACGCTCGAGGCGAGAACCAGCGCGACGAGCAGAAGCAGCCGGTGGCGCAGTGTGCCGACGCCCCGCCAGCGGCCGCGGAAATCCAAAAAGCCAGCATCTGTGGCGCGGTCCGTCATGGCTTAAGGACGATGCCCCAGGGCAGACGGCCGACGGGGATCGATTTCTCGGGGTTCCAGGTCTTGGTGTCGACGATGGTCAGATCATTCGACAGGCCATTGGCGGAATAGAGTTTCGAGCCGTCGGCGCTGAGTGCGATGTGCCAGGGGCGCTGGCCGACGAGGATATAGTTCAGGACCTCATATGTCGACGTGTCGATGACCGCGAGCCGGTTGGCGCGGCCGAGCGCGACGACCGCGCGCGTGCCGTCGAGCGTGAATTGCACGCCCATGGGTTGGATGAGCTCGGGCCTGACGCCTGGAATTTGAAACGTGATCCGGTGCTTCACCTTGCGCGTCGCGGCGTCGATCACCGCTGCCGTGCCGCCCACCTCGGCGGTGACCCAGACTTCCTTTCCGTCGGCCGTATACAACGCGACGCGCGGGCGCGTATCGACCAGCACGTTGGCCACGACCTTGAGAGTCTTCGTGTCGATGAAATGCGCCATGCTCGTCGATTCCGAGGTGGCAACGACCATGCTGTCATCGGGCGAAACCGACATGCCTTCGGGCTCGACGCCGATCTGGATTTCGGCCTTCGGGGAGCCGTCGATGCCAAGGACGGTCACCATGCCGTCGTCCTCATTGGCGACGTAGAGCGTTTCGCCCTTGTGATCGACGTCGAGCAGCTCGGGGTCCGGTCCCGATGTCTCGTGCGAGGCCGTGACCTCGAGCGTCTCGGTGTCGATGATGTCGATGCGGTTGTCGTCGCCGACGCAAACGATGAGCTCCTTGAAGTCCGGTGTCAGCACCATGCCGCGCGGACGCTGTCCGACGGGGATGGTCTTGATGACCTTGCCGGCTACGGTATCGAGGACGGTGACGGTGTTGTCCTTCTCGTTGCTGATGAAGGCGGTCGAGGCCGCCGCGCCGCTCCAGGTGAAGCAAAGCACTGCCAGCGGCGCGAATGCGGGAATGAACTTCATCGACGGACCTCACACTTCTTTTTGATCAGTTGCGTTGCCGGCAGGCCGACTCCGGCTCGTCGAAGCCGAGCGTGTCGGTGAGAAATTTGGGATGCAGGAAGCCTTCCTGCGGAGAGATCGAGACGAGCGCGCGCGGCCCGGCGAGCAGGATCGGCTGGCGCAGCTGGCGGTCCCAGTGGCGGAAGTTCATGCCCTGGGCTTTGAAGCCCGCGACCTCGAACTGGTCGGACAGCATGTAGGCGCGCAGCGCTTCGGGTCGGATTTGGCGGTGCGTGTCACGGCCTCGCCGAAGGTGCGTACGGCCAGCCAGGCGGTATAGTCGCGCTCCGTCATGATGCGTCCGGCTTTCTTTTCGAAGCGGTTCTGCATTTGCGTGCCTGCGTACTCCTCGTAGGAGCGATGCCAGGAGACCGCGATGAGCCCCTGCGTGCCAGCGACCGGGCGCGGCTCGGCGGTGCGAAAGAGAAGGTAGTCGCCGAAGCTTTCTTCCACGTCGGCGACCATGATCACGTCGTGAGCGGGAAGGCTCTGCGTCAGCATCGGCATTTGCGTCTGGATCTGCTGATGCCCGGTGTCGGTGCGGCGCGAGCCGCCGTCGTAGGCATAGGTGCGCTCGGCGACGATCTTGGCGCCGAAGCGCTTCTCGGCGCGGCGGATGGCAGCCGCATAGTCCTTGTCGGCGGGCCGCTTGCCCGCGATCAGCACCCAGCGGCGCCACTTCTTCCAGATGAGATATTGCGCCAGCGCATCGGCGCGCATGGCCCAGCTCGGCGGGATGTGAAACACATTGCTGCGGCAGTTCTGCAGGCGCAGCTGGTCGTTGCTGGAGCGAATGTTGAAGACGATGGCGTCCTTGGCCTCGGGCAGATCGGCGACGGTGAGGAGATCGGCAGGTTCGAGGTCGGCCACGATCAGGCGTGACACCAGAGGCGAGCAGCTCACGCGCTTTGGCCGCGATATCGTCTTGCTCGGGGATGATGGCTTCGACGAGCTCGTAGTGCTGCCCGATGAGCCGCCCGGTCATGTTGTTCTCGGACAAGCCGATGCGCGCGCCCTGGATGCCCTTGTCGGTATAGATCTTGTCGAGAAGCGAGAGCGGCTCGACTTCCTGGTAAGCTTTGCCGAGGTAGGCGATCTTGATCGTGAGCTGCGGAGCCGTGGAGCTATCGACAGCGGGCGCACCGTCTTCCTGGCTCCAGGCGGAGCCAAGTGAAAGCATTGCGGTGATGGCGAGGCCGGCAAGCGCCGGCCCCACGAGCTGTCCTATCATTGCAAAGCAACGCATCACGTGCGGCAATTACCAGGTCCGTCTGTTGCCTTTGTAGAGCGTGTGGATGTAGGCGATGATCTTCCACATCTCGTCGTCGCTTTTCACGAGAGAGCCGAACGGCGGCATTGGGCCGACCACGCCCTCCGAACCCTTGCGCTTCAAGCTGTAGTTCTTCTGAAGATCCTGACTGCCCTCGGTGATGAGGCGGAACAGGATGTCGTCGCCGCTGCCGTAGACCCACACGTCGTTGGTCAGTGGCGGGCACATGCCGCCGCCGCCGCCGCCGCCATGGCAGCCGTTGCAGCTGTAGGAGAAGTAGAGTTTCTTGCCTTCCTCGATCTTGACGGGATCGTCGGTGTAGGGGTTCTTCATGGATCCGAGCGGATGGGCGGCGACGACGTCGACGGGAGATTTATTGGTCACGGCGGTAGCCGGCATCGCGGCAGCGGCAGCGGCGTCTTTTGGCGCCTCGACAGGTGCTCCCGGCGCGGCTGCGGGCGCCGCAGCGGCGGGGTCGGCTGGCTTAGGATCTTCCGCACTGCAAATCCGACACGGCGAAGAGGGTCGCGACGCCGAGGCATGCGGCGAGGCAAAGTGGCATTACATTTCTAAACACGTGTGTTTCTCTCCCGTTTAAGATGTTGTCGTCGCGCGCGGCGTGACCTCCGCGCAAAAGTGGCCGCGCAATTCCGGCTCTGCTTAGTTACCCCCATTGCGATTGGACGTTTTTCCCGAATTCGGCTGCGGCTTGTTCCTCAGTTGCTGCCGGCTTGTCCCAGCAGAGTGAGGAGACTCACGACTGCGGAGTTGCCGTTCTGGCGCGCGAGGTCCTCGGCGGTGAAGCCGTCATGCGTCTTGGCGGACTTGTCCGCTCCCGACTCGGCGAGAAGACCTACGATCGGCGCGTTGTTATGGGCGGCCGCGAGCAGCAGCGCCGTGACGCCTGATGCACTGACGGCGTTGACCTTGGCGCCGCGGTCGAGGAGGGCCTTCGCGACCTCGAGCTGCCCAGGATCCTGCGGATTGAGCTTTTCGACGCGGGAGATGCCGGCAGCCAGGGACAGGCGCCGGGTTTCCTTGCCTGCGGTCAGCATCAGAGGCGTTAGCTGCGTATCGCCGACGGCGGTGTCGACGGGTGCGCCGGCCTCGATCAGGACCATTGCAGCCTTGTACTGGTCCTCGATGATGGCGAGCGCGAGGGGCGTATAGCCTGTCGGCGTCGTGGCGGAGAGATCGGCTCCGCGCTGGGCGAGGGCCCTCACGGATTTGGGATGATTGCGCAGAACGGCATGGTGCAGGGCCGTATAGCCGTCGACATCGCGAAGGTTGGCGTCGGCCTTGTGGGCGAGCAGGACGGAGATCAGCTCGGCGCGGCGGTTGCGGGCGGCGGACTGCAAGGCGGTATAGCCCTGCGCATCGCGCTTGTTGACGTCGGCACCCTTCTCGACAAGGAAAGTGATGCGGGCCACGTCTCCGGCCAGGACCGCATTCGACAGCTCCTGATTGAGGTCGGCGCCGTCCTTGAGCCAGGCTTCGAGCCTTTCTCTGGTGACTTTCTGGTCGGGCGACGCCTTATCCTGCGCGTTGTCGGCCACCTCCGGCACCGGCATCGTGTAGATGCCGTGCGACGGCAAATCACCGGGGACGAAGCAACGGCTGCACTGCACCAAGAGGCACGCCGTAGTCATGCAGGATCTTGTCGATGTCGGCCTTGCGCGCTTCGAGGGCCAAGTCAAATTTGTACTTCAGCACCCAGTCGAATTTCCTGAGGCCGATGGCGAGATCGAACTCGAGCGGGATTTCGTCCTCCCACAGGTTCACCGGTGCGACGACAAGAGGCGCGCCCTGCGCCTTCATCCAGCCGGCGAAGGGCCCCCAGACGCCCGCCACGTCCAGCTTGCCTTGGACGACCTGCTCGACCTGCTTGTAGGGCTGGTTCTCGGGGTTGAGGTCGGCGTTGTGGCTCAGCACGTGCAGGCTGATGTTTTTCTGGATGCCGCGCTTGACCAGCGCCGCGCGCAGGCCCGAAGTCTGGAAGGTGCCGATCGACAGGTCCTTCAGTTTCGGATCGTCGAGGTTCTCGATGTTGAGGCCGCGGTCGTTGCGGTAGGCGAGCACGTAGGTCGTGCGATAGATGGGTTCCGTCGTCAGCACGCGCTCGAAGCCGATGGGGAGATCGAGAAGAACGTCGCAATCGCCGCTTTCGAAGGTCTGGCGCGTGATGCCGCGCTCGAGATAGGGGCGCCAGAAATAGGTGACGCTGGTGCCCATTTCGGCCGCGACCATTTCGATGATCTTGTTCTGGTAGCCGGCTCTGTTGATGTCGGATAGCGGAAGGTTGCCGGGGTCGCCACACACCCGCAGAGACGGGATACGCCGCTCGAGGGCGGCCTTCTTCAGCGCCGTGTGGTCAGCGGACGTGAGTGGGATCTGCGCTTCCAGCCTCGCAAGCGCAGCTTCGAGGCGGCGTGCGGCCTTGTCGGTGGCTGCGGTATTTCCAGGTGCTGTTTGGGCGAGTGCGCCACCAGCCCCGATGACGCCTAGCAGGACGTGAAGCGCAAGCGCTCCCTCACGCACGAACCCGAATCTCATGTGGTCGAGCCTTTGAATTGCCGTGAAGCTGCAACGGCTCCCGGCATGACGCCGGGAGCCATCCTTGCTGTGTGTGCGCGTCTATCCGTTAGTCCATGACGCGGAAGGTGAAGAGCGTGCCGGCCTGCGGGATCTTGTCGAGGTTGGCAGCCTTGGTCATCGCCGTCGCGCCGATCGCACCGAACTTGTCGTTGAGATCGAGGCCAGCGGTCACGGGCACGCCGATCCAGCCGCCGATGCCGGACAGGATGGAAACGTACTGCTTGCCCTTCACCTTGTAGGTGATCGGGTTGCCGATGATGCCGGAGGCGAGCTTGCGGCTCCCACAGCACCTTGCCGGTCTTGCGGTCGACGGCGCGGAAGTCACCGCCGAGCGAGCCGTAGAACATCAGGCCGCCGTCGGTTACCAGCGTGCCGCCCCAGTTCGGATACTGGATCCGGGATCTCCCAGTCCGTCTTGCCGGTCAGCACGTCGAACTTCTTGATCTTGCCGGTCGATGCCGGGCTTCTCCGGGAACATGTACACGTTCGCGAACACATAGACCGTGCCCTGTTGCGTGTGCGTGCGCTCCTGCGGCTCAAGCTCCATGCACCAGTTGTTGGTGGGGCAGTAGAACTTGTTCGGCTCCTTGGGATCGACCGAGCAGGGCTGCTGGTCCTTGCCGCCCATGGCCGACGGGCAGGCAGCGACGTTGCGGCCACGCTCGAGCGGCGAGTGCTCGCGCACCTTGACGGGACGACCGGTCTTGAGGTCGATCTTCTCGGCCCAGTCGGCGGTGACGTACTTGTTGGCGCGAAGCAGCGTGCCGTTCGGTGCGGTCGAGGACGTAGGCGAAGCCGTTGCGGTCGAAGTGCGTCGAGCGCTTTGACCTTCTTGCCGTCGATGTCCATGTCCGTGAGCATGTTCTCGTTGACGCCGTCATAGTCCCACTGGTCGAAGGGCGTCATCTGGTAGGCCCAGACGGCTTCGCCGGTGTCGACCTTGCGGGCGAAAATGGTCATCGACCACTTGTTGTCGAACTCGCCCGTGTTGCACTCTTCGTGCGTCTTCTTCGTGCAGCGATAAGACGGGCTCCACAGACCGGGGTTGCCGGTCGAGTAGTAGACCATCTTCAGCTCGGGATCGTAGCTGAACCAGCCCCAGGCCGCGCCGCCGCCGATCTTGTAGTCCTCGCCGAGGTGCGTCTTGATGCCGAGATCCGTGCCGGCCGTGCCGTAGTGCGGGTTGGCCTTGTTGGTGTCGGCCGTCAGGCAGACGTCCTTGTCGGAGCCGGTCGAATGGCACTCCCACACTTTCTTGCCGTCGTTGAGGTCGTAGGCCGTGACGCGGCCGCGGGCTGCGAACTCGTCGCCGCCGAAGCCGATGATGACGAGGTTCTCGGCGATGAGCGGAGCGTACGTGATGGTCTCGCCCTTCTCGGGCCAGGCGTGCTTGACGACCCAGGCTTCCTTGCCAGTCTGCAGCGTCGAGGGCGATCACGAAGCCGTCGAGCGTGCCGTAACACGAGCTTGCCGTCGGCGTAGGCGGGGCCGCGGTTGACCGTGTCGCAGCAGGCGCGCGGCACGGCCGATTCATCGCGATCGGTCTTCTTGACGTAGTTCCAGATCTGCTTCGGATTGTCGGGATCCGAGAGGTCGAGACCCTGGGCGATGTTGCACTGCGCCATGTTCGGGGCAGCCCGAGACGAAGAACATCATCGGCTTGCCGCCGACGTCCTCGATCACCAGAGGCTGGCCTTCGTGGCCGCGCAGCGCGCCGGTCGACTGCGACCATGCCATCTGAAGTTTCGCAGACGTTGCCGGCTGTTGATGTCGTTGAGCGGGCTGTGACGCGTCAGCTTATTGTCGCGACCCGGTGCTCCCCAGGTGTCGGGATTTGCAGCGCGCTTCTCGACCTCGCTGTTGGCGAGCGCTGGGACTGCGTATCCCGTAAATAGCGCGATTAGGCCGCCTGCAAGCAGGCTGCGCATTCGACTAGCCATAACGATTTCCTCCTCGGTCTTTTTGAATTTCGAGATCCACGCTTGCAGAGCTCGTCTTCTCCGGCACCCCGACGTTCTTTTTTGACAACAGCATCCACTCGCTCCGGCAGGTGTGCTGCTGGAGAGCAAACAGAGCGGCTGTGTCGTGACGTCTAAGCAGAAGCTCCGTCACACGATGGGCGGAGCACTGAAATCTGATCGGGTTGTTGCCTGTGGTCCCCTGACAGGCGGTAGCCGCCATTGAACCCATCCAAGGCCAGGAAGGCGTCCCATTCTTTTTCGCGAACGGGAGTTCTTCTCGGTCTGGACGGAAAAAAGCCTAGGTTTGAAGTTCGCAACTCGCTACGGGATGATTTCCCAAACCGACCAGCAAATGTTCCCGTTCACTGGAACGTGATAATGTTGCGTTGCGAGCGAGGAATTTATCGGGAAAAAATCACGCATATCGACGGGATCGGAGAACGATCCGGAAGAATTCGACGTCAGTCTTTCGAGAGATGCAGGCCATCAGAATCGCTAAGCGCCATCTGCGCGAGAGCTTGCGCAAGCTCATCGAGTCCTTCGACACCGTCGCTGTTCGTGAGGATCGTGACTGAAGCCCAGTTCCCTTGAGATACATGCGCGATGAGGCTGTAGGCGGTGTAGCCGGGGACCGATCCTGAGTGGGTGAAGTAATCGACGCCGTCCTTCCGCGCGATGAACCAGCCCATGCCGTACCAGGTCCAGACGTCCACGCGCGCGTTCTCAGAGAACATCTCATCGAGCAGCGGCTTTCGAACGATGGCTCCCGATATGAGTGCCCTGTTCCACGTCTGCAGGTCGAGCACCGTGCTTGCCGCGTCGCCGCTGCCCTTCAGCCAATCCGACATCAGGAATGCAGGGCGCCGCTTGTAGTGTGGGGCTGCGAAACGATCGAAGAACCGCGCTTCGTCGCGGAAGCCCGTGCTGGCGAGAGCCGCTTTGTCCCATACCGCTGATTTTACGACATTCCGGTAATCGCGAGGTCCGCGTTCGAGCAGCGGGCTCTCGATGAGCTCGGCCAGCAGGAAATAGCTCGTGTTGGAGTACTCGAATGAATCCGGATAGCCGTTGGGCCTGAGGTGAGTCAGAGCATCGAGCAGGCGCGGCGCGGGAACCGCACCCCAGGGATCGATATCCTGCGGCGGCCGCCGAGTGAAATTCGGGAGGTTGGACGTCATCGACAGCAAATGCTTCACCGTGATCGGCGGGCCGCCCTCGATCGTCCATGCCGTTGCGCCGGGTATGATGTCGGCAACCGGCGTATCCAGTGTGAGCGCGGCGCCGCTTTTCTCGATGCGTGTGCCGCTCTCGATGAGCGACAGCACGGCTGCCGCCGTGAACTGCTTGCTGATGGAGCCGACCTGATAAACGGTCTCAGCGGTTGCCGAAACCGATGGGCGCGCTTCACCAAAGCCGGCCGAATAGACAACCTCGCCGTTGCGGCTCACCGCGACGCTGATACCTGGAGCCTGCGGGACATCCGACCTGGCTTGCGGTTCGACGAAGGCATTCGCGAGCGCCGCGGCGGCGATGTTCTCCTTGGCGCCCCATTCGGCATGTGCGGCCGGAGCCGCAAAGGCGGCGGCGAGGATAAGCGCAAAGCTCAGGCGATAGCGCATGGCGGCCTCGGCTCAGACAGGGACTCGCTGCCGAGTATAGCTCAGGAAAATTTCCTGAAAATCCGGGTTGTTGGGGGGAGGCCGAACGTTGGTCAGGGCTGCGATTTAGCTTCCGCGTTGCCTGGATTGGCGAACTGCGACACGTCCCAGAGCCGGGCCTTCCCGTCGTAGGATGCGGTGACGACCTCGCGGCCGTCCGGCGAGAACTCGGCGTCCTCCACCTCCATGGCATGGCCGGAGAGTGTGGCCAGGAGGGCGCCGGTCTTGGCGTCCCAGACGCGCGCGGTCTTATCGTGTGAGCTTGTAACCAGCAGGGCGCCGTTCGGGCTCAGAGCCAGGCGCATGACATAGCGGGTGTGGCCGGTGAAGGTCGCCAGTGCCGATCCCGTCGCTGCGTCCCAAAGCTTGGCAGTCTTGTCGCTGGACGCCGTATAGACGCGGGTGCCCGTTGCGTCGAACATCGCACGCAGCACGCCGCGCGCATGGCCCTGCAGCGTCACCAGCAACTGCCCTGTCTTTGCGTCCCAGATGCGGGCCAGCTTGTCGCTCGCGCTGGTGACGACGCGCGTTCCGTCCGGACTGAACGAGGCGCTCGTCACCATGCCGCCGTGCTCGGGCAGCGCGATGATGAGTTCGCCGGTCTCGGCGTCCCAGATGCGAGCCGTGCGATCATGCGAGCCCGTTGCGATGCGCTTGCCGTCGCGGCTGAACTCCGCCGTTGCTACATTCCCTTCATGGCCTTTGAGGGTGAGCAGCAACTTGCCGCTGCTCACGTCCCAGACGCGCGCTGTTCCATCGAGCGAGCCTGTCACCACGCGGGAGCCGTCGGGGCTGAACTCCACCGCCTCGATCATGGCCTCGTGGCCGGTGAGCGTCGCTCTCGGTGCACCGGTTTCGCCGTCCCACAGGCGGCCGGTGCCGTCACGCGCGACCGTCGCGATCACGCGGCCGTCGCGTGTGAACGCAGCGTTGCGTACGCCTTCGGTATGGCCCTGCAACGTGGCTATTTCCTTGCCGGTCTCGCGATCCCAGAGCTTTGCGGTGTGATCGCTCGAGGCCGTCAGAACAAGCTTGCCGTCGGGACTGAATACGGCGCTCCACAAATCGCGCGTATGGCCCTTCAGCGTCAGACGCGGCTCGGCAAGGTTGATGCCGTCTTGTTTTGGTGCGTCGGCTTTGGTTTCCGCCGGTTGTGCGGCCGATGAAAGAGGCCCGACGACGAGGCTGCCAGCAACCATCATCACCAGTCTGAGAGGAGCCGCGCGCCGCATCGTTCACCTCTAATCGCGTTGAGACTGCGCGATCGTAGGGGCACTTGCCCACCCGGCAATGGGATTAGTTCCCGCAATTAGCGGGCGTGATCACCTTCGCGTTAGCTCACCTTGCCTGAGGTCGATGCGCGTGTATGGTCCCGGCGCCTTTGCATTTCAGGCACCCCTCTTACGCATCCGGAGTCGCCACATGCGTCGTTCTACTCATCGCTCGTCTCTGTTGGTCGCTGTCCTTCTTGTCTCCACCGCGGTCGCTCCGGCAAGTGCGGAAGAAAACACATTGCCAGCGCGCAAGCCCGGCCTGTGGGAGCTCAAAACCGTGATGGATGAGGGCAATGGTCCGCGCGATCAAACGCTCAAGATGTGCATCGACGAGCGCATGGAGCAGAACACCGTCGCCGCGAGCCTCGCCGACCACAAGGCCAACTGCGCGAAGTACGACATCAAGGTGGCCGACGGCGTGACGACGGCTGAGGGAGAATGCACGTACAATGGCCGGCTGGTGATCAGCCACACCGAGATGAAGGGTGATTTCAAGTCCGCCTTCGAGATCAAGATCAAGAGCTCGACGTCAGACCCAGAGGCGAAAGAGCAGTCGATCATCGTCAAGCGCGACATTACACAGTCGGGCAGCTATCTCGGCGAGAGCTGCGGAGATCTCAAGGCGGGCGAAGCCATGGGGCCTGACGGCCAGAAAATCGCGGTGCAGTGAGCCTGGCGGATGCTGCAGCGTTTTCGGTTGGTCGGCGGGATTTCGCTCTCGTGGCTTTCTCTTTTGGCGATGCTGGTTGGCTCTGCCGAAGTCGCTCGTGGTGCCGCTGAGGGTCCGGCCATTTCATTCGTCGCCGGGCCCAAAGACGCGGCCGAGCGTCTGAGCCGTGTGGCAGGAGATGGCATCCCGTTCAGGGATTGTGCCGCGGGTGCGACGTGTCCTGAAATGGTCGTCATTCCGGCGTCGCCACCGGGCTTCCAGATCGGCTCGCCGGCGAGCGAGCCAGATCGGCTTCCGTCCGAGGAGCAATTCGGAGTGACGATCAAGGCGTTTGCGCTCGAAGCAACCGAAGTGAGCACGGCTCAGTATCTCGCCTGCGCGAAGGCGAGTGCGTGCCGCTATCCCGAATGGCTCGAACCCGGCGGCGAGCACAACATCGAAACGGGACACGGCGTCACCTACAAGAGTATCGCCAGGTTCATCAGGGGCGACGATCAGCCCATCGTCGGCGTGAGCTGGGATGATGCGGTCGCCTACACCAAGTGGCTGAGTGACATGACTGGGCACCGTTATCGCCTTCCCTCGGAAGCGGAGTGGGAGTATGCGGCGCGCGCCGGTTCAACGACGACGTATTGGTGGGGCAGCGAGCTGAGACGCGGCGACGAAGTCATGGCAAGCTGTCGTGGCTGCGGAAGCGAGTTCGATGGCGTGGGATTTCGCGCCGGTTAAAGGCTTCAAGGCCAATCCCTTGGGGACTCTACAACGTGCATGGCAATGCGTGGGAATGGGTTGCCGACTTCTATTGCGAAAGCTACGCATCGGGACCAACGCGATGGCGGCCCAAGAGTTGACAAAAGAGTTGTCCGAAGCAGGACAGCCCCGAAGGCTTGCGTGTGTTTCGCGGCGGCTCCAGTTTCTATGAGCCGAGGCAGATGCGGGCGGCGATGCGGCTGAGAAACTGGCCATCCTTCCGCAATCAGACTGTTGGTTTTCGTGTTGCCCGGGATCTTGCTCCATGAGATGCGCGCTCGTTTTGGCTGCCGTGACAGCTGCTTTCACCGCCGAGGTTCATGCCGCGGCGGAGAGTTTGCCGGTGCGCAAGCCGGGACATTGGCAGATCACGACCATTGCGCCCGCGTTCGGCACCAGCACCATCGAAGCGTGTATCACCGAGAGCGACAGCATCGCCGCGCCTGCGGATGGACGCGACTGCGCGGCTCCAGAGGTCAAGCACGCGGGCGATCAGGTGATCGTCAACGTCGTGTGCAAGACGAAGCTCGGAGAGGAAAGAACCAGCACGCTCTACACCGGCGACTTCACTACCTGGTACCGCGGCATCATGAAGATGACCTTCGATCCGCCGACCGCAGGGCTTGCCAATATGGGCGTCACGCTGGATGCGAAGTATGTGGGCCCGGAGTGTCCTGCCACGCAGCCGGCGGCGAAATGAGAAATCGCCGCGCCGGGCGCATGCGGGGACAAAATCCCGGCCAAATGTGCCGTGACTTGGCATGCGCTTTCACGGCATGACCCGGCCCAACCAATAATCCGTGAAGTGGAGACGTCCAGTGCGCATCTTAGCAGCCCTCGTTGTGGGCTCCCTCGTCGTAGGCTCGAATCCGGTTCTCGCCGACTGCAAGGCCGAGGTCGACGCCGCCTTCTCGAAACTGAGAGAAGGCAAGGGCTTCAGGCTCGAAACCAAGATCGTCAACGAGCAGCAGGGCTCGCTCACCATGTCGGTCGACTACGTCCTGCCGGACAGCATGCATCAGAGCGTCAGCCTGGGCAATTCCCCGATGAAGATGGAAATGATCGCGATCGGCGGCAAGGCTTGGTCCAACCAGGGGCAGGGGTGGGCAGAGGTTCCCGCGAACTTTGCCGAGGTCATTACCAAGCAGCTCAAGGAGACGGTGGCCGCGCCGACGAAGAGCACGGCGAGCTATGACTGTCTCGGCGAGCAGGAGTTTGAAGGCAAGAAGTATGTTGTCTATCGGAGCTCGCTCACCCTGCAGCCGGATGAGAAGGCCAAATCAGAAGCGGCAACGCCAGATACCAAGCCTGCCGCCGGCGTTCAGACCGTCTACGTCGACAAGGCAAGCGGACTGCCTGTGCGCAATATCGTGACGAAGGCCGATGCGGCAGACAAGCGGCTGTTCGACGGCACCTTCAGCGTGCCGACCGATATCGACATCAAGCCGCCGGCCAACGTGAAATGAGAAAGAAGAAAAGCGAGAGGGCTTGCCCTCTCGCTTTGTTAGCCTCTGCTTCAGCCGCGCCGTCTCGAGGGCGCGGGCAAGTGCTGAATGGCGATGCGCATCAGCTCCGGCAGGCTTCGCGCACCGAGCTTGTTCTTGATCTGTGATGTGGTGTTGGCGACGGTCTTGTAGCTGATGCTGAGCTCGTCGGCGATGTCGCCGTAGGATTTGCCCTCGGAGATGAGCGCCAGCGTCTGCAGCTCGCGCACGGTGAGCGATTGCAGCGGGCTCGAAGCGGCGAGCGTCTCGCTGAATGCGATCTCGGACGCCACCTCGTGGCTGAGATAGGGCTTGCCTTGGCGCACAGCCTGGAACGCGCGCAGAAACTCCTCCGCCGGAGCATCCTTCAGAACGTAGCCGGTGGCACCTGCTTCGAGCGCGCGCCGGATGATCATCGGATCGCTGTGCATGCTGAGCACGAGGATCGGTGTTTTCTTGTCGTGCAGGCGCAGGCGGCGGACGAACGAGAGGCCGCCGAGCGACGCAGTCTTGATGGAAAGATCGACAATGATGACGTGCGGCCGGTGGGCACGATATTGCCTGTATCCGTCGGCCAGGCCGCTGGATTGAAGGACACGCGCAACTTCCGCCTCTTCGAGAATGCGGGCGCAGCCCTGCAGCACGAACGGATGATCGTCGATGATGAGAACGAGAGTCGGCTCACCGGTGTGAGAGAACACGGCCATCTGTCTTAGCTTTCTCCTTGTCAGTAAGTGGGATCGCGACGGAAATGATGGTTCCGCGCGGTGCATTGGGCTCGATTGTCAGTGAGCCGGCCAGGACGCGCACACGCTCGCGCATGCCGGAGAGGCCGTAGCCCATAGAGGCTGATTGCTGAATGCCGGCGCCGTCGTCGGTGACCTTGACGTTCACGCTTCTTCCGGCGTCTCCGCGGCTCTCGAAGATTTCGACGGCGACGTTCATCGCCTGCCCATGCCGGATAGCGTTGGTCAGGCCCTCCTGAACGCAGCGATAAAGTGCAAGATCGATGGCCTCGCCGTAGGTCGAGGGAAGATCGTGGAGGCCCTGCTCGAACCGGATGTCGCCGTGCCGGCGCTTGAAGGTCGCAATCAGCTCGGTGATCAGTTCATCGAGCGTGGACCGTCCGAGCGCGACCGGCCGCAGCCGGTTCAGAAGGGCGCGATTCAGGCTCTTGAGGTGATCGGAGACCTGCACGATTTCCTGCACGCAGGCGAGGATTGGTGCCGCGTCGGGCGGCGGCAAATGCTTGGCGTGACGCTCGATCGCCGCGGTGCCGGCCATGATGCCGAACAAGCAGGGGCCGAACTCGTCGTGCAGGTCGCGAGAGATCTCGCGCCGCTCGTCCTCCTGAACGGCGATGAGCTGGCGATAGAGGCGGCTGTTTTCTGCGTTGGCCTTGTCGAGCGCGGCGGCAAGCGTGTTGAAATTGCCGGCGATGGCGGCGAGCTCGCGAACGCGCGGAGGCTGCAGGCGGAAGCCGTAGTGGCCATCCTCCAATTCTCGCATGCCGCTTGCGAGCTTGGCCAGGGGATCGAGAATGAGGCCAAGGATGAAATAAAGGCCGATGGTCATGAGGCCGATGGCGCCGAGCCACAGAAGGCCCATGACCTGCAGAAGCTCCCAGGCTTCGGCGATCTCGTCGTCGGGAACGCCGGTGATGAGAACGGTGGCGAAATGCTGGCCGCCCTCGACGATGTTGAGGCTGTGCGTCTCAATATCGGGCTGGACCAATCTCACGAACCAGTCGGGCGCGCGCTCGCGGGTCTCACCCGAAGCAGGGGTGACCGGCAGCGGCGAGATGCGAATGGGTTGTCCCGTGGGATCGAACACGCGCACCGCCACGTGGCGCACATTCGCCATCTCGGCGTCGAGCCGTGAAGCAAAACGGGCGATGTCCGCGGGAACATCGATCTCCTTGGCCTTCGTCGCGATGTGGCGTGACCAGAGCTCGATATTCGAGCGCGTCTCGATGCCAGCCCGTCCACGCGCATCAAGGACTGCAAAGACTCCGCTCACGAAAGTGGCGATGAGTGTCAGTGTCGAGATCGCGAGCAGTATTTGCCAGCGCACGGGGAATTCATACCAGCGGTCTCTCACGGCGGATACGAGACCGAGCACGGCAGAATGCGCACGCGTGAGCTTGCTGGTATTCGTTTGCGTCATTCGGAAGGTGCCCCTCTCGCTCCGTAACGCGCCTTGAGAGTAGCGAGCGCTTCCGCCCGTCCGACACCGGAGGAGCGAAGGTTATGATACATCTGAGCGACCGCGCCGAAGCCTTCCGTCTGGCCGATTTCGCCGGAAACCGCTGCGAGGTCCGCGAGGACATCGTCGGCTTCTTCTTCAACTCCGCTCGCCTTCAGCATCTCCGACAGCTGCGCGGCGCGATTGGCGATCATGCGTTCGCTTTCACGATAGAGACGGTGCGCTGTTGCGAGGTTGGCTCCCACTTCGAGAACCTTTGCATCGGATGCGTCTCTCGCTCTCGCTTCCCCTCGGCTCGCGAGCCACTGCGCAGGCGTGAGCGGGTTTTTTAGATCCAGCCACTTCGTCGCGTGAGGCGCTATGGCCTCTGCGCCGGGAGGTGGCGGAGATGCATCGCGGGGTGTTTCCTCGCCGCATGACGATAGTGCCAGCAATACCGCGAGAGCGATAGGGAACGAACTCCCGAAATGCAGTCTGGAGGCGCTGGTGGTCCCTTCGTCGAAAACGTGCATTACTGAAGATCTCCGGCCGTTTTCGCGTCGATTCAAGCTGACTCGGCGACGCAGCGGCGCCAACAATCATCACAATGATCGCCCGCCGTGACATCACAAGAATGTTACAGCGTTACGTTTTCTCGATGCATCGGCACTTGCCCGCGTCTATTGCAAACTGTTCCCGCGAATATCTGCCAGTCGGCCTACAGACCGCATCGAATGTCGCAGTCTAGCGTGCGGCACGGTTCGGCACCGGTGTTCAATGACTTGCGCAGACGCGCTCGTCGGCGAGGGCGGGCGCTGATCCGTAGCGGATTTGGCCATGCCGCAAGGATGGTCTCCGCGGCATTGCAAGAGGCGGGCCGAGGCGAAGTCATACGCGCCAACGTCGCGGACACCGCCTCAGCCTTGGGATGGATAACGCGAGGTTTAGGGAATGATGAAACACCTGGGAACAGGGCTGTTAGCGACTGCGTCGTGCGTCGCGCTGACGGTCTGCCTGCAAGTGGCTTCAGCATCTTCAGCCGCTGCCAACGACAAGCTCAACGAGCTGTCGAAGAGCAACGAAAACTGGGTGATGCCGGGCAAGAACTACAGCTCACAGAACTATAGCCCGCAACACGCAGATCAATACGGACAACGTCAAGAAGCTGCGCGCTGCCTGGTCGTTCTCGACGGGTCTGCTGCACGGCCACGAAGGCACGCCGCTCGTCGTCAACGGCGTGATGTACGTCCACACGTCGTTCCCGAACAACACGTTCGCGCTCGACCTGAACGACCCCGGCAACATCAGTGGCAGCACAAGCCGAAGCAGGATCCGGCCGCTCGCTCGGTCGCCTGCTGCGATCTCGTGAACCGCGGTCTGGCCTACTGGCCGGGCGACGGCAAGACGCCGCCGCTCATCATCAACAATCAGCTCGACGGCCACCTCGTGGCGCTGAATGCCGAGACCGGCGAGGAGTACTGGAAGGTCGAGAACTGCGACATCAAGGTCGGCTCAGACGCTGACCATGGCTCCCTACGTCATCAAGGACCTGGCTGCTCGTCGGCTCGTCGGGCGCAGAGCTCGGCGTTCGCGGCTACACCACCGCCTACAACGTCAAGACCGGCGAGCAGAAGTCTGGCGCGTGTACGCCACCGGTCCCGATGAGGAAGTCGGCCTCGCGCGACGACTTCAACAGCGCCAACCCGCACTACGGCCAGAAGGGTCTCGGCACGGGCACCTGGGAAGGCGACGCCTGGAAGATCGGCGGCGGCACGAACTGGGGCTGGTACGCCTATGACCCGGAGACGAACCTCTTCCACTACGGCTCGGGCAACCCGGCGCCGTGGAACGAGACCATGCGTCCCGGCGACAACAAGTGGACCATGACCATCTGGGGCCGCGACGCCGACACGGGCAAGGCCAAGTTCGGCTACCAGAAGACGCCCCACGACGAGTGGGACTACGCCGGCGTCAACGTCATGATCCTCTCGGAGCAGAAGGACAAGGCGGGCAAGATGCGCAAGCTTCTGACCCATCCGGATCGCAACGGCATCGTCTACACGCTCGACCGCGACCAACGGCGACCTGATCTCGGCCAACAAGCTCGACGATACGGTCAACTGGGTGAAGCAGGTCGACCTGAAGACCGGCCATCCCGGTTCGCGATCCTGAGTACGGCACGCGCATGGACCACAAGGGCACCGAACATCTGCCCGTCGGCCATGGGCTACCACAACCAGGGCCACGACAGCTACGATCCCACGAAGCAGCTCTTCTATCATGGGCATCAACCACATCTGCATGGATTGGGAGCCCTTCATGCTTCCCTATCGTGCCGGCCAGTTCTTCGTTGGCGCCACGCTGTGGATGTATCCGGGTCCCGAAGGGTGATCGTCAGAACTACCTCGGCCTGGGTCAGATCAAGGCCTACAACGCCATCACCGGCGAGTACAAGTGGGAGAGGATGGAGCGCTTCTCCGTCTGGGGCGGCACGCTGTCGACCGCCGGCAACCTGGTGTTCTACGGAACGCTGGACGGCTTCATCAAGGCTCGCAACTCGCGACACCGGCGAGCTGCTCTGGAAGTACAAGCTTCCGTCGGGCGTGATCGGTCACCCGATGACGTACGAGCTACAAGGGCATCGCAGTACGTCGCCATCTAGTACGGCGTCGGCGGCTGGCCGGGCGTTGGCCTGGTGTTCGACCTGCAGGATCCGACCGCTGGCCTCGGTGCCGTCGGCGCCTTCAAGAACCTCGCGAACTACACCCAGATGGGTGGCGGTCTCCAGGTGTTCTCGCTCGATGGCAAGAACCCCTACGACGACCTCAGCGTGGGTGAGTACCAGTCGAAGGGCTAACCCGCTCTGACGTAAGCTGCCGCAGCGCTCTCCTCCTCTCCTGTCTGTGGAGCGCTGCGGCAGTCACTGTCTACTCTTCTGATGGCGCCCAGGATCTGCGCCGCCTCCTTGACCGGCTAGCTTTGCATTGGTGAGCGAGATGAAACGCGAAATTTCTCCATTCCTGCCGCGCGCGGCCAGGGCTGCACTTATCGCCCCGCTCTTTGCCATCGGCTTCGCAGCAGGCTCGACAGCCGCAGAAAATACAGCAGAGCCGAACGACCCTACGAAGCTGCGCATCTGCGCCGCCGCCGAAGAGCAACCCTATTCGAGCCGCGACGGTCAGGCTTCGAGAACAAGATCGCCGAAGCCGTCGCGGACGGCGATGGGCCGCAAGGCGAAGTTCGTCTGGTTCCGACAAGCCGGCGATCTACCTCGTGCGCGATCAGCTCGACGTGAAGCATGCGATGTCGTCATGGGCCTCGATACCGGCGATCCGCGCGTGCTGACGACGAAGCCCTATTATCGCGCGCCGTACGTCTTCATTCAGCGCAAGGACTACCAAGCTCGACATCACGAGCTGGGCCAGCGCGGACCTGGTGAAGGCCGAGAAGCATCGGTTTCACGCCGGGCTCGCCCGGCGCAGATGATGCTGGAGAAGATCGGGCTGTTCAATCGCGAGCACTTCAACTACATGAACTCGCTGACGAACTTCCAGGACAAGCGCAACAAGTTCACGCGCATTCCGCCTGCAGCGCATGGTCAATGAAGTTGCGGACGGCACGGCTGACTGTTGCCGTCAATTTCGCGCCAGAGGTCGCCCGCTACGCGAAGGCGTCTGGAAACATCAAGCTCACCGTCATCCCTGACGACAACGTCCGCTCGCGACGGCGAGAAGGTGCCGTCACCACTTCGACCAGTCGATCGGCGTGCGCAAGGACGACAAGGAGCTGCTCGCCGGCCTCGATGCGGCGCTCGATAAGGCGAAGCCGAAGATCGAGGAGATCCTGAAGGACGAAGGCATTCCGCTCGTCACCGGGCTTGCCCCGCTCCTGAGCGGGCGGAACTCGGGCGAATGGGAACTGAAAGTTTGGACCAGAATACACAGGTAGCGAAGCTGGGATGAAGAGTGTGTCGAGACTGAAATTGATTGTCGCGGTCATGGCCGGTGACGTTTGTCGCAAGCCCCGTCGTGAGCGCGGAAGAGTTTCGTAACACGATCACCGGCGAAGACCTGAAGGTTCTTGAGACCGCCGCTCCGGAAGGCCGCGACACGGAAGCGGTGAAGCAGTTCCTCGAGACGGGCGTCAATCCGCTACAACGAGGTGAAGGCATGCCTGCCGAAGGGTGAGGAGGTCTATCTGACCTCATGCTCCGGCTGCCACGGCCATGTTGGCGAAGGCAAGGTCGGCCCCGGCCTCAACGACGCTTATTGGACCTATCCCAAGAACAAGACCGACAAGGGTCTGTTCGAGACGATCTTCGGCGGCGCGCAGGGCATGATGGGCCCGCACAACGACCTGCAGCTCGACGAGACTGCTGAAGGTGATGGCGTGGATCCGTCATCTCTACACCGGCGATGTCGCCGAAGCCGAATGGCTGACGGCGGAGCAGAAGAAGGAGTTCACGCCCTACAAACCGCCGAAGCGCACGCGTCCGCCGAAGGCGGAACGAAGACCGATGCCGGCGGCGGAGGAATGCAAGGTATCCGCAAACTAGCCGAGCCGGCTTCCTGCGGGAGGCGGAGCGGCGGTGAGCGGTAAGTCAAGACGGATGTAACCGTCTGAAACGTAAAACTGTGATTGGAGGAACTGACCCATGCGCATCAAGACGATTGTTAGCATCGCGGCTGCGGCCGCTGCGTTGTCGCTCGGCGCCGGCGTTGCCGTCGCCTACGACGGCACCAAGTGCAAAGCGGCCGGCAATTGCTGGGAGCCGAAGCCCGGCTTCCCGGAGAAGGTTGCCGGCTCGAAGTACGACCCGAAGCATGATCCCGACCGAGCTCGCCAAGCAGCAGACCGCGCTCGATGACCAGGACGCGCGCAACGCGAAGCGCGCCGAGAACTTCAAGAAGACCGGCAAGTGGGTCTACGACGTCAACGAAGATCCAGTAGCCCGGAACGGATTTCCTCGGCTGCAGTGCCACGCTTGCAAAGTTTGCTCTGCTTCCTCTCCGAGGTCTCCTGGGGTGCGGCTCGTGCCGCACCCCCTTCGATATTTTCGCTTAGCCGCTTAGCCTGAGCACGGCGCATGCTGGGTTGGGGCGGCCGACGCATCGAGGGTATTCATGCCGCTTGATCGCAATGCATGCCAGCGGTAGGGCTAGCGATCGATCTCGGCTCGTGGCGCAAGCGCGCCTTGGCGTTCGAGGCCGAGGTCGCCAAGGCCGTCATCGGGCAGCAGCCGCGTCATCCGCCTGCTGACAATCGCCGTATTCGCGCGCGGCCACGTGCTGCTGGAAGGCGACGTCGGCGTCGGCAAGACGACGCTGCTGCGTGCCGCGGCGCGCGGCCATCGGCGGCAACTACGAGCGCGTCGAAGGCACCATCGACCTGATGCCGGCCGACATCATCTATCACACCTATCTTGCGGAAGACGGCCGCCCGCGCGTCGAGCCAGGCCCGGTGCTCAAGGCCGGCGAAGATCTAGCGATCTTCTTCTTCAACGAGATCAACCGCGCGCGGCCGCAGGTGCACTCGCTGCTGCTGCGCCTGATGGCCGAGCGGAGCCTCACGGCCTTCAACCGCGAATACCACTTCCCGCATCTTCTGGTGTTCGCCGACCGCAACCGCGTCGAGCGCGAGGAGACGTTCGAGCTTCCGGCCGCCGCGCGCGACCGCTTCCTCATGGAAATCGGCATCGAGGCTCCGAGTCGATTTCGAGTCGCAGGCGCGCGCTCGTCTTCGATCCGCGCTTTCACGACGCCGACCAGCTGATCGCGAGTGTCGCTCCGAAGCGTTGCTGGCTCACGACGAGCTCAACGACGTCGCGCGCGCCATCCAGACCAATGTCCGCGACGAGCGACGCGCTCGAGCGCTATGTCATCAATCTGTGGCAGGCCGCGCGCGATCCGGCTCGGCCGGAATCGAGATCGAAGGGCGTCGATACGTCGCGGCTGGTCACGGCGGGCGCAAGCCCGCGCGGCATGAGCTATCTGATGCGCGCCGCGCGCGTGACGGCCTGGCTCGAGGGGCGCGACATGGCTGTGCCGGAGGACGTGCGCAGCGTCTTCTTCGAGACCATGGCGCATCGCATCTTCTTCGAGCCGGTTTACGAGCTGCGCCGCGACGCGATCGCGCGCCAACTCATCAACGCGATCTTCGAGACGGTTCCTGTTCCATGACTGCGGCACCGGTATCGCAAGGAGCGCAGACCCACGCGGACCTTGCCTACAGGCTGGCCTGGCGTAGCCGCGCGGTGCGGGCAGGCGCTCATCGCAGCACCCATCGCGGCGCCGGCGGGTTGTTTCGCGATCTCGCGTCGCTGCTCGATCATCCGGATCCGCGCCGCATCGACGTGCGCCAGAGCCTGCGCGACCCGTTCGAGGCCATTCATGTGCGCCGCTTCGAGCAGAAGAGCGCCGTGGCCGTCACCATGCTGCTCGATGTCTCGGCGTCGATGTCGTTCGCCGGGCGGACGCGCAAGATGCGGCTCGCTGCGGATCTTGCCTCCGTCATTGCCGCTTCGGCGCGGCGCACGGGAGATACCTTCTCGCTCATCGCCTGCGACGAAACCGTTCGCGCCGACCTGCTCGTGCCCGCGACGCGCTCGCGCGCGAGCGAGGCCGAGATGACCGCCAACCTTCGCAGCTTCGTCCCAAAAGGTCGTACCGCATCTGGGCTCGTCGAAGGCGCACGCTTGATCGGCCCGAGGCGGGGCCTCGTGTTCGTCGTCTCCGACTTTCTTCTGCCGGAGCCGGAGCTGGCCTCCGTGTTTGAAGCGCTCAGCGCTCACGACGTGATTCCTGTCGTCCTTGCCAATTCAAGCGAGATTGACGCCTTGCCCTCCTGGGGGCTCGTGTCGCTTACGGACCTCGAAACTGGCCGGCGGTGTCTCGTCGTCATGCGGCCTTCGGTCAAGGCTGAGTGGCAAAGGAGGAGCGAGGCCCGCCGGTCCTTTTTTCGCCACCTCGCGCAGCGCTACGGGCGTGAGCCGTTCGAGGTCGTGGATCGCATCGACTGGGACGCCCTGGGCGCTGCGCTGCTGGGGGGAGCCTGAACGATGCGGCGCCTTGCGCTTGCAGCCCTCTTCGCACTCAGTCTGGCGGAGGCCGCGACGGCTCACGTCCGCAATGTCCGTGCAGTGGACCCAAGAGCGTTCGGCTATTTCGTCGGCGACGTCATCGAGCGCACGTTCGAGATCGACACCGATCGCGGCGATACATTGACGGACGCGTCGCTTCCGCATGCTGGTCCGCTCACCTACTGGCTGGAATTGAAGTCGGTCACCGCCACACGCAGCACGCCGGGCGACGTCGCGCGGTACACTCTGAAGATTGCCTATCAGATATTCTATGTGCCGGTCGATCCGCGCAAGCTCGAGATTCCGCCGGTGACGATCGCGTTCAGGAACGGTGAGAGTTCATACAACGTGACGCTGCCGCCGTTCACGTTTCTGGTCTCGCCTCTGCGCGAGATATTTCCAGAGAAGAGCGGCGAGACGATCGAGACGTTCCTGCGGACGGATGCCGGCGCTCGCTTTCTGCCGGTGCGCTCGCTGCATCTGGCGATGGCGGCGTCCGGGATCGCATCGCTGCTGGCGCTGGCTGCGCTCGCGTATCAGCTTGCGTGGTGGCCGTTCCACCAGCGTCGGGCAAGGCCCTTTACACGCGCAGCCCGCGAGACCGCGACACTCATCGGCGAAGGTCAGAACAGCGACAGCTACCGGCAGGCGCTCCTCGAGCTGCATCGAGCTCTCGATTCCGCCGCAGGCCAGCGGCTGATGGCGGCCGATGTTCCGGCGTTCGTGAGCCGTCATTCAGAGCATAGCGGCCGCGCCGATGATCTAGCCCGCTTTTTCGAGGCATCCCGGTCGGCCTTTTTCGCCAATGACCCGGCTGCAGCCGAACGCGCTGCTTTCGCCGGGTGCGCTGGTCGACTTGGCGGGTCGGCTCGCGCGTGAGGAAAGGGCGGCGCGATGAACCTGGCATTGCAGATACCCGCTATGCTCTGGCTTGCGCCGCTCATGCTGTTGCCGCTGCTCTTTCCGGTGCAGTCGCCTCAGGCCTATCCGTCGCTCGTCGGCGTCGAGCGCGACCCGGTGTCCGTGGCGGTCGAGTGGATCTTGAAAGCTGCCGGCGCGATTGCGATCGCTGCGCTCATTCTGGGCCTCGGGGGGCTGCATCGCACCGGCACGGCCATCGAGAAGCGCGGAGAAGGCGCACACATCGTGCTGCTGATCGACCGCTCGGGCAGCATGGACAACTCGTTTGCGGGCCGCGCTCCCGAGGGCGGCGAAGAAAGCAAGTCGGCCGCGGCTCGGCGCCTGCTCAAGGATTTCGTGCTTGGGCGCGAGCATGATCTCGTCGGCGTCGCGGCGTTCTCGACGTCGCCCATGCATATTCTGCCTATGACTGATCAGAAGGACGCTGTGCTCGCTGCTGTCGATGCCATGGACCGGCCGGGTCTCGCCTATACGAATGTCGGCCGCGGGCTTGCGCTCGCCCTCGACATGCAAGAGGCGGACACGTCGCTGGCGGCGCGCGTGATCGTGCTCGTGTCGGACGGCGCTGCCGTCATCGACCGCAAGGTGCAGGAGAAGCTTCGCTCGGCTTTCGCCAAGCGCCGCGTCAATCTCTACTGGCTGTATCTGCGCACCGAAGGCGCGCCCGGCATTCTGGATGTTCCGAAACCGGGCGAGGAGGACACTCCACAAGCTTTGCCGGAGCGGCATCTCAACATCTTCTTCAAGAGCCTCGGCATCCCCTATAAGGCGTTCGAGGCCGAAAACCCCGAGGCGGTCGCGGCCGCCGTGGCTGAGATCGGCAAGCTCGAACGCAGCCCCATCACGTATTACGAGCGCGTTCCGCAGCAGGATCTTGCGGGCCTGGCCTTTGCAATCGCGGCGGCGGCTATCGCGCTGCTTCTGCTTGGCAAGGTCGCCGAGGTTAGGCTCGTCGGCGAAGGGGAGGCGGCATGAAGCGGCGGCGCTCCCAGATTGGTGGACGTCTTCTTCCGTATGTCCGGCGCATCCTCCTGCAGCTGCGCACGCCTTTGCTCGCGCTTCTTTGCATCGTGAGCATCGCCGCGTTCGCATGGACCACGTGGCGCTCCGTGGAGGCCGCTCGCGACAATGCAGCCATCCGGGCCATTGTCGCGGGCCAGGATGTCGCCATCGATCCGAAACGAGCCAGCGGCGAGGTGATCGTCGCCCGCGCGCGCTATCTGCTCGACCGGGATCTGATCGATGACGCGCAGACGCTGCTCGACGCTTCGGCGCCGCATACGTCCGCGAGTGCGCGTTCGCGGCTGTTCTATAACCTGGCCAACTGGCGCACGCGCAGAGCCATGGATCTCATCCAGAACGGCGAGCTCGATAAGGCCATTCCACAGACCAAGCTTGCCAAGGATGACTATCGCCGCGCGCTCACGCTCGATCCCGGCGCCTGGGACGCCAAGCACAACTTGGATGTCGCCTCCCGCCTTGTCCGCGATCTGCCGGCCTACGAGCAGGAAGGCGAGGAGGTGCCGCCCGACGCCAAGACGAAACTCTGGACGGATCTTCCCGGCGTGCCCAGAGGGCTGCCCTGATGCGCGCCAACATCCGGGACTTGAGATTTTGGGCGCTCGTTGCCGCGTTCGTTCTTGTCGCCATAGCGCTTGTGGCGCCGCGGGTGACGCTCGATCGCGATGCGTACGATGTGGTGGCCTTTGTCGACATTACCGGCAGCATGAACACGCGCGACATGAAGGCCCAAGGCAAGCCGCAAACCCGGCTCGACGCAGGGAAGGCTGCGATCAGCAGGCTTCTCGGGGATCTGCCCTGTCAATCTCGGCTCGGCCTCGGGATTTTCACGGAGCGGCGCACGTTCCTGTTCTTCAATCCCGTCGAGGTGTGCCGCAACTTCGCCGCCATCGACGACGCCATCGGAGGCCTCGATTGGCGCATGGGGTGGGAAGGCGACAGCTACGTTGCGAAGGGCATCTACGACGGCATCGCCACCGCCAGTGATCTCGGCGCCAATCTTCTGTTCGTGACTGACGGGCATGAAGCGCCGCCATTGCCTCCAGGCGCCGGACTGCCGCCGTTTGAAGGCGATCCGGGCAAAGTCAAAGGGCTCATCGTCGGTGTCGGCGGACACGACAAGGTGCCTATCCCAAAATTCGACGACGAGGGCCGGGCGATGGGCGCCTACGGCCCGCAGGACGTGCCGCAGGAGAACCATTCCGGTCCGCCGCCGCCGGATGCCGAGAAGCGCCCAGGCTATCACCCCAAATGGGCGCCGTTCGGCACGACCGAAACCGAAGGCGACGAACATCTGACCAGCGTCCGGACCGAGCATCTCGTTTCGGTCGGCCGGCTCACCGGGCTGGCGTACACGGGCCTTCTGGAAACTCCGCGCATCTACGACGCGTTGGCTGCGGCGGCGAAGGCGCGCCGCGTTCAGGCTTCGGTCGATCTCCGACCCATACCGGCGGCCATCGCGCTCGCACTCATCGTCTCGGTTTATGGCGTGCCGCTGCTCGGCGGTCTCGCTGCAACTTTTCGAAACCCATGAAACAAGGAACACGACATGACTGTTTTGCTGCGTTTGCTCCTGGCGATTACGGCGCTCGCCGCGACGGCTCACTCCGCAGTCGCGCATGGACCGACGCCACAGAAGGTCGATGAGAAAATCACGATCGCGGCGAAGCCGGACGCGGTTTGGGCCGTGGTGAAGGACTTCGGCAAGTTCTGCGAGTGGAATACTGTCGTCGCCAAATGCGAGGCAGACGGCGGCAATGCGCCGGGCACCGCGACGCGCACGCTGACCTTGAAGACTGGCGGCGTGATCGTGGAAGGCCTCGATGACTACAACGATGCCGACAAGACCTATGCCTATCGCCTGTCCAAAGAGAATGTTGAGGCGCTGCCGGTCAGCTTCTATTCCGCCACCATCAGCGTGAAGCCGGCTGGTGACGGCAGCGAGGTGCAATGGAACGGACGCTTCTATCGCGGCGACACGAGCAATTTTCCGCCCGATAACCTGAACGACGAGGCGGCCGTCAAGGCCATGACCGAATTCTTCCAGCAGGGGCTCGCAGGCCTCAAGGCGAAGGTCGAGTCGAAGTAGATGCGGGTCTGCGCTGGGCTCGCGCTGCTGCTGGTGTTTGCCATCGGCGCGGATGCGGATGCCCGCGCCGACACGATCTATGTCCTTAGTCAGGCCTCGGCGACGCTGACGGCGATCGATAGCAAGACGGACGCGGTCGAGAGGACGTTGGTTCTCTCGACCCCTGCGCCCGCCGGGCTCGCGCTGTCGCCGAACAAGCCGCTGGCGTTCATCACGCATCCGGATGCGAAGAAGATCAGCGTCGTCGATCTCCAGAGCTGGAGCGTGACGGCGACCTTTGCCTATCCGGGCATGCCGTTCGGCATTACTGCGTCCGCTGACGGCAAGATCTTCGTTGCCGACTGGAGCGGGAACAGTATCGCCGAGATCGAGGCCTCTACGGGTAAGCTCGAGCGCACGGTCACTGTCGGACGCGCTCCCGCTCTCCTGGCGCTTACTGCCGACGGCAAGAGGCTCGTTGCGGCCAACCGCGAGAGCGACAGCGTAAGCGTCATCGATACGAAGGACTTCGCGGTCAAAGCGACCATCGGCGTCGGCCGCGCACCCTTCGCAGTCGGCGTATCTCCCGATGGCAGCAGAGCGCTTGTCGGCAATGTGCAGGGAGGCACGGCGTCACTGATCGATCTCGAACGCTTTCAGGTCATAGCGACCGAACGAACCGGCGCCGGACCCTATGGCGTCGCCTTTGGCTCCGGCGGAGCGTCCGCCCTTGTCGTCAATCAGGAAAGCGGCACGGTGGCATTCGTCGGTAGCGATCTGCAGCCGCTGGCTGCTCCAGTCAAAGTCGGCAGCTATCCCGAAGGCGTTGCGATCACGAGCGACAGCCGCAAGGCTTATGTCGCCAACTGGTTTTCGGACGACATTTCGGTGGTCGACCTGGTGGCGGCAAAGGAAATAGGCCGCATCAAGTGTGCGCCCGGTCCACGCGCGATATCGGCGCGTTAGATCATTTGCAAAGGCGACCGGATGTAATTTTCGGCTTCTCAGGCCAGTGGAACTTAGCGGGATATCCCCTGTTCTCCTTCCAGTTCGAAGGAGGAAGCCATGCCTGAGCAACCAACACCGCGCGATCCTCGTGGGACCGGAACGCAAAGCCGAAGCGGATCCATCTTTGCGGGGATAGGCCTCGCGGCAATTGTCCTTGTCGCGCTCATGGTCCTTTGGACCCCGAGCCCGGACAGCACGCACACGGTCTCGACAATCCCGCCCGCGGAGACGCTCAAGGAATAGAGCAAGTGCGGTGCGGCGGACTAATCGGCCGTTCGGCAAGGGAAATAGCTGATCCCTCCCCTTTAGAGATTTCTGGGAACAGTCGCCGCGTCCTGAAGTTAAGGAGCCGACTGAAACAACGAGCGCATGGGACAGGTCATGGAAGCAATGGAAGTTACGCGACCCGATCAGCCCTGAGATCCAGCAGGCGGGCGAGAGACGATCGTCGATGGAAGTTTCATCCTATTGTCGCCTGCTCGTGCGCTTGCGGCCGGAGGCTGCGAGCACCGTGAAGGAGCCGGGCAATGTTGGGTACTTCAGCCGATAGCCTCATCCAAGCGCTCTGAGCCCAGTAGGGTTAGGCAAGTCGCTGATACGAGGCCGGAGGCGTTCACCTCGTCAGCGCCGCTGGCCGTACCAGCCCGTATCGTACCTGCAGGCGATCTCGACTTTCGAGTCAAAGCCTATCGCGTCGCAGACCTGCGCTTTTGCGCCCGGACGGGTCAGGATGTGTTTGTCGGAGACTCGGACGCCATGGCTCCGAGCGACGCTGCCGATCAGCCGCGCCTGGCACGTCGGCGTCGGATACCTGTCGCCGCGATGATCAACCCGATAGCCGTCCTCGTTGCAGCCTTCCCTCGCACCGGCGGACGTAGTGAGCATTGTCAATCCGATGAGGATTGCGACCATGATCTTCATATCAACTCACCGTTCCTTGCCATGATCGTTGTCTCTGCTCTGGTCTGTCTCGGGTCCTGAAGGGCCGGTGCCCTTGCCGCCGCTGCCGCCGTACCCTTTGCTCATACCTTCGCCGCCTTGCCCCTTCTGGCCCGGCTGCCAGCTCTTATTGCTGGTCGGCTTCGGCTGCGCCGGCTTTTTTCGCCCATGACTATACCACCGCGCCAGCGATTTCAGCTGCGACACCGATCATCGAGTCCTCGTTGTCGCCATCGCTATGACGGCGCTCATCGGGCGGAGCTTCTTCCGGCACGCTGTTGGGGGTCGGAGTGGTCGCAGGCTCGCTGGGGTCGTCGGGCAGATCACCGGGGTTGTCGGGGGTGTGCGGGTCGCGCGGATCTGGGGTCATGGCTCTCTCCTCTGCGTGGGAGAAAGCCTTGGTAATGCTGTCAGGTTCCGGCGCGCGCTCAGGGAGCCGCGGTAATAGGCCGAATGGGTGGCTTGAATAGGGATGGGGAATCACTATCTACCATCCAGCTGGATGGCGAGCAGATGGTGATCGAGATGGTGAAAACTAACGTTCAGGAGCTTCGTCCCAAAGGGCCCGACTCCGAAAAAATCACGATCAACCTCGGCTACGTCGATCTCGGGCAGATCGACCTGATGGTCGGGGAGGGGTTCTATTCGAACAGGACCGACTTCATCCGCACCGCCATTCGCAATCAACTCGACCGGCATGCCGACGTCGTCAAGCACACCGTGGCGCGGAACACGCTTGACCTGGGCCTGCGCCACTTCTCGCGCGGCGATCTCGAGAAAATTCAATCCGACGGCGAGCATCTCAACATTCGCGTGCTTGGCTTGCTGACCATCGCGCCGGACGTGCCGGCGAATTTGGCGCGGGAAACAATCGCCTCTCTCAGGGTTCTTGGCGCGCTGCATGCCAGCGCAGAGGTCAAGGCCGCATTGGCGGATCGCATGACGTAGCGGAACGCGCATCCCTTTCGATTCAACTGGCCGTTTCGGCTTAACCGGCACTCGCCCACTTCGTGGTGCCAACAGGAATTGCAGGCTCATGAAACCTATCGATCGCGCACAGATGCTGGAAGCGACCCGTCTCACCCGGGCCGGGCGGCTGAAGGAAGCCATGGCGCTGTTGCAAAGTGCTTTCAAAGGCGGCGGGTCAAGCATCGACGCGGAAATCATTCCTCCCGCTGCAGCCAACCTGTCAGCACGAACGGTATCGTCGCCGCTGCTCGACTGGACGGCGAACCTTCCCGGACTGCTGGGTGGTGGGAACTTTCAGCTCGCCGATTTGGCGCCGAGCGCTGGGAGCTATGGCAGCGGTACGTTCTCCAACGCCGCCGGCAGCCGCTCTTACAGGCTCTACGTGCCGAGCCGGCGCCATAATGAACCCAGGCCGCTGATCGTCATGCTGCACGGATGCCAGCAATCGGCCGATGACTTCGCAGCAGGAACGAGGATGAACTTTGCCGCCGAGACGCGCGGCTGTTTCGTCGCCTATCCGGAGCAACCACAAGCCGCAAACGCCGCGAAATGCTGGAACTGGTTTCGCGCTGGCGACCAGGTCCGTGACGCCGGTGAGCCGTCGCTCATTGCAGGTATCACCCGGAAGATCATGCAGGAGTACAGCATCGATCCGCGCCGCGTTTACGTAGCCGGGCTATCGGCCGGCGGTGCTGCAGCAGCCATCATGGGAGAGGCTTATCCGGATCTCTATGCTGCGGTAGGTGTGCATTCCGGCTTGGCCTCAGGATCGGCCCACGATCTGCCCTCGGCGTTCAACGCCATGCGCGGCCAGGCGACGTCACACGCTGTTGCTGGGGAGCGCCTCGGCGCGCAGCTCATGCCCACCATCGTCTTTCATGGCGATCAAGATACAACCGTGCATCCTTCCAACGGGGGGAAGGTGATCCGGCGCGCAAACGCCGATGCCCACATGCAGGGCGCGGCGGCGCGCAAGACGACCGCATCGGGAGATCACTACTCGCATTCCGTGCAATATGACACTGAGGGCCGCAGCGTCCTCGAGCTATGGGAGCTACACGGAGCAGGTCATGCATGGTCGGGCGGCAGCCCGGCCGGCTCATTCACCAGCCCCGATGGCCCCGATGCCACAGAGGAGATGCTGCGCTTCTTCCTCGAGCACCGGCGTTCCGCCGATTAGGCGGAATGTTGCTGGGCCGGTCGAATGTGGACGGGAATAGACTTGTACGCCGGCGTGCCGCTGCGCACGTCGTAGTCTCGAGCGCGACGAGCGGATTGGCCTCCGGGATAGTAGGCCGCGGCGGAGTTTCTGGCGATTTCGAACTCGACCGCGGTGAGGTTGCGCAGCATGCGCGGGGCTGCGCGTCGTCCGGTTTGCCGACGACCTCCGACATCGACGAGATCGCCATGGCTCAGCCCGCGCGCCTGAGGTCGTCCTTGTGCATGAAGATGACGTCGCGCCGGCCGTTGATGCCGCGATAGCGGTCGTTGAAGCCGTAGATGGTCGTATTGTACTGATCGTGGCTGCGAATGGTGGCGAGCATCAGCGCTTCCGGCTGCGCCGGCGCGCGTATCGCAATCGAGCCCGTCGAAGACGATGAAGTTGGCCTTGCCGTTCGGCGTCAGCCATTCGCGCTCGGAGGCGGCAATGTGAAGCCGGAAGCCGCCCGGCTCGCGACACGCGCTCGTTGAAGTCGGCGAAGGCCGGGAACACCTTCTCGATCGCGTCGCGGATGACGGTTGTAGTCGGCGACGAAGCCGTCCCAGTCGACCTTGGTGTTGGGCAGCGTCGCCTTGGCGATGCCGGCGACGATGGCGGGCTCGGATTTGAGATCGGGCGAGGCCGGCTTGCAGCGCTCCGGCCGACGCGTGCACCACCGACATCGAATCCTCGACCGTCACGGATTGCGGGCCCGTCTCCTGCTCGTCGAGCTCGGTGCGGCCCGAGGCACGGCAGGATGATCGATGTCTTGGCCAGCAGCAGATGCGAGCGATTGAGCTTGGTCGCGATGTGCACGGCCAGATCCAGCTTGCGCATCGCCGCGAAGGACACTTCCGGGTCGGACATCGCCACCGGCAGATTGCCGCCCATGCAGACGAGCGCTTTCGAGCGGCCCTCCGGCGATGGCCTCGATGGCCTCGACGGCGCCGTGGCCGTGCGCGCGCGGCGGCTTGAAGCCGAACGTCTGCCTCGAGGCTATCGAGCAGCTCGGCGTTGGGGATCTCGGTGATGCCGACGGTGCGGTCGCCCTGCACGTTGGAGTGGCCGCGCAACGGGCAGATGCCGGCGCCCTGCCTGCCGATCTGGCCGCGCATCAGCATCGAGGTTGGCGAGCTGCTGCACGATCTGCGTGCCGTGCCGGTGCTGCGTCAGGCCCATGCCGTAGCAGAAGATGACGTTCTTGGCGTTGGCGTAGATCTCTGGCCGTGCTCTCGATCTCGCGCCGCGTCAGGCCGGAGCAGCGCTCGATGTCCTTCCACTTCGTCGCCTTGATGTCGCGCAACCAGGGCGTCGTAGCCGGCGGTGTGCTCGGCGATGAACGCGCGGTCGATGACGCCTTCGCCGCCGGCCGTTCTTGCCGTCGAGCGCGAGCAGCGCCTTCATCAGGCCCTTCATGACCGCCGCGTCGCCGCCGACGCGCACCTGGTGGTAGACGGAGGCGATCTGCGTCGCGCGCCCGGTCAGCATCTCGACCGGATGCTGCGGCGACAGGAAGCGCTCCAGGCCGCGCTCCTGCAGCGGGTTGAACACCACGATGGTGCCGCCGCGCTTGGAGACGTCGCGCAGCGTCGCACAGCATGCGCGGATGATTGGTGCCGGGGTTGTGGCCGATGCAGAAGACGAGGTCGGCATGGTCGAAGTCTTCGAGCGTCACCGTGCCCTTGCCGACGCCGATGGAATCCGGCAGGCCGACGCTGGTCGCCTCGTGGCACATGTTGGAGCAGTCGGGGAAATTGTTGGTGCCGAACTCGCGCACGAACAGCTGGTAGAGGAACGCCGCTTCGTTCGAGGTGCGGCCCGAGGTGTAGAACTCCGCCATGTTCGGGATCGGGCAGGCTTGCGCAGCTTCTCGCCGATGCGCGCGAAGGCGTCGTCCCAGGCGATGGGCACGAAGTGGTCGCGTCGCCGCGTCGTAGATCATCGGATGCGTCAGGCGGCCGGCGTCTTCCAGGGCGAAGTCGGTCCAGTCTCCACAGCTCCGAGACCGGTGTGCGCGGCGAAGAACTCGAGGTCGGCGCGCTTGCGCGTCGCTTCCCAGGCCACCGCCTTGGCGCCGTTCTCGCAGAACTCGAACGATGAGGCGTGGCGCGGATCGGGCCAGGCGCAGCCGGGGCAATCGAAGCCCTGCGGCTGGTTGACGCGGCGAAGAGCACGCGTCTCGCGGTTGAGCGCCATCTGCGCACGCAGAGCGCGCGCCACGGCCTGCAATGCACCCCAGCCGCCGGCTGGACCGCCGTAGGCGCCAACGCCCGGCACATCGCGTTTCGACATGATTCACCTTCCGTTTTGGTAAGGGTCAATATCGCTCGGGCAAATAGTCGTTCCTGGTGGCTGAGAAGGGAAGCCGTTTTCTGCCTTCGGGATTGGAGACCAGTTGCCCGGCATGCCGGTGGCCAAGTCGGACAACCGGGAAAGAGACGGTATCGATGGGCAGTTTGTTCCGATGAAGCCGATAATTAGGTGAATGTGCCCATTGCCCTTAGTGGGGCGGCCTATCGCCACCTGAGGTTTTCGCGGCTGAGGTCGGCTACCGACCGGCAGCCCATCAGCTTCATGCCGCGCTCGATTTCGGCGCGCAGGTTCGACAGCGTCCGCTCGACCCCGGCCTGGCCGCCGGCTGCGAGGGCATAGAGATAGAAGCGGCCGCCCGAGCAGGCTTTGGCGCCGACGGAGAGGGCTTTCAGCACATGCGTGCCGCGCGTGATGCCGCCGTCGCAGATGACGTCGATCTTGTCGCCGACGGCATCGACGATCTCGGCCAGCTGGTCGAAGGGGCTGCGTGAGCCGTCGAGCTGGCGGCCGCCATGGTTGGACACCATGATCGCGGTGGCGCCGATATCGACGGCCCGCTTGGCGTCGGCGACGCTCATGATGCCCTTCAAGCAGAACTGCCGCCCCCAGGACTTGCGGATGTGCTCCGCGTCCTTCCAGCTCATGGTCGGGTCGAGCATGGTGCTGAGGTATTCGCCCAGCGAGATCGAGATGCTCGACCCCTCTTTGACGTAGCGGTTGAGCTGCGGCAGGTCGAATTTCTCATGCGTGACGTAGTTGAAGGCCCACATCGGATGCAGGGCGAAGCTAGCGAGGCTTTTCAGCGTCAGACGCGGGGGAGAGGTGAAGCCTGTCAGCAGATCGCGCTCGCGATTGCCGCCGGTGATGGTGTCGACGGTCAGTGCCAGGACATCGAAATTCGCCGCCTGGCAGCGCTCGATCATGCTGTTGGTCAGGCCCTGGTCCTTGTGGACATAGAGCTGGAACATCTTCGGCGTTGTGATCGTCTCGCCGATCTCCTCGACGCTGACGGTGGCAAGAGACGATATGCCGAACATGGTGCCGAATTTCTGGGCCGCCTTGGCAACGGCGCGCTCGCCGTCGTGGTGGAACAGGCGCTGCAGGGCCGTCGGAGAGCAGAACAGCGGCATCGCGAGCTTCTGGCCCATGACCGTGGTCGAGATGTCGATGCCCTCGAGCCCCGCAAGTACATTGGGAACGAGATCGCAGTGCTCGTAGGCCTCCGTGTTGCGGCGCAGGGTGACCTCGTCGTCCGCGGCGCCGTCGATGTAATGGAAGATGGGTCCGGGAAGGCGTCGTCTGGCCAGGGAACGGAAGTCCTCGACATTCCTGCATTGAGAGATGCGCACGAAGTTCTCCTGGGCTGCCTCCGCTGAGCCGCGAAGCCCGATTGGATAATTTGGTGAGAGCGGCCTCGCGTGAATCGAAGACCCGCGCATCAATCTGCTAGCAAGTCGCTCCGTCCGACACGCAACATAGACGTCTTCAGCCGTTTGCTGTCGCGCTGAATTTCTTCGACAGTTCCGAACACGTAGCGGATGTGGCCGGCTGCCGCGGCTTCGGCGCCATCAGGGTTTCCAGCAAGGATCGCTTCGCCGATCTCGACATGCTGAGCAAGGAGCTTCTCGCGTACGCCGGGGCGCAGATAGAGGTTTGTCCGATTGAAGAAGATGTTGTCGCGCAGGAGCTCGCTCAGAGCCCGCATGACGTGCAGCAGGACCATGTTGTGGCCCGCCTCGTACACCAGCATGTGAAGATTGATGTCGGCCTGAGTTTCCTGCGTGGGATCCGCAAGCTTGTGCGCCTTGCGCATGTCGCGCAGGCAGGCGCGGATGGCTGTCTTATCGACGTTGGTGGCGCGAATGGCGGCAGACCGGGCGGCTTGGGCTTCAATGCATTGACGAAACTCGAAATAGTCGGCCGCAGCGTTCGAGTTCTCGCGGAAGAGGGTCGCTAAGGGCTTCATCACCGGCGTCATGAACTGTGCCACGAAGGTGCCGCCGCGCGTCGAGGTGATGAGGCCGCGGTCGGCGAGCTTGTCGAGGGCTTCGCGCAGCGAAGGGCGCGAGACGTCGAGCTTAACGGCGAGGTCGCGTTCGGACGCGAGTTTTTCGCCCGGGCGCAGTGCTCCTTCGCGGATCAGCGTCTCGAGATGCAAGGCGATGACGTCGGCGATCTTTTGCGTACGTATGGCGACCATGATGTGCTGCCCCCTCTTAGGCGGACTTTCGCACAGCCAAGGAGAGAAAGTCAGCTCACGCGCATGTCGCACCAAAGCGGTCCGGACAGCGCCTTGCGGCTCTCCCTCTGAGACATTTTGACCGCAGGATAGTCTTGGTATAATTATTTGACCATAGGGGGCGTTCGACTTCCGAAAAAGAACGATGGGGGGATAGGGAGACGCATGTGGTCGCAGACCTACGATCCATTCGGCAACATGTTTATCTCGACCCTTGTTGCTGCCTGTCCCGTCATCGTTCTGCTCGCTTCGATCGGCGTGTTCGAGATCCGCGCCCACATCAGCGCCATGCTGGGTCTCATCGCGGCGCTCGTCGTAGCTATCTTCGCCTATGGCATGCCGGCTCCGATGGCAGGGCTGGCGGCACTTTACGGCGCGGGCTTTGGCCTGCTGCCGATCGGCTGGATCATTCTCAACGTCATTTTTCTCTATCAGCTGACGAGCGAGAAGGGCGAGTTCGCCGTCCTGCAACGGTCGATCAGCACCATCAGCAACGACCGGCGGCTGCAGCTCCTGTTCATCGCGTTCTCACTCGGCGCTTTCTTCGAGGGCGCGGCCGGGTTCGGAACGCCGGTCGCGGTGACGGCGGCCATCCTGATCGGTCTCGGCTTCTCGCCGCTCGCGGCATCGGGGTTATCGCTCATCGCCAACACGGCGCCGGTTGCCTTCGGAGCGCTGGGAACGCCGATCATCGCGCTCTCGGCCGTGACGGGGCTCGACCTGCACGAGCTCAGCGGCATGGTCGGCCGCCAGCTTCCCTTCTTCTCGATCATCGTGCCGTTCTGGCTGATCACGGCGTTCGTAGGCTGGCGCAAGATGATCGAGATCTGGCCGCCGATCCTGGTGGCCGGTGTTTCGTTCGCGATCCCGCAGTATCTCGTTTCGAATTTCCATGGGCCGTGGCTGGTCGATATCGTCGCCGCGCTCGTGTCGATGGCAACGCTCGCGCTCTTTCTTCGGGTCTGGCAGCCGGCGCACCCGATGACGGCTATGCCGGCGACGGCGCCAGGCGGGACGGAGCACGGTGCCACGGCCGTTGTCTCCGAACCGCCGGTGGCGATGGCAGCGCTCCGGCGCGCCTGGATGCCTTGGGTCATACTGAGCGTCTGCGTGTTCCTGTGGGGTACGCCGCAGGTGCGCGCCGCGCTCGACGGCGTGTGGACGTCGAAAGTCCCCGTTGCCGGTCTGCACGAGCTCATTCAGAAGATGCCGCCCGTGGTGGCCTCGCCGCGCATCGAAGCCGCGGTGTTCAATCTCAATCTTCTTTCGGCGACGGGCACCGGAATTCTGCTTGCTGCAATTGTTTCGGGGTTTCTGCTCGGCTATGGCCCGGCGAGGTCTCATTCGGAGCTACGGGCGGACGCTCTACCTGGTCCGATACTCGCTCCTCACCATTTCCTGCATGATGGCCATAGGTTTCGTGACCCGCTACTCGGGCACCGATGCCACGCTCGGGTTGGCGCTCGCAGGTACCGGCTGGCTCTATCCCCTGTTCGGCACGCTGATCGGCTGGCTCGGCGTCGCGCTGACCGGCTCGGATACGTCATCGAACGTGCTGTTCGGCGGACTGCAGCGCGTCACGGCGGAGCAATTGGGATTGAACCCGGTGCTGATGGCGGCGGCCAACAGCTCGGGCGGCGTCATGGGCAAGATGATCGACGCGCAATCCATCGTCGTCGCCTCGACGGCCACGAAGTGGTACGGCCACGAAGGTTCGATCCTGCGCTTCGTCTTCTTCCATTCCGTCGCGCTTGCGACACTCGTCGGTCTTCTGGTCATGGGCCAAGCCTACGTCTGGCCTTTGACGCTGCTCGCTCCGTAGCTCTCGGTCACAAGAGAGCGCGAGGCTTTGATGAGACCAATGATTCACGCTCCGGCCTGATAGGGTCCGAAGCGATCATGGTCTAGGACGAAAGGACTGCGTTGGCGGCGCGGTGTGCCGCTTCTTAATTCGGGAGGATGTACTCATGGCAACCCTTGTCGTGAACGGCGAAAGCCGCTCGTTCGATGGCGATTCCAGCATGCCGTTGCTCTGGTATTTGCGGGACATGGCCGGATTGACGGGCACGAAATATGGCTGCGGCGTCGGAGTCTGCGGCGCGTGCACCATTCATCTCGACGGAGTGGCCGTGCGGTCCTGCATGACCACCATCGACATGGCCAACGGAAAGGCGATCACGACCATCGAGGGTCTCAGTCCCGACGGTGAGCACGCCGTGCAAAAAGCGTGGCGCGAAGTGAGCGTGCCTCAGTGCGGTTTCTGTCAGGCCGGCCAGATCATGCAGGCGGCCTCGCTTCTCGCGAAGAACCAGTCTCCCTCCGACGAGGAGATCGTCCAGGACATGTCCGGCAATCTCTGCCGTTGCGGGTGCTACGAGCGCATTCACACGGCTGTTCGCCTCGCAGCGGGAGGAGTTTGAGCCATGCTGAAGTACATCAATGAAAATGCCCGGGCCGCGCGCGATCCGGAAGGCGACGATCACCGCGCCATGATCGAGCCCCACGCTACGATCGAGAATGTGAGCCGCCGCCATGTTCTGGCTGGCGCGCTTCTCGCGTCAAGTTTCGTGCTTGCCGTACGCTTCTCGCCGGCGAGTGCGCGCGAGCCGCTCAAGCCCTATCCCACCGGCGGACTCGAAATGCCGCACGGCATCGGCATGGCCAACGATCCGCATGTTTATGTCGCCATCGACCCGGAAGGGAACGTGACCATCGTCACGGCTCGCTCCGAGATGGGCACTGGCATCCGCACGAGTTTGCCCATGGTGATCGCCGACGAGATGGAGGCGGACTGGTCCAAGGTGAAACTCCTGCAGGCTCCCGGCGACGAGCCGCGATATGGCAACCAGGACACCGACGGCTCGCGCAGCATGCGTCACTTCATTCAGCCGATGCGCGAGTGCGGCGCGGCGATGCGACAGATGCTCGAGACGGCGGCGGCTACGAAGTGGGGTGTCGATCCAGCGCTCTGCCGCGCCAAGGCGCACCATGTCGTGCTGCTCGATGCCGGAAAGAAGGAGACCGGACAGAAGATCGGCTTCGGGGAGTTGGCAGAGGCGGCGTTCAAGCTGCCGGTGCCGCCGCGCGACACGCTGCTGTTCAAGACGCCCGATGAGTTCACGCTGATGCGCAAGGGCGAGGCCAAGATCGCCGACCTGCGCAACATCACTACGGGTCACGCTCAATATGGCGCCGACGTCAGGCTTCCGGGCATGAAGTTCGCCGTTATTGCGCGGCCGGACGTGCTCGGCGGCAAGGCGAAGTCATTCGATGCCGATGCGGCCAAGAAGGTGCCCGGCGTCGAAGCCGTGTTCGAGATCGACGGCGTCAATACGGTGCCGCGCAAGTTTGGCCAGCTCGGAGGCATCGCGGTCGTTGCCAACTCAACCTATGCCGCCATCCTCGGGCGGGATGCGCTCAACGTGCAGTGGGAGGACGGCCCCAACAAGAGCTATTCGTCGGTCGAGTTCGACAAGGAGATGACGGCCACGGCCGCCAAGCCCGGAAAGGTCATCCGCAATCAGGGTGACATCGACGCGGCATTCTCGAACGCGAAGGACACCTTCACGGGCGAGTATCACTGCCAGCATCTGGTGCAGGCTTCGATGGAGCCGCTCGTGGCCGTGGCGCGCATTGCCGACGGCAAAGCGGAGGTGTGGGCGCCGATCCAAAGCCCCTATGGCGCGCGCACGGACATCGCAGAAGCGCTGAAGATGAAGATCGAGGACGTCACGGTGCACGTGACGCTGCTCGGCGGCGGCTTCGGGCGCAAGTCCAAGTGGGACTTCATGGTCGAGGCGGCGCTGGTCTCGCAGAAGCTCGGCGGCGCGCCGGTGCTGCTGCAGTGGACGCGCGAGGACGACACTCGCCACTCGTTCTATCACACGGTGTCGGTCGAACGCATCGACGTGGCGATCGACGACAAGGGCAAGGTGACGGGTTGGCGGCATCGCACGGTGGCGCCTTCCATCATCTCGACGTTCAAGGAAGACGACGGCTACCAGTTCCCGATCGAGTACGGCATGGGCTTCGTCAATACGCCGTTCGACATTCCGAACGTGCGTTGCGAGAACGGCAAGGCCATGGCTCACACGCGCATCGGCTGGTATCGCTCGGTGTCGAATATCCCGCGTCTGTTCGCGGTCCAGTCGGCAGTGAGCGAGGTGGCCCACAAGCTCGGCCGCGATCCCAAGGACTTCCTGCTCGAGCTCATCGGGCCCGATCGCAAGCTCGATCCCAAGGCGCTGGGTTTTCCGGAGGACTTCTGGAACTACGGCGATCCCTACGAGGAGTTCCCGATCGACACGGCGCGGCTCAAGAATGTCGTGCGGCTCGCGGCGGAGAAGGCCGGCTGGGGGCGCGAGCTTCCGGCAGGTGAGGGCTTCGGCATCGCCGCCCATTGTGCGTGGTCGAGCTATGTCGCGACGGTGGTGCATGCGGCCGTCGACAAGGACGGCACCATCCGGGTGCCGGAGGTGGTGACGGCGGTCGACTGCGGCTTCTACGTCAATCCGGAACGCATCCGCTCGCAGATCGAGGGTGCGGCTGTCATGGGCATGTCGAACACGCTTTATAGCGGCATCACGTTCAAGGACGGCGCCGTCGAGCAATCGAACTTCAGCGATTTCAACATTGCGACGATGAGCAACTATCCGAAGAAGGTGACGACCGTGATCGTCGATGCGCCGGCGGGAACGCATGCCGGGGGAATCGGCGAGCCGGGCGTGCCGCCCTTTGCGCCGGCGCTCTGCAACGCCGTGTTCGCGGCAACGAAAAAGCGCCTGCGCAACTTGCCGACGGGAGAGAAGGTCACCTGAGCATTTTCGAGCAACATCGAGCGGGCGCGGCGACCGGATTTGTTATCCGTTCGCCGCGTGCCGATCGTACGGTCAGCGCAACGCCCTACTCACCAGCGATGGCGGATGGAGCCGATGACCTTGCGCGTTTCTCCGAGGTAACAGCTGCTGTAGCAGCTAATCACGTCCTCGTCGGTCAGGTTCGTCACGTTGACGGCGAAACGCCAGTCCTTGATCTCATAGTCGATGGCGGCGTCGAGCAGCGTGACGTCCGGCGCGGTGACGTGCCCCATGTAGCCGGCGCTGTCGCCGATGTAGCGTACGCCGCCGCCGAAGCCGAAGCCCTTCAGCGCGCCGTTCTGCAGCTGGTAGTGCATCCAAAGCGATGCGGCATGCTCCGGCACCATCGGCGAGCGCTGCCGATTTCGCTCGGGTCGCTGCTCTTGGTGATCTCGAACGTGGGATCCACGTGTAGGTTGCGAGCACCTCGAGGCCCGGCAACGGGTCTGCAGCGCCTTCGAACTCGATACCCCGCGAGCGGATCTCGCCCGTGGCGTTCGGTGCGTAGTTCGTTGCCCGGGTCGTAGGTGAGGTAGTTCTGGCGCGTGATGTCGAAGCCCGCGAGCGTGAATAGGCTCCTGATTCCCGGGATCTCGTATTTGACGCCGACCTCATGCTGCTGGCCCGTTTCCGGTTCGAACAGCGTGTTCGTGGCGGGATTGATCGTGCCTCTGCGGGAAAGAACGATTCCGAATAGCTGTAGTAGGGGGCGAGACCGCTGGCATCGCGATAGAGAACGGCACCTCTCCAGGTGAACGCCTCGTCGGTTTTGTCCGCGTCGGCGTTGGCGGCGCGGCGGTCATCAAGTTCAGTTTTGGCCCAGTCGTAGCGGCCGCCGAGCGTGACGATCAGGCGCTCGGCGATCTTGGCCTGCTCCTGCAGATAGAGGCCGGTCTGGCTCAAGCGTCGTGTAGGCATCGGTCGAGATCGCCGGCTCGGCGAAGGTCGGCGCCATAGACGGGATTGCTCAGATTGAGTGAGGGCGCGTCGCCTCCGCCAGAGCGGATATCGTACTTGTTGCGCTGGTAGTCGACGCCGGCGAGCAGCGTGTGCTTGACATTGCCGGTGACGAATTTGGCCTCGGCTTGATTGTCGACCGTGAACAGATCTGCCGTCTCGTCAGACCAGAAGGCAACGCGATTGAGCGTAACACGTCATCGGACGAGCCGACGCCGTAGACGGTCTTGTAGTCGACGTCGATGGAGGTGTAGCGCAAGTTCTGGCGCACCTGCCAGATGCTGTCGAGGCGATGCTCGAACAGGTAGCCGGCGGCCCACTGGTTGCGTTCGAACTTGTCGTGATCCGGCTCGCCGACGAAGAGGTTCGGGCGAACCGGGTGATTTGGAGTGGGCAAGTATGTTGCCGGCGACGGGACGGTGTCGTCCTTGCGGTACTGGCCGAGCAGGGTGAGGCTTGTTCCCGCCTGAGGTTTCCAGGTGAGGGCCGGCGCGATGTACACCTCTTTCTCGTTGACGAAATCCATCTGGGTGTCGGTATCGAGCACGACGCCAGTTAGGCGATAGAGGAACTTTGCCGTCGGAGGTCGCGGGCCCCGAAAAGTCGAAGTCTGTCTCGAGGCGGTTGTGGTTGCCTATGCGAACCTGCACCTCATTGAAGGGCTCATCGAGCGGCCGCTTGCTGACGACGTTGACCATGCCGCCAACGTTGCCTTGTCCGTAAAGGACGGATGGCGGTCCTTTCAGAACCTCGATGCGCTCGGCGCCATAGGGCTCGACCTTCGCCACGGCCCAGGTGTTGTTGTTTCTGGCGAGAAGGCCGTCGACGAAATATCCGGGCTGGTAGGCATCGAAGCCGCGGATGCTGATCCAATCGAACCGGGTGTCCAGGCCCCAGATGGCCGGCATGACGCCCGCGGTGTAAGCCAGGGCCTGGTTGACGCTGGTGGCCGCCTGTTGCGAGATGCGATCGGCCGTCACGACCGAAATGGACTGCGGCGTCTCGATCAGCGGCGTGTCTGTCTTGGTGCCGGTGGCGCTGCGGGTGGCGACGATGCCGTTGACCGGACCTGTAGCTGTTTCGCCGCCTACCGGAATTGGGGGATTGCTGCTGTGGTGCGGAAGGCGCAGGGGCAGCCGCTTGGGCCGGTTTGGCCTTCTTGGGCTTTGCCTGTGAGGTCTTCTTTTTCTGCTGGGCTTCCACGTTGAGCTGCGGAAGCTCGACCGGAGCGGGTGCCGTCTGAGCCAAAGCCGCGCCCATGCTCATGCCGGCAGAGGCCGAGGTGCTCAACGCCAGCACAGCCGCCGCTCGGACGAGAACCCGCTTCGACGCATGACGAAACTCAGCGACCTGTACAATACTCACGCGACAATCCCCCATTCAACTCAACGCTTACTCATCGCTGGGTGGCTGGGTGCTGAGCACGTGGCTGCCTTGCTAGCCGCAATTTCTGCAAACAGTACAATTTAAGTCAAGTTTGTAGGCAGGCGGCACGCCCCATTCCTACGAATGACGTGTCCTGACGGTCACATATCTGACTACGGATTATCGACGATCTCCGCGAAACCGGACCCGGCGGCCCGCTCTGTAACAACTTGTTTCCGTCAGGAGCGGCAAGTGGGCTCCGCGCGCATTGGCGCACAGTGCAAGCCCGCCAACATCTGTGTGGCGCTCGCATCGAAAGCTAGCGGGATAAGTCGAGGCTTCCGTAGGTCCGGCACACACACAAGTCTCACTGTGCTCGGAGACCAGTCGCGCGCTCCGCGACCGAACGAAGAATCCGCTCGCATCGCGAAGGCGACGCCGTTGTATGCCGCGGTGTGTGCCCCTGGGTCAGGCGTCGGCGACCGAAGCTCTGTCGAGAGCCGAGCGCTTTGCAACCTTCGGCTGGCGTCGGGCGGGTTCATCCCGCTCCTTCACCCAGCCGTCGTCCCAAAGGCGTCGCCGTCGACTGCCTGCAGGAAAGGGATTACTTTCACGCGAGCGGTCGTCGAGATACGCGTCCCTGCCTTCTTGAAATGCATCGAAGTCCATCGGCGCACTCCGCATGGTTGAGTTGCTTATGAGCATAGCCGATGGGTGAATTCGCGAACCTACCCACTTCCCTACCCACCTCGAGAAAAACTCGAAGGCGTTGCATCTGGGCTGCAATCTTTCAGGATTGCGGAAAGCCTACCTGTCAAAGACCGCCAAAGGGCTGTCAGATGCCCATGCACGGAACTGGCAAGGGTACACCGGGGTTTGCTAGCCAACACGAGAGGGATCATCATGTGGAAGTTCGCCGTACTTGCCGGATCGGTTCTATCTTTCCTTTCGACCGATGCATTCGCCGTGAGCCGTACGGTGAGGAAGGCATGCCGCGAGGATTACTTCGCGTTCTGCGCCCAGCATGAGGTTGGGAGCTCCGCACTTCGGAGCTGCATGAAGAGGAACCGTTACAAGCTGTCGGACGGCTGCACCAATGCGTTGCTGGCGTCTGGAGAGGTCGCCAGGGAACGGAAGCGCGACAAGAAATTTCTGGCGAAGCCAAATTAACACTTGCGAATCGAAATACTTGCCGAGTTTTCCACAAGCTCGCGCCTTCTGTGGAGGAACAAGCGCCGTTTCAGTCCGTTGTTCCCGTATCCAACCCCGCAGTTGGTTCGAGAGCCATGGTATCGCGTAAGCTGCTCTCGACATCATTCAAGGCCGACGTCTACCCGGATTGTATTGCGTTTTTCATGTATTGCGTACCGGTGCGACGTCGGCCATGTTTGTCGGGTTGAGCCTTGGGGAGGCTAGTCGAAATAATACAGGTGGGACGGCCATCGCTTCAGCGGAACATTGGCAATCGGGGGCAGTTGAGAAGACATACCGATAAATGCCGGAGGACGCGAAGCGATGACCAAGCGCAAAGCTACCGGCGCGGGCAGAAAGAAAATGCCAGCGCATCTCGTTCGGAAGAGCAAAGCCGTTCCACTCAGCGGCCCGAAGGACCCAGTGAAGCGGTCCATTCCGAAGGCGGCTGCCGCGCCTCCCAAACGTCGAACGGCGGCGGCAAAGCCAGTCGAGACGCAGGTCGAAGGGTCACCGTCCATCTTCGACGCTCAGATGAGCCTTTTCCAGAGCATGCTCAGGTTCTCGCCGTTCGGCTATTTCATGCGGGCTCAAGAGATTGCCCGCGAAGTGACGGCGAAGCCTCGGAACCGCTCCTAACGCCCTCTACCGTTCGGGCACTAGAGCGGGCTTGGCGCGGCGGGTGCCTGTGAGAACGTGGGCACCCGTGTGAGGCAATAAAGGGTCGCGAGACCGGTGAGGGCATAGGCGGCGTGTGCCAGCGTCCCATCGCCGAGGATTTTCGCCACCAGGTCGACATTCGCCAAGCCGACCAGGGCCCAGTTGAGGCCGCCTGCCACCGCGAGCGATGGCGCAATCCTGTCAATAACCTGCATGGTTGATCATCCCGTCTCTAACCTGAGCGATAATTGTCAGGGTGGAGAAAGGTTCCTCGCGCTGCCAAAAATGGCGCGGGGTGGCCGCTTCGCCGGTTGGGACGGGACTTGGAGGCGAGCTTATCAGTGCGGCGCCAGAATGCCCGCGGCGAGTTCGGCATTGCGTTCGAGGTCCAGGTCCGCGATGAAATCGTCCAATTCGCCCGACGTCATTTTGCGAACGTCGAACCAGCGGCCGAAATATTCGACGGCAACCCAGTCGCTTTGTGAATCGGTCGAATGCTCGATGATGTATCGGGCTTCAACATCGGTTACCGGCTTCGCCTTGTGATAGCGCATGTGTCCTCTTGCCGGGCAACTCGAGTGCGCCGCTGCCTGTGTGAGTGATCGGGTGTTGCAGTCCCTCAGCCGTTGGCTTCGCTCCGGTGATCGTCCAGGTTGATGACATTGTCACCGGGTGCATTCACCGCGGAGAAATGCGTGACCTTGTTCGAAATCGCAGACGTAGACCCATTTGTAGTCGAACAGCTCTTCATCGCGGATGTAGCCGAGCGTCGCGCTGCCCTTGGCCGAGCGCCAGAACAGCACGGGCGGCAAATCCGTTCCGAGCTTCTCCCAGTTCGGCTCGATATATTCCGCAATCAGCTTCCAGTGGATCATTCCGTCCTCTTAAGTGGGCAAAACTTCGGGAGCACGCTCTCCGCCAACGTGCAGGGAAACCACGGTCGACCGAGGGGGGACCTTACTCTCCTTTGGCGGCTGCGTCTCGCGAAGAGGGCGGGAAACCGTCGCGTTCTACCCCACGGTAAGCCCCGATCGCGGCCGGATATGGCGCCCTCCGCTGTTTTCCACAAACTCCGTTGCGGCGCGTGCTAGACATGCACGAAGACCATGCTGGCAAAAAGGGCTTTCAAGCCGTGACCCTTGGTTTTCCAAACCGTAGCCGGAGCTATGACCCGCGAGGGCAGCGCGTGCGCTTCTGGGGTCACGATGGGGCGTTCGAGGTCTGCTTCTTCGTCGAGCGCAGCGCATTTTCGCGTCTTTCTCCAGGCGCCGCACTGGATGAGGCCAGCTTGCTGCATGAATTTGATCGATATCGCGACCGAATTCTGGAAGTTGCCAACAAGGCATATCGATCGCACAAAGGCCGCGACGCCTACACCTTGCTCGCATCGGACTTCTGATGCGTGACGCTTAAAAGGCGGCGCCGGCCAGCCCCTCGATGCACGCGGTGGATACAAGTTCTAGCCGCGCGCCGCAGCAATCAAATCGCGCTAACCAGTCCTGGGTCCCGCAGGATAGTGTTTGATGGCGATGTCTCGCAGTACGGCGCGCAAGGTGATGGAGTCTTCTGTTTCACTCGAGCGCGCACAGCAGGTGCTTGCCGACGTTTTCGGCTTCCGGCAGTTCCGATCCCATCAGGCAGACATCATCTCGACCGTGATATCGGGCGGCGACGTGCTGGCCTTGATGCCGACGGGCGGCGGCAAGTCGCTTTGCTACCAAATTCCAGCTCTCGTCAGGTCCGGCACGGGCATCGTCGTGTCGCCGCTGATTGCTCTCATGCAGGATCAGGTGGAAGCGCTGACGCAGGTCGGCGTGAAGGCCGCGTTTCTCAACTCGACGCTCGACTACCGGGAGCAGAACGCTCTCGAAGCCCGGGTTGCCTCGGGTGGGGTCGATATCCTCTATGTTTCTCCCGAACGCCTGCTGCAGGAGCGGACGCTCTCTCTGCTCGGGCGCACGGAGATCGCGCTGTTCGCCATCGATGAAGCGCATTGCGTTTCGCAGTGGGGGCATGACTTCCGGCCCGAATATCGCCAGCTCAAGGTTCTGGCGGAGCGGTTTCCGAACGTGCCGCGCATCGCGCTGACCGCGACCGCCGACGAACGCACGCGCGAAGAGATCGTAACCGAGCTCAAGCTCGAAACCGCGCGTCGCTTCATTGCGAGTTTCGACCGTCCCAATATCCGTTACACGATTTCGGACATGGGCTCCGTGGGCGCGCGCGAGCGTCTTTGGCAGTTCATCGAGGCCGAGCATCCCGAGGACGCGGGGATCGTCTATTGCCTGTCGCGGAAGTCCGTCGAGGAGACGGCGGCGTGGCTTTCCGGCAAAGGGAGGACGGCGCTCGCCTATCATGCGGGGCTCGAGCCGCAGGTCCGGCGCAGAGTGCTCGAGCGGTTCCGCAAGGACAGCGGCGTCATCGTCGTGGCGACGATCGCCTTCGGCATGGGCATCGACAAGCCAGACGTGCGGTTCGTAGCGCATCTCAATCTGCCGAAATCGATCGAAGCCTACTATCAGGAAACAGGTCGCGGCGGCCGCGACGGCATGGCTGCCAACGCCTGGCTCTCCTATGGATTGCAGGATCTGATCCAGCTGCGACAGTGGATCGGCCAGAGCGAGGGCTCGGAAGCCTACAAGCAGACGCAGCGGCAAAAGCTCGGCGCGCTGATCGGTCTTTGCGAGCTGCCGAGTTGCCGGCGGCAGGCCCTACTCGCCTATTTCGGCGAGCGGCAGACGGAGCCGTGCGGCAACTGCGACAACTGCATCAGCCCGCCGGAGACCATGGACGGCACGGTTCTGGCGCAGAAGGCTCTTTCGGCGGCTTACCGCACCGGCCAGCGCTTCGGCGTCACCTATCTGGTGGATGTGCTGCTCGGACGTTCGAACGAGCGCATTGAGCGCTCCGGTCATGACAAGCTGCCGGTTTTCGGTATCGGCAAGGATACCGACGAAACGACGTGGAAGACGGTGTTTCGTCAATTGGCGGCAGCGGGGCATTTGACCGGCGACGACGACGGCTACGGTGTGTTGCTTCTGACGGACGCGGCTCGGCCGCTGCTGCGCGGCGAGGAGCGGTTTCCGGTGCGTGTCTCGCGCCCGGAGACGCGATCGAAGTCCAAGAAGCAGAGCAAGAGCGCGGCCAGTGTCGCGAGTGCGGACCAGCCGCTGTTCGAGGCACTGAGAGCCCTGCGGCTCAAGCTTGCAGCCGACGCCAAGCTGCCGCCCTACATCATCTGCACGGACGTGACGCTCGCAGAACTGGCGTCGGCTCGTCCGGTGGACAAGGAAGCGCTGCACGGGATTACGGGGCTCGGGACGAGCAAGATCTCGCGCTACGGCGCGGCGTTCCTTGCGACTATCGCCGAGCACAAGCCGGGGCCGCCGATGCCCGACAACGGCTTGTCGCAGACCGTGAACCAGACGCTGTCACTGCATCTCAAAGGGCTCGACGCCGACAAGATCGCGGCGAGCCGCAGGCTCGACGTCGAGACGATTTACGGTCATTTCGCCGAGGCGATCGAGAAGGGCATCGTCGAGGCGCGCGATGTTTTGGCGGTCGATGAAGCCGATATCGATGAAATCCTTGCCATGTTCGATCGGCTCAGCACGCTGGAGACAGGCAAGCTCGGTCCAGTGCACGCGGCGCTCGATGGCCGTTTCGACTACGGCACATTGAAGTGCCTGCTGGCGGAGCTGAGCTAGCGCTCATCTTATCAGTCAGGATTCCGTGAGGCGGAGGCGCTACTCAAACTTGACGCCGCAATCGCTCCCGCGACGCCAGACGACGACGCAATCGCGATCGATGCTCTCAAGATCAATGGACGGCCGTCGCTCCGTCCTGCATAAGCCAGGCGGCAAAGTCAGGATACGCCGCGGAGATTTCGGCAACGCGCTGCGGCGGGAGTTGCTCGGATGTAATCAGGTCCGCAACGACCGGCCATTGAGATCGTTCCTGCAACATATCATCCAGAGTCACTGCGAACCTCGACGCGAGTTCAATCCTGGCGCCATGGGCGCTTGTGGTGTCAACGTAGCGGCGTGGCTCCGGTTCCGTCAGCTGCGGGATGCGTTATCCACAGCAATTGAACAGAAAATCCGTGCTCATCGGAATGGGTCTGCGATGCCGGTGCGACTGCGCAGGCGGCATCAGCTCTGCCGCCTGCGTTGGACTCCGCCAGTTTATGGCGCCTGTCTAATTCAGCTCAGCAGAAGGCTCGGAACGTTGGGCCTCTTTCCTGCTCGCGCTCGCGGCGGCGGCGCTTTTCGTCTCGCCGTTCTTGCGTGCGCTATGGACGTGTCTCGAGTGCTTGCCGGCGCGCGTTGCAGGCACGCCTTGCTCGCTGTCACCTATGATGCGCGAGACATCAGCCACATGCGAAATATCCTCGGGCGTCAGGTTGGTGCCGTTCATGGTCCGGACGCAGGTATCCTTCCATTCCGCTTTGGACATGTCTGTCGACTTGTCCCAGAGCGCCATGCAATCGACGAGCGTCGGGCCGCCGCCCCCAAATGCGATGTCCTGTGTTCCGGGGGCGGATCCGCCCGATGAAAGCTCGATGACGCTGGTTTCTGTCGTGCTCGAGGGCGGAGCAAGTGGTGGCACCAATGGGCTGCCGGCCGTGGTCGATCCCGCCGATGTTGAAGGCGTACTGTTTGGCGCGGGGTCCTGTGGACGTGACGGCGGCGCGGGCGGCAGGCGCGACAAACTGAGAATTGCATCAAGGGCTTCCTGTTCTTGCAGGGCCGAACTGGATGCGGATGAGTTCGGGGACGACTTCGCCGTTTGGGCCACCGGTTTCGTTGCCGAGGGCAGTGCCGATGGCAGGCCGAGCTGTCGCGTCCCAAGCGGAGTGTAGGATGGAGTGCTCGTGCCGACCCGAGAAACGGATGGCGTGGCGAAGGAGTGGGACGGCGCGGCCGCTATGGGAGCGGCCCTCATCGGAGCTGCAGCGGGGGCAGCGAACCCGGACGAATGCGCCGAGGCTCTTTCGGCGAGCGTGAAGCTCGCCGCTGCAAGAACGCCGATTGCCAACAGGGCGGTACCCGCGCGGTGTGTGGAGGTTGAATACATTCGACTGCTCCAAGAAACAGAATGCCGGAGGTGTCAGCTGCGCTAGTCCAAGACCGGACCGCTTCCTGGCTTCACAACAACAACGGGCTTTGACGCCGGGGTGCCCGAGGCGATTTGAGGGGTGTTGCCCCGCAACAGCCCCAGTGCGTATTGCAGCTGCGTATCGTCTTCCGGCTTTACGGAAACGTAGGTGGGGGAGGCGTGAGTGTTCTCCTCGCCGTCGGGGTTCTTGAGGTGATTGCTGAGCGAGCCTTCGCCCATGGCCTCCGAGGCGGCGGCCTTTCCCTTCATGTCAGGCGGGATTTTTTCGTTGACGACGATATCAGGCTCGATGCCCTTGGCCTGGATGGACCGGCCCGAAGGCGTGAAATAGCGAGCCGTCGTCAAGCGAAGCGCGCCGTTGCCCTTTCCGAGCGGAATGATGTTCTGCACCGTTCCCTTGCCGAACGAGCGCGTGCCGATGATGGTGGCCCGCTTGTCGTCCTGCAGTGCACCGGCGACGATCTCGGCTGCGGACGCCGTGCCTCCGTTGATGAGTACGACAATCGGCTTGCCATCGGTGATATCGCCGGCGACAGCGTCGGCGTGCTCGACGTCCTTGTCGCCTCGGCCTTTCACGCTGACGATTTTTCCAGCCTTTATAAATTGGCCTGAGACGGTGATGGCCTCGTCAAGAAGGCCGCCGGGGTCGTTGCGGAGATCGAGGACGTATCCCTTAAGCGACGGCCCGAGTTTCTTCTGAAGGTCATCGATTGCTGCTGCGAGAGCCGTACCCGTTTTATCGCTGAAGCTCGAGATGGCGAGATAGGCGATGTCGCCTTCTGTCCGGGACTTCACCGGGTTCACATGCACGAGCGCGCGCTTCAGTGTGATGTCGAAAGGCTTGTCGGTGCCTGTTCGCGAAATGGTGAGGGTGATCGTCGAGCCGATGGGACCCCGCATACGTCCGACGGAGTTTGCAAGGCTCGACTTGCCGACCGGTTCGCCGCCGATGCGTGTAATGAGGTCGCCGGTGCGAAGACCCGCGCGTACGGCAGGTGTGCCGTCGATCAATGACATGATGCGAATGGAATTATCGTCAGACGTGACTTCGAGACCGAGGCCGCCGAACTCGCCGGAAAGGTCCTTCTGCATGTCGACGTATTGCTTGGCGTCCATGTAGGAGGAGTGCGGATCGAGAGCGGCCAGCATGCCGTTGATCGCACCCTCGATCATTTTCGTGTCGTTCGGCTTGTCGACATAGTTGGTGTGCACCTGCTCGATGACAGTGGTGAGCAGGTTCAGTGCGTTCTGTGCTTTCTTGTCGTCCCGGTTAGAAACCGTATGGGCGTCTACACCGGACAGGGTGAGCAGGAAGCCAGCGCAGATCGTGGCGGCTGCTACGCCTCGAGATAAAGTCCGAAGGTTCTTCTTTTCCATGGCTTGACGTCTCACACTCGAGGGTTGCTTTGCTCATTACTCCCCCCGGAGCGGGTCGCGCCGCCCGCGCACGCCCGGAAGGCGAAGCGCAGGCGGCAAGGTATTAGCCGACACAGGCGTAGTAGCGATGACGCCAGTAGGACGTCCCGGTCCTATGCCACATGTTGCGTGCATAGCCGCAATCGTCGCCTCCATAGGCGTAATCGTAGTAGTCGCCGTCGTAGTAGCCGTAGCCCAAGCCGCCGACGAAGAAGCGGTTGTGGCGGAAGCCGTGGCCGTGATGACCGCCGTAGCCTCCGGCAAGTGAGCGTCGCCTCCGCCAAAGTGAGCGCCTCCGTGGCCGCCTCCGCCAAAATGGCCTCCCCCACCGAAATGTCCGCCACCCATGCCGCCGCCAAAATGGCCGCCACCTCCGCCGCCCCTCGCATCGGCCGGGCTGATGGCGGCGCCCGCCATCATCAGGCCTGTGACGCACGTGAGAGCCAGTGTCTTAAGGGTCCGATTCATCGTTTTGTCTCCATTCGTGAGTGACTTTTAAAAACCGCATCGCGAGGCCGTCTCAGCGATGCAGGTGTGACCTTCGGCGTAAATCCAAATGCCCGTTGGGCAATCGCTAAAATACGTGGGGGCGCTAACCAGAATAGCCAGTGCGACGGGTTGAATTTGGCTCCGGTGCAAATGTCGTAAGCTTTTAGAAGCCAGCAAATAATGGTCTGTTCGGTCGCGAGCTTACGCATAAGTAAAGGGAGCGTCGGTGGAGCCCGGTGCCGGGTGCACGGTGGTCGAAGGATCTGGAAGTTCGGGCTTGTGCTGCTGTTGCAAGTGTCTGGCGTTGACCGTGGCGATGCTCATGCCGCGCCATTGTTTAGTAGCCGGCCAGGATCCATTTAATTCTCTATGCGTTTTGTTCCGTGCCTGACCGTTTAATTGTCGTCATTCAACGATTCAGCATTCAAATAGGGAATGGATACCGATGCGATTTCTATTGCCGCTTGCGCTCATCATCTCCGGAGCAGCTCATGTTTCAAGCGCGGTGGCGCAGGACACCGCCGCACTTACGCCTTCACCGCCCAAATCCTCGGCTGTCGCCAAGGAGGAGAACGGCGAGTACTTCGATGCCAACGGCGATCCGACCTACAAGATCGACCCGAATGGAACAGTGGATTGGTACACGTTCTCCGGCTTCCGGCGCTTCAACGGCACATGCGAGGTCTGCCACGGTCCCGACGGCGCGGGTTCGAGCTTCGGGCCCGATCTCACGGATTCTCTGAAGACAATGAGCTACTCCGACTTCCAGCGCATTGTCGTCAATGGCAAGCAGGACGTGAATACGGCGGTGTCTCTGGTGATGCCCGCCTTTGGCACCAACAAGAACGTCATGTGCTACATGGACGACATCTACGTCTATTTGCGCGCCCGTGCAGATGGCGTCATGGGGCGCGGACGGCCCGCTAATCATCAGGACAAGCCAGCCGCTGCCGCTGCCGCCGAGAACAGCTGCATGGGTCCCTGACGCGACTTGGATGCGGACTGCTCAGGCTCCATCTCGATCTTGCTCTCATCGGATAACGCCGCTCATCCGCGGTGATTAGCCCAACGTTGCAAACGGCCGCTTTGCGCGTGACGAAGAAATCCCACAGGATCGACGCGCTGGAGGCAATGAAAACGTGGCCGGCGCGCTGATGCGTGCCGGCCACGTCCAGGGCTCAGGAAGGTGTGTCCGTTACGGCAGCGAATAGACGGTCAGTGTGCCGCCGAGGTTCGTGTATTGCTTCAGTCCGGCGTAGTTGCCGACGGCGCCGAGGCCTTCCGTCGGCTTGTCGAGACCGGCCGCGAGGCCGATGCCGGCCCAGCCGCCGACGCCTGAGTAGACACCCATGAACTGCTTGCCTTTGTGCATGTACGTGAACACGTTGCCGATCGAGCCAGACGGCATCCTGTTCTTGAACAGCACCTTGCCGTCCTTCTGGTCACGGCATTTGAAGTAGCCTTCCAGCGTGCCGTGGCAGGCGACGCCACCCGCAGTGGTGAGCACGCCTGACCAGACAGAGAACGGCTCCTTCTCGATCCATTTGATTTCACCCTTGCTCGGATCCCAGGCGATCACCTCGCCTGTGTAGTCTTGACCGGCGGGTGGAAACATGGAGACCGTGGAGCCGACGTACGGCTGCCCGGCCTCATACGATACCCTGTAGGGCTCGTAATCCATGCAGACGTTGTTCGTCGGGACGTACAACAATTTGGTCAGCGGGGAATAGGACATCGGCTGCTGGTCCTTGAAGCCGAGAGCGGCCGGGCAGATCCCCTTCGTGTTCACGTCCTCGCCGTTGTGGAATGGGGACTTTGCGGCGACGACTTTCGGACGCCCATAAGTCGGGCTCGATTTATCGAGATCGACCCCGGACGTCCAATTGATGGCCTTATTGAACGGCTCCGCAACAAGTGGCTCGCCCGTCGCACGATCGATGGTGTAGCCCAAGCCGTTGCGGTCCAGGTGCACGAGCACGTTGCGCGGCTTGCCCTTGATGTCCACGTTGTCGATAAGTACCGACTCGTTGACCGCGTCGTAGTCCCATTCGTCGAAGGGAGTCAGCTGATAGGCCCAGACGGCCATGCCGGTGTCCGGATTGCGGGCGATGATCGATTGGGTCCACTTGAGGTCGATCGGCTTGCCGTCAGGACCGGCGCGCTGGACCGGATTCCAGGTCGAGGGGTTGCTGGTGCCGTAATAGATGAGATTGAGTTTTGGATCATACGATATCCAGCCCCACGTGGCGCCGCCGCCGATCCTCCATTGGTCTCCGTTCCAGGTTTTGAGCGAACTGTCCTTGCCGACGGGCTTGCCGAGCGACATGGTTTTTTCAGGATCGATGAGCATCTCGTCGTCAGGGCCGGTCGAGTAGGCCCGCCACAGACGCTTGCCGGTCTTGAGATCATAAGCGGTCATGTGACCGCGGACGCCAAACTCGCCGCCGCTGTTACCAACGAGGACCTTGTTCTTGACGATCAGCGGCGCGGCGGTTGCGGTCTCTCCCTTCTTGGGATCGCCATTCGTAACCTTCCACATTTCCTTACCGGTCTTGGCGTCGAGCGCCACCACGTTGGTGTCGGCCTGGCTAAGTACGATCAGGCCGTCCGCATAGGCGACGCCGCGATTGACTGTGTCGCAGCACATCACCGGCACGGTCGTGGGGTCCTGCTTTGGCAGGTAGCTCCAAACGATACGCTGGTCGTTATCGAGGTCCAGGGCGTAGACAGGGTTCGGAAACGGCCCGTGGACATACATCATGTTTCCGATGACGAGGGGTGAGCCTTCGTGACCGCGCAGAACGCCGGTCGAGAATTGCCAGGCGACCTTCAGATCCTTGACGTTGTCGGTATTGATCTGATCGAGTTTTGAGTAGCGCGTGTTGGCGTAATCTCCAGCCTGCATCGCCCAGTCGTTTGGATCCTGGGTAAGTTTGATGACCGCCTCGTTGGCCAAGGCCGGTCCGGCGCCGGCGATGAGAGGCAGCAGTCCTATCCATATGGCAGTGCGCATGTGCATGGCGTGTTCTCCTGGGAGCCCCGGGATCGTAGTTTCGGGCCGCATGGCTCTAGCCGCAGGCAGCGAGCGGGGCTCCATGGCGACTACCCGCCAGCGACTTGAGTGCTGAAGAGAGTCGGGGTTTCCTGTCGTGTTTTTAATGTGCGGGGAAGCGAACGCACTGTTCGATGGGCGCAAACAAACAATGTTGGGAATCGAGCGCGAGGCAAAAAAGGGGCACCCGATTTGCACCGGATGCCCTCAGAGGTCGCACAGGGGGGAGGAACACGAGTAGTGACTTAGACGTGGGGATCTGCGATTAGATCTGGCTCGCAGCGAGGACGCCGCTGTCGGCAAAAGCTCGTACTCGGCGCGGTGCCGGGCGAGGGGTCTCACTGACAATAAAATTCGACTGCGTCTCGGCGGAGCGCTTCGCTTCGCGCTTCAGGAAGTCAGCGAACACGCGGAGCTTGAGCGGCACATGGCGCCGGCTCGAGTAGTAGAGGAAGAAGTCCGTCAATTTTGTCGACCAATCGGGCAGCAGGCGCACGAGCTTTCCTTCGGCGACGAGCGGAGAAACCCAAGCCGTGGGCAGCAGCACGACACCCAGGCCGTCGAGGCCGGCGCGCAGTGCGAAGTGCGGATCATTGACGGACAGTGATCCGTGGACGGGGATCTCGAACTCTTCGTTCGCTCTCTCGAACTTCCAGCGATGTCCGATGCCCGTCGACCAGCGATAGCCGACGCAATTGTGATTGCGGAGATCGTCGGGATCCGACGGCAGGCTCGTGCGGGCAATGTAATCGGGAGAGGCGACTGCGCTCAGCGGCAGCTCGCCGCCGACCTGCAGGGCAATCATGTCCTGCGCGATCTCGTCGCCACCCTGGATGCCGGCGTCGAAGCGATCGCTGACGATATCCTTTTGCTCGATATCGACGGAGATATCCAAGCTGATCTCGGGATACTCGGCCGAGAAGCGGCGAACGAGTGGAGCGAGAAGGGTCGCTGCGGCGACCGGATGAACGGTGAGGCGTAGCGTTCCCGACGGCGTGTCGCGGAAGGCGTTGACCGAGTCGATGGCGTTCTCGACACCTTCAAGGACAGGGTTCAAGTGGCCAAGCAACTGCTCTCCGGCCTCTGTCAGCGCCACGCTTCGTGTGGTGCGGTTGAGGAGGCGGACCCCGAACTGCTCTTCGAGGCGGCGGATGGCCTGGCTCAAAGAGGGCGTAGAGATTCCGAGGTAGGTCGCGGCCTTGGTGAAGCTGCGATGTTCGGCGACAGCTACGAAAGCGCTCAGCTGAGCAAATTGAGTTCCACGCATTGGGTACCTCTAAGTCTTCTCTGGCCGATATGGCGGGGTTGCAACGTTGCGGCCCGCCGTGGCCGCACCGATCTCGAAGTGAAGAGTTTCGTGCCGCGGGGTCTCGAGATGGCGCCCTCTGCACCAGTCTGATCACCGAGGCGTGCCGTGCTTTGCACCTGCCGCCGAGCAGCATGCTGGACCGTCATCTGGAGTCGTCCTTCAGCCCTTTTCTTTCGAGGGCGGAGTTGATGCAGCCCATCAGATCCTTTTCCTTGAATGGCTTGGTGAGATAGCCGATGACGCCCGCCTTCAGGGCGTTGGCGCGCATGTTGTCGTCGGCGTGAGCGGTAATCAGAACTGTCGGAATGGGTTTGTCCGAAGTGCTGAGGCGCCGATACAGCTCCAGGCCGGTCATGCCAGGCATCTGCACGTCGGCGATTACGCAGTCCGTGCGATGACGGCGCTCAGAGAGGAGGAAATCCTCGGCCGAACTGAATGCTTCGGAGTCGAAACCCAGTGCCTTCATCAGACTCATGGTTGCCTCCCGAACAGATTCATCATCGTCGACTATTGAAATCACAACCTTCGCCGCCATTTCCGCCCTCTCACTACGCAAACCTACCCCCGTGCCGCAGCTCGATCTATTGTACGAGCGATGGGCGCGAATACGTTTGTGTTAGGATGGAGTGTGCTGAGGGATGAAAGCGATTATACGAACGTTTAGGTGGCCTGGGACTTTGGCATGGTTCGCCGACGTTCGTTGGCCGGCGCGGAGCCGAGCAGGGCGGAAAGCGCCCTAAGTTTTAGCCGTGCCGATGCCCAGCCGGTCGGCCATTCTCACGAGCTCCGCCAGGGACTTCGCCCGCATTTTGCGCATGACATTGCCCCGGTGCACCTTGACCGTGATCTCGCTCAGATCGAGCTCGGCCGCGAGCTGCTTGTTCGGGCGTCCGGTGACGACGAGCTCCATGACCTGGCGTTCACGCGCGGTTAAGCCGTCGAACCGCTGACTTGAATCCGCGATGGCCAGTGCATTGATGCGCTGGGTGCGGTCGCGCTCGATGCCGAGCTGCACGGCGTCGAGCAGCTCCTGATCGCGGAACGGTTTTGTCAGAAACTCGATGGCCCCGGCCTTGATGGCCCGCACGGACATGGGAATATCGCCGTGGCCGGTGATGAAAATGATGGGCAGCGGGTTGGTCGATTTGGAGAGGTCGCGCTGAAAGTCGAGGCCGCTCAGCCCCGGTAGTCTGACGTCCAGCACCAGGCAGCCGGGAGCATCCGGCCGCGGAGCGTGCATGAAATCCTGGGTCGAGGCGAAGGCGTGCACGCTGAGGCCCACCGATCGCAGGAGCCCCTCGATGGCCTCGCGAACGGATCGGTCGTCATCAATGACGAAAACGACGGGATGCTCATCAGTCATCGTTCACCGCTCGGCTCATGGGATCCGTCATACCAAGCCTGCTCAGCGGCAGCCAGTGCAGCGATTTTACGCTTTGGGGGCCGCCATTGCAGCCTGCGAAGTTTACCTATGAGTGGGGCTGGTTAACGGCAGCTGAAGCCATTTGGAAGCGCTTTCCCCGACCGCTGCCCATCGGTGCAGGCCACTTGTTGTTCCGTGGCGTGGATCGGGTCGTTCATTTTTGGGTCGTTATCTGCTTCGGTCTCGTCCCATGTGACATTGACGAGGCTGCCCCGCGGGGCGTCTCGCGCGAGCCCGATTCGCCAAGTAGCGGCAACCGGCGTGCCGGCCTCGCGCCCACAACACGGAGTGTTGCCGGACCCCTAACGGATCAGGAGCGGAATATGATTGGAAAAAGCGCAGTCTTCGGTCTCGTTTTCATGGTGCCTCTGGTCGCTGGCCTCGGCGCCCAGGCGCATCCTGTCCACGCAGAGCGTGGCGCGTTTGCGTGCCAGGACGAGTTTCAGTCCGTCGAGGGACAATCGATCGCGACCCCCTATTGCGAGGACGCCTATCTCGCCAAAGTCGCGCGCGAGCACGGCGAGCATGTCACCGCCTCGGCTTTGCGCCGGAGCGCTGGCCTAAGGGATGAAACCTGCAGGCTCACGAACTCGGACATCCGGGTAAGCGCGTTCTGTGGCGACGACGAGGATGACAAGTGAGGCGTCTCGACCATTGGTAAAATGGATATGAAGCGGGCGGAGAGACGGGGCCAGTCCCATCTCTCCGCCCGCTTCTTTCTGCGAAAAGCGATTTCCGGGTCGTTCAGACCTAAAGTGAGTTTTCCGCCTCGAAGGCGCGGGTGACGCCGCTGCGGAAGCGTGGCACGCTTGGCTCGTCGGCGTCGAGCATGGCCGCAAGGCACGTGCGGGCCCGGTGCACGCGGCTCTTGATCGTTCCGATGGGGACGTGCTGCCTGTCGGCGGCCTCTTCATACGAAAGTCCGTAGGCACCCACCATTACGAGGGCCTCGCGCATATCGTCGGGAAGCTTCTCGAGTGCTTCATGGAGCTCCTCGTATTCGACGTGTGCGAACTGATCTGCCGGACTTTCCAGCATGGCAGCGTGGATGCCGTCCGTATCCGGGACTTCGCGGCGGTACTTGCGGTACTCCGTATAGAACTGATTGCGCAGGATCGTTGCGAGCCACGGAACCATGTTGCTTCCCGGCTGAAAGCTCGTGGAGCTGCTCCACGCTCTCAGTAACGTCTCCTGGACGAGATCATCTGCCCTGTCAGCATTGCGGCACAGAGAAACCGCGAATGCCTTCAGTTTCGGGATTGCCTTGAGCATATCCGCGCGCGTCGAGGGTTCCATGTTCATGATGCTGGGCTCCATCCTGGGCACGGGCGCGCGTCGTTCCAAACGGGGTGCTGGAGGAGCGGCCGGTTGGAGACAATTTTGCTGTTTATTGCCGGCGCTTTAATCCGCGAAGATTTCAATGGCCAGTTCGACGCCGCCAAAGAGTGGGACGTACACCGCGAAAGCGATTGCGGGGTCCTCGCGCGCGTTCGCGCTTGGGAGTTGCTCAGAGTGCGGCTTGTTGCCGGGACTGTTCAGAACGAGCTAAAGGCGCCTTCGAGCTACAGGGCGTTATTGTCTTGGCCGAATGGCGCTAGCTTTGGTCTCACTGGCGCCGTTCCACAGGCGCGAATTTGCGGCCGAATCTCCCCCCTGCTTCGGTTCGCAATCAGCGGCCGGCTCTTTGTTCCTCTGGAGCCGGCCGCCCCCTTCTTTCGAGAAGACATGCCCGCGGCTGTGCCGCACAGCCAGCTAAGCCTCTTCGTCACGCTCACTCGGAAGGCTGAATTGGAACGTGGCTCCCTGGCCTTCCTTTGAAACCGCCCATAGACGGCCGCCGTGTGCCTGTATCAGACTGTGGCTGATCGCGAGTCCCATGCCGAGACCCTCAGTCTTTGTCGTGTAGAAGGGGTTGAACAAGCGATCGAGGCACTGAGGGTCAATTCCCGGTCCCGAATCCTGCACCGAGACGAGAACGCCATTTGCGGCTTCTGCGGACGATGTAATCGTCAGTTCGCGCCGCTGTGCCCCTGCGCCGCTCATGGCTTCGACGGCATTCATGATCAGGTTGAGAAGAACCTGCTGCAGCTGCACGCGATCGCCGGGCAGCTCTGGCAGATACGGCGAAAGCTGCGTCCGGAGCACCACGCTGTTGCGCTGGACCTCGCTACGCGTCAAAGCGACGACCTCGAGTATGGTGTCGTTGATGTCGAGCTGCTCCTGCCGCATGGGCGTCTTCTTGACGAGAGAGCGAATGCGACCCAGGACCTCGCCGGCGCGCTCGCCATCCTTGACGATGCGGCCAAGGGCGCTGCGTACCTCATCTAGATTCGGCGGTGCGGCGGCGAGCCATCGCAATCCCGCACCCGCATTGGTCACGACGGCGGCTATCGGCTGGTTGACCTCGTGCGCGATCGAGGCGGCCAACTCGCCCAGCGTCGTGACGCGGTTGACGTGGGCCAGCTCTGTGCGCGCCTCCTGCAGTTGGTTCTCGGCCTCGCGGCTCGCGGTAATATCCATGATCGCGCCGAGGAAGATCGGCTCGCCGGTGGCTTCGTCGGCGGCATGCGCGACCACGCGTAAGTGCTTCACGGATCCATCGGGCATCAGCAGCCGGTGCTCGACTTGCCATTCTTTGGTCTCGCGCTGAACGCGTTCCAACAGCGCCTCGACGCGAACGATGTCGTCCGGATGGGTCCTCTCCCGCACCGTGTCGAGAGTCGGTTGGCGATCGGGGGAGTGGTCGAAGATCCGATGAGTCTCGTTGGACCAGTAGATCTCTCCGGTGGCGACATTCCAGCCAAAGCTGCCTGTGGCGCTCAAGCGCTGGGCTTCTGCCAGGTAAGCTTCGCTGCGCCGGAGGGCATTCTCGGCCTGCTTGCGTTCCTCGATGTCGGTGTTGGTGCCGTACCACCTGATGATGTTGCCCTCTTCATCGCGAAGAGGCTCACCGCGGAACAGAAACCACCGATACTGACCATCGAAGCGGCGAAGGCGCGCTTCGGTCTCGACGGGCTGTCCTGCAGAGAGGTGCGCTTTCCACGTTTCTTCCAGGCCCGCAAGGTCCGACGGGTGGACGGCCACCTGCCACCGCCAGTCGCGGGCCTCGTCGAGCGAGAGGCCGGTGAAGTCGAGCCAGCGCTTGTTGAGGTAGTCGGCCGAGCCATCGGGCTGCGTCAGCCATGCCATAGTAGGGATCGTGTCGATCGCTAGCTGCAGCTCCTTTTCTTGCTGGCGGGTTTTTGCCTCGAAGCGCCTCTGCTCGGTGATGTCGTTGTTGGTCTCGAGGATTGCGATGGGCTGCCCGTTTGAATCGCGCTGCAAAGACCAGCGGCTCGCTACGGTGACCTTTATTCCATCGCGGGTCGTGTGGATGAGCTCGCCTTCCCAGCGATCGGTGCGGATCAGCTCGGCCATGATCACTTCAAGCGCGTCAGGAAATTCGGTCCGCAGCAGCTGGTGCGCGGTCCCGCCGACTGCTTCCTCGGCGTTCCATCCGTATAGCTCGCGGGCGCCACGATTCCAGTAGGTAACGTGGTCCTTCATGTCGCGAACAAAGATGGCGTCATGCGTGACATCGAGGAGGCCGGCCTGCTCATGCAATACGATGTTCGCCGCCTGATTCTTCAAGATGAGGAAGGTGGTCATGCCGATGGCGGCCAGACTGAAAACTCCTCTCGCCAGGGCGGGGCCATAGGAGTCACCGTGCGTGAGAATGTAACTCAGAACCGTAAGCGCAACGCATCCGATTGCGACGAGCAGCAGCCCGCGGCGCTCGAGAAAGTTTGCCGCCAAGAACAGGACAACAATGTACAATACGGCAACCGCGATACCGAGCGGTGTAAGCGTATCGATGATAAAGATCCCGATCGCCAGCGCGAAGGCAAGTACCGGAAGCGCCGTCGATCCGACGAACCAGGGAGCTGATGGCCGATAATCCACGTCTCTCTTCGTCCTCACTAGCAGCGGGTTCGCTCGGTCGGGCAATCCCGGGCGAAGGGGTAATGACCGTGGCGGCACGAGGAGGCGTACAGAGCGAGGCGTAAGGTCTCGCTTTGCGTCCGGGGTGCGCTGGACGCGGTCAGAAACGTGCGCAAGCCCCATCGCGAGTTAAGAGTGCCAAGGTGCCGGGTCACAAGACACGTTTAGCGCCTGCGCGGGTCCAATGTCCACGTCCGCACGCTTACGGATGGTTAAAGAACGCTTCAATTCATCGATGAAATGAGGCGCGTTCGTCCGAGAAGATTAGCCTTCCAAATAGTGGCCGCGATTTCGTCAAACCTCGGCCGGGGCGCACGCCGGCCGATGTCTGTCGGCTCGCCTGGCCGATGTTGGCTTCTGCGACATCGCGCCGCGAATGCGTTGTGAAACTTCAGAGCGCTTGGTCCCGGTAACACCATCGTAGCGCGAGCTAGGCCCACGGGCGAACCGTTGGGACATAAGGGTCAGGAAGCGCTCCTGGTGGCGGTTGATGCTGATGTCATTAGGAGTAGACAATGAAAGCACTCATCGGAGCTTCGCTCTTCGCCCTGGCCATCGCGACAGGGGTCACTGCATCGCAGGCGGCGCCGGAAGACGGTTGCCACTCGCTTTCTGTCCACGGGATGTGGGACTGCCGCTAACGCAGCAGGAACCAAACCGTTGAGGCAAAGAACTTAGAATGAAGGGGGCCAAAGCTTCCGGGCCCCCTTCATCTAGTTCAGGTGCTTTGATCAACCGGCGGCGGGTACGCCGTCCTGTGTGCGATTGCGGGCGTCGCTCGCCGCATGTCCATTGGCGCGGGTCGGCAATGTGCGGCGCGTTTTGCGCCGGAGTGCGCGTGTTCTCTCAGGCTCTCGTATACGGCAACATACTTGCCGGCCATTCTGTCGACCGTGAAGCGCTTCTCGAATTGCCGCCGCACCATGTGCCGGTCCAGCTCGCTGATGCTGTGAACGGCCGCGACGGCCTCGTCGACGCTTTCGACGATGAAGCCCGATTTGCCCTCGGAGATGACTTCCGGCACCGAGCCGTTGCGCCAGGCGATGACAGGCGTGCCCGCCGACATGGCCTCGATCATCACGAGGCCGAACGGCTCAGCCCAATCGATGGGAAACAGCAAGGCAAGCGCTTCGCCGAGAAACTCCGCCTTCTCGCGATCGCTGATCTCGCCGACGAACTCGACAAGCGGGTGATCGAGCCGCGGCTCGATCACAGTCTCGAAATAGGTTCGGTCCACGTGATCGACCTTGGCCGCGATCTTGAGCGGAACGCCCGCTTGAATTGCGATGTCGATGGCGCGGTCAGGCCGCTTTTCCGGGGAGATGCGCCCGAGGAAGGCAAGGTACTTTCCGCCCACCGGATTGAAGGGAACGAGGTCGGGCGGCAGCCCATGGTAGATGGTGCTGACCCAGTTGGTGTTCGGCGGGGTCGGCTTGCGCTGATTGTCCGAGATGGACACGCGCGGCATGTCCGGGAAACGCTTGTAGACCGGCATGTAGTCCTGCAGGTCGAGGCGTCCGTGCATCGTGGTGACGGTGCGATCGCCGACGCATTCGAAAATCGGATACTGCAGAAGGTCGGTGTGGAAATGAATCACGTCGAACTCCGCTTCACGATGCAGGACATCGCTCAGCATCACGAGATGGCTCGCAAGATGATCCTTGATGCCTGACAGCCGCAGCCCCTTGGCGGCGCCAGGAACGAGGGTCGCCGAGGTTTCGGAATCTCCGCTGGCAAATAGTGTGACGTCGTGGCCCTGTCTCACCAGCTCTTCGGTGAGCCAGGAGACGACCCGCTCGGAGCCGCCATAGAGTTTGGGGGGAATTGCTTCCGATAGAGGAGCTACTTGCGCGATACGCATCTCAGTGGTCTCGCTCAATTGTGAGGGGGAAGTTCAAACGCAATGTTCACGCCTTACCAATGGGTAAAGCCGAAGCTGTGGTTACGGTTCCGTGAACTTCACTTCACGTCGCCCAGGCCACTTGTTTAGGCCGCTTCGCGCACACTTTTCAGGCGACTGATCTCGAGATCGAGCAAGGTTTTGTAGGCGCCGCCGTCACTGATGAGCTTGTCCGGCCGCCCATCCTCGATGACGCTGCCATTCTCGACGACCATGATGCGATCGAAGTCCTTCAATGTGGAAAGGCGATGCGCGATGGCCATGACCGTGCGGCCGCGCATCAGGCCGGTCAGTGCTTCGCGAATGATTTCTTCGGAGCGGCTGTCGAGTGCGGAGGTTGCCTCGTCGAGGAGGAGAATTGGCGCGTCCTTCAAGAAGGCGCGGGCAATGGCGATGCGCTGCCGCTGCCCGCCAGACAGCTTTGCACCGCGGTCTCCCACCACCGTATCGAGGCCCTGGGGAAGTGCGGCGATGAAGTCACCACAACGGGCCGCGAAGGCCGCAGACCAGATTTCCTCATCGCTGGCTCCGGGACGGCCGTAGCGGATGTTCTCTCGCAGGGAGCGATGGAAGAGCGTGACATCCTGCGCCACGACGGCGATGGCTTGGCGCAAGGTTTTGTCAGTGACCTCGCGCACGTCGCGGCCGTCGATCAGTATTTGACCGTGGTCGGCCTCGTAGAACCGCTGCATCAGAGAGAAGATGGTAGTTTTGCCGCCGCCCGAGGGCCCGACGATTCCGACACGTTCTCCTGGCTCTATTTTGAAGTTGAGCGCGCTCAGGACTTGTTTTCCGCCCGGATAAGTGAAGGAGACATCGCTGAACTCCACGCTTCGTGCCGTGGGATTTAGCTTCACCGCGGTGCTGGGCTGTAACATCGTGTGGGGCCGCAGTAGCGTTCGAAGCGCTTCTGAGAGCCGCGCGAAGTGCTGCGTGACGTCGACCAGAGCCACGGCCAGATCACGTGTTGCGCTCAAAATCGAGATGCCGAGGGTGCATACGAGAATGACGTCGCCCGGAGTCGCTTCGCCCCGGTCCCAGAGTGATATGGCCCAGGCGAGCAGGCCAAATGTAAATAACGCCGTCGTGCCGGCATGAAGAATGCGCAGCTTTTCGAGATAGTAGAGGCTGCGCTTGCGTGTGAGCATTTCCTTCTTGAGCGCGCCGCTCAGACGGTGATGCTCCGAGGTCACGCGACCGAATGCCTTGACGACGGTCATGTTGGAGACGACGTCGACCATGTGGCCATCGACTGCCGCGGCTTCGTTGGCGTAGGCGTGATGCAGAGGCTTGGCCCGGGACGCCAGACGGAAGATCACGGCAACGATTACCCCGCCCACGACGGTTAGGCCGAGGGCCATGGAAACACTGACGGTTGCTAGATAGGCGATGGAGACGAAGGTCGCGATGAGCGGCGGGACGACGTTGAACGTCACCATCGTCTCGGCGGTATAGAACGCGTTGGACGTGGCGGAGATGCGGCTCGTCAGCGAGCCTGGCGGCTGGCTTTGAAAGAAGCTTGGCGCGTGTCCAGTCAAGTGGCCGAAGAGATCGCGGCGAACACTGCCCGTGACGTTGACGTAGGTAGAATTACCTATCCAGCTCGCGACCCGCCACAGACTGTTGTCCGCGGCAATAAGTCCTGACAGCAATGCGAAGCCGATCCAGACGCGCTGATGATCAGATCCGGCAGAAAGCGCGTCGACGAGAAATTTCACACCGTACTGAGTGGAAACGGAACACACGACCGCGGCCGTGACCGCGAGGAGTATTGTCGTGTGGGCCCAAGGATATAGTCCGATATAGCGCAAAATGAACCGATAAGGGCGGAGCGCATAGCTGGACAGATCATTCATCGGTCCACATCCCTAAACGTGCTAAGTCTCGATCGGCCCTAACGCTGCATGGCTCGGTGGGTTCACTCCTGAAGCGGAGGCTATGTGTCGCGCCATCTGTCGACGACAGTGACGCCTAAGCCACGTTGACGCCTATCAGCGGCGTCAGTGATCGGAGGGCTCGGCACCGCATCCCGGTTTCGGAACCTAAGTGTCTCATGCGAATTAGGCTTCTGTGTTTTCCCGGGAGGTTTTGATGCGAATTGCTCAGGTGGCGCCTTTGGCGGAGGCGGTTCCCCCGAAGCTCTATGGCGGAACGGAACGGGTCGTCTCCTGGCTCACGGAAGAGCTTGTAAGGCGCGGACACGACGTGACTTTGTTCGCAAGCGGAGATTCCATCACTGCCGCGACGCTGGTACCGGCCTGCTCTCAGGCGTTGAGACTCGCCGGCATTCGCGACCATCTCGCCAGTCACATCGTTCTCATGCGCGATGTGCGGAGGTTGGCGGAAAGTTTCGACATCATTCATTTCCACGTTGATCTCGTCCAGTACGCCATGTTCGAGGATCTGGCGCACAAGACCCTCACGACAATGCACGGGCGACTGGACGTTCCGGACTTCATGCCGGTGTACCAGGCGTTTCCTGAGATGCCGCTGATCTCGATCTCGGATCATCAGCGACACCCGATGCCGCCGGACGTGAATTGGCTGGCCACGATCCCTCACGGTCTGCCGAAGGATCTCATTCCCTTCAATGCGAACGGTGGAGAGTATCTGGCCTTCCTTGGGCGGATATCGCCGGAGAAGCGCCCGGATCGCGCCATCGAAATTGCGAAGCGCGTGGGCATGCCGCTCAAAATTGCTGCCAAGGTCGACAGAGTCGACCAGGGTTATTTTGATCAGGTGATCGCGCCGCTCCTTAACGATCCACTGATCGAGTTCATTGGGGAGATTTCGCAGCACCAGAAGGCCGAGTTTCTCGGGAATGCCAAGGCGCTGTTGTTTCCCATCGACTGGCCAGAACCTTTCGGCTTGGTGATGATCGAAGCGATGTCTGCCGGAACGCCTGTCATCGCGTGGGGCAACGGTTCAGTACCAGAGGTTATCAAGAACGGCGTGAGCGGCTTCATTGTCAATTCGATGGACGAGGCGGCTGAGGTAACGTCAAAGGTTGGCGCCTTGTCGAGGCACGACGTAAGAAACCATTTCTTGGCGAAGTTCACCGTCGAGCGCATGGCTCGGGCCTACGAGGTTACCTACAAGCGCCTGCTCCAGAGGCAAGAAATCGAGAATGGTGCGGAAACCTCGATTCTTTTGCCGGGAACGCCGAGCTTCATCATGGACGTGACTTGATTGTGCGTTCCAGGCGTGTCGTTCGGGACGGACGGCACGCCGCGGAGTATAACTCCAGCGGTCGAAGGGAGGCCGCATGAAAGCGCATCTGACATCCGCGGCGACGATACCGCCTGAGGAGCAGGAGCCAGAGTATCGCATCGAGGCTCATGGCTCGCTGGTCGAGAGGCCGCTGAAAGTTCTGAAGCACGGCGAAGCGTTCGCTGTGCTCGACAGCGAAGGCGACTGCGGCAAGCTCGCGGACACTGCGGAAGGCATCTATTACCGCGACACCCGCTACCTTTCAAAGTGGGAGCTGTCATTCCTTGGTCGGCCTCTGCTGCTGCTGTCGTCGATGCTGCACGACGACAACTCGGCGCTCTCGGTGGCGCTCACCAATCCTGATCTGGAAGAGGGCGGCTTCGCCCGCAATGCGATTTCCATCTCGCGGACGAAGTTCGTCTGGGGACACGCATGCTATGAGCGCATAGGGCTGCGCAACTTCGATCTCGAGGCGCGAGAGATCAATCTTTCGATCGCATTCGATGCCGATTTCAAGGACCTGTTCGAGGTGCGTGGCATGGACCGCGCGCACCGTGGCAAGGTCGCGAAAAGACTGAGCGGATCATCCGTCGTGTTCGATTACTCGGGGCTCGATCATGTCGAACGCGAAACGCGGGTCGAATTCGAGCCCGCGCCTTCGTCGCTGAGCCATAACCGGGCTTCGTTCCGCATCCCGCTCGCTCCGGGCGCGACGGCAACTATCCTTGCCAAGGTGCAGTTCTGCGAGCGCAGCGACGACGTCACCGTGACGACGCCGCGATTTGGTACAGCCTATCGGCAGAAGAGGCGCGACGCGCGAGCGGCGACCGATGGCATCGCGACGGTCGAAAGCTCCAATGACGTGTTCAACGACATTATGTGCCGCTCGACGAGCGACATCTCGATGCTGCTGACCGAGACGGAGGACGGCGTTTATCCGCACGCTGGCATTCCCTGGTACAGCACTGTGTTCGGACGTGATGGGCTCATCACGGCGATGCTTGTCCTTTGGATGGATCCCTCGATCGCACGCGGCGTGTTGCTGCATCTTGCGGCGACGCAGGCGAAGGTGCTCGATGCCTCCAAGGACGCGCAGCCGGGCAAGATCCTGCACGAGCGGCGCCTGTGCGAGATGGCGCGCACGGGCGAGGTTCCGTTCGCCGGCTATTACGGCACCGTCGACGCCACCCCGCTGTTCGTGGCTCTTGCAGGCTATTACCACAAGCGGACCGGCGATCTCGAGACCATCGCGCGCATCTGGCCCAACATCAAAGCCGCCATGCGCTGGTGCGATGAGTTCGGCGATCGCGACGGCGACGGCTTCGTCGAATACTTCCGCGAGACACCGGACGGCCTTGCCAACCAGGGCTGGAAGGACAGTCACGATTCCATTTTTCACGCGGATGGGCAGTTCGCGAAAGGGCCGATCGCCTTGGCCGAGGTGCAGGCCTACGTCTACGAAGCCAAGCTTCAGGCCGCGATGCTCTCCGCGCACATGGGCGAGCCCGAGGCCGCGGCGAGATGGTGGCAGGAAGCGGCGGACCTTAAAGCGCGCTTCAACGCGGAGTTCTGGATCGAAGAGCTCGGGACCTATGCGCTGGCGCTCGACGGTGAGAAGCGGCCCTGCAAGGTCGTGACTTCCAACGCCGGACACGTGCTGATGACCAGCATCGCTCCCAAGGACTATGCGGCGCGGGTGGCGGATACGCTGCTGTCGTCGGACATGTTCAGCGGGTGGGGCGTTAGAACGGTTTCGACGGCGGCTGCCCGCTATAACCCGATGTCGTATCATAACGGCTCGGTCTGGCCGCACGACAACGCGCTGATTGCTCTCGGCCTCGGACGATGCGGCCTCAAAGCCCACGCTTTGAGGATTTTCGAGGGTTTGTACCGGGCTCAATCCTATCAACCGGATCGACGGCTGCCGGAGTTGTTCTGCGGCTTTCCGAAAAAGCGCGGACGCGGCCCAGTTTCTTATCCCGTCTCGTGCTCGCCGCAGGCATGGGCGGCGGCGACGCCGTTTGCACTGCTGGCTGCATGCGTCGGCCTCGAGATCGACCATGCGCGGCGCGTGGTAGAATTTAACGATCCGGTGCTGCCGAGCTTCCTCAACGAGGTGACGATCAGAAACCTCCGGCTGGGCAATGCATCCATGGATGTGCGGCTGACGCGCTATGGCGAGGACGTGGCTCTGCACGTGCTGCGCCGAAGCGGAGATATCGGGGCCATTGTGCGCAAGTGAGCGTTTGAGCGCCTAATTATTGGGCTTTCTGAGATTGCAAACTTGACTGGGGTCGCCAAACGGGCGCCATAAACGCGTGCGACACGGGCCTGGTTCCGTCGAGCACAGCGTTTTTTTATCTCGGCATCAGCGACGCTCGGCACACCGGAAGAGTGGGCGCGTCGGAAAAGTGGGGCGCATGTTCGCCCGGCACTATTGCTGCGAGGGAAGCTCGAATGCGCCTGGGGCGCTCGAGCTGTCGGCCGGCGGGGCCGACCTAGCTAGAGTGAGTGGATCGTAATGCGCATGTTTTCGTTGCGTGGCCGCGTCTTCGCGGGCCTGATTGCTATCGGCATTGGTTTTGGAAGCTTCGGCGCCTATGCGCTGTCGGACTCCGGAAGTGCCGTCGTTACTGCCGGCTCGGTTTCTGCCAGTCCGAACGCGAGAAGGGTTCAGCACCCGATCGGCGGCATCATCGCCGAAATTCGCCGGCGCGAAGGTGAGCGCGTGTCGATGGGCGAGGTGGTTGCGCGCCTCGACGATGCTGTCATCCGGACCAATCTCGATCTCTCGACAAAGAACATCGACGGTCTTGCCGCTCGCAGGGCGCGTCTGGACGCAGAGCGCGCCGGTGAAAGCGAGATCAAATTTCCCGATTATCTCATGAGGCGCGCCGACGAACCCGACGTGGCGCGGGCGCTGACCAGCGAGCGTGTTCTTTTCTCGGCGCGCTCCGCCGGCCGGCGCTCGGAGAAGGAGCTGCAGCAGCTTCGCATCGCCCTGCTCGAGGACGAGATCAACGGTTACGAGAGGCAGGCGCAGTCGAAGGATCGCGAACTTACCCTTATCCAGCGAGAGCTCGACGGGGTGCGGCAACTGCGGGACAAGAACCTCGTTCCCGTTACCCGATTGACGGAACTCGAAAGGGACGCGGTTCGCGTCAATGCCGAGCAGCACGGCATGATCCCGATCAGCATTGCCCAGGCGCGCGGCAGGATTACCGACATCAAGCTTCAGATCATGGCTTTCGATCGCGACCGCATGCGCGAAGTCTTCGGCGAGCTGCGAGAGACTGATGCGAGGCTCGACGAGGAATTCCGCAGGAAAGCGAACTACGAGGATCAACTGAGGCGCGCAGAAATCCGTGCGCCGCAGGACGGCATCATCTGCAATTCAACGGTGCGGTCGGTCGGCAGCGAAGTGGCGGCGGGAGAGCAGCTCATGCTCGTGGTGCCGCAAGCTGACAAGCCCATGGTCGAGGCTCGGATCGCGCCGCGTTATGTCGAGAGGCTCAAGGTCGGCCAGAACGCGACGTTTCTGGCGTCGGCAGTCAGTCCGGGTGCGGCCACGAGGTTCAACGGCCGTTTGGACGCAATTTCACAAAGGGCGGATCGCGACGAAAGCTCGGGGCAGAATTATTACACACTCAGATTTGCGGTCGCATCGGATGCCGACAGCAGTGGGAGTGCAGGTCTTCTCGCTCCAGGCGTGCCGGTGGAGGTTTCCATCAACACCGGTGGAGGCCGAGGCCTCAGGGACCTCGTGAAGCCGCTGGTCTTCATGGCAAGGCCGTTCGGCGAGCGCCTCGCGGCGGTGTTCTGAGCAGCTGTCCCCCGTGGAAACGAGCATCCCGGTGCATTGAACGCCGTTCGCACTGGATAGTTGGAACTCTGACGATCGGCCGGTAGTTCCTCCTGAAAAGAGAAGGAGGAAACAATGGCCTACACAGATCCAACTCCCCGCAATCCGCGCGGCACAGGTCCGGGAGATCGCTGGCCGACTTACGCCGGTTACGCTCTGCTCGCTGCCGTGGCGCTGGCCGTCATCGTGGCGCTTACTTCGCGCGATGCTACGACCCCTACGGTCAAGGAAACTCCGGCAGAACCGCCGGCTCAAACGCAAACTGCTCCGCCCGCAGCAACTCCAACCACACCGCCGGCGGCTGCTCCCGAAACTACTCCTCCGGCTACCAACCCATAGCCACTGGTGCCCACAACACGGGTGAATAAAATCTTCACCCGTGTTGGGATTTCCGATTAGGACTTCGGCGTCTTGGCGTCGATATCCTTGATCATGGCCAAGTGGTGCTCGAGGGTTGGCAGAGTCTTCTCGGCGAATGTTTTGAGGGCGGGCGTTCCACCATTTTGGGCGTAATCCTTGAAGGTGGCGACCGCCTCTTCGTGCGCCTTCAACTGCTCGGTCACATAAGCGGGTTCGAAGCTCTTCTCGGTGGTGAAGACGCGCAGCTTGGCGTACTTCGCCGTATGCGTGGCGTCGAGCATGTTCATCGGCGGCTCGATGTTGGCTTCCTTGAGTGCAGCCTTGAATTCCTCGCCGGCCTTGGTGTGGTCGTCGATCATCTGCTGCGCGAAGGCTTTCACCTCGGCCGATTTGGCGTACTTCAGCGCAAGTTCGCTGGTGTCGATCTCGAACTTGGTCGCCACCGTGACCTTGTCAGCAAAATCCTTGGCTTCCTTGGGCGTGTCGGCAAATGCCGGCGACGCCAATGTTGCCATCGCGGCGAGCACAGCGATAAGACTTCTCATGAAACTCTCTCCTTCAATTTAACTCTGTGTAGCGAACGCGCCCTCTCGGCCGCAGTTCCTCGTTTGATGTGAAGGGAGAGATAATTCGTTCCGCGAGCTGGTCCGGATTCGGTGAGCTCGCGAGGTCAGACTTCGGAGGCGAGGGGCAATGCAGCCTCAATCTCGTTTGTCAGTCCGCCAACGATGTCGCGGACGACTTTCGCGGCAGCGACTGGCCCGTTCTCTTCGCGCATTTCGACACCGGCTGCATCGGCGTGCATGCGGTAGTGCGGGTTCTCGACGAGAGCACGCAGGGCGGCCGTCAGGCGCTCGCGGGTCCAGCGGGCGATGGGGAGCGGCTCCGGTCCGGCGCCAAGCTGCGCCACGCGGTGACCCCAGTAGGCCTGGTCGAGCATGAAGGGGCACACGAGTGTCGGCTTGCCGGCGCGAAGTCCGGTCGAAACCGTGCCTAGGCCGCCGTGATGAACAACCGCGCGGACCAAGGGAAACAGGTGCTCGTGCGGGGCATAGTCGAGCACGTGGACATTCTTGGGTAGGGAGCTGGCGTCGCCGAAGTCTCCCCAGCCCCTGCCGAGAATGGCACGCACGTTTGCGGCTTCGCAGGCTTCCAAGAGCATCGCGGTTCGGTCGGCACCGATGCCCGGCATGCTGCCGAAGCCGATGTAGATCGGCTGCTCACCCGAGGCGAGAAACTCCGCCAGGGCCCCGGAGGGACGCCAGCCTGGGGCCTCGTCGCGAAACCAGTAGCCGGTGAAATGAATGTCGTCGCTGCCCTTGGACCCTCGCGGGCGCAGCAGCGGGCTCACGGGAAAGAGAACGGGCACCCGACGTCCGCGGACGTGATGCGGATGCACATAGCGGAAGGCCTTCTTGAGACCGAGCGAAGCCCGAAGCTCCTGGATGGTGCGGCTGAATGCAGTGCGTTGCAGCCGAAGGAAGCCGTAGCTGATGCGATTCCAGAAGGGTTTGCCCGGACGTGGCAGCATGGCAAGGGGTGTTTCGTCCGACGGCGAAACAAAGGCCAGCGGGACGAGTACGGCGGGAATCCCTTTAGCCTCGGCAATGTCGGTCGCGACCGAAACGAACGGATGAAAGACGATGGCGTCGGCGTCAGCGGCGGCCGCTACGGCATCGCGGAGCACACCGTCGAACATGGCGCGGGCGCGGGCGGGGGGAAAGCGCCATGCCAGGACCTGCCGCACATTCGAGCGTGCGCCGGCGAGCATGTTTCGCTCCTCTTCCTTCATGAAGAGGCTGAAATCGGAGCCGCAGCGGCGGTATTCGAGGCCCATGCTTTCGATCAGGGCGCGAAAGTTCTCAGGTGCCGCGACGCTTACTTCATAGCCCTCGTCCTTCAGCGCGAGGCCAAGGGCGGCCATGGGGCTGATTGAACCGAGCGTTCCGGCCGTGAGAATCGAGATGCGAGGCGCCATGCCGTTCAAGTAAGGCGATTTTGCGCGGCGTGTCGAGCGCCAGACGGTCGCCCAGCCCTTCGCTGGGGCGCTGACGGCGCACTCTGGTTAATTTTTTGTCAGGGCTGAGCCTCACCAGCCGGGACTATGGTCAGTCATTGGGCGAATCCTTCGCCTGGACACGTGGGCTGATCTTTTGGTCGGGAATGAGCTTGCTGCCTTGGTCAGCGACGCCCGTGCGGCGAAGTTCTTCGTCGAGTGTGCCCGTAACCGCCATACGAACCATGCGGAAGTCACCGCGCAGGGACCAGAGCGGGTGGGAAAATGTTGTTGGCGTGTTCTTCTGGAATAGAAAATGTCCGATCCAAGCGGACCCATAGGCGGAGGCCAGCGCGGCGAGAAGCCAGCGCGGCCGCCCGGATAGAACGAACATCGCCGTGCAGCCAACTCCTGCCGCAGTCCCGGCGATGTGCATGGCTCGCGATCTAGGATCGCTGTGGGCGCGAAGATAGTCGGGCCAGAATTCTTTGAAACTCGATGGATGGGTCATGCGGGCACCTGCCCTCGCTTGAGCATGTGCCCCGAACGTCATGGCGACTGTTCGAGTTCCGCGACGTGTATCAGCCGGCGCGCATAGCCGACGATGCGCTGGCTGAATTCCTCGGCGGTGATCTTGTCGCGCTCGACGACCTCGACGGAATCGAGCACCGAGCTGTCGAGGAACGCCTTGTCGCCTTGCTTCGGTGCATGCTTTGGACCCAGCACCGACATCGCCGTGGGCCGGCCGCTCTCGGGGTGATCGTGGCCGAAATAGCCTTCGACGACGACGCATTTCTCTACATACTCGGGGTCGTTCTGCAGCAAGTCATGCAGTTTCTTCAGGCGGAAATGCGGGACCGATGCGTAGACGTGATGTGGCAGATGGTACTCGAAGCCGAACGGGAAGATGGCGTAACGGATGAGAGGATTGACGAGATAGACGCGCGTGTTCGTGTAGCGTCCGCGGTCGGCATTGCCGTGATGAACCCAGTGCCGCATGATCATGAACAGCGGGAAGGTCGTGAATAGCGGGATCAGCCAATAAATGTTCCAGGCTCGCCAGAGCGCGTCGGATCCCGTTGCCGCATGGCTCGCAACCAGGGCAGTGTACAGGATCGCCAGGAACGTGACGCGCGAGATCGCGGTGGCGCGATGCGAGATCGTCGGCTTCAGGCGGCTTTGCGAATAGCTGCTCTCAGGAATGATCGAGAAGTAGAGCACTGCGGCTGCCCAGCTTGCAGCCAGGATCGCGAACGCAGTGACATCATTGGTGCGCATGACCGCGCCGACGACGGTCGGTACGGCTAGCCAGAACAGGACATTGACGATCGTCGGCCACTTGGATTCTTTGCCTTCCGTAGCGGCATAGGGGTTATGGGCCGAATCGAACGAATGGCTCTTGGCGCGGCTCACGGTGTAGCGCACGAGGTTCGGCAGCCACAGCAGCCTCAGAACTTTGCCCAGCGATCTCCATGTGCGTCATGGGGAAGTCGAGCGCGTGGCCGCTCATCTGCAGCTGCACGAGGTCCGGGTCGCGCTCGGGGTCGTTGATGAACTGGTGGTGGGCGAGGTGGTAGAGCCGGTAGTGGTGGATCGAGGTATAGAGCGGGAAGCCCGCCAGCCAATCGGCCGCGAGGTCATTCAGCTTGCGGTTGGAGAACAGCATGAAGTGGGTGGCTTCGTGCAGCACGCCGCCAAGGCCGTGCTGTGAAGCACCGACAACGATGACGCCGAACAGAACAACCGGAATTTGCCAGGCCCAATGGTAGCCATGGCTCGAAAGTTCGGATTGCGCCCAGGTGCAGAGCCAGACCGTCAGCGCAACGACAACCCATATCTGTCCGACGTAGTACCAGTTCGTCCAGTTATCGCGTGCCGACAGTGCTTTGATCTCTGCATTCAGATTTTGCGGTTTTCCCTCCCGCGAGTCGCCCGAAACATGCGCGACCGATGCTGACTGCATGAGCTGTTCCTCATCTCAAATCCCCATCTCGGGTCGAACAGCCTGATGCTTCGCCGGCGTTCGCAAGTCGATATATGATGCTGACCAAGCGTAGAGAAAACGCGGCGCGATGTAACACGTTTGTTCTGTCAGGACCGTAATGCGCGCGATAGTCGGCGCACGGATTTCCGCCGTTTCGTCGAGTGTGAGTTTCACGCACGGTAATGCTAACGCCACTCGAAACTCGGAGTTTTGAGTGAGGCCTCAGTCGTGGGTGAAACAGCTGGCGGCCGCGCTTTGTTTTGGATCAGGGCATACTCAGTCGACGTATAGGCTACGGTTCTTGTGCCACTCCTCAAGCGACTCCTTGGGATAGAGATCGAATTGCTGGTCATCGGGTTTTATGTCGGGCACGACCCAGGTCGGCTTGAAGCGCAGCATCAAATGCACACTCGACGGTGGATGCGGCAGCTCGCTGTCGATGGCTGAGGCAAACGGGTGAACAAGCTCCGGCCATTCGGGGGAGAAGAGCCACAGCGCCGTGCCGCAGCCCGAGCAAAAATGGCGCTCGGCCGTCGAGAGCTCGCAAGAGCCGTCGTCCTGACGGATCTCGGCATGAAAAATTCGCTTCAGCTTCTTGTCGTCTTCAACCTTAAGCGTTCTCGCGTCGGCGCCGAGGTTGATGGCGTACCCGCCGCCGCCTGCCGTCTTGCGGCAGATTGAGCAGTAGCAGCGTTGATAGGGATGCGGCGTGTGGCTCTCGCACGAGAAGCGGATGCCTCCGCAGCGGCATGATCCTTTGAGCAGGAGCGGCATTCAATCTTCCTCCGCTGGATTTGGCATTGCCCAGCATTATCCGCGACGCACGCAGCCAACGTCATCTCGAAGTTGGCGGTTCCGCCATGGCTCTGGAAGGAACTCTTTCGTTGTGGGGTCTGTTACTTCGGAAGTCCCGGAAGGGCGGTTCATGCCGCCTCGGGTGTTCGGACTAACGGGAGCGTGACCTGTGGGTGAAGTCGTTTCATTCGACACGATAAAAGAGGAAAAGGTCCGGCACAGCCGCGAGGCGGCAGCCGGCGAGCTCGAGCAGATCGTGGAGCTGGCAAGGTCGGGAGAGATCAAGGGCGCTTGCTATGTGATGCTTACGGCCGATGGCAACCTGACACTCACCGGCTTTCTGAAGGGCGATCAGTGCGGCATGCATGAGCTGGTTGGCGCATCGGCGTTGCTGCACGACTACATCGTCAGGTCCGCAGTGGAAGATTGAGTGCCCGGTAGCCGAAGTGCCTCAGAGCGAATAGCGCAATGCACCACGTGCATCGTCTGCGGCGAGCGGAACAGGGAGCGGCGGCGGCAGCGGCACTAGTCCCAGAATTGCGCTCTTGAGGCCCTCAAAATCGCGTACGCCGTTGCCGGCGGCCTGAAACAGGCGTTTCGCCATCAGCCCCAGAGGAATTTCCATGTCGCGCTCGGCGGCTTCGGTCATGGCTGCGTCGAGAACGGTTTGGAATGAACTCAACTCTTCGCGTGTGTAGCCAGAGATATCCACGCCAGCCTCCCTGAGGGACCAACGGGGCACCGGTCGATGATCAACCGGTGCCCCTAATAACGCCGCGCTTCTTGCGAAACGCGCTGGGTGGAAAACTCGGCGTTCATTCGTTTGGTTCCGCTGGATTCGCAACGAATTTTGACCCGGCGTCTGAATGGGTCCTCAGACCTTGACTGGCGGGCTACTGGCGAACGATTTCGCCAGCTCGCGCATCATCGCCTTCACGTCGGGATGCTCGTTGCGATCCCAGTCAGCCAGCATGTCTCGCAGGTCCTCCTCGCGGCGGCGCAGCAGCTTCTGGTAGCTCTCTCTTCCGGTCGGGGTCAGCTCCACAAGGCCCTCGGAGGTCGTTTGCGCTATGCCGTCCGCGACGAGCCGGTCGAGCAGCGCCGAGCACTGGGGTTCCGAAATCCGAAGCTTGCAGAGGTCCGCTTTCGTCGTGCGGCCATAGCTCTCGCCGATGCGCGCCAGCATCCACAACTCGTCGGGCTCGAGCGCAAGGCCGATGCGCTGCGCCGAGCGTTCGTAGACGCGCCAGCGGTTCTCGCGGTCGGTCATGCGCGTGACGATGCGTTTCAGCTCGTCGAGGGATGTGGCGTCGCGCGGCATTTGGAAGGCATCGCTGATAGTCTCGGGGACGATGCTGGTGCGCAGCGGGACTTCCTTGATGGCGAGGGACAGAAAGAACGAGATCAGGGCCAGGGCCGAGGCGGTGTAAAACACGGGATGCAAGGCGTCGACGAACAGGGCGAGATAGGTCGAGCGCATCGGCTCGGCGAGATTGGCGATGGCAGTCGGGGTCGGTCAGCGCCTGAGCCGCACCGGGCAGGACCGTTTCGATGCTGTTCTGAAGCACGAAAGCGAAAATTCCGCCGAACAAGCGCCGCGCCGACCGAGCCGCCGATGGAACGGAATAGCGTCGTGCCCGATGTGGCGACGCCGAGGCGCTCATAGGGGACCGCGTTCTGCACGGCCATGACGAGGATCTGCATGACCATGCCGAGGCCGAGTCCGAGCAGCAGCATGTAGGCGGCAGCGGTCTTGGGTGGAGTTTCGACCTCGATCTGGGACAACAGCACGAGCGCAATGGTCATGAGCGCGGTGCCGCAGACGGGAAAAATCTTGTAGCGGCCGATGCGGGTGATGATCTGCCCGCTCGTGATCGAGCTTACGAAGACGCCGAGCATCATCGGCGTCAGATGCAAGCCGGCGCTCATGGGATCGAGGCCTTTGACGACCTGCAGGTAGACGGGAAGCAGCGTGATCGATCCGAACAGCGCCATGCCGACGATGAAGCCGATGGACGTGGCAATGACGAAGGCGCGGTTCTTGAACAGCGACAGCGGCAGCAGCGGATCGGGGACCTGCGTTTCGACGTAGAGGAACGCAGCCAGGGACACGACGCCCAGAAGGGAGATGGCGAACATGCTGACGGGGGCTTCGTAGGTCAGCGTGCCGCCGAGGCTGGTGACGAGCACGATGCAGGTAAGGGCGATCGCGAGCAACGTGGCGCCGAGATAGTCGATGTCGACCTTCTTCGGACGCGCGTGCGGCCGGAGTGTTCTGTTGATGACGACGAGCGCGAGCAGCCCGAGCGGGAGGTTGATGAGGAAGATCCAACGCCAGGAGAAATTATTGACGATGAAGCCGCCAATGAGCGGACCGAGCACGGTCGAGAGGCCAAATACGCCGCCGAAGAAACCCTGATAACGGCCGCGCTCGCGGGGCGGAACGATATCGCCGACGACGGCTATGGCGGTGACGATGAGCCCGCCGCCGCCCAGGCCCTGGAGAATTCGGAAGGCGATGAGCTCCGGCAGGTTCTCGGCCAGGCCGCACAGCGCCGAGCCGACAAGGAAGATCGAAACGGCCGCCTGCAGAACGATGCGCCGCCCGTAGACGTCGCCGAGCTTGCCATAAAGGGGGACGACCACCGTGGTGGACAGCAGGTAGGCGGTCACGATCCAGGACAGGTGCGTCAGGCCGCCGATTTCGCCGACGATGGTGGGCAGAGCCGTCGAGACGATGGTCTGGTCGAGGGAGGCCAGCAGCAGGACGAGCACGAGGGCCGAAAATGTGGCGAGCAGCTCGCGCTTGGAGGTTGCGGTGCCGATCGGGTCATGACGGGTCAAATCTTGCATGCGGATCGGGTGTGATTTCTGGTTGGGCTGGTGGCCTGATAACTACCGGCGGCAAAGCCGGCACCTGCCTGTTTTCTTCTTAATCATATTGCATCCCGATTATCCCCCCGAAAGGCCGGCACTGGGGAGAAATTCCGGCTCCGGAATGTGGCGAAAAAAATGCTGTCGGAATATGTCGGCGGATTCGACCCGGGCTTCGTCCTTGATCTGTAATCCGAGCGGCATTTAGAGAGTTGTCCACAGGGGAGGCGTTCATGTGCTCAATGCGTTTGTGGCCTGAAAAAGGACGGATCCGTCCTATACTCATGGCCGACCGAACCCGATAGGGCGCGTGGCCAACTTTGCGGAGACTTCGGGGAGCGCTCCGAAATGGGGCGATGCTGAAATCGGCCCTGAAGCTCATCGTTAACTTGCAGAATTCGGATTTCGGCCAACCCGCGCGTGTCGTGGCAGAATTGCGTGGTCCGCTGGGCCAGCGCGATCCGATGCGGCGCGAGACTTGAGATCGAGGCGTCAATGCTGAAGCACATCACCGCGTGGCTAATCCTGCTGATTGCCATAGGCGGCATTTCCGTAGGGCTCGGCCTTTACAAGCATCACGAGATCGAGGTGGCCAAAGCGGTGGCAGGTGCCTCGCCGGAGCCCATGGAGGCCGTCGCGACCGTCCGTGCGCGGCAAGGCGAGTGGTCGGCGTCGACCCGCTCCATAGGGACAGTGGTGGCGCTGCGTCAGCTCGAGATCCGCAACGAGATTGCCGGTTCAATCGCCAAGCTCGGCTTCAAGTCGGGTGACATTGTATCGGAAGGGCAGCTGCTGGTGCAGTTCGATACGCGCCAGGAGGAGGCGGCGCTGGCGGCCGCCGAAGCCGACGCGCGCCTCGCAAAGGTAACGCTCGATCGCCGTGAGAGCTTGCGAAACAGCCCGGCCTTTTCGGCGCAGGAATTCGACAAAGCGCGCGAAGAGTATGCCGCGGCCACGGCGCGGGCCATGAACCTTGCGGTTGTCATCGAGAAGAAAAAGCTTACGGCGCCTTTCAAGGCGCGTATCGGCATCACCAACCTTCAGCCGGGCGCTTATCTCGATGTGGGAACGCTCATTGCCACGCTGCAGGGCGTGGATAGCGACGCGTACGTCGATTTCTCTCTGCCTCAAGATAACGCGGCCATGATCCGCGCTGGGACGACCGTGACGCTCTCGAACCCCGTCATTCCGGGCGGCTCGGCCACTGCCAAGATCCTGGCTGAGGATGCCAGCGTCGACCGCGCCAACCGCACGGTGCGCTTTCGCGCCGTCGCGAGCGGTCTCGGCGAGGTCTTCCGTCCCGGCATGTTCATCGACGTGACGGCAGTGACGTCGGCCCCGCGTGCGACCGTGCTCGTTCCGCTGGTATCGATACGCCGCTCTCCACAGGGCCAGCATGTGTTTGTGCTCGGGGTCGAGGACGGCAAGCTGCGTGCCCGCCAGCGGACGGTGCAGACCGGCCCCGTGGTCAACGACGAGATCGCGATCGAAACCGGACTTGTTGTCGGAGACCTCATCGCGGCGTCGGGCTCGTTCAAGCTGCGCGACGGTGCGCTGGTGCAGGCCGAGACAGCGCCCGCACCGGGCAACCTGATCAGCACGAACTAACGGGGCTGGGACACTCGCTATGCGTGGGATCGAGATCTTTGTCCGCCGTCCGGTGCTGGCCATCGTGGTCAACCTTGCGCTCGTTCTCATCGGGCTCAGGGCGGCGACACAGCTTCCGGTGCAGCAATACCCGCGCATCGAAAGCTCCTCGATCATCATCACGACGATTTACGTCGGCGCGTCCGCCGAAGTCATTCGCGGCTTCGTGACGACGCCCATCGAGCGCGCGGTCTCGTCCATCAGCGGCATCGACTATGTGGAATTCGAGCAGCGTGCCGGGTGTCAGCACGGTCACGGCGCGTCTCAAGCTCAACCATCCGAGCACGGTCGCGCTGGCCGAAGTCGGCAACCGCATGGACCAGATCCGCAGCGAGCTGCCGACGGAGATCGAGTCTCCTGTCGTCGAGGTGCAGCGCGCCGACAGGCCTTATGCAACCTTCTACGTCAGCGTCGACTTCGGAAAGCATGACGCCGGCGCAGGTGACGGATTACCTGACGCGCAGCATCCAGCCGCGCCTGAGCACGCTGCCAAACGTGCAGCGCGTGGGACTCGAAGGCGCCAGGCCGCAGGCCATGCGCATCTGGCTCGATGCTGAGCGGCTGGCTGCGTTCGGCGTGAGCGCCGCGGATGTCCAGGCGGCGCTGACGCGCAACAACTTCCTCGCAGCCGTCGGGCGCGCCAAGGGCCGCGAGGTGCAGGTCGACCTTCTTGCAGATACGGATCTGCGCAGCGCCGAGGAGTTCGAGCGCCTCATCGTGCGCGAGGACGGAGACCAGATCATCCGCATCGCCGACATCGGCCGCGTCGAGCTCGGCGCCGAGGAGGAGACAGCCAACGTCCGCCATAACGGCAAGGACGCGGTTTATCTCTCGGTCTGGCCGTTGCCGGGCGTCAACGAGATCGGCGTCGCCTATGCGCTGCGCGACGAGCTCGAGAAGATCAAGAAAGTGCTGCCGGAGAAGACCGAGATCGCGCTGGCCTACGACGGCACCGTCTACATGGAGAACTCGCTCAAGGAGATCGCGACGACGTTCACCGAGACCGTGGCCATCGTCGGCGTGATCGTATTCCTGTTCCTCGGCTCCGCCCGCAGCGCACTGGTGCCGCTCGTCACCATTCCGATTTCGCTCATCGGTGCGCTTGCCGCCATGATGGCGATGGGGTTCTCGCTCAATCTCCTGACGCTGCTCGCCATCGTGCTGTCGGTTGGGCTGGTGGTCGACGACGCCATCGTCGTGGTCGAGAACGTGTCGCGATACATGCGCGAAGGCATGGGACGGATCGAGGCGGCCCTCCTCAGCACGCGGCAGCTGTTCGGGCCCATCGTCGCCATGACGATCACGCTGGCCGCGGTCTATGCGCCGATCGGATTTCTTTCCGGCCTGACGGGCGTGCTGTTCAAGGAGTTCGCGTTCACGCTGGCTATCGCGGTGATCGTTTCCGGCTTCGTCGCCGTGACGCTGTCGCCGATCATGAGCGCCTACACGGCCCCCGAAGGCGGTCATGAGGGCGCCTACGCACGCTTCATCGGCCGGGTATTCGACAGACTCTCCGTCGCCTATGGGCGGCTCGTCGATGTGCTGCTCGTGCTCAGGGTCCAGGTTCTGGCGTTCGGCGCCTTCGTGTGCGTGCTTGCCGTGCCGCTCTACATGTTCTCTGGCCAGGAGCTGGCGCCGGTCGAGGACGAGGGCTTCATCTTTCTTGCCATCAACTCGGCGCCGGATGCTTCGCTCGCCTACACGTCCGGACACATGGACAAGCTGTACAAGGTCGGTACAGCGCTGCCCGAGTTCGAAGCCATGTTCGAGATCGTATTCCCGTCCAACGGCTTCGGCGGCTTCCTGTTCAAGAACTGGCACGATCGCGAGCGTACGGCGCAGGAGATCCTGCCCGAGGTCTTCGGCGCGGTCTCACAGATCAAGGAGCTGCAGATCTATCCGCTGCTGCCGCCGCCGCTGCCGGGCGCCGGCAATTATGATGTCGAAATGGTGCTCAAAGGGCCGGGCACGCCGGAGCAGATGGCGGACTATGCCGGGCAGCTCGTCGGTGCGGCCTTCGGCAGCGGCAAGTTCATGTTCGCGGATACGGATCTCAAGATCGATCTGCCGCAGGTGCGCGTCGCGGTGAAGCGCGAGCGGGTTGCGGATCTCGGGCTCGACCTTGCGGACGTGGGCCGGCAGCTCGGCATTCTGCTAGCCGGCAACTATGTGAACCGCTTCACCCGCGACGGGCGCGCCTACAAGGTGATCCCGCAGGTGGACGGGAATGCGCGCGCAACGGCCGAGCGTCTGCTCGACTACAAGATCCGGACGCGCGATGGAGGGCAGGTGCCGGTTTCGGCCATCGCCACCCTCGAGACCTATACGGCGCCGCGGACGCTGGCGCGGTTCCAGCAAGCGGACAGCTTCCGCGTGTTCGGCGGCGTGAAGCCGGGCGTCACCAAGGCCGAGGCGCTGGGTGCGCTCGAGGAGGCGGCAAAGACGGTCCTTCCGGACGGCTATACGATCGATTACGCGGGCGAGTTGCGGCAGCTGCGCCAGGAAGGCACGACGCTTGCCGGCACGCTCGGCTTCGCGGTGCTGCTGATCTATCTCGTGCTGGTGGCGCAGTTCGGCAGCTTCCGCGATCCGCTGGTGGTGCTGCTCGGCTCCGTGCCGCTGGCGCTCTCGGCCGCGCTGGTGTTCACGTTCTTCGGCTTCACGACAATCAACATCTACAGCCAGATCGGCCTCATCACGCTGGTCGGGCTCATCGCCAAGAACGGCATCCTCATCGTGGCGTTCGCCAACGAGCTGCAGGTGCAAGGCTATGCCAAAGCGGCTGCGATCCGCGAGGCGGCGCAGACACGCCTGCGGCCTATCCTGATGACGACTGCGGCGACGGTGTTCGGGCATCTGCCGCTGGTTTTCGTGACGGGCGCAGGGGCGGAAGCGCGCAACAGCATCGGCATTATGCTCGTGACGGGCATGGCGATCGGGACCCTGTTCACGCTCTTCATTCTGCCGGTCATCTACATGGTGCTGGCCTCCGAGCACCGTCCGGAGGAGGCTCGAAGCCCGGAAGTCGGGCCTCTGGCGGGGCAAGCGGGGCTTACAGGTGCCGTAGAAGTCACACGCGCGCGGCATCTGCGGCACCGCGATTTTTGTGTCCTTTGTGCAACCCCATCAAGGGCTTCGGCGTTGTGATCGGTGCTACGCCTTCCTCATGGCCGACGCTTTACCTATTTTAAGAAACAGTGTCTAAGGTGGGATCTCCAGTTGGCGCGCAGAATGTTGCGCCGTATCCCGCAGGCAATGGAGAGATGATCATGGCTCGTGTGCTTTCGGCATTGCTTGCAGGCGTAATTGCCGTCGCGGGCCTCGGCCTTGGCGCGGCTTCGTTCGAGCCGGCTGCTGCGCAAGAGACGGCCAAGAAGAGCGGTAAGCCGCTGCGCGGCGTCGTCCGCTACAAGCGCGTGGGCGGTTATTCGTATAAGTATCAGGATACGAAGATGTCCCCCAGCGAAGCCAAGCGCTTCTGGGATCCGCCCACTCAATCCGTTTCGGGGCCGTTCGACAGCGGCTTCTTCTTCGATTTCGGCCAAAGGCCGAACGGCGGCGATGCGCCGTATATGCAGTAAGCACTGCGGCCGGCAGAGTTTCTGAATGAACAAGGCGGGGTAATTCCCCGCCTTTATCTTTTTGAGACCGACGATTCACGCTTCGGGCTGATAAGGCCCGAAGCGATCGTGGTCTTAGTATTTCTGCCGTGCTTCCTGGCCGAACGAGGACAGAGGGGCTGAGCCCTCCGGCAGCACGATCTCGCCGCGTGCGCGGCGCTCCTTCAGATACGTGAAGCTCTGCATGGTCTGCGCGAACAGGTGGTCGCCGGCTTTTACGGGCTTGCGCGCGGAGATCTCGCCCGTTGGCGAACTTCGGCAAAGGCGCGACGAGGGTGTCGTAGTCGGCGTTGAAGAACAGCGGGAACGAATAGCGCTCCTCGCTCACCTTGCGGACGCGATGCGAGGTGGCCGGGAACTCGCCGTTGGTCCAGACCTCCATCATGTCGCCGATGTTGACGACGTAGGCGCCGGGCATCGGCGGCGCGTCGATCCATTCTCCGGCGCCGTTCATGACCTCGAGGCCGGGAGCCGTCGAGCGCAGCAGCGTGAAGCACTCGTAGTCCGTGTGAGCGCCGATGCCGGGGCGATCCTCGGCGCTGGAGTCGAACGGATAGTGGATCAGCCGAAGCTGGCTCGGCGGCTTGGTGACGTAGCGATCGAAGTATTCCGGCTCCTCGCCGATGGCCATGGCGAAGCCGCGCAGCAGGACGTGGCCGAGCTTGAACACGGCGGTGTAGTAGTCGTCGACCGCTTCAGCGAAGCCCGGCAGGTCGGGCCACTGGTTCGGTCCGAGCAAGCGGGTTGCCGGCGACGTAGTCAGGATCGTTGGCCGGAAGATCGATGGAGAGATCGTAGGCCTCCTTCTTGTCCTTTGATCCCGAGGCGAAGACCTCCTCGCCTTCCGGGCACATAGCCGCGGTGGCATTTCGAATTGCCGATGTAGACCTTCATCTTCTCTTCGTGGGACAGCGCGAAGAAGCGCTTGGCCGCGTCGAGAACGCCATCGAAGAGCGCCTCGTCGATGCCGCCGCCGGTAATGTAGACAAAGCCGACGTTGCGCGCGGCTTTGCCGAGTTCGTCTGCGACCTGCTGCTGCTCGGCGCGCGTACCGTTATGGAGCTTGGAGATGTCCACGACGGGAATGCTGGAGAAGTTTGCGGGATCACTCATCGGAAAGACCTCTTGGGTGATTGTCGGAGCTGAGGGCAGCGGGCGGAGCGGGACTAGAGTTTCTTGTCGGCCGCCATCTGCATGTAGGTGTCGTCGAGCCTGAGCTTGATGTTGGCGGCGTCGCCGAGGATCTTGCCTCCGGGCAGCTCGATGCCGATGGCGTCTTTGCTCTTGGCGGAATCGCCCATCAGCTTGTTGTCGAAGGAGAAGGTCCGGACGAGATCCATGTTGGTGACCATCTCCGGGGAGCGCATGAAGGCCGCGGCGGCACCGGGATCGTAATAGAAAGCCGTGGTCTCGACCTGCGCATTGAAGCTTTCGACCGTGGCGCCCGAAAGCTCGGCCATGAACTTGCGCGCCTTCTCGTCCTTGGACTTGACGATGTCGAGGGTTTCGAACCAGGCACCGGTGAGCGCCTTGCCGAGTTCGGGGCTCTCCTTCAGGGTTTTGCTACTCACCATCAGAATGTCGAGCAACTCGCCCGGCATTTCGGTCGATTTATAGACGACGCTGATGTCCGGCATCTTCTCGATCTCGATGAAGGCCGGGTTCCAGGCGACGACGGCATCGACGTCCTTGGTCTGGAAGGCGGCGATGAAGTCGGCATCGGCAATGTTCTGGAGCTTCACGTCCTCCATCTTGACGCCGTATTTCTCGAAGGCGCGGGCAAGCATGTAGTGCGAGACGGAGTATTGGACGAGATTGATCGTCTTGCCCTTGAGATCGGCCATCGACTTGCCCTTGCCCTTGAGCACGATGCCGTCGTTGCCGTTCGAATAGTCGCCCAGAATGAGGACGGTGGTGTCAACGCCGCCGGCGGCGGGGATCGTCAGGGCGTCCATGGTGGTGCCACCCACGCCATCATACTGTCCGGCCGTGTACTGGTTGATGGATTCGACGTAGTCGTTGATCTGAACAAGCTCGATCTTGATGCCGTACTTCTTGGCCCACTTGGCAAGTATTCCAGCATGCTCGAGGTAGGGCCATGGCATGTAGCCGGTATAGATCGACCAGGCGATCTTGAATGATTTCTCGGCGTGCGCGGGCGTGAGCGACGCCGACGTAGCGAGGATCAGGGCGAGTGCGCAGGCGAAGATGCTTCGAACGGCGTGTGTGATCATCAGGCTCTCCCGGTCGCTGAAAGACGTGAGGGATGCTCTGCCTGGTCGTTTCCTAGTCCCGATAGTTTTTGGTTCGGCGCGCCGACGTCGAGGTCGACGACATCCCAGTGCCGTGTGAATTCTGCGCCATCGTTGCCGATATCCGCAGTCGTGACGGTCTTCTGATCGCTCGCAAACGTGGGCGCGAGATCGGCGTTGACGCGATAGGGCAGGCTAGAGCGCTCGATGATCCAGGCGCCGCCCGCTAATTCGTCCGAGCGATATTTCGCAATCGAGCAGCAGGCGAGCCTCGGTGGGCGTGCTGTCGCTGACGATCTCGGGCAGCGAGGCGCCCAGCTGCAGAGGCACGCCGCGATCACGCACATAGATGAAGATGTCACCGGCCCGGACGATGAAGCCTTCGCGGTCCTGCGGGTCGCGCATGCGAAGGGCGAAGTGCGGCGTTACAACTGGCGAGGCGCGGTGCCAGTGCTCGATGTAGGGGATGTCGCGGCCGAGCTCGACGAGGACGTCGCCCTCGAAGGTCAGATAGCCGGCGTCGCTATAGATGCTCGTGCATTGGAAATCGACGATACGCTGCCATTCGAACGAGTTGCCGTCGTGGACGAAGCGCCCGGCGAAGCCTTCCTGGCGGGCCAGCCAGCCGAAATGCCTCGGCTCAAGGTCGCGCAGGCACGAGACGCCTTCAAAGGACGGGGGATCAATGGGCTGGCGGAGATCGGCGAAGAGGGTCGGGCCCTGCAGCCAGCCGGCATAGGTCGTGGTGTCCCGGCGTCCGTCCGGCCAGGCAATGAGCGAGCGTTCCCATAAGCCGAATGTGTCGCTGATCTTTACCAACACTGCCTCCACTGTTGGATGCAGGATGGCGTCGACAGCCAAACGGCGGAAGCCGTCGCTCGTTGATGCGAGTCATAGATTACATCTATGGTTATGAGCCCAATCGCTAATCAGGCTGCCGTCTCGTCAGGCTGCAGGTGAGCCTGGACGACGTCAAGCAAGGCGCGAGCGGGGGCGGAGAGCGTCGTGTCGCGCGTGATCAGGTAGACGTGATAGGTGGGCAGGATATCAGGGCGCAGCATGGGCCAGAGCTCGCCCGCCTTGACGGCATCGTCGGCCACGACCGTCGGCAAAAAGCCGATGCCGATGCCGATTTGAATGAGCCGCTTCACCTCATGCAGCGTTTCCGCCGAGCCGCCGGCGCGCTCGCCCAAGGCATGGCGCTGGCGGAAGCTCGCCAGCTCGGCGGGCTCGTCCTCTCCGGTCAGCACGAAGGTTTCGTGCGCAGAGAGCGTCCGGATCGTGCGTTCCCTTGCCGAAGGAGCTATGGGCCTTGCCGCAATAGAGCTGCTGCCATTCCCGCATCAGGGGGCGATAGCAAAGTCCGGTGTCGATTACGCTGTCGCAGGCGATGCCGATGTCGGCCGAGCCGTCCTTGACCGACAGCACGACGTCGCGCCAGGGCGCGATGTCGAGGCGAATCTCGACCTCGGGATGAAGCTGATGAAAAGCCATCATCGCCTGATCGAATGCAGGCGAGATCAGATCCGAAAGAACGCGGACGGTCACCATGCCCTGCAAATGTCCGGAGGCCCGCGCGGCCTCCCCGGGCATGCCGGAAACTAGGAGCTCGATCTCCTCGGCGTTGGCCAGAAATGCACGGCCGGCAGGCGTCAGAGCCACGCCGCGTGCCGTGCGCACGAACAGCTCCGTGCCGATATGCTCCTCGAGGCGCTTCAAGCCGGCGCTGATGGTCGGCTGCTGCTTGTTGAGAGCGCGCGCCGCGGTGCTGATGCCGCCCGAGCGCACGATGTCGAGGAACAGCTTGACGAGGTTCCAGTCCAAGTTGCGCGCAAAGAGCTGGCCGTTGCGCGATATGCGCTTCTGTTCCGACATTGGCCGCGGGGTCCCCAACCGATCGGCGAGCTTAGCCTTGACCTGGCGACGATCCTCCAAGGGCGGCTTCGGGCAGGGGCAATTTGTCCTGAAGCTCCAGGTGCCAAAAAGTTAATGGGGCCGGCTCTTGCGCGCGCTGCATCGGCCGACCAGATGCGGTTCTGCAGGGGGCTCGAATGGAGGCCCACAATGGCACAGGATCAACCTGCTGAATTACCTGGAGGCGAGCTGCCCAACGCGGTCTATCGATCGGTCGCATTTGCATTCGTCTGGATGATGCTCGCGGCGTGGATCGCGTTCGGAGGCTCGCGAGGTTTGGACTTCGACTTATCGGTCGGGATTGTGCTCTTCATCGTCGCCGCAGCTCTGCCGTGGCTCATCCGAACGACGGCTTCGCATCATATCCCGGCCAAAAGGACGGAAGTCCGGCAGTTCCTTTATTCGGAAGTGGATACCGCGACGGGTCCTCTGACCGGCCGAGAGGTTTGGTTTCAGATCATCCTGGTGCCGGCCTCGCTGGCGCTGGCGGCAACGTTGATCGGCACGGTTTACGTCCTCGACCGCTAGTCGGGTGACGGTGAAAAGCGCGGGAAAACTTTCTTCGCCATGGCACCGGCTTTTGAGCTTGCGGCCTGGAGGAGCGTCGGTCAAAGCTCTCGACCTCAGCCGGGGGGCCGATGCTTACGTTTTCTACCGATGACCTACCTCAAAAGGACCGCTTCGACCATTGGGTCGAGGTGCGGGGAAGACAGCTTTTCGGCGTCACGATCGAGCTCGAGCGGGCGAAGCGGCTCGACTTCAAGGGGCATTTCTCGGCGGTGGCGATCGGTGGCGCCACGCTCGCCGAGATGCAGGCATCCACGTATCACGTCAGCCGCACACGCGCCGATATCGAGCGAATGGCGAGCGACAGTCTCTGCATCGCAGAGCAAGTGCGCGGGCCGGGGTGGATGGATATCGGCCGCGACCGGATCCGCGCCGTTACAAACTCGACGCTGGTCGTCAGCCATTCGGACATGCCCTATGCCGCGATCCCGACGCGGACCGACGGATTTCACTTTCGCGCACTCAAAATTCCGCTCAGCGGGCGGGATGCTCTCGCCGAAGGCGCACGCAATCTCGAGCACGAGCCGCTTGCCGCGGGGCTAAGACTGACGAAACTGATTGCGGCCGGCTTTGCGGCGCTGGTTGAGCAGGGATCACGGATCAGCAATCCGGAAGCGGCGGTGGCGAACCTCGGCCAGCTCGCATTGCTGGCGCGGGGACGCGTCGCGCCGAGTTCGCCTGAGAGTTCGCGCCGCGCTGCAGTTCGGTCAGCATCACGCCGCGCGGCAGATTCTTGTCCAGAACCTGTTCCGTCCTGATCTCTCGCCCACGCTTGTCGCCGATCTGCTGGGCGTTTCAGTAAGGCAGATCCATCTTCTGTTCGAGCCCACGGGCGAAAGCTTCTCGCGGACGCTGACCACTCTGAGGCTTGCGGAAGCGCACAAGCAATTGCGGGGCGACGTCTCGCGTCCGGTGGCGGACATCGCGTTCGCCTGCGGCTTTGAGAGCCTGGCAACGTTCTATCGTGTTTTCCGGCGCGCCTACGGCCTATCGCCAGGCGATGTGCGCGCGGCCAGCACTTCCTGAACGCTCAGATGCGTGCGCAGGCGGCGACCGTGAGCAGGATCGCGGAGGCAATGCACGTCACGGTACGCACGTGGTTCCAGGGCACCCATTCGGCGAGATAGTGGTTCCACATGCTCTCGCCCTCGACGCTGTTGGCGTCAACCGCCTTCAAGGCTTCGTTCAAGGGTACGTTGCGGATGATGGTCACGACGATGCTGCCCACGAGATAGAGCAGACTGCCGGTCATGATCAGATGGGAACCCGGGGTGTCCCAGTTCGACCAAGCCGCGACGACGAGGAAAAGGCAGGCGGCGGCCGTGCCGAAGAAGGCCGCGAAGAAAATTGGATTGAGCACGACGACATTGATGGATTGCATCGCTGTGGTGGCTTGGGCCGGGGGAAGGCGCCGGAGCGCGCCCATCACGCACACGGAGAATGCGAAAAAGAAGCCGCCCATGAGGCCGCTGCCGATGGCAGTTGCGATGGTGAGGGGAATGACGACGGCTTCGATCATGGCGATGCCTCGTGGGTCTCGTTGCTGGTCCGAGCCCATAGATATTTTGGATTGCGGCCAATGCAAACGCTGTTGATCTCACTTGCCCGTTTCTGCTCACTCTACTGGATATGCGCCGGGTTCATCCAGACCAGCTCCCAGATGTGGCCGTCGGGGTCGCAGAAGCTGCGCTCATACATGAAGCCATGATCCTGCGGATCGCGGTGCTTCGCGCCGCCAGATTTGATGGCCGTCTCTACCATCTGGTCGACCTTCTCCCGTGTCTCGCACGACAGGCAGGTGAGGACTTCCGTTGTTTTGTGAGCGTCGGCGATCTCGCGGCTGGTGAACTGCTTGAACTTCGGGTGCGTCAGCAGCATGGCGAATATGTCGTCCGAGATCACCACGCAGGCGGCGGTCTCGTCAGTGAACTGTGGATTGATGGTGAAGCCGAGCTTGGTAAAGAAGGCCTTTGATGTGTCGAGATTCGTGACCGGCAGATTGACGAAGATCTTGGTGCTCATGATTTGTTCTCTCTCCGGGCTTCAGGCGGACTTGCAGCAGTCATGTGCGGCGGTGGGCTCGCGCTCGTATTCGTCGTGGAGCTTCACCCAGCTCATGGTGCCATTCTCGTTGCGACCCTTGGGCGTGAGATCGAGCCAGTTGAAGGCGCCGGCGAACAGTTCGTTGCCGCGGGCGTAGCACGAGTATGTGTGATAGACGGCGCCGGTGTCGTCCTTGGCGAATATGCTCGTGCCGTGCAGATCGGAACTCGCGTGAGGTTTCGCATTCACGATTGTCCCGTAATTGTAGTCCGCGTTTCCGGCAGCAATCTGCTCGGGTGAGAACGACACCCCATAGTCGAAGTTGAAGCTGGTGCCGGCTGAGGATACCCAGGGGAAGGTCCAGCCCATGCGCTTCTTCACGCGGTCGATGTGGTCGAGAGGCACGCGCGAGATGGCGACGAACGAGAGGTCGGCGTGCTCGAAATGCTGGCGCGCCGCGTCGGTGTGATCGGAGAGAAACGAGCAGCCGGGGCAGATGTGATCCGATCCCGGTGTCAGCATGAAATGATAGACGGCGAGCTGGCTGCGTCCCTCGAACAGGTCGGACAGCGTTTTCTTGCCGACGGGCGTATCGAAGACATACGCTTTTTCGACCTTCTCCCACGGCAGCTCGCGGCGGGCCGCGCTTACGGCGTCGCGTAGGTGTGTCAGCTCCTTTTCCCTGGCGAGCAGGGCTTTCCGCGCAATGAGCCAATCTTCATGGCTGGCGATCCTAGGGGCGTGAGGCGCGCGGTCGGACATGAGATCGGACATGGCGGGTTCTCCTTCACATTGCGATCGTATGGGAGGCAAATGGCCGTGTGCTCCGAGGACGGCCGGCGAATGCGTATTCCGACATGCGGCGAAGATTTTTCGCGTCATGGCATCTCGCTCCATGTGTTACGCGGGGAACAGCCGGCGCCCTCGGCAACACACAATGCTCGTCCATGCTAGGTAAAGAAATTCAAGGGCTTGAGCATATTCGGCGCATAGTATGTGGCCAGCAGCGTGCCGTGCCGCTGCGGTGCCATAAGTGCGGTGATCGCGCCTCATAGTTTTTCGTTTGAATTTGTTATCGGCCATAACCCTCAAAGTGCTCGCTCAGGCAAAATGCCGTGACACTCGATAAACCTTACGTTCCGGTCCACGTTCCTCCGATGCCCGACGACGCGGGACGATTGCGGTTCCTGCGTTCGGTGATCTCAAATCCGCTGGCTGCCATTCCTCAATCTGCGTATCGGCAGGGGCTGAGCCAGCCGGGCTTTGCAAATTCGAATATCGCCTTCGTCTGCGATCCCGATGTGCTTGAAGAAATTCTCATCGAGCGCGTCGGCGATTTTCCCAAGTCCCTCATCGATCAGCAAATCATGAGACCTGCTGTCGGCGACAGCCTGCTCATGGCCGAAGGAGAGACATGGCGCTGGAAGCGCCGGCTCGCTGCCCCCTTCTTCACGCCGGCAGCGCTCGCGCGGTCGGCGCCGCAAATTGCGGCGCCCTTTCAAGCTCTTGCTCAAGTCTGGCGGACGCGACGCGGGAGCCAAGTGGACGTCGTCGCGGCGATGACCGCGGCAACGCTCGATGTGATCGATAGTCTGTTGTTCTCCAGGAGGGGCGAAATTGACCCCAAGGCGATATCCGGAGCCATCGACGATTATCTGGATCCGATCTCGTGGCGCATCGGCCTGGCTAGTCTTGGTGTGCCGAGCTGGATGCCGTTTCCGGGCTGGGGAAAAATGATGCGCGCCAAATCACGTATGCGGCGCCTCATCCAAGGGCTCATTGCGAAGCGACGCAGCGCAGACGCGCTTCAAACTGATCTTTGCGGGCAGTTGATGGGGGCCCGCGATCCCGAAACGGATCGGCCACTTAGTGATGAGGATCTCGTCGACATGCTGCTGACCCTCATTGCTGCGGGTCACGAGACGTCGGCCAATGCCCTTTCCTGGGCGATCCTGTGTCTCGCCGAGGCGCCTCGCATACAAGAACAGCTCGTCGACGAGATTGCATCGGTCGCCGGGGCGGAACCGATTGGAATTGGGCATATGGCCCGGCTTTCGACGGTGAAGGCGTTTCTGATGGAGACGATGCGTCTTTTCCCTCCGGTTCCGGTGTTCTCCCGCCGTACAACCAAGATAGAGACGTTCGGTGGACACCGCTTCCCCGTGGGGACGATGCTGTTCATTCCGGTTTATGCCATCCACCGCAACGAGCGCCTGTGGCGTGATCCGAAGCAGTTCGACCTGTCGCGGTTCACGGATGGCCGCGACAAGCTCATTTCGAGAACCGCTTACCTTCCTTTTGGAGCCGGACCGCGCATCTGCATCGGGGCGAGCCTGGCGATGATGGAGATGACGATCGGGCTTGCGACGCTTCTGCAAAGTGTGCGCTTCAAGAGCGTCGAAGGGTTCGTGGCTGATCCGATCAGCCGCGTTACGCTTCGCCCCGGCACGGGCTTTCTGTCGAGCTGGCCTAGAATTGCATGGAAGCGAGCGCTTGCCCTGGCGATTGTATGGAAGGTGCGTCTTTGGGCGCATGGGCCTTGCCCTGAGGGTGGTCTATGACACCGCCCCAGCGACCCGATCGAGCCCATGGGCACACCACATTGAATCCCACCATTTCCCGGCCTGATACGCTTTCGCTTCGTCACGCGCTGCTCGCGGTGGCGATCATGGCGGTGTGGGGATCGAACTTCGTCGTCATCCGCATTGGCCTCGACCATCTGCCGCCGCTGCTGTTCGCGGCGCTACGGTTCGTTCTCTGCCTCCTCCCGGCGGTGTTTTTCCTGAAGCGGCCGCAGGTGCCGTGGCGCAACCTCGCGGCCTATGGCCTGCTCATCAGGCGCCGGGCAGTTCGGCCTGCTCTATCTTGGCCATGACCCGGCACATCACGCCGGGACTGGCGTCGCTGGTGGTGCAGACGCAGGTCTTCTTCACCATCGGCATCGCGAGCTATCTCACGCGCGAGCTGATCAAGCCGTATCAGGTGTGCGCGCTGCTGATCGCATCGGCCGGGCTGCTGCTCATCGTGCTGCACACGGACGGCAGCACGACGGCGCTTGGCCTTGCACTCGTGCTTGCGGCGCGGCCTGAGCTGGGCGGGCAGCAATATCGTCGTGCGAAGCGCGCCGAACGTCGACATGCTCGCGTACGTGGTCTGGGCGAGCCTGTTCTCGGTGCCGCCGCTGCTCCTGCTGTCGCTGGTGTTCGAAGGCTGGCCCGCGATCCGCGACGGGCTCGTCGCATGCCAACGCGGCCACCTGGGGCGCTGTGCTGTGGCAGGCGGTCGGCAACACGCTGTTCGGCTATGCGGTTTGGGGTTTGCTGCTTGTCCCGTTACCCGGTCGGCGACTCGTGGCGCCGATGCCGCTGCTCGTGCCGGTCTTCGGCATGGGCGCCTCGGCGCTTTGGCTCGGTGAGCCGCTGCAGGACTGGAAGCTCGAAGCCGGAGCACTGGTCATGGCAGGTCTCGCCTTCAATATCCTTTGGCCGAAGCTTGCGGCGAGCCGTGCCGCGAGGATGCGTTCGCGGCCTGCATAGGCGCGGGGGAAGGCCGGGACAGATCAATCGATCGGCCCCGGCCCGTCTGCCTAAGCGGGAAGGCTCTCGATGACGGACTGGGCCGCTTGCAGCGCCCTGGCGCGCTGCTCGGCGCCGAGGGCGATGCCTTCGGCGCGGACAAAAGTCACATCCGTGATGCCGAAGAAGCCGAAGATGCCGCGCAGGTAGGATTCCTGATGGTCGAGGAACGCGATCGGCGTTTCGGGGCCGTAAAAGCCGCCGCGCGACGAGGCCACGATCACCTGCTTGCCGCCAGCGAGGCCGACGGCGCCCTTATCTGAGTATTTGAAGGTCTGGCCCGCGACCGCGAGCCTGTCGATCCAGGCCTTGAGCTGGCTCGGGACGCCGAAATTGTACATGGGCGCTCCGACCACGACGATGTCGGCGGCGAGAAACTCGGACAGGGCGGACTTGCCGGCCACGAGGTCGCGCTCGAGATCGATGGTTTCAGGGACGACGCCCTGGGCCGCGGCCAGGTGGGCGCCGGAGAGGTGGCCGACGGGCGCTGCGGCCAGGTCACGGTAGATCACCTGCAGGCCCGGGTGACGGCGGCGCTCGGCGGCGACGATCTCGGCCGTGAGCTGCCGGCTGACGGAGCCGGCGCCGAGAATGCTGGAATCGATGTGCAACAGCTTCTTGGTCATGGTTTTCAATCCATTATGAGCTTGGCGGCGAGGATGTCCGGGCCCGTTGACACCCTCGGCCGTGTCAGTCACATTTTGTGACTAGAGCTAAATTGATGACCGCGAAGAAACCCGCAAGGAGGCACATTTTTGAAACCAGGTATCACGCATGGTTCCGCCAACTGCCGCGCGGTCGCCGATGTGCTGGCTCGCGTCGGCGACAAGTGGACCGTTTACGTGGTCGGGAACCTGTCGGGCGGCCCGATGCGCTTCAATGAAATCCGGCGCGCCGTCGGCGGCATCTCGCAGCGCATGTTGACGCTGACGCTGCGGGGGCTCGAACGCGACGGGCTCGTGACGCGCACCGTCTATCCAACCATTCCGCCGCGTGTGGATTACGAGCTGACCGAGCTTGGGCGCACTCTGATAGCGCCGCTCATGCCCATCGGCGATTGGGCGCTGGAAAACCGGGCGGCCGTCGAGAAGGCTAGAGAGGCCTTCGATGCCAAGGCTGCGCCAAAAACCGGACTGAAGCGTATTCCATCGCTTTTCGGCCGCGGCTAAACCAGGGCCGATCAGTTGCCGAGGATATGCCGTCCGGTAACGGCGTCGCCGGTAATGACAGTGTCGCTCGCCACACCAGACACGGTCGAGGTGATCGTGCGGATGTAGTTGAGGAACTTCGTAACCTCGACGGAATCGGCGTTCGCCACATAGATGATGTCGCGGTTGCGCAGCTGGAAGCCCTGCGTGAAGAAGAATGCCGACGGATCGCGGAAATTGGCGCGATAGACGGTCGGGATGATGTCCTGGCCGGGAGGGAAGTTCCTCAGATCGGCGCCGATGCTTTGAAGCACGCTGCGGAACTCGGGCCTGTATAGAAACACCTGCGAGGCGTTGGCGCGGCTGTCGATGAGGCCGCCGGCTTTGGCGAGCGCCTCATTGAGCGACAACTTCTCCTGCTCGAAGGCGAACTGACCGGTGAGGCCGAACGTCTGGCCGGCGGTGGCGACGGCGCCGAGCGCTACGAACTTCTGCTGCTCGCGGTAGACATAGATGGTGTCGCCGGGGCGCGCGTAAACGTTTTCGTCGGGGTTGTTCACGAGCGTCGGGAAATAGACCGTCACCCGGTGGCCCATGCGTTGCAGCGTCACGAATGTCTCGTAGCCCGGATAGCGAATGCCGCCGGCACGCGAAATCATGTCGAGGATGCGGTCGCCGCCCTGGCGGATATTGAACCGGTTGGCCGCGTTGATGACGTCGCCGACGACAGACACGGCAGTGGCATTCTGCTCGGTAAAGGCGACGATGACTTGGGGCTCGATGGCGCGCTTCTCGAGCTTCTGCTCGATGTCGAGTTGGATATCAGTCAGCGTGCGATTGGCGGCGCGAATGCGTCCTGCGAACGGAACGGAGATGGAGCCGGAGCGGTCGACTGTCTGGATCGGGAAGGTGACGTAATTTCCTGGCCTTACCCCGGCGTCAGCGGGAATAAAAAGCCCGCCAGAGCGGGATTCGAAAACAGAAATCTGAAGAACGTCACCCGGCCCGACGAGGACGGAGGGCGGGCTTTCCTTGTTATCGCCGAAGGTCCGGTAGAACGACCCGGGACCCGCGTCGGCCTGCGCATGAAGAACGGCTTCGTTGATGTCGATGAGGGCGTAATTGACGATGACTTCATCACGCTCCGAAAGCATGGAAGTTGCAGCCCCGCGATCGATGCTGCGGTGATTTGGTCCGTCAATGGGAAGCTGGGTGCAGGCAGACAGCGCCGTCGCGATTGCGACCGCAATAAGCGTCTTGCTCCGCGCAATGTTCTTCCCTCGGGAAGCCCGATCCAGGTTACGCAATACTACCACCCGCACTTTACAATCTTATTGCGTTAAAGCCGTATAAAATTGGTCCGCACACATACTAGAACGACTGCACGCTATGCGGGAATTACCGTTTTGCTTCGTCTAGTTTATTGATTGAATCAAGTGTCTTTCTCGACACAGAAAACATGGTTAATCGACGTGCTTAAAGTCTAATGACTCATGTTCAATTCTTTATAGGCCGCCGCCGATCATTAACTTTAAAGGTCTCAAAAGTTTGGTTAATTGCCTTTTCGGATCGGTTGGAAAAAGCGCTTCGTGATCTCACTTCGTAGCTTGGAGGGGAAACGCAGGCGCGGAGCGTTTTGAACGCTGCTCAGGATGCTGAACGTCAGCTCGCGGTCTCTTGTCCGCCGATCGTCGGCTAAGGAAGCCCGCAAGGGCTCGGCCCAAGTGTGAGGCTTCAAGCAAGTTGTCGGGCTGGTGTCCTAATTCGCCCGGCGAATAAGCTCAGCTGATTTATGTCATTCGCTTAGCAGGGGCCGTTTTCTGCGCGCTCTCTATTGTCGGCCGTTCCGCGGCCAGGCCCACTAAGTTCGGCCATTTTATTCGAGATTTTCGGGAGTATGGTCGATCTCGCGCGCCGCCGTCTGGGAACGGGGCAGGCGTTGGCTCATTCATAAGCTCTGCACTTCTTCTTGGTTCGACGAGACAGGAACGCCGCCTAGGGTCGCGGCAGTTGATTAACTTCCCAAACTGAAGAGGACGTTCGCATGTCTACTCCCCTTATTTCCCGCCGGTTGGCGCTGGCCCTAGGCCTCTCCGTCGGCCTTGCCGGAGCAGTCGCCGCCAACGCGGCCGAGCTCCTCAACGTTTCGTACGATCCTACCCGTGAGCTCTATCAGGAGTTCAACGCGGCGTTCGCCAAGCATTGGAAGGCGACGACCGGCGAAGATGTCACCATCAAGCAGTCGCACGGCGGCTCGGGCAAGCAGGCGCGTGCGGTGATCGACGGCCTCGATGCCGACGTCGTGACGCTCGCGCTCGCCGGCGACATCGACGGCATCGCCGAGAAGGGCAAGCTGCTCCCGGCCGACTGGCAGAAGCGCCTTGCCGCACAACAGCACGCCCTACACCTCGACCATCGTGTTCCTGGTCCGCAAGGGCAACCCGAAGGGCATCAAGGACTGGGACGATCTGGTCAAGGACGGCGTCCAGGTGATCACGCCGAACCCGAAGACCTCGGGCGGCGCGCAGTGGAACTATCTCGCCGCATGGGAATATCGCGAAGCGCAAGTACGGCGGCGACGACAAGGCCAAGGAGTTCGTCGCGAAGCTCTACAAGAACGTGCCGGTGCTCGATTCGGGCGCGCGCGGCTCGACCACGACGTTCGTCGAGCGCGGCGTCGGCGACGTGTTCATCTCGTGGGAGAACGAAGCATTCCTCGGCTCAGAAGGAACTCGGCCCGGACAAGTTCGAGATCGTCGTTCCGTCGATCAGCATCCTGGCTGAGCCGCCGGTCGCGGTCGTCGACAAGAACGTCGACAAGAAGGGCACCCGCAAGGTCGCCGAGGCCTATCTCCAGTACCTCTACTCGCCGGAAGGCCAGGAGATCGCCGGCAAGAACTTCTATCGTCCGACGGACGAGAAGGTCGCCGCCAAGTACGCGGACCAGTTCCCGAAGATCAACCTCTTCACGATCGACGACGCCTTTGGCGGCTGGTGCGAAGGCCTACACGACGCACTTCAAGGACGGCGGCACGTTCGACCAGATCTACGTGCCCAACAGCAAGAGCTAAGCTCTCTCACTCCTGTCAGTGACAAGCTGCGCCTTCGGCTTGGGGACGACGAGATGGTCGTTCCCTGGCCGGAGGCGGTCCGTTGAGTACCGCTCAAATATTGCGCTGCGATCTCGGAAGAGGTTGCGGCGCATTTACGTTGTCCTCGCGGTGCATAGCGGCGCCATGTTCCGCGGCGGCTCTGCTATTTCAGAAATGAGAATATGCATCGCACTTCTTCTTGGTTCGGAGCTGTGGGCCCCCCGCATAGTCTCCGCCTCGCTCAAACGCGGAGGCTTCCCTTGCCGATCGGTGCTACATTGCTGGCGAAAGCGTTCTCCTGGACAGGCCTTCTGTTGGCATTCGCCTTCGTGGCTGGTCTCGCGATCGGTCATTGATTTCAAGGTCTTGGGGGAAGTATGGCGGCCGCGCGCTCGAAACGAGTTCTGCCGGGGTTCGGGCTGTCGCTCGGATTCACGCTGGCATACCTATCCCTCATCGTCCTCATCCCGCTTTCGGCCGTGTTCATCAAGAGCGCCGGCATGGGGACCGAGGACTTCCTTAATGCCGTGACGTCGCCGCGCGTCGTCGCCTCCTACAAGCTGAGCTTTGGCGCTTCACTGCTGGCCGCGGCTATCAATGTGGTTTTCGGGCTTCTGCTGGCGTGGGGGCTCGTCCGCTACACATTTCCCGGGAAGAAGCTTGTCGATGCGCTCATCGACCTGCCGTTTGCCCTGCCGACGGCGGTCGCGGGCATTTCTCTTACGGCGCTCTATGCCAAGAACGGCTGGCTGGGACAGTACCTCGAGCCGCTCGGCATCAAGGTGGCGTTCACGCCTCTTGGCATCCTGGTCGCCCTCATCTTTATCGGCTTGCCCTTCATCGTGAGAACGGTGCAGCCGATCCTCGAAGATCTCGATGCGGAATTCGAGGAGGCTGCGGCGAGCCTTGGCGCCAACCGCCTGCAGACGTTCTGGCGTGTCGTGTTTCCCACATTGCTTCCGGCACTCCTCACCGGTTTCGCGCTCGCCTTCGCACGTGCGGTAGGCGAATACGGTTCGGTTATTTTCATCGCCGGAAACATTCCGATGGTCTCGGAGATTACGCCGCTGATGATCATAACGAAGCTCGAGCAGTACGATTATGCGGGCGCGACGGCGGTGGCATCGGTGATGCTGATTGCGTCGTTCGTTCTGCTGCTGATCATCAACGGCTTGCAGGCGTGGACGTCGCGGCGCATCGGGAGGGAATTCTAGTGGCCGGTGCAGCAACTCATCTCGAACCGCACTCCGGGCACGCGAGCCGCTTCGAAGCCAATCTCGCGACACGCGATGCCCCATGGGTCAAGTACGTCATCCTCGGCGTAGGGCTCAGCTATTTCGCGCTGTTCCTTTTGCTGCCGCTCATCGCCGTGTTCCTCGAGGCGTTTCGCAAAGGCTGGGAAGCTTACATCGCGGCGCTCGTCGAGCCGGATGCCTTATCGGCCATACGGCTCACGCTGCTTGCGGCCGCGATCTCGGTGCCGCTGAATCTAGTCTTCGGTGTCGCGGCAGCCTGGGCGATCGCCAAGTTCGACTTTCCCGGCAAGCAGCTTTTGATCACCCTAATCGACCTGCCGTTCTCGGTGTCGCCGGTCGTCGCGGGCCTCATCTACGTTCTCATGTTCGGGGCTCAGGGCTGGTTCGGGCCCTGGCTGATGGAGCATGATATCCGCATCATCTTCGCGGTTCCCGGCATCGTGCTTGCGACGATATTCGTGACGTTTCCCTTCATCGCTCGCGAACTCATCCCGCTGATGCAATCGCAGGGGCGAGACGAAGAAGAGGCTGCGATCACTCTCGGCGCGTCAGGCTTGCAGACGTTCTGGCGCGTGACGCTGCCCAACATCAAATGGGCGCTGCTCTACGGCGTCATATTGTGCAACGCACGCGCGATGGGAGAGTTCGGTGCGGTCTCGGTGGTCTCCGGGCACATCCGCGGCGAAACAAATACCATGCCGCTTCACGTCGAGATCCTTTACAACGAGTATCAGTTCGCTGCCGCCTTCGCGGTCGCTTCGCTGCTCGCTTTGCTGGCTCTCGTGACCCTTGCCATCAAAACATACATCGAGTGGAGAGCCGGCCGTGCTCGTCCAGAGGAGTTCGGGACATGAGCATCGCGGTCGTCAATATTCGAAAGTCGTTTGGCACATTCTTAGCCCTGGATGATGTCAGTCTCGATTTGCCGCGCGGCGAGCTGATCGCGCTGCTGGGTCCTTCGGGCTGCGGCAAGACGACGTTGCTCAGGATCATCGCCGGTCTCGAAAGCGCGGACGAGGGGAAGGTCCTGCTTTCCGGCGAGGACGCCTCGCACAAGGATGTGCGCGAACGGCAAGTGGGATTCGTATTCCAGCACTATGCCCTGTTCCGTCATATGTCGGTGTTCGAGAACGTCGCGTTCGGACTGCGGGTCAAGCCGCGCTCGCAGCGACCCTCGGAGGCTGAGATCCGCAAGAAGGTCAACCGGCTGCTCGATCTGGTGCAGCTGGGCTGGCTCGCGGACCGCTTCCCGTCGCAGCTTTCGGGCGGTCAGCGTCAGCGCATCGCGCTCGCACGTGCGCTGGCCGTCGAGCCGCAGGTTTTGCTGCTTGATGAGCCGTTCGGTGCTCTCGATGCCAAGGTGCGCAAGGAGCTGCGACGCTGGCTGAGGCAGCTCCATGACGAGCTGCACATCTCATCGGTGTTCGTGACGCACGACCAGGAAGAGGCGCTCGAGGTCTCGGATCGCATCGTGCTGATGAACAAGGGCCGCATCGAGCAAATCGGCTCGTCCGCGCGAAATCTACAACGAGCCGGCGACGTCGTTCGCGTATAGCTTCATCGGCTCCGTGAACGAATTCCACGGGAAGGTCGAAGGCGGGTTCGTGCGCGTGGGCAACGATCTGCTTCCGCTTCCGAATGGACGGGCCGATCTCACCGAAGGCGAGAGCGTCATCGCTTACGCCCGCCCGCATGATACCGAGATCGTGAAAGACGGTGACGCGTCGGGTCTCGGCGTCGCGGCCAAGGTCAACCGCATTCTGGACAGCGGTGCGATTACGCGTGTCGAGCTGGTCGCGAACGGCGACGCCAGGCAGGGCAAGAAGGAATATTTCGAGGTCGAGGTCACGCCGTCGGATCTGGCGTCGCTCGGTCTTTCCGCCGGTCAGCCGGTTCGCATCAAGAGCCGCCGGCTCAGCCTGTTCGGACAACGTTCCTAGATGCTTCACGCCTGAGACACCTCTCATTCTCGTTGAAAAGCTGCGGCGCCGCAGCTCATGTCGCTGTTGTGCTTCCGTCTCGAACGACACGCTTTTCACCTTTCCGAGTCATTCTAAGAAAGTCCAGGTGTCGTGAACTTCCAGCAGCTTCGCATCATTCGCGAGACGGTCCGGCGCAACTTCAATCTCACTGAGGTTGCCAACGCGCTTTACACGTCGCAGTCGGGCGTCTCCAAGCACATCAAGGATCTCGAGGACGAGCTCGGCGTCGAATTGTTCGTTCGGCGCGGCAAGCGCCTGCTCGGCATGACGGAGCCAGGGCGCGAGCTGGTGGCGATCGTCGAGCGCATTCTTCTCGATACGCAGAACATCAAGAAGCTCGGTGAGCAATTCGCCAAGCGCGATCGCGGGCAGCTCGATGTCGCGACGACGCATACGCAGGCCCGGTTTGCCCTGTTGCCTGTGGTGGCGAAGTTCCGGCAGGAGTTCCCCAACGTGCATCTCGTGCTGCACCAGGGCGGCCCGACGGAGATCCAGCGCATGCTGGTCGAAGGCTCGGCCGACATCGGCATCGCGACCGAGGGTCTCAAGGACGTGCCGGAGCTTGTCTCGTTTCCCTACTACTCGTGGAACCATGGCGTCATCGTTCCTGCGGGGCACGCGCTCGAGAGCGCGGGGAGGCTGACGCTCGAGGCCTTGGCCGAATGGCCGCTCATCACCTACAGCGAGGGTTTCACGGGGCGCTCCAAGATCGACGAGGCCTTCGCCAAAGCAGGTGTCGCGCCGGACATCGTGCTCTCGGCGCTCGACGCTGACGTGATCAAGGCCTACGTGGAACTTGGGCTCGGTGTCGGGATCGTTGCCTCCATGGCGTATAATGCTGAGCGTGATCCGCAGCTCAGACTGCTCGATGCCAAGCACCTTTTCGCGGTCAATACATCGCGCATCGGCGTGCGGCGCGGCACCTATCTCCGCGGCTTTGCCTATCGCTTCATCGAGCTGTGCTCGCCCACTCTGACCGAGCCGACGCTCAGGGCCAGCATCGAGAGTGCCGCCGGCCAGGGCGTCGACGCCTAGCAGAGCAAACCCGGCAGATGGCCGGGTTTGCTGCGGCCGACCTCAAGCCGTGGCGCGGCGGAAGTTGCGGTAGATCATCTCGGAGTTGGACAGGAAGCCCGGCATGGCGGCGTCAGCTGCCCGCTTGATGGAGTCGGCCGCGCCAGGTCCCATCGTTTTCTCGAGTGCAGCCTTGTACTCCGGAATGGCGGCCCAGTTGTGGACCGTGTCGGGCTCGACCTCGACATGGTACTGCATGGACCAGGCGTTGGAGCCGATGCGCATAGCCTGGACGCGGCAGGAGTCCGACGTGGCGAGAACGATGGCACCTTCCGGCGGCTGCGCGACGCGGACGCCGTGCCATTGCAGGCAGGTCTGAACCTTCGGCAGGCCTTCGAACAGCGGATCGGCAATTCCTTCCGGCGTGAGATTGACCTGAAAGACGCCGACCTCAGGCGGGCGCTGGGGGCCGCACGTGCCGCCGAGTGCATCCGCCAGCAACTGGTGGCCGAGGCAGAGGCCGAGGAAGGGACGCTTCAGGTCGCGGACCCATGTGCGGATGGCCTGCTTCTCGGGGATGAGCCAGGGGCACTCCTCGACGTCCCAAACATCCATAGGGCCGCCCATCACCCAGAGAGCGTCGTAGCCCTCGAGCGGGGGAATCGGCTGTCCGGCATCGAGCTCGACGGTGTCCCACTGCACGCCGTCAGCGGCGAGGAACTTTCGCAGCGAGCCCGGATGCTCGCAATCGAGGTGTTGAAACACGAGCAGGCGCATTGATCTCTCCCAACCATTTTCAGTCTAGACAATGATTCACGTCTCGGACTGGTAAGGTCCGAGACGATCATGGTCTATGGCGCAGGGCAGAGTATCCGCCGCGAGCGGGAGCAGAACTACCGGCTTTGAGGCCGTAGCGCTGCTAGACGAAAGATCGCGGCATCCCAATGGGACGCCGCGATCTTCATTGCCAGCGATAGACGGTCGAAGCCGATCAATGGCTGCGATATTCTCCGGCCCCGCGTTCCATCGCAAATTCCTCCTCCGGAGAAAGGATGAGCTTATGGCGTCCAATCAACGCGAAGTACGCGACGCCAACGGCGAACCAGGCGGCAACGCAGAGGACGCCGGCGCGGTAGGTCGGGTCTTGAAGCTGCATGTAGATCGTGACGGCAGAGATGATCACCGTCAAAGCAGCTCCGATGTTCCCGACTGGGCTCTTGTAGGGTCGATCGATGTGCGGGAACGTGCGCCTGAGCTGGATATAGGTCAGGCCCTGAGCGAGGTAGCTGAACATGGCGCCGAATACGGCCATGTTCAGCAGCGTTCCGCCGATAATTTTTGCGCCCTGATCAGCACCTTCGACAAACCAGACGGCGAGCATGACGGCTAGGCCGATGAGGGCGCCAACGATCATCGCGACATGCGGTGTTTTGCGTGTGCCGTGGGTGACCGAAAGTCCACGCGGGAAATAGCCCGCACGGGACAGAGAGTAGATTTGGCGTCCATAGGCGAAGATGATTGCGTGGAAGCTCGCAACCAGACCAATGACGGCGACCATGGCAAGAGTGTTAGCAAGATCCGTCCCGTAGATGGCGCGGAAACCATCCAGAAGCGGTTCGCCCGAGGTTCCGAGCTTGTGCGATCCGACCCCGATGACGGAAGGGTTCAGGAAAAGGACGAGGAATGCGGATGCGATGAGCGTGAACATGCCGAGCATGATGCCCTTCGGCATATCGCGCTTGGGATCAACCAATTCTTCAGCCGCCAGCGGAAGCTGCTCAATGGCCAGGAAGAGCCAGACCGCAAATGGGAGAGCCGCGAAAATGCCGCCGACGCCGAACGGAAGAAGAGGACCGTTGCCGTCGGGCAGCTCCGTACCGTCGGGAGCAATGTTGAGCGCCCAGCGGCCGAAGTCGATGTTGCCGACGGCGCTGGCGTAGAACGCAACGAGACATATCAGTGCCAGGACGGTGACGATGAGCGAGAACCTGAACGACTGCTCGACGCCAAGGTAATTGAGGCCGACGAAGAGCATATAGCAGACGACCCAAAATACCGGCTGAAATTCGGCCGGTGCGCCAATGATTGCCGCGATGTACGTACCGATGAAGAACACGATGACGGCAGCGGTCATGACGTATTCGACGTTCTCGGCGAGGCCGGTGAGAAAGCCTCCCCAAGGTCCGAACGCAGTGCGTGCGAAGGAGTAGGCGCCGCCGGTATGGGGCATGGCAGGGCTCATCTCAGCCAAACTGAAGGTGAGGCCGAGGTACATGATGGCAATCAGTATGGTTGCGCCGAGCATTCCGCCCCAGCCGCCTGATGCGAGGCCGAGGTTCCACCCGGAAAAATGGCCGGAGATGACCGCGCCGACGCCGAGCGCCCATAGCGACCAAACGCCAGCGTGTCTCTTCAGTCCGCGCGCCTTGAAGTAGGCGTCGTCGACCTTCTCATAGGAAACTCCCTGGACTTTCTTTTGCATAATTTTTCCCCGTCCTGGCTTTTGCCTTGTTGACAACTGTACATTATGTCACAGGCGGGTACGCGTCATGCCCTCCTTAGGGAGGGGGTGGACGAACAGTGGACAATGTCTGTGCTTCCCAGTGCCATGCTGGAGCGTCCAGTTCGGCGATCGGCCTATCCTGGAAATTAGCTAATAGTTTCAATGATCTTATTAGTGAGGGTGGTCATTGACCCTCAAGCTGAGAGGCGTAGCTCTCGCGGAGCGCCGGCAGCTGGTTCGTCGATTGCGACGCGGTTGTGGCCCGCCTTCTGCGCCTCACGCAGAGCCAAATCGGCGCGCTCGAGGGCTTCCGTCAGGCGCTCACCGGCCTTCCACTCGCTCAAGCCGAAGCTGCAGGTGACATTGAAGGGGCCATTGGGGCCCTCAAAATCACGCGAGGCGATATTGGAGCGGATGGTTTCACACCAGGGGCTTGCCTGCGCAGCGTCGAGGGTCGGAAAAATCATCACGTACTCCTCGCCGCCGAGCCGGGCGACGACAGAGGCTTCCTCGCAGGCGATCTGGCCGATCGTGGTGATGACCGTGTCGCCGATATCGTGCCCGTAGGCCTTGTTGACCAGGGCGAAGTTGTCGATGTCGAAGACGCAGATCGCCAAGGGCTCGGTGGCGTCGAGGCCGGCACGTGCCTCGGTGGCGCGATCTATGAAAGCGCGACGGTTCAGGAGGCCGGTCAGTGGGTCGGTCTGGGCCTGCTCGATGAGCTTGCGCTGAAGGGTCATGAGGCGGTCGGCGGCGCGGAGGCGTGCATTCAGCTCCTCGCGGCGGACGGGCTTGACGATGAAATCGTCGGCGCCGCTGTCGAGCGCCTCCGACAGGGCGCGCTCGCTCGAGTTCGAGGACATGACGATGATGTGCAGCGGGCGATCAGGTCCCACGAGCGTGCGGATGGTCCAGCACAGCTCAAGTCCGGATATGGGCTCGACCTCGAGGCTCGTCAAAACGACGTCGACGCTCTGGTTGTGCTGAATGAACAGCTGCGCCTGGTCGGAATAGGAGAAGCAATCGACATAACAGCCAGAGCCTTCGAGCTCAGTGGCGATCTTTTGCAGAATGACGCGGCTTGGATCAATAATGACGACGTGCATGATATGGCGCTCTCGGGAGCGTCGTGCCCCAATATTTTATCCTTGATAATCTAGTTTAGTGAAGGACGGCTTAAGGATTGCCCGTAGGAAGTACGGGCAACTCGTCCTTGCCCTCGAGCTGATAGTTGCTCTCGTCCTTGAGCTGCACGCCGGTGAGGCGGCGCAGGAACGCCTCGCGCAGCAGCCATGCCGCTTTGAAGGCGGCCTCGTCGGGGCCCAGGCCTCCGGCGCGGATGTTGGAGATGCAATTGCGCTCGCCATCCTTGCGGCCGACGCGCGGCTCCCAGGTGAGATAGGCACCGAGGCTGTCGGGCGAGGTGAGGCCCGGCCGCTCGCCGATGAGCATCAATACGGCGCGGGCGCCGAGGAATTCGCCGGCTTCGTCTCCGAGGGCGACACGGGCCTGGGTGGCGAGCAGTACAGGAGCGAGGCTCCAGCCGTGCTTGCGGACGAACGGCATCAGAGCGGCGATGGTCGGGGCCGCGTTCGGCGTGACGCCCGTCGAGGATAACCCGTCACCGACGACGATCAGAAGATCGGATGGGGAGCTTCCCGACATGGCGCTGAGCTCCTGCCGCGCCGTGGGACTGAGGCGGCGCCCCAGATCAGGACGGCGCAGATAGGTGTCGCGTTCCGGAGCGGCGCTGTCGATGCGCATGCTCTTGAGGCCGAGGGCCTCGAGACCAGTCTCGACGGGAGCCCAGTCGATGGCCGTCGTGACCGCGTCGCGCGCGCGGGCATGCGCCATGGAGAACTTGAGGACCTCGCGCGTCGGCAACGAATGGCCGGAGCGGCCGAGGCCTATACGGGCTTCGGTAAAGCTGCGCAGCGCAGTCCAGGGATCGGCGGTGTTCATGCTGCGGCGGCTCCGGAGGCGTGTTGCAGAAGAATCTGCGGGACGTTGGTGTTGGCGATGCGGCCGTTCTGATCGAAGAGGCCCATGCGCTGGAGCCAGGTCTCGAACTCCGGCGCGCGCTTGAGCCCCAGGGCCTCGCGAAGATAGAGCGCGTCGTGGAAGGACGTGGACTGGTAGTTGAGCATGATGTCGTCGGCGCCGGGCACGCCCATGATGAAGGTGACGCCGGCGGCGCCCAGCAGCATCAGCAGCACGTCCATGTCGTCCTGATCGGCTTCGGCGTGGTTGGTGTAGCAGACGTCGCATCCCATCGGCAGGCCCAGGAGCTTGCCGCAGAAATGGTCCTCGAGGCCGGCGCGGATGATCTCCTTGCCGTTGTAGAGATACTCGGGGCCGATGAAGCCGACGACCGTGTTGACCAGCAGCGGTTTGAACGTCGCGGGCGACTGCGTAGGCGCGGGCTTCGAGCGTCTGCTGATCGACGCCGTGATGCGCGTCGGCCGACAGGGCCGAGCCCTGGCCGGTCTCGAAGTACATGACGTTGTCGCCGACCGTGCCGCGCTTCAGCGACAACGCTGCCTCGCGCCCTTCCTTGAGCATTGCCAGGGTGACGCCGAACGACGCATTCACGGCTTCGGTGCCGCCGATCGACTGGAACACGAGGTCCACGGGCGCGCCGCGATGCGATGGCTTCGATGGAGGTGGTGACGTGGGTCAGCACGCAGCTCTGCGTCGGAATTTCGAAGCGGCTGATCAACGTCATCGAGCATGGTGAGCAGGTCTGAGGATGGCGCTGACGTTGTCGCTTGCCGGGTTGATGCCGATGACGGCATCGCCGCAGCCGTAGCATCAGGCCGTCGACGCATGGAGGCGGCAATGCCGCGCTTGGGATCATCGGTCGGGTGGTTCGGCTGCAGACGCGGACCGACATGCGGCCCTTGAGGCCGATGGTGTCGCGGAAGCGCGTGACGACCTCGACCTTCTTGGCGGCGAGGATGAGATCCTGATTGCGCATGATCTTCGAGACGGCCGCGGCCATTTCCGGCGTGAGCCCGGGCGCAAGGCGGGCCAGCACTTCGGTTGTCGTGGTTTCGGACAGCAGCCAGTCGCGGAAGTCGCCGACCGTCATGTGCGAGACGGGCTTGAAGGCTTCGGCGTCGTGCCGGTCGATGATGAGACGCGTGACGTCGTCGGTCTCGTAGGGGATGAGCAGCTTCGCTCAAGAAAGCGCTTCAGCGGCAAATCCGCGAGCGCCATCTTGGCCGCGACATTCTCCTCGGCGCTCGCCGCCGCGACGCCCGGCCAGCACGTCGCCGGAGCGGCGCGGCGTGGCCTTGGCCATCAGCTCCTTGAGGTCCTTGAACAGATACGAGACGTTCTGCCACGCCGCCTGATACATGGGCCTCTCTCCGCTGAGCCAGTCCCGGCATCATACGCGACAGAGGGAGCAATTTTCAAACGCCGGATTGGATCGAAAATGAGCCAGTCTGCAGCCGATCCGGGCAGAGACAGCGGCTCAGCAGCGCCAAACCCACCTTGGCCTTTAGTGGAAGACCTAGCGTTTCAGATGGCCGGGCGCAGATATGAGGTCACCGCCGTGGTGCACTCGTCGATCATAGAGGCCATACGGTGCGCGATGCCCGAGGTCTCATTCGCTTCTGCCCTGCTGGTATGAATGGTCTGCCCGCTCAGGTCGTCATCGGGGTCGAAGGCAACCATCGAGTAGCCGGCCGCCTGCTCTAAGCGTTGCAGCTGATCGACGAGGTTGGGGTTTGCGGATGCGGTTACAGAGCCGGGCCGCCGGACGATTGTGCTGATCAATCCCACCATGGTTATCCCCTTCCTGATTACTTGCTGGATTCGAAACACAACCGTGGGGTCTCAAGTTCCACGCGACGAGGGCGTGGAGATGGCGATTCCTAGTCTTTGAGATGGAGGGGGAGAGTGTGGTGCCGGTCCGGCCTTTTGGACCGTCCGGCACCACGAGAGCGTAGCGCCCACCCATGCTCAAGGGTCGGGGAGGGGATGTGGGTAGGGCGCCAGCCCATTCAAACTGGCTGGAAGATCGACACGCTCTTCGAGATTCGTGAACGCCCCCTTGCCCATCGAGTTCCCTGTTAAATGACAGTTGCCCGCCGGGCTATGACCGTGGCGCGCGGAATGACGCGCCGCTTAAAAAATTCGTGGCGGACCGTGGAACCTGTTTCGGCTGCGTGCGTTGTCTTGCCCGGAATTGTTCCAGGGTCCGTTTTGGCGCAACCTCGATAATCCCTCTGTCGGGGGCGGGGAGGCAGTACCGTTAAGGTCACAAGGCAATGCAGAGCGGGGATGAGTAACAGCGATGCATTGCGGTTCGCGTAGGGTGAAGATTATCCAATCCTTCAGCTTTCGACTGGTTTCGTCTCGCACTTGCGGGGTGACACCCGCGAGCAGCTTGCCGTTCGTGCTTGGACCTTGCACATTCAGGGTTGGGCATCGAGCAGTGCCGGAAGGTCACTCCTAGCGCTTTAGCGCGGAGCGGCTTTGATACATGCCGGGGATCGAGGGGCTGGTGAATTATGACGACGCCGAAGACAGGTTCGAAAGCAATGCAGACCAATGATGGCCCCGAACCCAAGGCTGAGCCTTCAGTCGATACAGCAATTCAGGGAACTCTTGGCCGCAAGCTGCGCGACACCTACGACCAAGTCGTGAAGGAACAGGTTCCGGATAAATTTCTCAATCTGCTCGCCGAGTTGAAGCAAAAGGAAGCGGGTTCAAAGAAGGTTGATGGCTGATTATGGCGCCCGACTTTGAACAAGCCCTCGTCGCTGCGATCCCGCACTTGCGGGCCTTCGCCCGTTCGTTTGCAAACGATACGGCGCGCGCGGACGACCTCGTGCAGGAAACGCTCGTCAAGGCCTGGAACGGACGGGAATCGTTCGAGCCGGGCACGAACTTCCGCGCTTGGCTCTTCACCATTCTGCGCAACGTCTATTTTTCGCAGCATCGGAAATTGCGCCGCGAGGTCGACGATCCCGACGATCAATATCAAAACTCCCTTGCAGCGCTGCCGGAGCAGCACGGGCATCTTGATCTCGCCGACTTCCGGGCGGCACTTTCGACGTTGCCATCGGATCAGCGCGAGGCATTGCTGCTCGTCGGCGCAGAGGGATTTTCGTACGAAGAAGCGGCCGAAATCTGCGGTTGTGCCATCGGCACCATCAAGAGCCGCGTCAATCGCGCCCGCACGCGTTTGACGGAGATTCTCGGTGACGAGGATACCAGCGCGGCCGGGGTCGCTACCGCTTCGCATGATCATCCGCCGGTCGCCAAGCGCAGCGGCAGATAGCTCCGGGCGGCTCACGCCCTGTACCTTATAGCAAGAGCCTCGGAGCTCATTGTTTCCTCGCGCCGGCGTCTCGCCGACTGCGGAAGATATCGCCGCGTCCTCGCTTCGGACCAAGTAGCTCGTACGCGCCCGTCGCCGACTGGAGGAACCATTCTCCGATCGCGCAGTTGTTTTTGCCAAGGAGGCCCTCTCATCGCCTCTTTATTCCAGGTCCGCAAAGACGAGCGGAAGTCCATCCACATTTCATGCGGACGTGAATCTCAAGGGAGTAAAATCAAATGAAAAGTCGATTGCTGAATTCTGCCGCCGTGTCGGCACTAATGCTTGCTGGAACCTTCTCAGCCTACGCACAAGAAACCGCGCCCACATCGCCGCCTTCCCCGCCAGCCGCTCAGGCTCCGGCGCCTCAGTCCGAGCCGCTGCCGGGTGAGACCGCGACGCCGCCGGCCGCTCCGTCGAAGTCGGCAGCCAGCGAGTTCCAGCTCGGCTTCATCCATCACCTATGCAACGCAGCAGTCGTCTGACCAGCACCGTTCGAGCAAGGTTGTCGGCCAGCCCGTCTATAATGCTGCGGGCGAGCGTATCGGCGACGTCAATGAGCTCATCCTCGGTGCCAACGGCCAGGTGGAATCGGCTGTGATCGGTGTCGGTGGCTTCCTCGGGCTCGGCGAGAAGCAGGTCGCTGTGATGTACAAGGATCTCAAGTTCACCAGCGATGCGAACGGTTCGATGCGCATCACGCTGAACAGCACGAAGGAAGCGCTCGAGACGGCGCCTGACTTCAAGTACGCGGACGACAAGCGCATGTAACGCGCGTCGACTGCAGGAGCTACCAGGGGACGGGAAGCGATCTGCTTCCCGTCCTTGTTTTATGCGTCAGCCCGGTTATGTGTGGAACGACCCGTCGGCCGGTGTCTGGCGAGACATCGCGGAAAGCAACCAACGGGTACGGACTGGGCAACGCAAGACATTGGTTAACAGCAGTCTTTCTCTTGGAACCTTTGCGTTGCAGGCGCGTTCTCGCTCTCGGGTCATGACGCGGTGTACACACGAAGTGGATGTGTAGCCCGTAGCAGGGAGATAATTTATGTCGCTTGCCGAATCGATTGCGCCTCATCTGCCGTATTTGAGGCGTTTCGCCCGTGCGTTGACGGGCAGCCAGGAGAGTGGAGACGCCTACGTCGTTGCCGTGCTCGAAACGCTGGTTTCGGATCCGTCGAGTTTCCCGCCGAACCTCACGCCTCGGATCGGCCTCTATAACTGCTTCCTAAAAGTCTGGAACTCGATCCGGCTCAACCAGGACACTGCGCCAGCCGCGAAATCCCAGGCTGACCGAAGCCTGGAAGCCATCACGCCCCGTCCGCGGCAGGCATTTCTGCTGGCATCGGTGGAAGGCTTTACTACTCCGCAGGTGTCCGAAATTCTCGGTTGCTCGGCCGATGAGGTGACCAAGCTCATTCATGAGGCGGGAGAGCAGATCGCCGAACAAACGGCGACGGATGTGCTCATCATCGAGGACGAGCCGCTCATCTCGATGGATCTCGAAGCCCTCGTCAAGGGGCTCGGTCACCGCGTTTCGGGTATTGCCCGCACGCATCGCGAGGCGCTCGCCGAGGTCAACAAGAAGCGTCCGGGCCTGATCTTGGCAGATATCCATCTTGCGGATGGAAGCTCCGGTCTCGAGGCCGTGAACGAGATGCTGTTGAGCTTCAGCGTGCCTGTGATCTTCGTCACGGCCTTTCCCGAGCGTCTTTTGACGGGCGAGCGGCCGGAGCCGACGTTCCTCATCACCAAGCCGTTCGAGCCCAATACGGTACGGGCACTGGTGAGCCAGGCGCTGTTCTTCGGAACGGATGCTCATATTCCGGGCGGAAATTCCGCTACGTCCCGGTCCGCCCCGAAGTTTGCGGCAGTGTCCTCGGCAAGATCCTAAGCTCAACATCGAAAGAAAAAGGGAGGTCTCGATCGAGACCTCCCTTTTTTCTGGTTAACGGGTGAGATGGAGCGTTGCCTGGCAGGCTATGCGGCAAGCGTCGCTGCCGGTAGCGCGGACTGGTTCGCTGGCTCGCCGATTGGGTCCGGGGTGTTCGAATAGAAGAACGTGTAGACGATCGCTGCGGCCACAAGGGCCAACAGCAGCGATGTCACAAGCACCCGGAAATTCAATCTGCGGGGAGAAGCTTGGCGTGCCTCCGTTGGCGTTAGGACTTCTCGCTCGCGGGCCATAGTGTTCACTCCTCTGCTTTCTGTCATAAGAGAGGCAATGCTCCTGCGCGGCCGTGGTTCCTCGGTTGGGTCGGTGACTTGAACGGAAATCAGCACTTGGGCATTATTTTTCCCGCTTTTCATTGGGATGCACGCCGTTCGGCGGTGTGCTATTGGTGCAGTGCCGCGGTCCGTCGGCTCTGTGCGGGCAACGTTGGGAAGACAGACATGCCATGGCGAAAATCCTGATCGTGGATGATGAGCCTCTGATCGCCATGATGCTTAGCGAGTGGCTATTGGAGCAGGGATTGGAGCCGATCGGGCCGGCGCATTCCGAGGCCCAGGCCTTCGACCTGCTCAAGGGTGTTGGACCCGATGCGGCAATTCTCGATGTTTCGCTTGGAGATCGGGATTGCTTCGCCATTGCAGATGAGCTGCAGGCGCGGGGAGTGCCGTTCGCCTTCGCGACGGGCCATGGATCGGACGCGGTGGCTCGCGAGTATCGCGGGGTCATGACGCTGACCAAGCCGTTCGATTTCGAGGCGGTCCGCAGCGTGGTGATGCGCCTGATCGGAACGGCCGTATAAAACCGCCTCGCCCGACCGCGTGACACTGCTCGCGGGTTAGTCAGTAAACCCCTTTATTAGCGTCATTTTTCGTCCTTTTTTGCAGTGCACTTTAGTAAGCCTCGTCAATTGCAAAAGAGGTGGATGAACGATGAGGCAAATCGTTCGATCAAGTATGCGCCGGAGCCTGTCCCACGTTGTCGGCGTGCTGGCGGTTCTTCCCTTGCTCACGAACGCTGCGCAGGCGGAATCTGAGTCCGAGCGGGCCTTCAGGGAGCGACGCAGCAATATTTTGCGCTCCCAGGATCCCGATCGCGTGCGGATCGACCGACCGCAGTCAGCGCCTGTCACCACAAAGGTGGAGGGAATTGGCGAGAACGCCGATGGCGAAACTGTCGGCAAGCCCCAGAACGCGACGCTGTCGGTCAGCGTCAGCGAGATCGCCGCAGGTGGTGGTCCAACTAAAAAGCATGAGCCCGGAATTCTGGATTTCTGGATTGAGGGCCGCTATCAGCCCTATGAGGCCGCGGATGTCAGCGGTGTGCCCATGGACGGCAACATGAGCGTGATGTACGCGGGAACGAAGTACATGTTCGGCCCCGACATCATGATCGGCGCGCTGGCCCAGTTCGACTCCACTCAGGAGATCGCGGCCAGGAACGGCGGTTCCCTTTCGGGAAGCGGGTGGATGACCGGGCCCTATACCAGTATCCGGTTCGGGCCTGGCGTCGTGTTCGACGGCCGAATGGCGTGGGGCACGGCGGAGACCGATGGAGGCTATCTGGAGGACGTCGGCGAGACGAGTGAGCGTCGCCTCGTGCGCGGCACCCTGCGCGGCTCCAAACAATTCAGCGGATGGACGGTCACGCCGAGCGTCGGGATGTCGTATCTGGAAGACAAGCCCCTCAATCCAACATCAGCGGGCGCGGAGGCTCCTTCTACAGTCGGGCAGGGACGTCTCGAGGTGATGCCGGAAGTCAAACGGCGCTTCTCCGTCAACGAGACAACATACGTCGAGCCAAAGGCGGCCGCCGGTGGTTTCGTAGCGTTCGACGATCTCTCCAAGCTGAACCACGCGCTTCCCTATGGCGAGATTCCCGATGTGCAGATGAAGGCCGAGGCCGGAGTCGCGATGGGTGTCAAAGACGGTCTCAATGTCGAGGCAAAGGGCGGCGTCGAGACAAGCGCCACGCCAGATACGCGAGACACGTGGAGTGGGCGCTTCCAGCTCAACATGCCGCTCAATAAATAGCGCTCGAAGCAGATGCGTGACTGAAACGAGAAGGCCCGGGAGAACATCCCGGGCCTTCGATCTTGAAAGCCTCTATCGGCTGCTTGTGGCAGATCAGTCTGTCGCGCCGACATCGGGTGCGGTCTCCAGAGACTGCTTGGAGAGTGTCACCTTCACGATCGGATCGCCATCTTCCGCGCGGCTGATGAGTAGCTCCTTGAAGGCGACGGCCACGCGCTTTTCGCCGAGGCCCAGAAAGCCGCCGACGCTGACGAGCACCGAGACGATCTTGCCGTCGTTATCGAGGACCACGTCATCGATGGTGCCGACCGACTGATCCTGCATATTCGTCACGCTGCTTCCGATGAGCTTGCTGGCCCGCCAGTCGCGGCTGATGTTCAAGGAGGGCGTGAGTGCGTCGGAGTCCTTGGTCTCCGGCACGGTATTCATCGGCACAGCCGGCTCGTTCGAGGGGCTCACCGTCGATTGTGCCAGCGCTGCGGTCTGGGCCGAGAGACCCGCTAGGACCACGGTGGCTATGAGGGTGCGTTTCATGTTTGTACCTCGTGCTGTTTCGCTGCTGCTCTATTGCGGGGAGCAACTGGAGGAGCAACGGGCGGCACAAAGCCGAGGTTCCACGCGCCACGAAGTGGTCACCTTCATCATGAAAGCGCCATTATTGCGGAGGGCCGGCCGTGGATTATCGGTCCGCGGTATCGAGGCCCAGGGCCTTCTGCCGATGGGCCGGCGCAGGCGCGCCGCCATGCGAAAGCGAAGCATCGGCGGCGCGGCTTCTTGGGGCGGCTTCGTTCGGCCCCCTCGTCAACGCGCGCGAAGCAAGCGAGGTCGGTGTCCTTGCCCCATAAATCTCGACCGCGCCGTTGATGTCGCCGGCGCGCAATTCGCGGCTCGTCTCCGCATAGCGATAGGACATGAGCTGACCGTCGCGGCCGGGATGATCGAGGCCGATGGCATGTCCGACCTCGTGGGCGACGGTGTAGCGGAGATCGTAGACGTCGAGGTTGCCGTCGAAGCCGATCTTCCAGCGCACGTCCGGATTGAGGCAGATGAGAGACTGCTGAATTTCGCCGTTCGCGTCGTCATCTCCGTCGCGCCTTGCGACGTTGGTGAAGGCTCTTCCACGCGGCTCGGCCTGCGCGCCGATGAGGATGTCGGCCTTCGAACGATCCGCGGTCTCCTGAAAATCGATCTGGGCCACGCGCTCCCACATGTCGAACGCCGCGCGGACCTCGCGGACGAAATCGGTGCGGGCTACGTGAGAAGGTTCGAGCGCGCGCTCCGGAGGCAGCATGCGGCCGCAATTTCGGGCGTTGGCGAATGTCTGTGCGTCGACGACCAATGCGTAGGTCACGACCGGAGGCAGACCCTTCGCCGGCACGGCCCAGCTGACTTTCTGTCCGTCGAGCTCCAAGAGGCGGAACCCAGGTTCGGCAGCCAGCGTTAGAGTCGCTGAGCATAAGTGCGCGACGATGGTCGCGCCAAAAAGCGGTGTAACGATCGCGCGTTTCAACAGCCCCCGGCTCCCTTCGTTCGAACTTCCCCGCCCCGTGTAAGATCGCCAGACTCTAGTTGCAGTGCAGCAGCAAGGTCAACCCTGTGCAAAAGCACCGTCCTTTATGGAAGCGGTAACTGATTGTGGCGGAATGCTGCGATTTTCCGTGTGCAACAGTTGATGTTCCGAGGCTGAGAACCAATATCGTCATCATGTTGACCGGAACTAATGGTCCGGTCGTCATGTTCTAAAAATGGGATCACGCAAGAACGCGCAGAAGTGGAGACGCGAGAATGATCTTTGCTAAACGATATCTTGGGGCAGTCGCGATAGCGGCCGGTATCGCATTGGCTGGTTTATCGGTTCCCGCAAGTGCTGCTCCCGTCGGGGCTGCTGCTGGCGTAACGAAGGCCGATACGGCTTCGCAGGTCGAGCAGGTCCGCAGATGGCATCGCCACCGCTACTACGGCGGATACGGTTATCGCCGCGGATACGGTTATCGCCGCTACGGCTACTATGGCTATCGTCGGCCTTACGGTTACTACGGCTATGGTGGTCCGGGAATTTATCTCAACATCGGACCGCGGTGGGGTTACCGTCGCCATTGGCGCCGCTGGTAGTTGATCGACAAATTGAGTGACACATGAAGAGGCCGGCAGCAGTAGCTACCGGCCTTTGCTTTTTAGGACCCTGCTTATGCTTTTAGCGGCGTCCAAGAACCGGCTGCTGACATTTCGCCCGCGTCGCATCACAAAAGGTGTGTCGTCGGCTGCGATAATTCACGGATGAAGCGGCTTACATCCGTGGCGGGTAATCGCTTTGCGGCGACGGTCTCCAGCGTCGAAAGAAAAGACCTCGTCCAGGTCGCCGCGTCATTGGCCTTGATCTTGGCCAGCAGCCGCTCATGACGCGCCACGCGCTCGGTCTTGCCCATTTCGATGGCACGAAGAACCGCGTCGGCGACTTCCTCCAAATTGTACGGATTGACGATCAGTGCGTCGTCGAGCTGTTCGGCGGCGCCGGCAAATCGCGAAAGGATCGCGACGCCGGGATCCTCGGGATCCTGGGCGGCGATATACTCCTTGGCGACGAGGTTCATGCCATCCCGCAGCGGGGTGAACAGGCCTATGCGTGACGAGCGGTAAATCTTGGTGAGGCGCTTACGGGGCGCGGATCGGTGGATGTAGTGGATCGGCATCCAATCCAACTCGCCATAGAGGCCGTTGATCTTGCCTGAGAGGCCTTCGAGGCTGGTGCGGATATCGGTGTAGGCTTCGACGGTCTCGCGCGTGGGTGGGGCAATCTGGGTGAGGATCACCTTGCCGCGGTAAGCGGGGTATTTCTCCAGGAAGCGCCCGAAGGCCGCGAATTTCTGCGGCAGCCCCTTGGTGTAATCCAATCTGTCGACGCCAATGGCGCGCATGATGCCCATCTCGGCTTCGCGATCGGGCTCGGCCGGGCCAAGATCGGCGAAGTCATCGGGCATGATGCCGACCGGGAAGCTTTTGACGGTGAGGAGCCGGTCAAAGACGCGAATGCGTCCGTCCTGCACGATGCGGCCGGAAACACTTTCCTCCATGAACTTGATGAAATTGGCGACGTCGGTGCGTGTCTGCAGTCCGATGAGATCGTAAGCCGATAGAGACTTTGCGAGAGCTTCATGCTCCGGGATGGCCAGGAAGGTCTGGGCCGGCGGAACGGGAATGTGCAGGAAGAAACCAATCGGATTCTCCACGCCGCGGCGACGCAGTGCTTCGGCCAGCGGAATGAGATGATAGTCGTGAATCCAGATCGTGTCGTCGGGCTTAAGCAGAGGCTCGAGCTCGCGCGCAAACCGCTCGTTCACGTCGACATAGCGCTGATAGAAACCGGCATCGAACTTCGCCAGATCGAGGCGGTTGTGGAAAACCGGCCAGATGACCGAGTTCGAATAGCCTAGGTAATACTCGTCGTATTCCTGCTGGCTCAAACTCAGCGTGGCCATTTGGCTGGATGCGGGACCGCGTACGGCCTTTTGCTGCGGTTTTTGCGCAGCTGGATCTGGCTCCTCGATCTTGCCGCTCCAACCGAACCAGAGGCCGTCTCTTTCGCGCAGGATGTCGGCCAATACCACGGCGACACCGCCAGCCTGTGCAGCCTTGCTCAAATCGACGACGCGGTTGGATACAAGTACGACGCGCGGCAATGCCTACCTCCTCGCAATCCGAACCCTCCCGCTTGCCGAATTAAGGCGAGCAGGGCGAAACGCTCAGGAGATCAAATGCTTGATGCCCCAAATGGTTCCGGAGGCGGAGCGACAGCGCTGGGTTGTGCGCGAAAGATAGGCCAAATAAGGCGCATTTCGCGCCAAAAGGCGTTCAGCGGTGCCCGGCAAGGCTCCGCGGCGTGGCGAAATGATCGAGACGGCCGGTTGCCGCTCTGACATCCGTCCATTGCGTAAGAGGAAACGTCAGCACCGCCAGAGCCGCCGTGGGGAACTCCATGGCGAGGGCTCCAACTAATTTTCGGTCGCCGTCGCCGACGAGCTCGAGCGCCAATGCGTGTAGCCCCGGATTATGGCCAACGAGCATGACGTGAGGATGTGAGGGGCTCGTCTCCCGGAGCACGGCAAGGAGCGTCGAAGGTTGGGCGAGATACAACGCATCATCGGAAACGAGCTCCGGTGCCGGCGGGCCGAGGCCTGCGAGCAGCAGAGCGACGGTCGCGCGCGTGCGGACTGCGCTCGAGCAGAGGACGAGGCTCGGACGTAATTGCTCACGACGCAGATATTTGGCGATCTCGGGCATGGCCTTGACGCCGCGCTTGGCCAGCGGCCTGTCGTGGTCGTCAAGCGTGGGGTCGGCCCAGCTGGATTTGGCGTGGCGGAGGAGTGAGAGAGTCAACATGAGGATGACAATGCTGCGATCCTCGTGACAGTCAAGGGCGATGAAAGTGTGGTCGACAGCGCAATGGCCTCGCCCGCATCAGGTGGCGATCTGGGTCAGGCCGCTATAGCCCTTCCAGATGATCTGGATGCCGATGCAAAGCAGGATGAAAGCCGTGAGGCGCACGATGACGTTGGTGGCAGCTTCGCCGATGGTCGCGGCCGTTTTCTCAGCGAAGCGATAGCAGACATAGATCGTGAGGGCGATCGCCAGAAGGCCGAGTGGCGCTGCGCCGCCGAGCAGCGCAAGCTCGCTTGCAGGCATCGCTTCCATCGGTCTCTGGCTTCCGAGCGTGATGGCAACCGAGATAGAGCCGGGACCCACCGTCAGCGGCATGGTCAAGGGATAGAAGGCCTCGGCGGGAGTTACCGGCTCGTCCGGCGAGCGCGGCGATCGCTGATCGAAGCGGTCCGCGCTCGCATGCAGCAGGCGCCAGGCAAAGGCGCTCACCACCAAGCCGCCCGCGACGCTGACAACCGGCAGGGCGATGCCGAAGAACTGCAGCACGTGCGAGCCAACGAACAGGGAGCCGAACAGCAGAAGGAAGCTGTTGGTCGCCACGCGTCGTGCGAGAGCGTTGCGCTCCGCCTTTGTGCAGTAGCGCGTGGCCGCAAGGAAAATCGGCGCGCCTCCGACCGGGTTCACGATCGGAAACAAGCTGGCGTAGATCAGCAGAAACGTATTGGCGACGTCGTTCACGGGCGGCCGTAAGGCTGTGGCGAGGCTAGAGCGTGGTTGTTCGAAGGAATTTGAATCACGCTCTAATTTTTGATGAGACCGATGATTCACGCTTCGGACTGATAGGGTCCGAAGCGATCATGGTCTAGGCGTACTTCACCATCACATGGCGCACAACCGTGTAGTCCTCGAGAGCATAGCTGCTCAGGTCCTTGCCGTAGCCGGACTGCTTCATGCCGCCGTGCGGCATTTCGTTGACCAGCATGAAGTGGCAGTTGACCCAGGTGCAGCCGTATTGAAGCTGGGCGGCCGTGGCCATGGCCCTCGAGACGTCCTTTGTCCAGACGGACGAGGCGAGGCCATACTGCGAATCGTTGGCCCAGCTCACCGCCTCGTCCACGTCCGAGAACGGCGTGACCGAGACCACGGGGCCGAACACCTCGCGCTGCACGATCTCGTCGGACTGCAGCGCGCCGGCGACGACCGTCGGCTCGTAGAAGAAGCCTTTGCCGGGCGCGAGCTTGCCGCCGGTGGTGATCTGGACGTGGCCGTTTTCCATGGCACGCTCGACGAACGACGCCACGCGCGCGCGCTGGCGGCCGGAGATGAGCGGGCCGATGTCGTTCTCGTCGTCGTTGGGCTTGGCGTAGTTGAGGCTCGAAACGGCGGAGGAGAGATCGGCGACGAGATTGTCGTAGATCTTCTTGCTGGCGTAGATGCGGCAGGCGGCGGTGCAGTCCTGTCCGGCATTGTAGAAGCCGAACAGCTTGATGCCTTCGACGACGGCTGCGATGTCGGCATCGTCGAATACGATGACGGGCGCCTTGCCGCCGAGCTCCAGATGCGTGCGCTTGATCGACGAGGTCGCTGCAGCGAGCACCTTGCGGCCGGTGGCGATGTCGCCCGTGAGCGAAATCATGGAGACGCTCGGGTGGTCGATCAGCGCCTGGCCGACGGTCGAGCCGCGGCCGACGACGACGTTGACGACGCCTTCGGGCAGGACCTCGGCGATGAGGCGCGCGAGCTTGAGCGCGGTCAGCGGCGTCTGCTCGGACGGCTTGATGACGACCGTATTGCCGGCCGCGATGGCGGGGGCGATTTTCCAGGCGGCCATCATCAGCGGATAATTCCACGGCGCGATGGAGGCCACGACGCCGATAGGATCACGCCGGATCATGGACGTGTGACCCGGCAGATATTCACCGGCTACGGCGCCGTGCTGGGTCCGGCACGCGCCGGCGAAGAAGCGGAAGCAATCGACGACGGCCGGCATCTCGTCGCGCAGGACGGCATGGCGGGGTTTGCCGCAGTTCAAGGCTTCGAGCGTGGCGAAGTCCTCGGCTTCGGCTTCGATGCGGTCGGCGAGCTTGAGGATGAGGGCGGAGCGCTCGGCAGGAGACGTACGCGACCAGGTCTTGAAGGCGCGCGAGGCGGAATCGACGGCCCAATGCACCTGATCGGGCGCGGCCTCGGGAAGCTCGATGATCGTTTCCTCGGTTTTGGGATTGAGGATCGTTTCGGCAGTTTCCGTGCCGGCGACGAACGAGGATCCGATCAGCATCTGGGTCTGCATTGATAGCCCCTTATTTTCCTGAGCCAGAGATAGCGTCGCCTTCCCGCGTGAGGTAGTAGGCGATGAGAATGGGAACCATGGTCACGGCGATGACGAGCACCGCGACGACGTTTGTGACTGGCCGCTGACGCGGGCGCACGAGCTCGGACAGCATCCAGATCGGCAGCGTCTGCTGCTGACCCGCCGTGAAGGTGGTGACGATCACCTCGTCGAACGACAGCGCAAAGGCGAGCATGCCGCCCGCAAGCAGCGCCGTGCCGATGGACGGCAGGATGACATAGCGGAAGGTCTGGAAGCCGTCGGCGCCGAGATCCATGGAGGCTTCGACAAGCGATGGCGACAGGCGCCGGAAGCGCGCGATGGCGTTGTTGTAGACGACGACGATGCAGAACGTGGCGTGGCCCAGGACGATGGTCCAGAACGAGAACGGGATATCGGCCACGCCGAAGGCGGCGCGCAGCGAGATGCCGGTAACGATGCCGGGCAGCGCGATCGGCAACACGAGCAGCAGCGAAATGACCTCGCGGCCGAAGAATTTCGTGCGTGCCAGGGCGGCGGCAGCGAGCGTGCCGAGGATCAGGGCCATAGCCGTAGAAAGGGCGGCGACCTTGAGAGAGAGGCCGATGGCGTTCCAGATGTCCTGCCGCTCCCAGGCAGCCGCGAACCAGCGCAGCGTGTAGCCCGGTGGCGGGAACTGGTAGCTCTTCTCCTCGGTGGTGAAGGCATAGAGGATGATGAAGGCGAGCGGGATGTGCAGGAACAGCAGGCCTGCTCCTGCGGCGATCTTCAAGCCCAACGGCGCGTCGCGATCAGAGCGCATCGAACGCTCCCATGCGTTTGGCGGCGGTCAGGAACAGTCCCATGATGACGATGGGCACGACCGAGAAGGCAGCCGCGAGCGGAATGTTTCCGGCGAGGCCCTGCTGGGCATAAACAACCTGACCGAGGATCAGCGACGAGGGGCCGATGATCTGCGGAACGATGTAGTCACCGAGCGTCAGGGAGAAGGTGAAGATCGAGCCGGCAATCACGCCGGGCAGCGCCAGCGGCAGGATGACATTGCGGAACGTCTGCCCTGGCGTGGCGCCGAGGTCGCCCGAGGCTTCGATGAGGCTGCCCGGGACACGTTCGAGCGCGGCCTGGATCGGCAGCACCATGAACGGGATCCAGAGGTAGAGAAACACGATCACCATGCCGATGTAGCTCACCGACAGCGACGGTCCGCCGATGACGGGCAAGCCGAGGACGGCATCGAGCAGCGGTGAGGCGCCGATGCCGTTCATGGCCCAGCCGATGGCGCCTTCCTTGGCGAGCAGCAGCTTCCAGGCATAGACCTTGACCAGATAGCTCGACCACAGCGGCATCATCACCGCCAAGATAGAAGAGCGCCTTCGTGCGGCCCTTGGCGTAGCGCGCGGCGTAGTAGGCGATCGGAAAGGCGATGATGGCCGCGAAAATCGTGACGAAGCTCGCGATCAGGATGGTGCGGATGATGATGTCGAGGTTCGCGGGCTGCAGCAGCTCGCCGTAGGTCTTGAGCGTGGGCTCGTAAACGATGGTGCCGGAGAACTCGTCGATGGAGAAGAAGCTCTGCGCCAACAGCGCGAACAGCGAGCCGAGATAGACGACGCCGAGCCACAGCAGCGGGGGCACGAGCAGCAGAAGCAGCAACAGGCTGTGCCGCGTCACGAGCGCGTCGGAGATGCGCCGGAGCAGGCCGTCCGGGGGTGCAGGGATGCTGACCGGCTGCGTTGTCATGCGTCCTCCATGAGATGGAGGGCGCTGCGCGGGAAGGCGGCGCGGACAGTGGAGCCTTCGACGGGCGTGCTGTTCAGGCTTGCCGGCACGGCGGCGGTGAGCCGGGTGCCGTTGGCGAGGCGAAGCTCGATGCGCTTCACGGAGCCCTGATAGAGCGTCTGCGCCACTTTACCTTCGACGACGATCATGCCGTCGGCCGCTGCGGCGCCATTGGCGAGGAGCACGATTTTCTCGCTGCGAAGGCTCGCGGGCCGCGCGTCTCCGGTCCATTCCTTGACGGCGGCGGGCTCGATGACGTTGGAGCCGCCGACAAAATCGGCAACAAAGCGCGTGCGCGGGCGCTCGTAGATGTCCTCAGGCGAGCCCACTTGCACGATGCGGCCGTCGTTGAATACGGCGACGCGATCGGCCATGGACAGGGCCTCGCCCTGGTCGTGCGTGACGAACACGAATGACAGGCCGAGCGAGCGCTGCAGGGTTTTGAGCTCGACTCTGCATCTCTTCGCGCAGCTTGAGGTCGAGCGCGCCCAGAGGCTCGTCGAGCAACAGCACCTTGGGGCGCACGATGAGGGCGCGGGCGAGGGCGACGCGCTGGCGCTGTCCGCCGGACAATTCGCCGGGCTTGCGCGCCTCCATGGCGGCGAGCTTGACCAGCGCGAGCGCCTCGCGGCCGAGCTTCTCGCGCTCGGTCCGATCCACCTTGCGGATCATGAGGCCGTAGCAGACGTTCTCCAGCACGTTCATGTGCGGGAACAGGGCGTAGTCCTGGAACACGGTGTTGACCGGTCGGCGATACGACGGCACGCCTTCGACCGCCTCGCCGAAAATCTCGATGTGACCCGCTGTCGGCTGCTCGAAGCCGGCGATCAAGCGCAGGCAGGTGGTCTTGCCGGACCCCGAGGGGCCGAGCATGGCGAAGAACTCGCCCGGCGCGATGTCGAGATCGACGCCGTCAACGGCGCGCACGGCACCAAAATGGCGGGCCACGCCACGAAAGCTGATGGCGGGAATGGACGAGGGCACAGCGCTGGATATGGGCGCGCTAGACATGGGCCTCGCGGTCTCCCTGAGGTTTTGGGCAAAGGGATAGGGCGCGGGACAAGCCCGCGCCCACGTCGCGTGGCTTAGCGTCCGCCGATGACGGCGATGTAGTCGGTCACCCAGCGATAGTAGGGCACGCAGGTTCCCTGCGAGCACTTGGCCACCGGGGTGCGCCAGAACTTGATCTTCTCGAAGTTCCCCATGCCGTTGGTGTCGCAGCCGGTGTCGGTGAGAAGCGCGTTGCCCTTGCAGGCTGCGGGCACCGAGGGAACCGAGCCGAACCAGGATGCGAGGTCGCCTTGCACCTTGGGGCTCAGCGAGTGCTCCATCCACATATAGGCGCAGTTGGGGTGGGCGGCCTCGGCGTGCAGCATGGTGGAATCGGCCCAGCCGGTGGCGCCTTCTTCCGGAACGGTGGAGGCGATGGGCTTCTTCTCGCCGCCGAGCAGGTTGACCTGGAACGGCCACGAGCCGGAAGCGACAACGCCTTCGTTCTTGAAGTCGTCGATCTGCACCATGGCGTCATGCCAGTAGCGCTGGACGATGAGCTTCTGCTTGCGCAGGAGATCGAGGGCAGCCTTGTACTGGTCCTCGTTGAGCTCGTAGGGGTCTTTGATGCCAAGCTCCGGCTTGTGCTTCATCAGGTAGAGCGCGGCGTCGGCAATGTAGATGGCGCCGTCATAGGCCTGCACGCGGCCCTTGTTGGGCTTGCCGTCGGGAAGGTTCTGCTCCTCGAAGACGACGCTCCAGCTCTTGGGTGCCTCCTTGAAGACTTCGGTATTGTACATGAGGACGTTGGGGCCCCACTGGTAGGGCACGCCATAGTGCTTGCCGCCGACCGTGTGCCAGGGCGCGTCCTTGAGACGGTCGTCGACGGTCTTCCAGCTCGGGATGAGCGAGGTGTTGAGCTCCTGGACGCGCTTGCCGGCGACGAGGCGGAGGCTGGCGTCGCCCGAGGCCGTGACCAGATCGAAGCCGCCTTCGTTCATGAGGGCGACCATCTCGTCCGAGGTGCCGGCGGTCTTCACGTTGACCTTGCAACTGGTTTTCTTTTCGAAATCAGTGACCCAGTCGTAGTTCTTGTCGGTCTCGCCGCGCTCGATGTAACCGGGCCAGGCGACGATATCGACCTGCCCCTCGCCTTTTCCGATGGATGAGATCGGCCCCTCCGCAAAGGCCGGCTGGAGGGCAAGCGTCGTGATGCCGACGAGCACGAGAAGGTGTCTTTCGAGCATGGAAGCGCTCCTCTGAATGGGACATGAGGCACCAAAAACCGGGATTACCCCCTGGCGCGGAGCGATCTTGTCCCTGCGACGGCCTGTCCACCACACGAAAGAATAGAATTGAGACATCGGAAAAACCGATGAATAATGATCAATCGCTGTTCTGCCCAGCAGTTGAGCGGGCCGGCGCGTGCCCTGAACGGGGCGGATCAAGCCTGCCAGGGCGCTCATGTCGATTACCCTTCGTCAAATCAGATACTTCGTGGCGGTGGCTGAGCAGGGGTCGGTCTCGGCTACGGCCCAGTCGATCTCGATCTCGCAATCGACGATCACGGAGACGATCCAGGAGCTGGAGATCGATCTCGGCTTCCGTTTGTTCGAGCGGCACGCCCGCGGGGTCGAGCTGACGCTCAAGGGGCACCAGTTCCTGCGCCACGCCCGCAAGATCCTCACCGACGTCCAGGACGCGCGCCGGGCGTTGCGCGGCGAGATCGCCGAGGGCAGCGGCCGGCTGGCGCTGGGCGTGACACCGCTCGTGGCCGGCTACGTGCTGTCGGATCTCGTCAACGGCTTCAACGGCGCGTTTCCGGAAGTGAATGTCGAGACGGTGGAGGAGTCGAGCCAGTACCTCGAGCATCTCCTGGTCGGCGGCGAGCTGGACGTGGCGGTCATGGTGCTGCCGGTCAACATGTATGCGCCGGCGCTGCAGACGGAGCTGGTCGAGGTCTCGGCCTATCGCATGTGGCTGCCGCTCGGCCATCGCGCGACGCGCAAGGTGCGGGTCAGCTTCCGCGACCTCGACGAGGATACGCCCTATGTGCTGCTGACGGTGGACCAGGTGGCGCAGACGGTTGAAGCCGCGTGGCGGGATCTCGGCATCCGGCCGAAGGTTGCGCTCAGGACCAGCTCGGTGGAAGCCGTGCGCGGGCTCGTGGCTTCAGGCGGGCACGTCGCCATCATGCCGGACCTCACCTATCGGCCGTGGTCGCTCGATGGCGACAAGGTCGAAGCGCGTCTCATCGCCGAGGAGTTGCCGCCGGTCGAAGTCGCCGTGGCGTGGCGGCGTGGTTTTCCTCTCTCGACGACCGTGACCGGTTTCGTCAATACGGCGACGACGCGCAATCATGCGCGCAAGCGCTGACGGTTTTCGTCAGTTGTCTCCCGACAGAGATCTGACAGCCTTGGCGACGGCGCTCGTCTCGGGGTCGTCATCCTTGGCTTTCTCTTCAAGCTCTTTCGGAAGTCGACCCTTGTCGGGCGGATCCTTGATGGCCGGATCCTTCTGGCTTGGAGGAGGCGTGATCGGGCCGATTGGGCGTCTCGCCCTCAGGTTCGCGCGGCTGATCTGGTTTCCGCACTTTGTCGGTTGTGCTCATGGACACTCCTCCTGGCTCGTATGGTGGTGGAAGGGACGCCGAACTGGCGTCCCTTCTCTTGCACGCACTTTAGGAGACGATGATCACGTCGACGATCTCGTAGGTGTCGGGATCGACGATGCAGACCGTGTCGCCGATCACGATGAAGCGGTAACGCTCCCAGCCGGGGACCAGGATCACGACGTCCTGCGGCACAGCGACAAGAGTCACGGTGCGGGGAACGACGGCGCCGACGCGCACGTCGACATCGACGTTGACCGAGGCGCTCTTATGCGACTTGAAGACAGACTGCACCTTGGTGCGCTGCTCGCCGCTCAGATTGGCGCTTGCGCCCTTGGACGAACCGCCTTTGTCAGCAGAGCCTGAGCCGCTTTCACCCGACGATGCGCCGGTCGAGCTCGAGTCCTTATCCTTGGCGCCGTCCTTGCCGCGTTCGCTGTCGCTACGCTGCATCTTCTGGTCGGACTTGCTGCACTTGACTTCGTCGGCGTGCTTCGCGCCGTCCTTGCGATCCTGGCCGGCCGACTTCTCCTTCATGCCTTTGGAGCTGCCAGAGTCCTCAGCGCCCTTCATTCCCTTGGAACCGTATCCCGGAACTCCTCTGCGCCTTTCATGCGACGGGCCTTCACCGGGTCCGGCACTGTCGCGCATGCTCGGTCCGCTAGAATCTGCCACCGCCACTGCGGCCGCCGCCTCCAGGCATCGCATCTCCGCCCGGTGACTGCGATCCAGCCGCCGCCGGCGGGGAGCCGCCACCCGCGCCGCCACCTTCACTCCGGCCGCCTTGATCTTGTGCAAGTGCAAAAGATGCCGTGCTGAGCAGCGCGATCGCACTTACGCCCAATAGGTGTTTTCTCATGACAACCTCCTTCGGTCTTTTTGTTGGTCGATCCGACACGGGGTGTCTGAAGAAGCGTTGACGGAGGAGGTTGTTCCGACGAGCGCGGATCTAATCCAATAATTGGCGGATTCAGCACTGCTGCGTGCACGCAACCAAACATCTTTCATTTTTCGACTTGCGCTACCACATGGCGAGAAAGTGCCTCCCCGTTTTGCAAGGATAACTGGATGTCCCATGTTCTCAGAGGCGGCATCGCCCGCCTCGAGGTGATGACGAAATTCACGCTCGCAACACTGGCTCTGGCGAGCGGCATCTATACCTATCTCGGCGTTCGCAGCCTTCTCGAAGGCTCTCCCATCGCGGTTTTCTTTGCGGCGGTCGTTTATTCAGCCGCCGTTTCCGTCGGCATCTATGCCTTCTGGACCTACCTGATGCGGTTTCTGCCGCATATGCGTGAGGCGTCTGCACGGCGCCTCATGTACATGGCCATGGCCATCGGTAGCGTGATGATCCTGGCCATGTCGGCCTGGCTCAACGCCGCCGCGCTTGCAGGTGCCGCAGCGCTCGAGCAGCACATGGCGAGCGCGACGGAGGAATATCAGCAGAAGCTCGATCAGGCGCACGGCAACGCGCTCGCGGCGCAAGGTCTGTTGCCGGACATCCAGCTTGCGGCGCAGCGCTTTTCGCTGCTCTCCGACCAGGAGCGGCAAGGCGGAGCGCTGACGGGAACCTCTGGCTCGGGCACCGTGGTGCAGCTCACCTCGCAGATGGCGACGCAGCTCACCGGCCTGTCGCAGGAAATCACGGCGTCACGCGAGCGGGTCAAGTCGCTGTTCGAAACCGGCGGCAAGACGCTTTCCAAAATGCGCCAGCTGGTGTCCGCCACGGGGCCTGTCGAGGATCGCACGAATTCGTTCGCGGCCGAGACCGTGACTCTGACCGGCATCATCGCCGACCTGCAGCAGACCTCGATTGCGCCCGCGGTCAAGCGCACTGCCGACGATCTCTACAAGACGTTCATCGCTCCCGCAGCTGACGGGCGCACCGTCGATCTCGTCGACCGGCAGAATCAGGTGGTCGGCAAGGTGGAGCAGGCGATCAAATCGCAGTCGACGGCGCTGTCGACGGCTGCGGACGAGATCCTCTCCCGCCCTGCCGTCGTACCAGTACGCTTCGTGCCGCTGTCGACGGCAGAAGCGGTTCTGCACTATGCCACTGACTTCCTGCCCAGCTGGGCAGGCGCCATTTCGCTCGATCTCATGCCCGCCGTGCTGATTTTCATCCACGTCATCGTGCATGCCGCGATCCGCCGCGAAGAGGGAGGCGATAGAGACGAGGACACGATGACAGCCGGCGAGGTGATGCGCGCGGTGCGCATCTACCACTCGATCCGGGATCAGGATCATTCGCCTCCTTCGACGCCGCCGCCGTCGGGAACACGAGAGGCTGGGACGACGGAAGCGCATCCGCCGAGCGCAGATCGGCCTGGCGGAAATGTTTCGCCGATTACGCCAGCGCTGGGGCACGGCCGATAGCAATGAGCAAGAAGCCCAGCGTCTTCACGGCTGAGTACTGGCGTGACGAGGGCGGCGCGGAAGGCTCCATGCTGCGCTCGGTATTCCTTGCGCTGGTGACTGCCAGCGTCATCATGCTGGCGGTCGATTTCACCGACATGGTCCAGCGTGCGAACGGCGCTGGAGGCGACAGCGAGCGGACGGAGCCGGTTGTCTTCGAGCCGCTCAAAGACACCGACCAGGAGCGGCCGTATTATCCGAAGGCGATGCCGCTGCTGCCGGGCTCGCAGCCGCCGCAGATGCCGGGTGTCCCGGCAAAGACAACGCCGGCAATGGTTGCGGCGCGAATGGCCTTCACGCTCGATGAAGCCAGCGGCAATGTTTCCGCCATCGGCCGCATCGAGCCCGGCACGGCCGTCGATTTCGACAAGTTCCTGAAAGAGACAAACGGAAAAGCCAAGCGCATCTGGCTTTATTCATCCGGCGGGTCGGTGGCCGACGCCATGACGATGGGCCAGTCCATCCGCCGGGCCAAACTCGGCACCATGGTCGGCGAGAACGCCTATTGCGCGTCGTCCTGTCCGTTGATGTTCATGGGCGGCGTGGAGCGCGGGGCGAGCCGCAAGGCCATCGTCGGTGTGCATCAGGTCTATACGCTTCCGGCGGAGGTGGGCACGCTGCACGAGGGCCTTGCCAATGCGCAGCGCATCTCGGCGAATTGCCAGGAATACCTCGTCGAAATGGGCGTGGATCCGAGAGCCTGGATCAAGGCGATGAAGACGTCGAAGAATAGTCTCTACATCTTCACGCCCAAGGAGCTCGAGGAGTTCAAGCTGATTACCGGTAAAGCGGCGGCGTAGGGCTCAGATTTCTTCCAGGCCGGAGGTCTCGTCGGTGACGGCTTCATGTCCGAGATGGAGCTTGCCGCCCTCGCGTGTAGCCGGCGTCGGCACCCATTCCATGATTTCGTGCCGGCGCGCCCGCTCGGTTTCCGCAAGCTCGAGAGTGTCGAAAATTTTTGCGGCGTTGAGGTCTGTCGTGGGCTCACCATCGGTCGCGTAGTGAAACGCACCGTCGTGCTTTTCCATCGATCTCAGAACCCAGCTCGCGGTCGAGCCTTGAGACACGCCTGACGTTCCAAATTCAACGGACATCGCTCTTCGCTCCGCTGCACTGCAAAAGTGAAAACCTTTATATCAATCTTTCAGCAGCTGCGCGGTTCCTCAATCAGGAATTTGGTGGCGGCCACGGCCTGATAGCGCCGGGAGTGCCGGAACTTTCAGCATACCGCTGCGTTTTTGGCTGAGTTTCAAGTTGCTGTTCAGAGACCGCCCGCATGCATGAAATCATCTATCTGATTGGATTAATCGTGGTGGTGATGTTCGTTCTAGGCGCGCTCGGTTTGCGCTGATTGAGGAGCCCATCCATGGTCGACGTCGTCACAACATCCCCAGCGGTCGCCTCCGCGAAGGGCGATGGCAGCTACGTAGAATGGAGTGCCGTGTTCGCGGGTGCGGTCGCCGCGTCGGCGATCTCGTTCGTGCTACTCACGGCCGGAACGGCCATCGGCCTTTCCCTTCTGTCACCGGATCCCGCTCATTCATATGGCAAAGCCGCGGGCTCGCTTGCGGCCTTCTGGGCGTTGGCGGTGCCCATCCTCGCCTTCCTTGTCGGCGGTTATATCGCCGGGCGCATGCGCGGCGGGTGGGACGGTGCCGACGCGGACGAGGTGCAATTCAGAGACGGTATCCATGGGCTTCTGGTGTGGGCGGTGAGTATCGTGATTGGCGGCATCATTGCGGCTCTGGCCGCGACCAGCGCGGCGCACATCGGTATAGAGGCAGGCAAGGCCGCGCTCCCTGATCGTGGAACAATCGTCGAGGCTGCGGTCGACACGATGTTCCGGCCGCAGATAGCGGCGGCGCAGACGCTGACAACTCCGGAGCGGTCACCCGGCGGTGGCACGACCGGTGCTACAGGTCCCGCAAGGCCAGCAACGCCACCTTCGACGCCAGCGGAGGCTCGCAGCGAGATCGCCCGGGCACTCAGCGTTGCTGTTTCTGACGGAAAGCTGAATGGATCAGAAAAGGCCTATCTGGCGCAGATCGTTTCCGCGCAGACGGGTCTCCCGCCGGCGGACGCGGAAAAGCGCGTGGACGAGGCCTATGCGCAGGCGGTCAGTGCTGTCGACAAGGCCCGTAAAGCAAGCGTTGTTGCCGCTCTTGCGACCGCGACGGCGCTTCTTCTCGGCCTCGCTGCGGCCTGGTACGCGGCGCAGCACGGCGGACGGCACAGGGACAACAATATCCCGGCGAAGTTCACGTTTCTCCGGCGCTCTGCCGTCCGTTCCGTGGGAGGTGCCGGGCCTCCATAAATAGAAAGCTCGGCTGCTCCGTCTTGCTTTTCTTCGCCCCTAAACGCTGAACTGCGAGGTTCCTCATGCTGCGCGATCTTGTGTTATGGCTCCTGGGCGTCCCGCTCCTTGCCATCATTGCCATGCACCTGCTGGGCATTCTTAATTAGGCGTACCTCTGAATAGTACCTCTGAAGGCGTCGTATGATCGAGGCCACTGAGAAGAGGCGAATTGGAACTTTGCTGTCCGCACGCTGTTGAATTTGGACGTAGATCGTTCGAGTAAACGGGTGGTAGATATGCGTAACCATTCCCCTGAGCTTAACGCGTTGGAAAGCATGATCCTCGAAGGCGAGGAGCAGCTCGCGAAGTTCGAGCAGAGCCTGGACAAGTTCGATTGGGAGCCGGAGCGCAGCGTTCATTTGCTGGGCCTGATGTGCGATCGCCTGAACTCCCTTATTCGCGAGCGCGATGCACTATTGGCCCGCGAGGTTCAGTCAATTCATTAGGGGGTTGGCGTGCGCCGCAAGAGGCAGCCATCCCCGGGGCGCAAAGACCAGACTGATCGCGTTCGCCAGTCCGAAGGGGCTGTATCGCGCACCAGCCATCCGCCTTTGGACAAAAGCGAGACAACGCAGGATCAGTCCCAGATCCCATCCGCTTCGCTTCCTTCAAAAACGACGATCGAACGGGTTCTCCGGTAGCATTGGCCCTTCGCACCCTTCGGCTGTGCATGTGTGACGTCACGCGCGTATTTTGTGATGGCGGTTTAGCGGGCGAGGATATACGTAATCCGGGGTTGTCAGGCCCCGTAGCTCAGCTGGATAGAGCACCAGATTCCTAATCTGGGGGTCACAGGTTCAAATCCTGTCGGGGTCGCCAACTCTCCAATCTCTCTCGAAGTCAGGTGGGTTTTTCTGCATAGCCGGAGCAAGATCTTCGGCGTAGTTCCGCTTGCATCTAGAGAGCGTTCAAATCGTCCGGTGGAAGAGAGCCCGATGCCGAGCAATACTTTGAAGTTTGCGGTTTCCGAGCGCGATCGCAAGAGCGGAAACCTCACCGAGCTGGGTGAGCTGGAGTTCGTCTCGCAACCTCGCGTGGGTGAGTTCGTGACGCGTGACGTCAGCGGAGCAACGCACGCATTCCTGGTCGTTGCCGTTTTTCATTCCGACAAGCCGACGTCCACAGCCGGGGAGATCTGGATGGAAGATCGCGGCGCGCTGGCTGATCTCAAGAAGCCGAACAGCGCCGGGAGTTTCGGCTTCCTCAATTAGCTTTGCGTGATTCCGGCGATGACGCAAATGAACAAGGCCGCCGATGCGCATCGGCGGCCTTGTTCGTTTGATGGGCCTTGAGCCGGATTACTGGCCAGGTGCTGGCATCATCGGTTCGGCTACCGACATGGCATATGGGTTCTGGGCGTACGGGCTCTGGGCATATGGGGTCTGACCATACGGATTCGGATATGCCTGGCTCTGCTGCATGAAGGGCTTGGTCCAGGCGAACGGATCCTCGTCCTTCTTCTTCGGGCTCGGGGGCTTGCGGTTCTGATCCTCGATCTCCTGCCAGCGCGACATGACCGTCGTGCCTCCGGACTGGATGTCGTCGAGCAGGCCATAAGGATCAAATACGAGCGGCATCTGCGTGCAGCCATCCAGATAGGTGGCGCGGTCGTCGTAGAGCGTGTCGAGATTATCCTGCTTCATGCACGTGGCGCGGCGCGAGCGATGGGTCTCGATGGCGGCTTTGTGAACTGCGTCACGGATGTTGCCGCTCGACATGCCGGTGAGTTGCTTCGAGAGGATTTCAGTGAACAGCGCGACGGTGCCGGCTTCGTTGAAGGTCGCGGACTGATCGCCGCGCGAGCTGAAGACGATGGCCTCGCGTCCCTTCCAGCCGTTCTGGTAGCGGCGGGCGATGTCGTAGCGGAAGTCCTTCATGCCGCCGGAGGCCTCGCAAACCTCGAAAATGACGATCACTTCCTTGGCTTCAATCTGATCGACGAGATCGCGGAGCGTCTTCACCGTCATCCACGTGCCGTCGGCGGTTGCGGTGGCAAAGTCCTTGGGCTCTTTCACGGTGTACATGGCGAGCACTTCATCCTCGACGCCATAGCCGTCGTACTTGGCGTCGAGATTGCCGCCGTGGAAATTCAGATAGATGACGACGCGGTCGTCGGGCTTGGTTTGGCTCGCGAGCGTGGTCAAGGCTTCCGTGACGCCCTGGTAGTCGGCTTCGGTGTTGAGTTTCGTCGTGACGTTGCCCTTTGCGATGCCGAAGGACTTGCTCAGAGCGGGGACGGCGGCAGCGATATCTTGCTCGCAGGATTCCGCCATCAGCTTGGTGGTTTTGGGGTCGTCCTTGATCACTTTCCATCCCGGGCATGCGGCCATCGCGAGTAGCCGCGTCGTGGGTTTGCCAGCGGCGAGGGCTTGTCCTTGCCCGCTTACGGTGAGGGCGAGGAGGGCTGCGAGGATCAGGGTCATGTGACGGCCGGCACGCATTGCAATTACTCCTGGGAGGTGGCGCGTTGCCGCCTAACGTCCGTGGTGGTGTTGAATTGAGAGCGGAAAGGGCCGGCTCTCGGGAGCCAGCCCTTCAGAGTTCAGGCGCTACTTCTTGCCGGCGTCTGCGGTCTTGGCGCCGGCGACATCGCCGCCGGCCTTCTCGCAGTCGTCGACGCTCTTGGTCAGCGCGGCGACGGTGTTGATCGAGCATTGCACGGGCTGCGCGCCGGCCTGTGCCTGATAGGGCATTTGCGATGCGGCGGGATAGCTGCCGTTCGGGTTGATGCCCATGAACGGCGGGACCCGAGGCCTACGTTCTGCTGCGGGTTCATGCCCATGACCGGCGACGTGTACCAACCGAGGCTCTGCTGAGGGTTCATTCCAAGCGACGGCATCCAGGGACCCATCCCCCAGACCATCGGGCCGGGGATACTAGGTACGCCGAAGTTCTGCTGCGGGCTCATTCCCCAGCCAAACGGCGGCGGTGCAAGACCGACGTTCTGTTGCTGGTTCACGCCCCAGTAGATTGGGTTCGTCAGGGCGAGGTTTGCCCGCGGGCTCATACCCCAGCCAAACGGCGGCGGCGCAAGACCGACGTTCTGCTGCGGGTTGATGCCGACCACGGGACGGCAATGAGGTAAGCCGACGTTCTGCTGCGGTTCATGCCCCAGAACGGGCGGTGGCGCCAAGGCCGATGTTCTGTTGCGTGAGTTCATGCCCCAGAACACGATCCCGGGACCGATGGCCAACATTCTGCTGCGGGTTCATGCCCCAGCCGTCGTTGTTGGGGCCGACGCCCCAGCCGGGAAGAAACATGCCGGCGTTAGCGGAGGTGGAAATCGCGGTGGCTGCGAGCGCGAGCGCTGCGCCTGTCACGCGGACGAGACGGTTCAGTGAAAGCATCGACTGACCTCAGGTGTAAGCGCCCACAAAACGCGGGCAGCGGACTCAGCATTGCGGATTGCAACCGGGTCACAACGCGCACTTAACAAGCCCGATCCGGCACCTAGTGATGCGAGCAACGCGTAAAGATTGGTTTAAGCGCTAACGAAGCGTTGAGACGTGGGAGACGTCGCGCCGTCTCTGCGCAATCGAGCGGAGAACGGATTGGCTGGCAGAGGTTCCGAGGATGCGGCGAATGTAATTCGCGCAGTGACGCCTCGCGATATTGCTGCCGGGCAGCAAATGGGAAAAGTCAAACCTGTGCGCGATGCTATCGAAATGAATTCGATATAGGCACGTAATTGCTGATTCTGGCTCAGCTCCAGGCATACGGAGTTTTTGGGTCGATATTGGCGATTAGTTCGAAGCGCCCGCGACCTGACCGCCGGCCTGCAAACAGGCTGCGTCGTGCTGCGTCAATACCTGCACGTTATTGATCGTGCACATACTGCCGATCTGCTGCGTGTAGCTGGGCGACATCGTCATGCCGGCTGGCGCCGATGCCGAAGGCGACTGCGCATCTTCTTGCGCAACCGGTGCGGCGGGAACGGGTGCCATGCTGCTCGGTTTCATCATTTCACCGGAGCCTGCGGCTGCCATGCCGGGTCCCTGAAGCTGGATGACCTGGAAAACCGGCATCATCACGGGCTGTTGGCCGAACATGCCCATGCCGTTCATGCTCATGACATTGGCCACGCCAGTCTGCACGAGGCCGTACTGCGGTTGGCTCGCGCCAACCGGGGCATTTGAGTACGGCTGCGTGATAGAGCGCGGTGCGACCTGCGCGATGTGCTCGACCATTCCTGGCTGAGCAATCGCACGGCTGTAGTCCGAAACGAGTGCCAATGCGAAGATCATGGCCATGAAGGCAAAACCGGTTTTCTGTGTGTTGTCCATTTGTCTATCTCATCGGATGTGCTGACAAACACAGGGTGCCAATTCGTGACTTCAATGACCGATCTCGTCGAACATTGACGCTATCTGTGTACTGCTTCGTTGGTTTAAAAATATCTAACGGACGTAGCGTTCTAGGCAGCACGGCTGATAAATCATTCCGTTCGCGCGCCTCAGCGCGATGAGGTGATTCTGCAATTCGTGCCTGGTCATGGGACGAGCCAACGTCAATCGCGGGCCCGGCAGGTGGCGGAGCCAGGTCGAAATGATCCTTTGGATCGGGTGCTTTTGGGATTGGAATGGATACCCGCAGCGTATGCGCACGGCGACCGTTTCTGGTTGCGTCCGATAGGGGGCGCGACCGGGGTCGCGTGACCATGCGAAATTCCCCCCGGCGCATCATCGAAGCGGTTGAGAGAATTTTTGCATCGCCAGGGTTTTGCGGACGTTAGACGCCGATCTGCGCGCGATGGCGCAGCAGATGATCTGCCAGCACGATCGCCATCATGGCTTCGCCGACCGGCACGGCGCGGATGCCGACGCAGGGATCGTGGCGGCCCTTGGTGACGATCTCGGTTTCGTTGCCGTGGATGTCGATGGTCTGGCGCGGCGTCAGGATGGAGGATGTCGGCTTGACCGCGAAACGGCAGACGACCTCCTGCCCGGTCGAGATGCCGCCGAGAATCCCACCGGCGTGATTGGAGAGAAAGCGCGGTTTGCCGTCGGAGCCGATGCGGATCTCGTCGGCATTGACCTCGCCGGTGAGCTCGGCCGCGGCCATGCCATCGCCGATTTCAACGCCCTTGACGGCGTTGATGCTCATCATGGCGCTGGCGAGGTCCTGATCGAGCTTGCCGTAAATTGGAGCGCCAAGGCCGGGCGGCACGCCTTCGGCCACCACCTCGATGATGGCGCCGACGGATGAACCCGATTTGCGGATGGCATCGAGATAGTCCGTCCATTCGGGGACGGAGCCGGGGTCGGGGCAGAAGAACGGATTGCAGTCGACGGCGTCCCAGTCCCACCGGGAACGGTCCACGGCGAGTGTGCCCATCTGAACGAGGGCGCCGCGAATGGTGACGCCGGATAGGATTTTTCGGGCGATGGCGCCGGCTGCGACGCGGGTCGCCGTTTCGCGCGCCGACGACCGGCCGCCGCCGCGGTAGTCGCGGATGCCGTATTTCTTCCAGTAGGTCAGGTCGGCGTGCCCGGGGCGAAATTTCTCTTTGATCTCGCCGTAGTCCTTGCTGCGCTGGTCGGTATTGCGGATCAGCAGCGAGATCGGCGCGCCGGTCGTCACCTGCCGGCCTTCCGCATCCGCGAAGACGCCGGACAGGATCTCGACCGTGTCGGGCTCGCGGCGCTGGGTCGTGAAGCGGGATTGTCCCGGCTTGCGCTTGTCGAGGAAGACCTGAATTTCTTCAGCCGTGATGGGAATGAGCGGCGGGCAACCGTCCACTACGCAGCCGATGGCCTCGCCGTGGCTTTCACCCCAGGTGGTGACGCGGAACAGATGGCCGAAGGTGTTGTGTGACATGGATGCCGTTGCAGGTGACGGCCCCGATCAGGCGTCACGTCTCTCGTTGGAAAATGATGGCATGCACAACCCGAAAGGCCCGGGAGCGCACGGATAAGTCATAAGGTCAGGGTCCGCGCGCGGCAAGTGTGCGCGCGCATGTGTATTTGGTTGGAAAGCGATGGCGACGCAGATAAGCAGGCTATGTGTGCCTGCGTGTGAGCGCCTCTTAGAAAGGGCGAAAATGTGGGGCGCATTGAGCGGTGGAGCCTACGAGGCTGCGCCGCGGTTGACGTGTGTGTCTTCCAGTCTGTGTTTCCAGTTCCGTGTTCCTGTTCCATTGCGTTTGCATTGACGGCTCCCCGCGGATTGAGCACCTGCGTCGAGCTGTTCACATCTAGTGATGTGCATACAGGAAGAGCTGGAGCAGCCGCTGCTCCGGCTCTTCTTTTTTTGCGTCAGAGCCAGCGCATCGTGCCGCCAGCGAGCACAAGGACCCGGTCCTGAGGCGACTTCGAGCGTCGGGATCAGCTCCGGGTCGAAGCCCAGGACGTGGGCGCGAAGGCAGCGGGAAACGCCGCCGTGGCTTGCGACGAGCGTGTCGCGCTCAACCGTATTCAGCCAGTCTCCGGTGCGCTCGAAGAGATCTGCATAGCTTTCGCCTTCCGGGGGCCGCCAGCGAAACCGGTTCTTCTCTCGAGCGGCGATGCCTTCGGGGTCGAGCTGCGGGAGCTCGCTCTCGAGCTTGCCTTCCCAGGCTCCGTAGCTCAGCTCGCGCAGGCGTTCGTCGAAGCGGAGCCGGTCGTCGGAAGCGCCCAGCTCAGTGAGCATGATCGCCATGGTCTCGCGGGCGCGTCCGAGCGGGCTCGCGACGAGATCGATCGCCGAGAGGTCGGGGATGGCCTGGCGCAAGATTTCGCCGTTGCGCTTGGCCTGCGCCTTCCCCTTGTCGTTCAGGGGAATGTCCATCTGGCCCTGATAGCGCCGCTCGGCATTCCAATCGGTCTCGCCGTGGCGCACGAAATAAATCGTCGGGTGGTGTCGCATGGGCGATCGTCACTCGCGCAGGCTGAAACGCGCGGTCTGGCGCATCATGGCCTGGATCAGTCGCCCTTGACGACGGAAATGTCGGGCGCGTCCTCGTTCTTCATGCCCTGGACGTTATAGCCGGCATCGACGTGATGGACTTCGCCGGTGACGCCCCTCGAGAGGTCCGAGAGCAGATAAACGCCAGCGCCGCCCACGTCCTCGATGGTGACGTTGCGGCGCAGCGGCGAGTTGTACTCATTCCACTTCAGAATGTAGCGGAAGTCGGAGATGCCGGCGGCGGCGAGCGTCTTGATGGGGCCGGCGGAGATGGCATTGACGCGGATGGCGTTCTTGCCGAGGTCGGCTGCGAGATAACGGACGCTGGCCTCGAGCGCGGCCTTGGCGACGCCCATGACGTTGTAGTGCGGCATCACCTTCGTGGCGCCGTAATACGTCAGTGTGACGATGGAGCCGCCGTCGGTCATCAGCTTCTCGGCGCGCTGGGCGAGTGCGGTCAACGAGTAGCAAGAGATGAGCATGGTCTGCGTGAAGTTGGCTTCCGTCGTGTCGACGTAGCGGCCGTCGAGCTCGTTCTTGTCGGAGAAGGCGATGGCGTGCACGAGGAAGTCGAGCTTGCCCCACTTGCGGCCAAGCTCGGCGAACAGTGCATCGACGGACGCGCGATCGGACACGTCGCAGGGAAGGACGACCTTGGATCCGAGTTCGGCGGCGAGCGGCTCGACTCGCTTCTTCAGTGCGTCGCCCTGATAGGTGAGCGCGACCTCGGCGCCCTGAGCGGTCACGGCTTTGGCGATGCCCCAGGCGATCGAACGGTTGTTCGCTACACCCATAATGAGCCCGCGCTTACCAGCCATGATGTTGCCGGTCAGCCGTCCAGCGCCCGGCGCGTGTTCCGTCATGAGCCTGAAATCCCTTTGCGGATTGATTTGCGGCGCATCCTACACAAAAGGCCTTGATGGTCCAGATGGCGCCTCGACCGAAGCGACGTTTAAAGCCGCTGCGGAAGCCTTGCGGCATCAACGCGCGAAGGCAACGAACAGATCTGTAATGTTCGGGGAAAAAAGCTAGTGGGCCCAGAAACTTGGAATTCGTGCGGATTTAGGGGATTTGCTGCCTCCTCAGTACTCCGGCACTCGTCTGCAAAGGAACTGCCCAGGGATTTGCTTAACCTTCGAGCTGCCAGCGGCCATTGGCCAATCTGCAGGCAACGCCTTCGGCCGTTCTCGTCTTGAGGCCGGTGGTCAGCAGCACGACAACATGGCGGCAAAGGTCGCCCTTAGCGCTCCGGAACGAGGCCGTGGGACGGACGATGCCGGACAGGCGGCCATTGGTGCGCTTCCAGACGAACGGCGTTCCATCATCCATGCCCGAGAGGGCGAGCTGGACACTCTCAAGTGCAGCGATTTCATCGCTTTCGTCGAGGGCGCGCCCTGAATACTCGGCAAATTTAGGACGCGAGGCCTTCTCGCCCGCGCTCGGACAGCTGCAGGAAGGGGCTCCAGCCGCTTCACCGGCCCTGGCATCCGGTCCTGCAAGCAGGACCAGTGCGGCAAGATAGAATGCGGTCAAGGCGCCGAGAACCCATGTCTCGGGCATGATATTCAAACGCATGACGTATATACTCTTTTTTGGACGCAACGAGCGATCAGGACACGAGGATCGCTGTAGGCAAGTGTGCCTCTTCATGGTTAAAGCCCGCTGAAGACGCGTCTCATTTGGGCAAGGAAACGACGATTTGAGTCAGCGACGAAGGCAGCATCGACCCGGAGTCAGGTCCATCGGTAGGCGTGGGTGAGGCGGATTTCACGGCCGCCCGCGACCCCTTTACCTTGTTCGAAGTTTGGTTTCAGGACGCGGCGAAGTCCGAGCCCAATGATCCCAACGGTATGGCGCTTGCCACGGCGGACGCGTCAGGTCTGCCGAACGTGCGCATGGTTTTGCTCAAGGGGGTCGATGGCGCCGATGTGCCGGGGCGCGGGTTCGTGTTCTACACCAACACCGAGAGTGCCAAGGGACGGGAGCTCGACGCCAACCCGCGGGCGGGGCTTGCTCTTTCACTGGAAGAGCCTGAGGCGACAGGTGCGCGTGCGCGGGAACGTCGTTCGTGTCAGTCCCGAGGAGGCGGACGCCTACTTCGCCACGCGTCCGCGCCTCTCGCGCATCGGCGCCTGGGCCTCCGATCAGTCGCGGCCGCTCGAAAGCCGCTTCGCGCTCGAGAAGAGAGTGGCCTTACTTACAGCCAAGTTCGGCGTTAGCGAGATCGAGCGTCCCCCGCATTGGACAGGATTTCGTGTGACGCCGCTCGAGATCGAGTTCTGGCAGGACAAGCCGTTTCGCCTTCACGACCGACTGGTGTTCAGGCGCGACGATGCTGCAACGCAATGGTCGACGACGCGACTTTACCCCTGACGCGATTGTGCGTGGCTTTCCTGAGGAGACCCACTTGCGCACCGCGTGCCGTCCTGCAAGTGTGCCGGCGGATATCTTGGGGGGCCGTCTCGGCGGGCGTCTCGAAACACATCCACCTTAGAGGGGGAAAATTGGAGCAGGCTCTTAAACCCGCTGCTGCCGGGTTGAATTCCGCGCGTGATTGGATCGAGATCCTTCAGCGCTATCGCCAGCCGGACCGGAATCGAAGCGTCTTCGAGATCATCGTGACGGCTCTGCCCTTCCTGGCTTTCTGGGCCGTGGCTTGGCTCTCGCTCTCGGTGAGCTACTGGCTGACGCTGGCACTTGCCGTGCCGGGTGCGCTCTTCCTCGTGCGCCTCTTCCTTATCCAGCATGACTGCGGACACGGCGCTTTGTTCCGCAAGAAGGTGACGAACGACTGGGTCGGACGCGTCATCGGTGTGTTGACCTTCACACCCTACGATGCCTGGAAGCGCAGCCACGCCATCCATCATGCCTCGCATGGCAACCTGGATGAGCGCGGCGTGGGCGATATCGACACGCTGACCGTGGCCGAATACCGGGCGCTGTCGACATGGCGCAAGTTTCTCTATCGCCTCTATCGCCATCCGATCGTGATGTTCGGCATCGGGCCGACGCTCCTGTTCGTGGTGCAGCAGAGATTTCCGCTCAGCATGCTGCGCGGCGCCGATTGGCGCTCGTGGGCGAGCGTGATGGGGACGAACGCCGGCATCGCCGTAATCGTCGGCGTGATGATCTGGCTTATCGGCGTGCAGGACTTCCTGATGGTCCAGCTTCCGATCATTGCCGTCGCCTCGTCGATCGGTGTTTGGCTGTTCTACATCCAGCATCAGTTCGAGGAGACGTTCTGGGAGCCGGAACCCGCTTGGAACGTGCATGAAGCCGCGTTGCAGGGCAGCTCTCATTATGATCTTCCGGGCTTCCTGCCCTGGCTCACGGCCAATATCGGTGTGCATCACGTGCATCACCTTTATGCGCGCATCCCGTTCTACCGGCTGCCGCAGGTGCTTCGCGATTTTCCGGAGCTGGCGGAAGTTCGCCGCATCACGCTGTGGCAAAGCTTCAAGTGCGTGAAGCTCAGGCTGTGGGACGAGAACAAGCGCCGTCTCGTGTCGTTTGCGGAAGCCGGCGTCCACGCCTAAGGTCTTGCATCGCTCAAAAACAAACCGGCCGTTCCAGACAATGGAACGGCCGGTTTTGTTTTGGGGCTGGCGCGATGAGGCCGACGTTTCACGTTTCGGATTTTTCCTGCGCTGCCAATTCACGCCGCGCCTGATAAGAGGAGCGTGCCGGAGGCATGTCTCACGACATGACGATCGGAGCGACTTAGCGGGCCTTGACGCGCACCATCGCCTTTATGGGGCCGCGGGGGCGGCCGGAGCGCTCGGCGATCTCGCGATCCTGCTCCTCGATGATGGCGCGTGCCGGCTCGTCACCGTCGAGGCCGCCGAGCACGTTGCCCGGCACCTTGCGGTTCGAGGTCTGCGAGCCATCCTCGTAGGTCACGTTGAAAAACGCGTACTCTACCTTCGCGGTGGGTTTCTTGCGGGACATGGTTCTCCTTTCGGAAATGCAGCGGCCGCGGCCGCGTCATGAGATTCGGCCGGCACGCGATGTCGCGGCCGGCCGATCTTGCTCGGCAGGTATGTGGGCGTTACCGCCGCCTACTGCTAATGCGCGCCTCTGTCGCGGGCGGGACGGGTGTCCTGGCGCGGTCCGGAGCGAGGTTTGCCGCTCAAGGGGCGGTTGCCGTGCCGGTCGTCGCGACGGTGCTCGTGGTGATCGCGGCGTTCGCCGGCAGGCCTTGCGGGACGAGCCGCCAGAAAGCCGACGCTCGAGAGGTCACCCGAACCTTCATTCCTGCGCTTGTCGCCGTCGTGCGCGCGCTGAGGCGAGCTGGGGCGGTTAGCCGAGCGCGGAGCATGTTCGCTACGCTGCGGCCGGTCGCGATCGCCATGCGGGCGCGTGTCCTTACGCGCGTCGCCAGAGCGGGAAGGGCGGTCGTCGGCACGATGATGGTTGGGACGAGCCGCACGGTGTGCGCCGTCGCGGAAGTCTCCATCGCGTGAAGGCCGTCCTTCGCCATGAGCATGGCTCGGGCGAGCCTGGCGTGGCGCGTCCTTGCGGGCTTCACCATTTGCCGGGCGATGGCCATTGTGGCGCGGTGCGCCGCCGTCACGACGGGCGCCGTTCGACGCCTGACGCTGGCCGCCGCCGGTGCGATGACCGCGGCTGCCACGATCGTCGTCACGGCGATCATCGCTCGCGGCCGATGCCTTGTCGGCCGCGAGGCCCGCATCGTTGCGGCGATCTTCGCTCGGGATCTGTCTGGCGCGTCAGGCGCTCGATCGCGCGCAGGAGGTCGCGCTCGGCGCCATCACAGAGCGAGATGGCGATGCCCGATGCGCCGGCACGCGCCGTACGTCCGATGCGGTGCACGTAGGCTTCCGGCACCTCGGGCAGCTCGAAGTTCACGACATGCGAGACGAGATCGATGTCGATGCCGCGCGCGGCGATGTCGGTCGCGACGAGCACGCTGATTTTCGAGTTGCGGAAGTCCTCGAGCGCGGCTTCGCGCTGGCGCTGGCTCTTGTTGCCGTGGATGGCGGCAACCTTGGTGCCGCCGGTCTCGAGATGACGGGCGACACGGTCGGCGCCGCGCTTGGTGCGCGTGAACACGAGCGTGCGCGACATCTCGGGGCTGGCCAGCAGCTCGGCGAGAAGCGCGCGCTTGCGGGATGGCCTCGACGTGGATGACGCGCTGGTTGACGCGCTCCGCGGTCGTGGCGACGGGCGCAACGGCAAATCTCTCACGGGATCGCGCAGCAGTTCGCCTGCGAGGCCCGCGATCTCCGTCGGCATGGTTGCCGAGAAGAACAGGTTCTGCCGGCGCATCGCGAGGTGCGAGACGATACGGCGGATGGGCTTCACGAAGCCCAGATCCAGCATCTGATCGGCTTCGTCGAGCACGAAGATTTCCGTGCCCTCGAGTGCCGCGGTGCGCTGCTCCATGTGGTCGATGAGGCGGCCGGGCGTGGCAACCAGGACATCGACGCCGCGCGCCAGCGCTTGGAGTCTGCGGGCGATGCGCGACGCCGCCGAACACGGCAGCGACGGTGAAGCCGAGGTGGCGGCCATAGGTGCGGAAGCTATCGGCGATCTGGGTCGCAAGCTCACGCGTCGGCGACAGCACCAGGACGCGGCAGCCGCTTGCGCGGCGCCGGCTGCCGGTTGGCGGCCAGTCGGTGAAGGATCGGAAGCGCGAAAGCGGCGGTCTTGCCGGTGCCCGTCTGGGCGATGCCGAGCAGGTCGCGGCCGGCCATAACGGGCGGGATGGCCTTGGCCTGGATCGGGGTCGGGTTCGTGTAGCCTTCTTCGTCGAGGGCTTTCAGAAGGGGCTCGGCGAGGCCGAGTTCAGAAAACGTGGTCAAAATGGAAGTCTTTCTCATGCAGCCATGATTTTCGCGCACGCTGAAGCGGACGCGCAATCGGGCACGGCTCGTCTCTTGAAGACGCCCCGCGTGGCCTGGGCTGTCGGATGGGAAGTGTTCAGGGCGCTCAACAGGGGGACGAATTGGATCTCAGCTGATCCGAGACGTGTCCCTTCACGCGGCTGGAGCGCCGGAAATCGCTCGATATTCGAACGGTGGCGTGCTTCTCGCATGTTGCGGCCGCGAAGTCAATTGCACGCCGGCCATGCTGCTGAGCCATAGTGCTGCAGGCCTGCGTGCCGGGCTTTCCAGACCGGCTTGGGCTCAAATGCAACATAAGCTCGGTGATACGAGCACTTGCCTCAAAAACATAGGCCAATTTCTCATAGTGACCATATAGTGGCCGCAAAAGGCGTGTATTTTTGCGGGTGCGTGCGGTGACTAAGCGTTGGAGTGAGGAAGGAGTACGGGCGATGACTCCTGAACTTCATGGTATTTCGCGGATGACGAATGTCATCTGCCCTGTGGCGCAGATGGGGCGATTGACGGCCGAACTGGCCGAAGCCGAGCGGTTACGAGGCCGCCCCTGGCTCGTGGCGGTAAAATGGGGCGCCGAGCATCTCGCGCCCGCTCAAGGGGGACAGGCCGCAAAGAGCACGATTGCCGCGGCTCCCACATTCCTGGCGGCCGCAGCGGCCGTCCTGCTGGTCATCGGCGCGGTTTCGGGGTTGAGCCCGATCGGCGGTGATCGAGCCGACGAGGCCTTCGCATCCGCCGCGGCGCTGGACGGTCCTCGTCAGAGGGCCCAGATTCTAGTCACATCGCAACGCCGCCGCCGGCCCTTCTGCACGATGGGGCCGCAACTGAAGGCGGCGGAGCCGACGTCGCAGGGTCCGAGGCCCACCGGTCGGTACCCGTCCCGGTCACCGAAACTCATTCTTCCGTCGCTGAGGCGGTTGCCCCGACCAGCATGGCAATCGTGGCGGACGGGTGCGCAGCATCCGGAACTTGCGCGCGTTTGCCGGCAAAGGCCGTAGAGGACGCCGCGTTGCCGCTGGAAGCGATCTCTGCACGGTTCGCCTACGTCGGCGATGCAGGAGTGCAATCGCTTGTCTCGGTGGCAGAGAGCCCGACCGAGGGCACTCCAGTGACATCGCTCTATACGGCGGTGGTGAAGGGCCTCCCGTTCGGAACCCAGCTCTCCAAGGGTACGCCTGTCGGCAAAGGCGAATGGATTGTAGCACTGGACGATCTGGGCACGGTGGAGATCGCCATTCCGGCCTCTGCCACGCATCCGGTCCATGCCCGCGTGGAAGTCTCAGCCCAGAACGGTTCGCCTGTCGTGCGCTTTCCGGTGATTGTCGACGCACGGGGACGGATCGAGGCGAAGCCCATCGTCACGGCTGCCATGGCAAAGGCGCCGGATGTTGTCGTCGCTCCCATAAGGCCGGTTAGAGCCGAGAAGCCTCTGCGCGAAAAGTCAGCCAAGCCGCAGAAGGAGGCAGCGATGGTCCCGCAGCAGCCGAAGCGGAAGGCGGCGCCGGTGGTCATCAAGACGGCGTCGTCCGTGAACAGCGCGCCGAAACCTGCCGTCGATGCGGTCCAGCCTGTGTCGGACGTCAGTCCCGTTGGGACGATGCTGGAAGGATCGGCGGGTCTCGAGACCTTCAGGACCTTCTCGCTGCTCGGCGCAAATCCCTAATATTGCGAGCTGCTTGAGCGTGACTAGGGTCCGAAGCGTTTAGTGAGACCGATAATTCACGCTTCGAGCTGATAGGGCTATACGCGATTATGGTCCAAATAAAAATGCCGCCGGAGAGATCCGGCGGCATTTCCATTTCAGCTCATGCGCTGAGATTAGATCAGCTGTACCTGGCCGGCCTGCTTGCCGCGGCCCTTGCGGTCGTCCTCGAGAACGAAGGAGATCTTGTCACCTTCGTAGAGGCCGTTGATGCCGGCGCGCTCGAGAGCCGAGACGTGAACGAACACGTCCTTCGAGCCATCCTCAGGCTGAACGAAGCCAAAGCCCTTGGCGGTGTTGAAAAACTTTACGGTGCCGTTGATGCGGTCCATATCGAAATGCCTTCTTAAATGGCGTGTTTGAATGCCAGTCGCGAGCGGTCACGCTACCCGCTCAGATCTCAGCTAGTCGGCAAAGGCAAACGGCCGGTGGCGCGCTCAATCTCATCCGAAACATAGAGGGCGCGATCCATCCCGGAACGCACCGGCGCTGCGTGTATGACGGAGCGGCGTGGCAAAAGCAAGACTTCGAGGGGTTTAACCCAGGTCATTGCCCTTGCAACACGCGTTGCAACACGAGGGCCGTTTATACCAAGCGGCTGCGCTCCACGGCGGCGGCGATGAAGCTGCGGAACAGCGGATGCGGCTCGAACGGGCGGCTCTTGAGTTCCGGGTGGAACTGCACGCCGATGAACCACGGGTGGTTCGGATATTCGACCGTTTCCGGCAACAGGCCGTCCGGCGACAGGCCCGCGAAGCGCAGGCCCGCCGCCTCGAGGCGCTCGCGATAAGACGTGTTAACCTCGTAACGATGGCGGTGACGCTCGGAGATCTCCGTCGTGCCGTAGATGCTGGCGATGCGGCTGTCGCCGCTCAAATGTGCCGCGTAGGCGCCGAGACGCATCGTGCCGCCGAGGTCGCCGCCGTGACGGCGCTGCTCGAGCTCGTTGCCCTTCATCCATTCGGTCATGAGGCCGACGACCGGCTCGGGCGATTGGCCGAACTCGGTCGAGCTCGCGCCCTGGATGCCGCACAGGTTTCGTGCCGCCTCGATGGTGGCCATCTGCATGCCGAAGCAGATGCCGAAATAGGGGACCTTGCGTTCGCGCGCGAACTTGGCGGCGAGGATCTTGCCTTCGGAGCCACGCTCGCCGAAGCCGCCCGGTACCAGGATGCCGCTCACGCCTTCGAGGTAGGGGGCGGAATCCTCGCGCTCGAAGATCTCGCTCTCGATCCACTCGAGCTTGACCTTGACGCGGTTGGCGATGCCGCCATGCACCAGGGCCTCGATCAGCGATTTATAGGCGTCCTTCAGCCCCGTGTACTTGCCGACGATGGCGATGGTGACCTCGCCCTCGGGCGTCGCGATGTTGCGCGAGATCGTTTGCCAGCGGGTGAGATTGGGAGCCGGCGCGCCGGTGATGCCGAAGGCTTCGAGCACCTGCTCGTCAAGGCCTTCGCGATGATAGGCGAGCGGCACGTCGTAAATGGACGGGGCGTCGAGGGCCTGGATGACGGCCTCCTCGCGCACGTTGCAGAAGAGCGCAATCTTCCTGCGCTCGCCTTTCGGCACCTCGCGGTCCGAGCGGCACAGCAGGATGTCGGGCTGGATGCCGATGGAGCGCAGCTCCTTCACCGAGTGCTGCGTCGGCTTGGTCTTGAGCTCGCCCGCGGACGGGATGTAGGGCAGCAGCGTCAGATGAATGAAGATGGAGGAGTGGCGCGGCAACTCGTTGCCGAGCTGGCGGATGGCTTCGAAGAACGGCAGTCCCTCGATATCGCCGACCGTGCCGCCGATCTCGACGAGCACGAAGTCCATGCCCTCGTTGCCGCTGGTCACGAACTGCTTGATGGCGTCGGTGACGTGAGGAATGACCTGCACGGTTCCGCCGAGGTAATCGCCGCGGCGTTCGCGAGCCAGGATGTCCTGGTAGATGCGGCCGGTGGTGATGTTGTCGGACTTGCGCGCGGGAACGCCGGTGAAGCGCTCGTAGTGCCCGAGATCGAGATCGGTTTCGGCGCCGTCGTCGGTGACGAACACCTCGCCGTGCTGATAGGGGCTCATCGTTCCGGGATCGACATTGAGATAGGGGTCGAGCTTACGGAGACGGACGGAGTACCCGCGCGCTTGCAGAAGCGCGCCGAGTGCGGCTGACGCCAGGCCTTTTCCGAGGGAGGAGACCACGCCGCCGGTAATGAAGATGTACCGTTGCATGGGCTTTAAGAATACATACGTAAGCGCGTGATTCGAAGCGGCAAAATGATCTCATCCACGGTCTGGGCGAATGGGTCGCGGACCTTGCGGTGCAGCACGACGGCGTCGCGGTGTTTATTTGCAGATCGTCCCAGCGGCTTCGCCCGGCAGTAGCGGGGTCGTGTCCGCGTCGAGCTCTGCCTTGTACTGGTCGACGACGGCCTTGGCCTGGAGATAGCTCGGATCCGGCGGCGCCTTGGTGTAGGTCACATCGGCAGTCAGAACAACGTATTCGAGCTTTTTCTCTTCCCCGGGGCCGCGCTGGTTACTGGTGGGAAATCTCTTGCAGCGGGTGGAGTGCTCCATGCTGTTGATCTTGAAATAACCGAGGCGATTTTCCGTCCCGATCTCGGCGGCTCGCGTCGCGGCCATCTTCTCCATGCGCTCTTTCGGAGTCGTAGGATAGCCGGTGATCTCGACGCGATAGTGGTCCGGAGCCAGTTGGGTTTCGGCGTAGCCGGCCGACACAATTGCATTCGAAGCCGAATACGACAGCTTGCTTGGTCCGATGCCGGGGAGGCTCGCGGAGCAGGCCGCGAGGGTCGTGACCACCGCGACAGCAGCAACCGTATTGAGCTTCAGTGACCAGAAACGGCCCAAAGTCGCACTCCGCTATCGCAGGCTATTTTCGCGGAGGCTAGCAGCCGATCCCCACACTGACCAGTTGCGGTCATGCCACAACAAACACTTCCGTAGGCCCGCTGATTATTCAGCCAGGGTCTTACTTCAGCTTGTCCAGGATGCCACCGCGCGGTGCGTCTGCAGGCGGAGCAGGCGTCGTTCCTGGGGTTGCGGGCGCACCCGGAGTTGCGGCGGGCGCAGTCTGGGTCTTGTCCAGGATCGAGCCTGCGGGCCCGGTATGCCTGGACATGAGCGTCAGCGTGATGCTGGTCAGGAAGAAGCACGCAGCCAGAATGGCCGTTGCGCGCGTGAGAAGGTTGGCCGTACCGCGTCCCGTCAGGAATCCGCCGCCGCCACCACCGCCGATGCCGAGCGCTCCGCCTTCGGATCGCTGCCAAAGCACGACCGCGACGAGCGCGGTGGCAACCATAAGGTGAATAACGAGAATTACGGTGGTCATGGGCGGGTGAACTCGGATTTCGCGGCAGTTGAAACGGCGCTTCTACACCAGCCCGGCACGCGAGGCTAGTCCGGGGTTTCGGAACGGGGAGCCGAGGGTCGCTTTACTGGATGCGGCGCACAGCTTCTGAGCCCCGATCAAGGGCTTAGGGCCGGCGCGGACGGCGGTGCTGCCGCCGCGTCCTTGCTCTTGGCTTTCTTTTGGGCGGCCGGCTTCTTCTTCTTTTTCACCGGGGCGGCGTCTCCTGATGGAGAAGCCAGAGCCGCCGCCTGTCCGGCCGGTACGGCGGCCTCGACCGGCTTCGGTGCCTTGAGAGACGGGCGTGCCGTCGTGAGTTCGCCGCAGCGGAACGAGAGCTGTTCATCGACCTCGATCATGCGCGCGACCAGCTTCAGGCGATCGGGCGGGAGGTTCGTCTTGCCCCATTCCGGGCCGCGCGTCATGTCGGTTTCGATGCCCGCAGCAACGAGGGCTGCGCGCTCCATCTTCAGCGTATCGCAGGTGGGCTGATCGAGCGACGCGGCGAGCGCGCCGGCAGGGGAGGCGAGCAGCGCCAGGATGAAGGCTGTTGTTCGCGTCTGCATCAGACCTCGTCCTTGCTCCAATCTCACAGTCGCTTCTTAAGCCGTTCGGCGGCTCACGCATAGGCCCCGATTATGGCCAGGAATTCGCTCGCTTTGAGGCTCGCGCCCCCCACCAAAGCGCCGTTCACGTTGGCGACGGACAACAGCTCGCGAGCGTTATCCGGCTTCACCGAGCCCCCATAGAGAATGCGCATGGCGCCGCCTTCGGCTCCGAAGCGTGCAGCCAGGGTTTGGCGTATGGCGGCGTGGATTGCTTCTACGTCGGCCAGAGTGGGGATCAGCCCGGTGCCGATAGCCCAGACGGGCTCGTAAGCGACGACTGTGTTGGCGGCGGTGGCGCTTTCCGGCAATGAGCCCGCGAGCTGGCGACTTACCACTTCGACCGCCATGCCGGCCTGGCGCTGCCCGGCCGTCTCGCCGACGCAGACGATGGCGGTAAGCCCGGCTCGGTGTGCCGCTTCGGCCTTGCTGCGCACCATTCGATCCAGCTCGCCATGATCGCATCGGCGCTCGGAATGGCCCACAATCACGGCCGAAGCGCCGGCATCCGACAATCATTTCGGCGGAAAGGTCGCCCGTATGGGCGCCGGAGCGCGCCGCGATGGCAGTCCTGCGCACCGACGGCGAGTGGCGAAGCGCGGGCAGCGTCCGCGAGCGCGGCAAGTATCGTTGCGGGCGGGCAGATCATCACCTCGGGCACCGGCCGGGCCGCGGTCAAGGGCATCGCGGACGGCCAAGGCCTCGGCGAGCGAACCTTTCAGGCCGTTCATCTTCCAGTTTCCGGCGATGAGGGGTCTGATCTCGATGGTGTTTTCGCTCATTCTTGGAGGCTCCCCCTCTTCTGGCCGCTTCCAGTCCCCGGCTGCGCCCGGTGCCCTTAACGCCGTTAACCACCCCTGGTCTTGCATTCGGCAACCGGCTGCGCTTCATATCATGCCGACGCGTCCCGTCACGGGCGGGATCGCACGTTTCTACACAGTGGCGCTCGCAGCCGCTCGCTCAGGGCTCGAGCTGTCCGTAACCAACAGGAAGACGACCCTCGATGCTCGACGCCCTTCGCCGTGGCGCCCAAGGTTGGCTGGCTAAAGCCCTGTTCGCTGTTCTCATCATCAGTTTCGGTATTTTCTGGAACGTCGCCGACGTGTTCCGCGGGTTCGGACGGGGCTCGATCGCTCACGTCGGCCCGACCGACATCACCGCGGCCGAGTTCCAGCGCGAATTCCAAACTCTGGTCCGCAATATGTCCGAGCGTGCCGGCACCCGGCTGACCAACGAGCAGGCGCTCCTGTTCAGGCTCGACCGCCAGGCGCTCGAACAGCTCGTAGCCCGTGCGGCGGTCAAGACGCATGCCGACGAGCTGGGGCTGGCCCTTTCCGATGCCACCCTTGCCGAACTGTTGCGGAACGACCCTGATTTCGCCGGTCCGGACGGAAAGTTCTCGCGCATGCAGTTTGAGGGACTTCTGCGCCAGATCGGCATGTCGGAGCAGCAGTTCCTGGCGCTCAAGCGCGATGACGAGCTGCGCCGCGAGGTGACGGAAGCGATGTCGGCCGCCATCGTCGTGCCGACGCCGTTCATCGACGACCTCAATGCCTGGCGCGAGGAGACGCGCACCCTCGAGCACGTGGAAGTGCCCGGCAGCAAGGTTACGGTGCCGGAACCGGACGACGCCAAGCTCAAGGAGACCTACGAGAACAACAAGGCGAAGTTCTTCACGCCCGAGTATCGCAAGGTCGCGGTTCTGCTGCTCACGCCCGATGAACTCAAGAAGGACGTGACGCTGACCGACGACGAGGTCAAAGCCGCCTATACCGAAACGAAGGAAACTTACGACAAGCCGGAGCGGCGCCGTCTGCAGCAGATCGCCTTCAAGGACAAGGCGACCGCCGAGGCCGCGCGCAAGGACATCCTCGACGGCAAGAAGAACTTCCTCGATGTGGCGAAGGATCAGGGTGCCAAGGAGAGCGACGTCAATCTCGGCATGCTGACGAAGAAGCAGCTCATCGATCCCAAGATCGCGGATGCTGCCTTTAGTCTGCAGCGCGACAAGCTCTCGGACGTGATCGACGGCTCCTTCGCGACGGTGCTCGTCCGCGCGGTCGAGATCGAGCCCGGCAAGGAAAGCACGTTCGACGAGGTCAAGGACCAGGTGCGTGACAAGCTCGCCAAGCAGAAGGCGCTGTCTCTCATCCAGGAGCGCTTCGATCTCGTGGAAGAGGGGCGTAACGCCGGCAAGACCCTGAAAGAGATCGCGAGCGAGCAGAAGCTGCGCTTCATCGAGGCCGACGCCGTCGACGAGAGCAACAAGACGCCGGACGGCAAGACCGGCCTCGATTACGCCGATGCGTCCGACATTCTGAAGGAAGCGTTTCATACCAGCCCCGGCATCGCTCACGAGGCCGTGGAGCTGCCGTCGGATTCCTATGGCTGGTTCGATGTGATCTCGATCACGGAGAAGAAGCAGAAGGACTTCGATGCCGTGAAGGCCGAGGTCAAGACGCTCTACATGGATACCGAGCGCGCGCGGCTCTTGAACGAGTTGGCTCAGAAGCTGGTCGATCGGCTCAAAGGCGGCGAGGCGTTCGCCAAGGTTGCTGCCGATGCAGGGGGGAAGCCTGATGAGACCGACATGCTGAAACGGGTCATGTCGCCGCCGGGCCTCACGGCGGATGCCGTCAAGCAGGCGTTCGGCGCTGCCGAAGGGTGGAGCCGGTTACGCGGAGACGAGCGACCGGCGCGGGCCGCGTGGTGTTCCAGGTGAAGGAAATCGTGCCGGCAGCCACGCCGACGCCGGAGCAGTCCGACAAGCTCGCAAAGGAACTCAAGCAGCAACTCGAGGGCGATTACCTGCTTGCTTACATCGCCGCGCTCAAGAACGATCTCGACGTACGTGTGAACGAAGCCGAGCTCAAGCGCGCCACCGGCGCCAGCACGGATGGCCAGCAATGAGGAACGTTTCTCCTTGAGCACGCTGACCGCTAAACTGGCCGACATGCAGATGCTGCCGTCGCTCGAAGCCTTCACGAAACGCTACAAGGCCGGCGAAGCCGCAGGTCGTGTGGACGCGCATCGTCGCCGATCTCGAGACGCCGGTTTCGGTGTACCTGAAGCTGGCGCAGGGACGCGCCTTCAGCTTCCTGCTCGAGTCGGTCGAAGGCGGAGCCTCGCGCGGGCGCTACTCGGTCATCGGGCTCGAGCCGGATCTGGTGTGGCGCGCCAACGGCGATACGGCGGAGATCAACCACTCTCCGCTCAAGAAGCCGAAGAAGTTCGCGCGCGAGGAAAAGCCGACGCTCGACTCGCTCCGGAGCCTCATCGCGGATTCGAAGCTGGAGCTTCCGCCCGAGCTGCCGCCCATGGCCGCCGGCGTGTTCGGCTATATCGGCTACGATACCGTGCGGCTCATCGAGAAGCTGCCCAATCCGAACGAGGACGAGCTCGGCGTTCCCGACAGCGTGCTGATGCGGCCGACGGTCGTGGTGATTTTCGATTCCGTCAAAGACGAGATCAGCCTCGTCACGCCGGTGCGTCCTGGTCCCAAGGACGGCGCGCAGAAGGCCTATAAGCAAGCGGTCAAGCGCCTCAAGGCGGCCGTGGCTCAGCTCGAGGCGCCTCTGCCCCACGGCGCCGCGCTCGCGCCCAAGAGGCTCGCGCAGCCGGAGCCCAAGTCGAACACGACCGCCGCGCGAATTCCACGAGATGGTGGACCGGGCGAAGGAGTACATCCGCGCCGGCGACATCTTCCAGGTGGTGCTGTCGCAGCGGTTCTCGGCGCCGTTCACGCTGCCGCCGTTCGCGCTCTACCGGGCGCTGAGGCGGCTCAATCCGTCGCCGTTCCTGTTCCATCTCGATCTCGGCGGCTTTGCGCTCGTGGGATCCTCCCCGGAGATCCTCGTCCGCGTGCGCGATGGCGAAGTCACCATCCGTCCGATCGCCGGCACCGCGCCGCGCGGCGCCACCGAGGCCGAGGACAAGGCGCTGGGCGAAGCCCTGCTCAAGGATCCGAAAGAGCGGGCCGAGCATCTGATGCTGCTGGATCTCGGCCGCAACGACGTCGGGCGCGTGGCGGAGGTCGGCTCGGTCGAGGTCACGGGGCAGTTCGTGATCGAGCGCTACAGCCACGTCATGCACATCGTTTCCAATGTGATCGGGCGGCTCGATGCGTCGCATGATTCCGTCGATGCGCTGATGGCGGGCTTTCCGGCCGGCACCGTGTCGGGCGCGCCCAAGGTGCGGGCCATGGAGGTCATCGACGAGCTCGAGAAGTCGAAGCGCGGACCTTACGCCGGCTGCGTCGGCTACTTCACGTCGAGCGGCGAGATGGACACGTGCATCGTGCTCCGGACGGCGCTGGTCAAGGACGGGCGCCTTTACGTGCAGTCGGGCGCCGGCGTCGTGTTCGACAGCATCCCCGAGAACGAGCAGCAGGAATGCATCAACAAGGCCAAGGCGATCGTGCGGGCTGCAGAGGAAGCCGTGCGCTTCGCCTCGCGCCGCGGCCGCTCGGGCGGCAAATCCTCTGGCAACGGCGGCGCCTTCGGCTGAGCGTCCTGGATCTTTGAGGAGATCGATGATTGGGCTAGTGGGCGAGTAGTGGCCCCAGGCCTTTGACGATGGCGGCGTTGCCGCACAGCACGTCGCCCTTGTCGAGCATCTTGTCGCCGCTCTCGATGTCGGTGATCATTCCGCCGGCTTCACGCAGCAGGACGATGCCGGCTGCAAGATCCCAGGGCTTCAGATTGCGCTCCCAATAGCCGTCGAAACGGCCCGCGGCGGTGTAGGCGAGATCGAGGGCGGCGGAGCCCGTGCGGCGGATGCCGGCGACTTCGCTCATGACGCTCTGCAATTCGCGCATGAAGCCGGGATGCCCGGGGCGCCCGCGATGGGGGATGCCGGTAGCAACGACCGCGTTGGCCAGTGTCTTGCGGGCGGCGACGCGAAGTCGGCGCTTGTCGTTCAGGAACGCGCCCTTGCCCTTCTCGGCGGCGAACAGCTCGTCGGTGGCGGGATTGTAGATCACGCCCGCAACGAGCGTGCCCTCGCGCTCGAGGCCGATCGAAATGGCGAAGTGCGGAATGCCGTGCAGGAAGTTGGTGGTGCCGTCGAGCGGGTCGACGATCCAGCGATGGGTCTGGTCGTCGCCATCGATCTCGCCGCGCTCCTCCATCAGGAAGCCGTAGCCCGGCCTCGCCTTCGACAGCTCCTTCCAGATGATCTCCTCGGCCTTGTGATCAGCAGCGGAGACGAAATTCGCCGGTCCCTTGACCGAAACCTGAAGCTGCTCGACCTCGCCGAAATCGCGCGCGAGCGAGCGGCCCGCCTTGCGGGCGGCCGAGACCATGACGTTCATCAGTGCGGAAGAGGACATGCGGGGCCGGAGGCTTTATGTCGGGGGCGGTGAGATTTCTGAAGCAGCCTCTGACAGGGTTGGGAGCCGGGCGTCAACCCTTTTCCCGGAAACAGCCTTTCCAGAATGGTTCAGGCCAGCGCCTACAACTGTAGGGAGGCTGCGACCCGGATCAGGGCATGATCTGCTTTTTTTCCTGCCAGTTCGTGGCGGCCGTCACGGCCTTGTTGCGGTCCGCATCCGGGAGCGCGGCGACGAACAGATCCAGCTTGTCGTCGGTGATGCCGTTGGCTTTGGCGATGAGCCGCCACTTGGCGGCTTCGAATGAGTTCTGCGCCACGCCGGCGCCTTCGGCATAGACATGACCGAGACGGTTCTGGGCGCCAGCGACGCCCTTCTCGGCCGCTGCCAACAGATAGGCCACCGCCTTCGATTCATCGGCTTTCAGGCCACGGCCCTGCAGAAGCATGACGCCATATTCGTACTGCGCCGCAGGCATGCCCTGCTCGGCCGCCTTGGCGCTCCAGCGGGCGGCCTCGAGCGCGTCATTCGGTACACCGCTTCCCCGCATATACATGGCTGCCAGATCATACTGGGCGGCGGCAATGCCTTTTTCGGCTGCGTAGGCAATGTGCTGGGCGGCGCGATAGGGGTTCTCGGGCTTGCCGTCGCCGCGCAGGAACAAGAGGCCCAGATTGTAGTTGGCGAGCGGGTCGCCTGTCATCGCAGCCTTCTCGTAGAGCTCGGCGGCTTTGATGCGGTCCTTGCCGACGCCGCGCCCGTCGGCCAGCATATTGCCGAACGTCACCATGGACGGGACATCGCCAAGCTCGGCTGCGCGGGCATACCAGCGTGCAGCGGTTATATCGTCTTTGCCGACGCCTAGTCCTTCGGCGTAGATGCGGCCGACAAGGGCGTGCGCCTGAGGATCGCCTGTCCCGGCGGCCTGTTCAGCCAGCGAGAGGGCGGTCAGGTATTTGCCCTGATCGAAGGCTTCGTAGGCCGCGTTTTCTCCGGGCTGCTGCGGTTCGGATCGGCGCGGAGGGGGCAGCGTCGCCCGTGTCTGCGGTTTGCCCAGCCGGAAGTGGCAAGTGAATATTTCCGGTCGCGAACAGAACTGCCGCCGCGCCGACGCCGGTTCCAAGCACCGCAAGCAGGATCAGGAGTTTCGACTGCACGGCGTGTCTCCTCAGCCCGTGGGCAGCCTTGTCTCGAGGCCTTGCGCGATGCCGGACAGCCAGGCCGATACCTGATCCGGAGCGAGGCCAGCAGGAATGCGACCGGCCACGAAATCTGCGCCTGCTTCGGCGAGGCGCGAGGCTTCGCCAGCGGTTTCGACGTCGAAAGCAACGACGGGGATCTCGAAAATCTCGGCCCACCATTCGACGAGATCGAGACGATGGCCCTCCGCGAGCTCGCGGTCCGCTGCGCCGAGGCCGAAAGCGATATAGTCGGCCCCGCTTTCGCCGAGCGACATGGCGCCGTGGCGGGAATACCCTGCGTCGACACCCACGATCGCGTTCGGGCCCAAGTCGGCCCGCACGGTGGTGTAGGCCGCTTCGACGTCGTCGCGCCAGGATAGATGGATGCCGTCGGCAGAAAGCTCCTTCGCGAGCGCCGCGTCGTTCTCGATAAGAGCGGCGATATCCCGTGTGTGGGCCAATGCTATGAGCGCCGCGGCTTCTTTTTTGTCGATAACGGCCATCAGGCCCCGCCGCGATGATCAGGGTCGCGACAGGCGCCCCCTTCAAAGCGGCCGCGCAGCGCTCGCGGGCCCCAGGCACCGTTTCGATCACGAGGCAGAGTTGCGGCGGGACTGTCTGCAATGTAATTTTCTCTCGGTAATTCGGTACGTTGAGCAAAACAGGCCGTGCGTATCGGCCGTGAATAGGGCGGAAAAGAGACTACCTCAAGTGCCGCCTATGTTGGTAAGGTCAAAGCGGGCGTTTCAATTCACGAGGGAATAACGCCGTTCACAGGCCCCATGGTTAAGGTTGGGTTAAGGCTCAGCGGCAAGAAAACGCCATGTTGCCGCGGCAGTCCTGTGATCTGGAGAGCTGCGAAAGTGCTGGAAGGCGCGTCCGCGTAGCCTTGGAGGGAGCCACAAATGCAGTCCCACGTACGTTCGGTTGCGTGCTTTTTAGGTGCGCTGACCTGTCTCGCCTTGGCGCAGGTCGTGGCGACGCCCTCTCACGCGACGAATACGGGATTGCCGCCGGGTGCGGAGAGTGACGCGCCCGAAGATCAGGAAGCCGGCACCAAACCCACTGCGGTTCCAGAGGCCGCACCGCAAGCGCCTGCCTCGAGTGCGCCTGCCGCAGCCGCGACGCCGCCGACAACTGGTGCAACTCCGCCAGCTGCTGCCGCAACGACACCTCCTCCATCGACGCCCGCTGCCACCGCGGCGACACCCGCTCCTACGACACCCCCTGCTGCAGACGGCACGGCGGCTGCGCCCGCCGCTCCTGCACAGGCTGCCGTCGCGCCCGCGCCTCCGGCCGATCCGATCGTCGCTGCCGTGCGGACGAAGCTCATAGAGCCCGGCTTCATCACCAAAGCGGACAAGGATGACATTACTGCGGCCGTTACTTTCTACGGTGCGCGCACGGGAGCGCCGCTGTGGGTCGATAGCAACGGTTTCACGGCGAAAGCCAAGACGGCCATCGAAGAGGTGAAGAAGGCCGACGATTGGGGCCTCCAGGCATCGCAGTTCGATCTGCCGACGCTGGCCGATGGGCAGTCGTCCCCGGACGTGCTCGCTGCTGCCGAAGCCAAGCTCACGCTCGAGCTTTTGAAGTATGCGCGCTACGCCAAGGGTGGGCGCGTCAATCCGCTGTCACTCAGCCGGATCCTCGACGTCGTGCCGCCTATCAAAGATCCGAAAGTCGTCATCACCGAACTCGAGGGTTCGGCCGCTCCCGACGCCTATCTGCGTGGCCTGCATCCGAAGCACGAGCAGTTCCAGCGCCTGCGTGAAGCGCTGCTCAAGGCACGTGGCCCGACGGTGAAGGAAGAAGAGGCGCCGGTCGACGAGGCGCTCAAGATCAAGCTTCCCAAGGGAAACACAATCAAGGTCGGGGCGGAGAACGCGGATATCGCGCTGTTGCGGCAGCGGCTCAAGGTTCCGGCCGAGGCCGGCGCCAAGGATACGCTGCTCGACGAAAAGCTGGCTCAGGCCGTCAAGGACTATCAGGCCAAGAACGGTCTCAAGGCGACGGGCAATCTCACGAGCGCTACGCGCACCGCGCTCAATCGCGAGGGCGAGCCGAAAAAGGTTGCCGACCCGGATACCAACATCACGCGGCTCATCATCAACATGGAGCGCTGGCGCTGGCTGCCGGACGACATGGGCAAGGTCTACGTGTGGAACAACATCCCCGAGTACTACACGCGCGTTTACAAGGGCAACGAGGAGATCTTCAAGGAGAAGATCATCGTCGGTCAGCCGTCCTGGGCGACGCCGGTGTTCTCGGCCAACATGCACTACATCATCTTCAATCCGTCCTGGGGCGTGCCGGACGGCATCAAGTCGCGTGAACTCTCGCCGCGCCTTCGTGCTGCAGGCGGCGGCTTCCTGTTCTTCGGTGGTGGTGGCGGCGGCTCGATCATTCGCGCCTACGGCTTCAACGTCTATCGCGGCGGGCGCCAGATCGATCCCGACAGCGTCGACTGGAGCAACGCCGATCTGCGCGCCTACAGCTTCGTGCAGCCGCCGGGCGGCAAGAATCCGCTTGGCATAGTGAAATTCCGCTTCCCGAACAAGCACGACGTCTACATGCACGACACCACCGAGCGGCAACTGTTCGCGCAGTCGAGCCGGGCGCTGTCGCACGGTTGCATCCGCGTGCAGAACCCGCGCCGCTTCGCCGAGGTGCTGCTAGAGGCGGGGAACGATTACTCAGAAGCCAAGGTGGCGAATACGATCGCGGGCGGCGGTGAGATCACGCTCGAGCATCAGATCCCGGTGCACATGACGTATTTCACGGCCATGGTGGACGACACCGGGCGCGTGTCGACCTTCAGCGACATCTATGGACATGACAGCCGGCTTTCGGCGGCGCTCACGGGCCGTGCGCTCAAGCTCGAGTCCGCTATCGAGACGTCGTCGGCCGATATCGATGGGGGCGACCCCTACGCGAGTGCGAGCGACGCGCCGGTCCGGAGAGCCAAGAAGGTCAAGCAAAGCTACTCGGGACCGGATTCGCTCGCCGACGCCATCACAGGTTTGTTCAGCAACTAAGGCCGTCGATCTGAGGTCGTCGATCTAGCTGCAACATTCATCGTCGAAACTGACGGGCGCCTCACACCATGAGGCGCCCGTTGCTTTAGATGAAGCTTGCTGCGCCCAAACGCAGACCCCAAACGCAGACAAGGCGCAGCGGGGGGGGCCCGCTACGCCTTGCTGCTCAGCCTTCGTCCGGTCGGTTCGAAGGCAAAACCTCGAAACCATTTTCCGGAAAACTCAGAGTACTGGCGCGCTCGTGTGCGCCGCTCGTGCTTCCGGAACCATTGCCTAATACGGACGAGAAGCAATGGTTCCGTCGCTTTCGAGCAAGATTTTTTAGTGTTGCAGTTAGGCCGCTTTCTCGAGCTTGGCGTCCCATTTTCCGAGAGCAGCCAGGCTGTTCATGCGGGCCCGATGCGTGAAGGCGCGCTGGCCTGCAGCGACGTTCTCGGGCTTTCCGCCCCAGGCCGAAAGCGCTGCGGCCTGCAACGCGCGGCCGTAGGAGAACGTCAGCGCCCAAGGCAGATTGCCCTGTGCGCTCATCAGCGACAGATGCTCGGTCGCGGCTTCATCCGACTGTCCGCCCGAGAGGAAGGCGATGCCCGGCACGGACGCAGGAACCGTCGACTTGAGGCAACGAAGGGTTTTTTCTGCAACTTCCTGGGCGGAAGCTTGCTTCGCGGCCTTCTGGCCGGCGATCACCATGTTGGGCTTCAACACCATGCCTTCGAGCGAGACGCGGGCATCATAAAGCTCGCGGAATACGGTGCGCAGCGTCCACTCGGTGACGCGGTAGCATTCGTCGATGTCATGCGTCGAATGCTCGCCGTCCATCAGGACTTCGGGCTCGACGATCGGCACGATGCCGGCCTCTTGGCACAGCACGGCGTAGCGGGCCAGCGCATGGGCGTTGGCCTTGACGCAGTTCCAGCTCGGCAGGCCGTCGGCGATGGTGATGACGCCGCGCCATTTAGCAAAACGTGCGCCGAGGGCGTAATATTCCGCGAGGCGCTCACGAAGTCCGTCGAGGCCCTCGGTGATGGTCTCGATTTTCGCGGTGGGTCCGGCGAGCGGCTTGGCGCCGATGTCCACTTTGATGCCGGGAATGGAGCCTGCGGCCTTCATGACGTCGACGAGCGTCGTGCCGTCCTTGGCCTTCTGGCGAATGGTCTCATCATAGAGAATGACGCCAGACACATAGTTCTTCATGGCGTCGGTGGAGCGGAACAGCATCTCGCGGTAGTCGCGGCGGCTGTCCTCGGTGGAGGTCAGCTTGATCTTGTCGAAACGCTTCTTGATCGTGCCGGAGCTTTCGTCCGCGGCGAGAATGCCTTTGCCCGGTGCTACGAGCGCGTGAGCTATGTCTTCCAGCTTTTCGGTCATGGCGCGTCCTCTTCGTCCGTCATTTCATGGTGCGCGCGTCTCTCGATGGGACCCGCGCATCCACCTTGTTGAACTCAAATCAGCTTGCCCATTGCCACAGCCGTATCGGCCATACGGTTCGAGAAACCCCACTCGTTATCGTACCACGCAGAGCACGCGCACGAAGTTCCCGTCCATGACCTTGGTCTGGTCGAGATGGAAGATCGACGAGCGGCTGTCGTGATTGAAGTCCGACGAGACATTGGGCTGATCCGTGACACCCAAGATGCCCTTGAGATCGCCTTCTGCCGCCGCCTTCTTCACGGCAGCGTTAATTTCGTCCTTGGTCGTCTGATTCCTGGAGACGATCTTGAGATCGACCACGGAAACGTTGGGCGTCGGCACGCGGATCGAGGTGCCGTCGAGCTTGCCGGCGAGCTCCGGCAGCACCAGCCCGACCGCCTTGGCGGCGCCGGTGGTGGTCGGAATCATGGACAACGCCGCGGCGCGGGCGCGGTAGAGATCCTTGTGCATGGTGTCGAGCGTCGGCTGGTCGCCCGTATAGCTGTGAATGGTGGTCATGAAGCCCTTCTCGATGCCGACGAACTCGTTCAGCACCTTGGCGATCGGGGCCAGGCAGTTGGTGGTGCAAGAGGCATTCGAGACGACAAGGTGATCCTTGGTCAGCTTCTTGTGGTTGACGCCGTAAACCACGGTCAGGTCGGCGCCCTCGCCGGGAGCGGAGACAAGCACGCGCTTGGCGCCGGCGGTGAGGTGGGCCGCGGCCTTGTCGCGTGCCGTGAAAATGCCGGTGCACTCGAGAGCGATATCGACGCCCATGTCCTTGTGCGGCAGCTCGGCCGGGTTCTTCACGGCCGTGACCTTGATGGGGCCGTGGCCAATGTCGATGGTGTCGCCCTTGACGATGATCTCACCCGGGAAACGTCCGTGTACGCTGTCGAAACGCAGCAAATGAGCATTGGTCTCGACGGGGCCCAGATCGTTGATGGCGACGACCTCGATGTCGGTGCGCTTCGACTCATAGATCGCGCGCAGCACGTTGCGGCCGATGCGGCCAAATCCGTTGATCGCGACCCTGAGCGTCATAAATTTCCTCCAGCGACGTACGTCGGTTGTTGTCTCGGTCCGGCGTTGCGGTGCCGTTCCTTCGTATAGATAGGGATTTAAAGCAATGTGGCGGCCCAAAATCCGAGCGCCCACGTTCCGGCTACGGCCGGGCGGCGCCATTAAGTTTGGGCGGCCGGGTGCTGTCAATGCTTGCTTCGTCGCGGCAAGCGCGGATTTAGCCACATCTTGCAGCTTCAGTGAAGATTGAGGCGCGCCCGTTTTGTTGCGCTGCCCCGTCAGACAACTTATGTTCGACCCGCGTATGGGATCGCGCCGAGGGCTTCGGGGGCGGTTTCAAGCTAGGTGCGGGACATTGCATGGCTCAGAGGGCACAGGAAAAAGCGAAGCGGGTCCCGGCCCGGAAGCATGCGGCGCCAGCGCCCGCTGCGGGCGCGCGGGATCTCGAGGAGCGCAATAAGGCGCTCGAGCGCGAGCGTGACGATCTCAAAGCCAGCCTCGAGGCCGCACGGGGCCGCATCACGGCCCTGGAAGAGAGCCGCAACCAGATCGCCAACCGAATCGACTGGGTCATCGAGTCCCTGCAGGGGCTGGTTGAGAACGGCGACTGAGGCCTCGCTTTTTACCTTGTCGAGCCCCTACATTCGCCTCGCTGCGGGGTTCGTCAGGAACAACTGAATCTCCAGGGCCTATAAGATCTGCCTGGGAGCTGTCCCTGGCCGGGACCGTGGTCCCGGACATATGGCGCCCACCTTACATTTGTAGGGACCCGGCGAGATCAACCGTTCCAACGGCCACCGCGGCACTTCATTCCGAGGTTATCCTCGACAGCGGCCGCTTGCAGTAGCCGCCCAATACAAGCGCGAGCCTGCAGTGTCCTCCGACCCTACGACCGCGGCCAAGAAAGAGATGCGCGCAGCGGCGAAAGCCGCGCGCGCTCGCGCCTTCGCCGACGAGGGTGGAGCGGAGGCCTCGGCACGCATTGCGGCTCACGGCATCGGGTTCGCGGGCGTGCGCGGCGCCGGCTGTGGTCTCGGGCTTCCTGCCCATAGGCGAGGAGATCGACCCCACTCCGCTCATGCAGCGGCTTCTGGGGGAGGGCTACACTCTCGCCCTGCCGGTCATGGAGGCCAAGGGCCGTCCTCTCGTTTTCCGGGCGTGGGCGCCAGGCGAGGCGCTGGCGGAAACCATGTGGGGCATTCGCGAGCCGCTTCCCACGGCGCAGCAGGTCGAGCCCGACGTGGTGCTCGGGCCGCTTTTAGCCTTCGACGCCGAAGGTTACCGGCTCGGCTATGGCGGCGGGTTCTATGACCGCACCCTGGCGCGGCTCAGAAAGCTGAAGGCTGTCGTCGCGGTCGGCCTTGCCTATGACGGGCAGAGGGTCGACGCGGTTCCGCATGTCGATTATGACGAGCGGCTGGACTGGGTGTTGACGCCTACGGGTCCGCTCCGCTGTCTCGCCCGGAGCAGCGTCGGCTGAGAAGGGCCGCTATCCTGGCCCGCTACGGCGCCATAACGGCGCGTTTATTGTCCCGCGCGGGACTAGGAAGGATCAACCCGCTCAATGAGGCTTCTTTTCCTCGGAGACGTGGTCGGACGCGCCGGCCGCAAGGCCGTCGTCGAAATGCTGCCGTCGCTCAGAAAGCGCTACAAGCTCGACTTCGTCATCGTCAATGGCGAGAACTCTGCCGGCGGCTTCGGCATCACCGAGAACATCCTCGAGGAGCTTCTGGATGCCGGCGCGGACGCGGTCACGCTCGGCAATCATGCGTTCGACCAGAAGGACGCGCTGGTCTTCATCGAACGCCAGGAGCGGCTTCTGCGGCCGATCAATTTTCCCCCGGGTACGCCCGGCCGCGGCGCGGGGCTCTATCAGCGCCAAGAACGGCATGGACGTGCTCGTGATCAACGCCATGGGCCGCGTGTTCATGACCGAGCTCGATTGCCCGTTCCGCGCCATCGACCGCGAGATCACCGCCTGCGGGCTCAAGTCCGGCGCCGACGCGATCTTCATCGATTTCCACGCCGAGGCGACCAGCGAGAAGCAGGCGCTCGGCTATTTCCTCGACGGGCGCGTGACGTGCGTGGTCGGCACGCACACGCATTCGCCGACCGCCGACGAGCGCGTGCTGCCGAACGGCACCGGCTACATGTCGGATGCCGGCATGTGCGGCGACTACAATTCCGTGCTCGGCATGGACACCGAGGAGCCGATCAACCGGTTCCTGACGCGCCTGCCGCGCGAGCGCTTCGAGCCGGCGCTGGGCCCGGCCACGGTCTCGGGCCTCGCCGTCGAGATCGACGACGCGACGGGCCTTGCGAAGCGCGTCAAAGGATTGCGGCTCGGTGGCGTTTTGGAGCCTACCGAGCCGCTTTTTTGGGTCGAGAGAGAGATTTATGGCAGAGGCCGCGAGGAAGGGTTTCTGAACCCGCCCTCAGCGCAGTGGCAGACCTTTGGTCCACCCTGGGCCGCCATTGGGCAATGGCAGCGGCGGATCTCATCGATCCGCTCTGCAGATTACTCTATGCGATTCATGGGCGCCGAGGGAGACGGGTCGGGAGCGATTTTCGCTCTGTTGCGCTGCGGGCGCTTGCCCGAGCCGCCGCGGCGGGGGTTGACCCGGACGCGGCCAGCCGATCAAAAAGGGCGCAAACACACAAGATTGCGGGAACTCCCATGGCCGGCCATTCAGCATACAAGAACATCATGCACAAGAAGGGCCGCAAGGATGCGGCCCGTGCCAAGATGTTCGCCAAGTTCGCGCGCGAAATCACGGTTGCGGCCAAGTCCGGCATGCCCGACCCGGCCATGAACCCGCGCCTCCGGCTCGCCATCCAGACGCGCGCGCGCCGAGAACATGCCCAAGGACAACATCGAGCGGGCGATCAAGAAGGCCCAGGGCGGCGACAGCGAAGCCTATGAGGCGATCCGCTACGAGGGCTATGCGCCGGGCGGCGTCGCCGTCATCGCCGAGGCCCTGACCGACAATCGCAACCGCACGGGCGGCGCCGTGCGCGCCGTGTTCACGAAGTACGGCGGCAACCTCGCTGCGACGGGCTCCGTCGCGCACATGTTCCAGCACGTGGGCGAGATCACGCTTCAAGGCCGCGGCCGGCAGCGCCCGACGCAGGTGCTCGAAGCGGCCATCGACGCCGGCGCCGACGACGCCACGTCCGATGCCACCGGCCATGTCGTCACCTGCCCGTTCGACAGCCTCGGCACCGTCGCGGCGGCGCTCGAGGCCAAGCTCGGCGAGCCCGAGAGCGTCAAGGCGATGTGGAAGCCGAACGCTGACGTCGAGGTCGACGAAGACAACGCCGAAAGCATCATGAAGCTCATCGCCGCGCTCGAAGACGACGACGACGTGCAGAACGTGTTCGCGAACTTCGAGGTGTCGGAAGAGGTTCTGAAGAAGCTGACGGCGGCCTGAGCCGTCGTCATTTGATGCCCGTTGGTTGCAATAGGCGTTCAGAACGCCGCCTCTCCGCCTGAGGGTTTGCTGCCGGCACAGCGGTCAACCTCCGCGCATTTACGCAAGCAGATAGTCAGTGCCTCGCACACCGGCAGTCCGGGATGGTGGTCGCAGATCCGCGCCTTTTTGCCTGAGAGGAAGTCAGTGCGCTTGACTTCGCGGCGGGCGTGCCGATGTTCTGGCGCGGGTCGCAACTTGGGAGCTGCGCGTAGATTACAGGATTGAATTGTTTGAGTAAAAATATTGACATTGCAAGTCAGGATAATAGCTAAGGCGTAGGACAGCGTGCACGTATCGGAGTCAGACATGACCTTGCCTGCGCTTACACCGCCTCGCGCCATAGCTCTTATTGCCTTGGTGATGGCTGCCACATTCTCCGCTCCGTCTGCGATGGCTGCCGGGGACGAGGTCGAGGTGACCGTCTCGATCAAGGATCACAAATTCGAGCCGGCGAACGTGAAGGTTCCCGCTGGCAAGCCGGTGAAGCTGATCGTGAAAAATCTCGACGAGACGATCGAGGAATTCGAGAGCAAGCCGCTCAAGTTCGAGAAGATCGTCGGCGGCGGCACGTCCACCACCGTGCGGCTTCAGCCGCTGGCCAAGGGCTCATACGGATTTTTCGGCGAGTTCCACGAAGAGACCGCTCAAGGCGCCGTCATCGTGGAGTGACCCATGCTTGCTGCTCTCGTCATCGTCTTCCGTGAGGTTCTGGAAGCGGGCCTCATCGTCGGCATCGTGCTGGCGGCTTCGCGAGGCGTGCCCGGACGCAATCGTGCGGTCGGTCTCGGTATCCTTGCCGGCGTGCTCGGGTCGATGGTGGTCGCGGGGTTTGCGACGCAGATTTCCTCCGCTTTCGATGGCCGCGGACAGGAGTTGTTTACCGCCGGGGTGCTCACGCTCGCCGTCGTCATGCTGACGTGGCATGTGGCCTGGATGGCCGATCACGCGCGGGAGCTTTCGGCGCATCTCAAAGAGGTGGGGCGGTCCGTGACCTCGGGAAACCAGTCGGTTGCAGCGCTCGGTATCGCCACCGCGATGGCGGTTCTACGCGAGGGCAGCGAAGTGGTGCTGTTTCTCTCGAGCATCTTTCTGCAGCATTCGGACACGACGCTCGATCTCCTTCTCGGATCAGCGGGCGGTCTTATGCTGGGCGCTGCAGTTTCGGGCGGGCTCTACTTCGGGCTATCGGCGATCCCGCTGCACCGGCTCTTTGCCGTCACAGGTTTTCTCGTCACTCTCGTTGCTGCCGGGCTTGCGGCCGAAGCCGTGCATCAGATCTCGAATGCCGGTTTGATCGCGCCGGAACTCAATGCGCAGCTTTGGGATACAAGCTGGCTGTTGCCGGAGGACGGCATGGTGGGCCGTGTGCTGCACGTGATTGCAGGCTACAGGGAAACGCCCGGGCGCGCTCGAGTTCGCGGCCTACGTCGCGACCATTCTCGGCATCACTTTCCTGTCGCGGAAGGCCAAGCGGACGTCCGCCTCATTCAGGCAGCTGCGTCCGGCAGCGGGATCGCGGGACATCTGAAAGGCGCTTCAGCGCCAGAAAATGCCAGCGACGACCAGGGCTGCTCCGACGGCGATCATCAGCATGGCGGCAGTGTTGAGCACCTTGGCGATGAAGTGGCCGAGGACCGTGCCGGCGGCACGCTTCGCCTTTCCCGGTGACGGACGCCTCGGCATTGATGTCGCGCAGCTTCTGCTCGATGGCGGTCGGATTTTCAGAGGTTCGCTTGCCGCGCGCGAGTTGCCAGGCGCTATCGAAAGCTGCGCCCGAGAGGTCGTAGCTCGATGTGCGCCACATGATGAGCGCGGCGAGGAGCACGAGTCCGCCACCCCAGATGAACATCCAGTAGGTCGTGTAAATATCCATGGCGTGCCCCGTCATGTTTTGGCTGCGCAGTCGGCGTCGTTCCGGCGTGGCGACGTGTGACCGGAAGCTAACCGCAAGCTTACATTTTTGTCTGATTCCCCGACAAGCCTTGTTGGTGCGCGCTTCAGGCGACGCGCGCCCTTTGCGTTGGCGGAAACGTACCTACATGAGGTCGACAGTTTTGAGCCCTCGGAGGTTGCCATGAGGCCTGAAGAACGCGAGTTGATCCAGGATCTGTTCGACCGGGTCGGCGCTACCACCACAGAGAGCAACGACCGCGACGCCGAGCGGCTTATTCGCGACGCCGTGGCCCGCAACCCGAACGCTCCTTATGTGCTGGTGCAGACGGTGCTGCTCCAGGAAGAAGCATTGCGGCGCGCCGACGAGCGCATACGCGAGCTTCAGGAGGTGCAGGCGGCGAACGATGACAGGGGCTCGCGGAGCTTTCTCAGATTCGGCTCGGGATTCTGGCCGCAGGTTCGGTCAGTCCGGCGGTGGCGGGTCGGTTCCGAATGCCGGCGTCCGGCAGAATGATGCCGACAGTTTCCGCCGTCCCGACGATACGCGTTATGCGCAACCGCCTGCCGCGCAACCTGCGCCGCCCATGGGCGGAGGTGGTGGCTTCCTCAGCTCTGCCTTATCGACAGTAGGTGGCGTGGCCGGTGGGATGCTTTTGGCTGATGGCATTCGCGGGCTCTTCGGCGGTCACGCGGGCGCAGGCGATCTATTCGGCGGTGCGCGCGCGACTGAAACTCCGTCAGCCAGCACCGACAACAAGACCAGCACTGTGGATTGGGGCGCCAAAGATCGAGCCCAGGATGCCCAGCAGGACGCTGAGATGATCAGGACGAGGCTCAGGACGCCGCCGACGATCAGGACGACGGCGGCTGGGACGACAGCGATTCGATGGACGCTTGATCGCGGCTGGCCGCCGTTCGAGCTCAATCGACCTTCTTGCAGATGTAGCCGTAGCCCGTGATCTGTTTCATGATCGGCTCCGACGAGGTGACGATGCCCTCGATCTTCTCGCGGCCGAGCGCGGCGGCGACGCTCTCAGTGTCGTAGTCGGGGAGGGTTTCGGCGCCGAGCTTCTCGACGAAGGCACAGCCCCGATCCGTGTAGCAGGCGACGGAGAGATTCTCGTAGGGTCCGTACAGCGACTCCTTCTTCAGACAGAGGAATTCGGTAGCTGGTGGAGACGCAGCTTCTTTTGCGGGCGGTGGCGTTGGAGCTGCCTCCTCTGCCTGCGCGACGCCTAGCCCAAGCATCATAGCGACGGCGCATAGGCTGAAAAACCTGCCGGACATAGTTTCCTCTCCCGGGCCCGATTTGCGGTTGTTTCGGCAAGGCTAGGGCTGCTCTGAGTAACGTTCAAGCCATACCGCAACGCCATCCCACGAGTTTGTCGGTTCATGGTTAGGCGGCGAATCGCGGCCGTGTTATGGGGCGTCAATGAGGGGCGAATCTTCCACACGAATAATCGGCATCGATCCGGGCCTGAGGCGGACCGGCTGGGGCGTCATCGAAACCGATGGCGTACGGCTGACCTATGTCTCTTCGGGGCTCATCACCTCGAATGCCGACGATGACCTCGCCTACCGGCTGCGCGAGATCTTCGAGGGACTGTCGAGCGTGATCCGCGGAAGCGGCGCGCGCGAGGCGGCCGTGGAAGAGACGTTCGTCAACGAGAACGCCAAGGCGACGCTCAAGCTCGGGCAGGCGCGCGGCATGGCTCTGCTCGCGCCGGCGCTTCAGGGACTGAAGGTGGCCGAGTACTCCCCGAACCTGATCAAGAAATCGGTGGTTGGTGCGGGCCATGCCGAGAAGCAGCAGATCCAGGCGATGGTCGGCTTCCTGCTTCCGAAAGCGAAGTTCGACAGCGCCGACGAAGCGGATGCGCTTGCCATCGCCATCTGCCATGCCAATCATCGCGGCATCAGCCAGCTGACGGCTCGCGTCATGAAGGAAGCGCGCGGATGATCGGGAAGCTCAGAGGCAAAGTCGATTCCATCGGCGAGAGCCATGCCATCATCGACGTCAATGGCGTCGGCTATGACGTGCAGCTTTCGGCGCGAACGCTGCGAAATCTGAAAATCGGCGATGAGGTCTCGCTCACCATCGACACGCACGTGCGCGAAGACGCCATCAGGCTCTACGGTTTCCAGAGCGAGATCGAGCGCAACTGGTTCCGCACGCTGCAGAGCGTGCAGGGTGTGGGCTCGAAGGTCGCGCTCGGGCGTTCTCGGCGTTCTGTCGACGCAGGATCTCGGCAATGCCATCGCGCTCGGCAACTGGGCGGCGGTGGAGCAGGCGCCGGGCGTCGGCAAGAAGCTGGCGCAGCGCATCACGGCCGAGCTGAAGGACAAGGCGCCCGCGCTTTCCGCTGCAGGGCTTCACGTCCCGCAAGTTGCTCCCGGCGGCAATGTGGATGAAATGCCGGCTTCCGGCATCGCCGCAGCGGAGGCGGTCTCGGCTCTGACCAATCTCGGCTACAATCCGGCCCAGGCTTCGGCGGCGGTCGCGGCCGCGGTGAAGGAGCTTGGCGCGGAAACCGATACGGCGAAGCTCATCCGGCGCGGCTTGAAAGAGCTCGCGCGGTAAAAAGAGGACCCCGAGATGTGCAAACTTTTCTCGTTTCCGGTGTGGTTCGTGCTGTCGCTGATCTGGTGCGGGGCGATTGCCTACGTCGCCTATACGACGATGCCGCATGTGCCGCTCGACATGGGCGGCGCGGATGCCGCGACCAGTGAGGCCTTCCGGGCGGCGACTGGGAAGCACATGATCATGTACGGTCTGCTCGCCGCCGTGCCGCCCGCAATCGCGCTCATTTTCGGACGGATGCTCTGCCGCCGCGGGTAGAGGAATTTAGCCCAGATCCCTGGGCCTGTGGCTGCCAGTCCGCGTTCCTGCCGCATAATGGCGCGTTGCGGGGTTGGCGTGGCTCAAATCGTGATAAACGTCCGGAACGAATCTGAAACACGCCGGACCACTGGATGACCGAACGCCTCATCAGCGCGGCGAAGCACGAACCGGACGCCTTCGAGGCGACGATCCGTCCGCGCTCGCTCGCAGAATTCATTGGCCAGGAGCAGGCGCGCGCGAACCTGCGCGTGTTCATCGAGGCGGCGAAGGCGCGCGGCGATGCGCTCGACCATGTGCTGTTTGCGGGGCCGCCCGGCCTCGGCAAGACGACGCTGGCGCAGATCATGGCCAAGGAGCTCGGCGTCGGGTTTCGCGCCACGTCGGGGCCGGTGATTTCGAAGGCCGGTGATCTCGCGGCGCTGCTCACCAATCTCGAAGACCGCGACGTGCTGTTCATCGACGAGATCCATCGCCTCAATCCGGCGATCGAGGAAATCCTCTATCCGGCGATGGAGGACTTCCAGCTCGATCTCATCATCGGCGAGGGGCCGGCGGCGCGCTCGGTGCGCATCGATCTCGCGAAGTTCACGCTGGTCGGCGCGACGACGCGGGCCGGGCTGCTGACAACGCCGCTGCGTGACCGCTTCGGCATTCCGATCCGCCTCAACTTCTATACCGACGAGGAACTGCGAGCAGGTGGTGACGCGCGGCGCGCGCGTTCTGGGTGCGCCGATCGCGCCGGATGGAGCCGCCGAGATCGCGCGCCGGGCGCGGGGCACGCCGCGCATTGCCGGGCGTCTGTTGCGGCGCGTGCGCGACTTCGCGGCCGTGGACGGGCGCCGAGGTCATCAATGCCGCCGTGGCGGACAAGGCGCTGCGCACGCTCGAAGTGGACTCGGCCGGGCTCGATGCGCTCGATCACCGCTATCTCGGCTGCATCGCGCGCAACTACGAGGGCGGTCCGGTCGGAATCGAGACGCTGGCGGCGGCGCTGTCGGAGCCGCGCGATGCGCTCGAGGAAATCGTCGAGCCGTATCTGCTGCAGCAGGGGTTCATCGGGCGGACGCCGCGCGGGCGCGTGCTGACGCTCAAGGCCTATCGGCATCTCGGTGTTTCGAGGCCGGCGCGCGAAGGCATGCCGGAGCTGCCGATATTTCAGGCGGGCGAGGACGAGAGTGAGTGAGCTGAGGAAAAATGCGTGTCATGCGTTTTTGACGCATCCACGCAGTCAAATCGAAAACTAACTTCGCTCCTAGCTTTCCGCCTACCCGACGCTTCCAGGACTCCGCATGCTCTCACGCCGGCAAATGCTCAAAGGGCTCGTCACGCTCACGGCCGGCGTCGGCGGGTTTGGCGGCTATGCGCTGGCGGAGCCGTTTCGCCTCGGAGTGACGCGCTATCGTCTTTCGCCGCCGGGGTGGCCTGCGGGGCTGAAGCTCAGACTTGCGGTTCTGGCCGATATCCATGCGTGCAAACCGTGGATGACGGTCGAACGCATCCGCCAGATCGTGGCGCGCACCAATGCGGTTGCGCCCGATGCGACGCTGATGCTCGGCGATTTCGTCGTCGGTCATCGGCTCGGCCGGTGGGGATGGAGCGTTCCTCATCACGAATGGGCTGGCGCACTTGCCGAACTGCGGGCGCCGCTTGGCGTTCATGCCGTGCTCGGCAATCACGATTGGTGGGAAGATCCTTCGGTGCAGGAGCGCCGCGCCGGCCCCGTGAAGGCCGCGCTCGCTCTCGAGGACGAAGGGGATCGGCGTCTACCAGAACGATGCCATCCGTCTCGAAAAGGATGGGTACGCCTTTCTGGCTCGCGGGTCTTGGAGACCAATGGGCGTTCTGGCCCAGGTCGGAGGACTACGACGAGTTCAAGCGTCGCGGCAAGATCGACTACGTCGGCGTGGACGATCTCGACGGCACGCTCGCACAGGTGACCGACGACGCGCCCGTCATCCTCATGGCGCACGAGCCCGATATTTTTCCCAAAGTGCCGCCGCGTGTGGCTCTAACCCTTGCCGGGCACACGCACGGCGGTCAGGTGCGCATCGGCAGCTATGCGCCCGTGGTGCCATCCAAGTATGGCCGGCGCTATGCCTATGGACATATCGTCGAGGACGGCCGCAACCTGATCGTTTCGGGTGGTCTCGGCTGCTCGGGGCTGCCGGTCCGTTTCGGCTCGCCGCCCGAGATCGTGCTGGTCGAGCTTTCTGCCGAGCACAACGTGGCCTAGAGCGCGCTGCGCCAATACGAGCCGGCGCGATCATGGTGCCACCGCTTCATATGGCCTCGTGACAATCGCGCGACGATCAGCTTTGTTGCCCGCCATGACATCAGACAAACAGCCTTGGCCGGATCTCGCCGGCCGCATCGTCGACGACGAGACGGGCCGGCGCCACGTGCTGCCGGTGCGCGTCTATTTCGAGGACACGGACGCCGGCGGCATCGCCTATCACGCCTCCTTCATTCGCTGGTGCGAGCGCGGGCGTACGGACTATCTGCGCCTCCTCGGCACGGATTCGCGCCGCATGATCGATGGCTCGGCCAGCCACGAGCCGGCGGCGTTCGTGGTGCGCCGCATGACTGTGCGATTTCATCCGCCCGGCGCGCATGGACGACATTCTCGAAGTCGAGACGCGCGTCAAGGAGATGGGCGGGGCCAGCCTGACGTTGCTGCAAGCGGTGACGTGTGCGGGCCGGCGCGTGTTTGAAGCGGAGGTGACGGTGGTGCTCGTCGCCGTTTCGGGCAAGCCGCTCCGGATATCGACGACGATGAGGGCCGCGTTCGACGCGGGGAAGCCGAGCTAGGTTTCGCCAGGGGCGTCATGATCCGGCTACGGAGCCCGCATAGACAAACCGGCGTACATAACCGACGATAGAGATCGTGTTTCGGGGAGTTCGGGGAAAGCCAATGACCACGGCCAAGGATCAGCACGGCGTCGATCTCGACATCAAGGACGCCATCGAGGGCTACGAGCGCTTCCGGCTCGAATTCGAGCGCGACAGGTCCTTCTTCAAAAGCCTGGCGACGAAAAAGCAGAAGCCGCGTCTGCTTTGGATCGGCTGCTGCGACAGCCGTGTGGTGCCGTCACAAATTACTTCTGCCGATCCGGGCGAGCTGTTCGAGGTCCGCAACATCGCCAACTGCGTTCCGCCCGCGAATGCCGGCGACGACACCGTTGGGGCTGCGATCGAATATGCGCTGGCGCATCTTGGCGTCGACGACATCGTCGTGTGCGGACACTCGGGCTGCGGCGGCATCCAGGCGCTGGCCGGTCCCACGCCGCCCGATGTGGAGCCGCATCTCGGGCGCTGGGTCGAGTATACGCGGCCGGCTCATGATCTCGTGCGAGCGGCGCGCGTGCCCGAGCCCGAGGTTATGCCCGCGACCATCAAGGCGCACATCCAGTTCCAGCTCGACAATCTGATGACCTACGATCTGGTCGCCCAGGGCGTGGCCGAGGGGCGCATCACTATCCACGGCTGGCTCTATGACATGGAGAAGGGCGAAATCCAGGCCTACGATCCGAAGTCCGGCAGCTGGCGGGGCCTGCTCGAACTGGCCGAAGAGGCCCAAGTTTGACACCGGTTCGGGAAAACCGCCCGCTTGGCCTGCAAATTCAGGGGATATCGCGACCGTCATCCACCCGACGGGGCCCTTGTTTGGTCATATTGCGCGGCAACATGCGGACTTGATGGCGCTTGCGCGGAGTTGCAATTTGCCTCAGCGGGCGTCGAAGGGGGTCTTCTCGTTGCGCCCGTTTTTCATAGGCAACTTCGTCCGCTCGGTACGAGCCTCGAACGACCACGGTTGACGCAATGAATCCGGCAGACGTGACGCAATCCGCCCTTGCTCCTCAGGCGCATGGCGTTTCCTTTATCGAGCTCTTCCTCCAGGCCTCGCCCACGGTCCAGTTCGTCATGACTGGACTGTTGCTGGCCTCGGTCTGGTCGTGGGCGATCATCATCGAGAAGCTGATCGCGTTCCGGCGCGCGCGCGTCGAGGCGGACCGCTTCGAGCAGACGTTCTGGTCGGGGCAGTCGCTCGACGAGCTCTACAACGCATTGTCGCGCGGGCAGACCATCGCCATGGCGGCGCTGTTCGTGGCGGCCATGCGCGAGTGGAAGCGCTCGGTCGAAGGCAACATCCGCGCGCTGGGCGGCATCCAGCTTCGCGTCGAGAAGGTGATGGACGTCACCATCAGCCGCGAGATGGAGCGGCTCGACCGGCGGCTGCTGTTCCTCGCCACCGTGGGCTCGACGGCGCCGTTCGTCGGCCTGTTCGGCACGGTCTGGGGCATCATGACGAGCTTCCAGGCCATCGCGGTTTCGAAGAACACCAACCTCGCCGTCGTGGCGCCCGGCATCGCGGAAGCGCTGTTCGCGACCGCGCTCGGCCTGATGGCGGCCATTCCCGCCGTCGTCTTCTACAACAAGTTCTCGGCCGACTCGGCGGCGATCAGTCAGCGGCTCGAGGCCTTCGCCGACGAGTTCGCGGCCATCGTCTCGCGCCAGATCGACGTGCGGAGCTAACGCCAGCCCATGGGCATGAGTCTCAAAGCTGGGGGAAGTGGCGGCCGGCGGCGTCGCGGGCGTGCCGCTCTGCGCCCGATGAGCGAGATCAACGTCACGCCGATGGTGGACGTGATGCTCGTGCTGCTCATCATCTTCATGGTGGCCGCGCCGCTGTTGACGGTCGGCGTGCCGATCGAGCTGCCGCAATCGCAGGGCAAGCAGCTCGAAAGCAACAAAGAGCCGCTTTCGGTCTCGGTTTCGGCGAACGGCGATGTTTTCATCGGCGAGACCAAAGTGGCGCTCAACGAGCTGTCCGAGAAGCTCAAGGCGATCGCCAAGAACGGCGTCGACGAGCAGATTTTCGTGCGCGGCGACAAGGGCATAACTACGGCACGGTCATGCTGGTGATGGGCCGCATCAGCGCTGGCGGGTTCAAGAAGGTATCGCTTGTGACCGAGGTGGAAGAGGGGAGGTAAGCCGCTCGTGCAGCTCGGTCTCGCCATCTCGTTCCTGATACACACCGGATTGCTGGCGTGGGCCTACTTTGCCATGGCGTCGACGCCTGAGCTGAGGCCTCCCGAGCCGGAGCCAATAACGGTCGCGCTCATCACGCCGTCGGAGCTTTTGGCGCTCAAGAAGGGCAGCGAGACCGCGAAGGAGCTCGAGGCCAAGGCCAAGGACGAGCCCAAGCCCGAGGTTTCCAAGTTCGAAGCAGAGAAGCCCAAGCCCGTCGAAGCCCCTGTGCCTCCGACGGATGAAGCCAAGCCCGTGCCCGAGCCCGTCACGCCGCCGCCGGCGGAAGCTCCCACGCCCAAGGACGAGATCGCCGAGAAGCTCGCTGCGTTGCCGCCCGAGCCGGCGCCCGGTCCCACGCCTGACGAATTGAAGAAGGCTGAAGAGCAGAAGAAGGCCGACGAGGCCAAGAAGCTCGAGGAGCAGCAGCAGGCCGACGAGGCGCTGAAGGCTGCCGAAGCCAAGAAGAAGGCTGAGGAAGAGCAGAAAAAGGCCGAGGAAGAGAAGAAGAAAGCAGAAGAAGAGAAAAAGAAGGCCGAGGAAAAGAAGAAGGCGGAAGAGCGCAAGAAGAAGCTCGAGCAGCAGAAGAAGCTCGCCGAGCAGAAGCGCAAGGAAGACGAGAAGAAAAAGAAGCAGGCCGCAGCCGACCGGCTGGCCGCGCTGCTCGACAAGGATCCGACGCGCAAGGGCGCGCCGAACTCCGCGACGCCGCCAACGCACGATACCGATTACACAGGCCCGACGGCGGGTGCTCGCGAGGGCGATGCGCCCGTGCTGTCCGTGCGCGAGCAGGATTTGCTGCGCGGGCAGATCAGCGCCCAACTCAGGCAATGCTGGAAACTGCCGGGCGGCGGAGGTGGCATCGAGACCATTGTGGTTACGGTGCGCTGGCGCTTGAATGCGGACGGGTCTCTCGACGGGGAACCGGCCCTGGAGGCGCCGCAGTCCGGTCCGGTGTACCAAATTGCCGCCGAAGCCGCGATGCGCGCGGTGAAGATGTGTTCTCCGTTCACCTTGCCTCCCGACAAGTACGCGGCCTGGAAAATGATCATCTGGGATTTCGATCCGCGTGAGATGCTGTAAACCTCGCCCTCAACCCGTGCCCGGCCCCCAAACCATCGAGTCGTGAAAAATGAGACAAACTCAGAGTTCGATTGCGCGCTCCGGCTCCAGCTCGGTCTCCGCGTACGCGGGCTCGAAGTGGGCTCGGCCTTACCTGGCAGCGTTCCTGTGCGTCATCACGCTGGCCGCAGCCCAGCCCGCAGCAGCGCAGGTCGATGACAGCTATCATCCACCCGCTGGTGGCGGTGGCGGCGGCTTCGACGATCAGATTCGCCGGCAGGGCGGCGTGCCTCCGGGGCCTCCTGCGGGTGCACCTCGGTACAGCGGCCCCGGCGGCGGGGCTGCTCCCCAGGGCGGGGTCAGTGGCGGCGGGCAGGCCGGCGGCGAAGGACTTCGTGGCACGCAGCGTCAGGGCACGGTGGCGCCCATTCCGATCGCGATCCCTGCCTTCCTCGGCGACGATCCGAAGCTATCGGCCGATATTTCGCGCAGTTGTCGCGTCCGATCTCGAGAGGTCGGGACTGTTTCAGCCGCTCGATCCGGCCTCCTATCTGGAGGATATCCGCGACATCAATGCCTTGCCGCGCTTCCCCGATTGGCGACAGATCAGCGCCGAAGCTCTGGCGGTTGGACGAGTCAGCAAGGGGGGCGACGGGCGCCTTACCGCCGAATTCCGTTTGTGGGACGTGGCGACCGGCAAGCAGATGGCTGGCCAGCGGTTCTCGACTGGCGGGCAGAACTGGCGACGCGTCGGCCACATGGTCGCCGACCAGATCTACGAGCGGCTGACGGGCGAGAAGGGCTATTTCGATACGCGGGTTGTGTTCGTCGATGAGACGGGCCCGAAGGCCAAGCGCATCAAGCGACTCGCCATCATGGATCAGGACGGCGCCAACGTGCGGCTGCTGACCCAGGGCCAGGAACTCGTGCTGACGCCGCGGTTCAATCCGGCATCGAGCGAAATCGCCTTCATGTCGTACACGAAGGACCAGCCGCGCGTGTTCCTCATGAACCTCGAGACGGGCCAGCGCGAAGTGGTCGGCGAATTCCCCGGCATGACGTTCGCACCAAGGTTCTCGCCAGATGGTCAGCGCGTCGTCATGAGCCTGCAAAACGAGGGCAATTCGGACATCTACGAGATGGACCTGCGCACAAAGCAGTCGCGGCGCATCACAAACTCGAATGCACTCGACACCAGCCCGTCCTATTCACCGGACGGACGCGAGATCGTGTTCGAATCGGACCGCGATGGCACCCAGCAGCTGTTCGCCATGGGGGCCGATGGCTCGAATGTGCGCCGGCATCAGCAATGGAGACGGCCGGTATTCGACCCCGGTCTGGTCGCCCCGCGGCGACTACATCGCCTTCACGAAGCAGCTCGCGGGGCGATTCCTCATCGGCGTCATGCGTCCGGACGGGTCAGGCGAGCGCGTCCTGACCGAGGGCTACCACAACGAAGGCCCAACCTGGGCGCCCAACGGCCGCGTTCTGATGTTCTTCCGAGAGAGCCAGGGCGAGGGTGGCGGTCCCCGAATCTACTCAGTCGATTTGACCGGCTACAACGAGCGAGTCGTCAGCACGCCGTCATTTGGGTCCGATCCAGCGTGGTCGCCGCTCCTGAATTGAGACACGGCTTAACCTCGGCTTAACGATCCACGGGCATTATGTTGCCTAGGAATCTCGTGCACTGCGAGATGGAGTTTCCTGCGTAGATTCAGATGCTTCGAGGCGCGGTTCATTTGTGCGTCCGATGACCGAGGAGCATCAACAACGGCGTGGCATTTTCGCATCAACGGGGGTGGAAAACAGTGCCAAACCTCCCTCAGTTCTTGATCAAATCATGCCATGCCGGTACCCCAATAGTCGGCTCGTTGCCGAATAAGCAATCAGGAGATTAAGACCATGCAGGGTGTAAAGGGGCTGATCGTTCTTTCGGCTGCCGTTGTCGCTGTTGCGCTCGGCGCGTGCCGTCGTGAAGAAGCGGCGCCGTTGAAACTCGGCGCTGAGGTTCCGGCTGCCACGGAAGTGGCTCGCTAACGTCCGAAATTTAGAATTAGGACACAACAGGAGATACTACCATGAAGGGCGCTATCGTTCTCGCTGCCGCTATCGTAGCCGTTGCTCTCGGCGCTTGCCGTCGTGAAGAGGCTGCTCCTCTGAAGCTCGGCGCTGACGTTCCGGCTGCTGCCGACGTTCGCTAAGCGAATTCGATTTCAATCGCGGGCTATTGTTCGCGAGTTGAATAGAAATAACCGGGCTGCCGTAACGAACGTTACGGCGGCTCGGTTTTTTTATTTTCAGCCCCATTTGACGCTTTTGCTCACTAGGGCTCAAATGATTTTGCTCATTTCGGTTTTTTTAGCACTGTTTCCACAGGTCACGCTTCGACCCGAATTCATTTCTCTCGCTCCCTCTGACATTCTGGATCTCTGGTTTGCGACTTGCTCAGGTCGAGAGCCGTGACGAAACCCTATGGGCTTGTCTTAGCTTTGGGGGCGGCTGCCCACATGATCCCTCGGCGGAGCCGTCAGGCGGCAGTCTGCCTTTTTGTTAGGCGATCAAGAGGGTAGCTCGGGGTGCGCGGCAATTGGCCGAGTTCCGCGGTGCAAAAAAAACGGGACAACGTCGCGCGCGATGTGGAGGTGACGGCCACATTTTCGTACGATGGCTCAGTTATCCGAGACTCAGAACAGACTTTGTGGGCTCCGGGCGCTGGCTGCGCTGCCGTCGAGCCGAAGAAAGGATACGCTCATGGCGCCGGCTTCTCGGGCCTCGAAGATCTTCAGCGCGTTGGCATTCGCGGTGCTGGCGGTGACGGCTGCAGGTTGCGCCAATAATCAGAACGATCCATCAACTCAGCTCGGCCCGGACGGCAAAGGTCCGATCACGCCAGGTTCGCATCGCGACTTCGCCGTCAATGCCGGCGACCTCGTGTACTTCTCGTCCGACAGCACGGATTTGACGCCCGAGGCGCAAACGACGCTGCAAAAGCAAGCGCAGTGGCTACGCCAGTATCCGCAGTACACGATCACCATCGAAGGACATGCGGACGAGCGCGGCACGCGCGAATACAATATCGCGCTCGGCGCACGCCGTGCCACTACCGTGCGTAACTTCCTGGCTCAGAACGGCGTTCAAGCAAATCGCGTGCGCACGATCTCCTACGGCAAGGAGCGGCCGGTGGCGGTCTGCAACGATATCTCGTGCTGGTCACAGAACCGTCGCGCTCAGACCGTCCTGAACAACAGGGCCGCCTCGTAATCCGGGACTTGGCACGTGACGCCGTCTCGCAGGCGGAGCCGGTAACGGCTTCTGGCAGCAAAGTTTAGCCTTATTGCGGGTGCAAATCTCCCGAAGTGCGGATGATATGCGGCGTTCGCCTGCGTCATCGGTTGCAAACCGGGATGTCGGTCATGAAAAGTTTTGGCGCCACGGTCGGGGTCGAGGGCCGGCGCGCGATGTTGTTGCTGTTTTGCGGTGTGGCGTTTGCTGCCGCGCTTACGCGTGTTGAGCCAGCGCAGGCTCAGGACCGCGGCGAGGTGCCGATCGGCACCTTCAATCTCCAGACCGCAGCCGATTCATCTCCTTCTGGGTTCTCCTCGAATGGCGGAAGCCAGGATCAGGAAACAGTCGGTGACAGCGGGGCGAACTCATGGTTCCTGCCTCACTTCGATTTCTCGTCGCCAGGGCCCTCTGAAGCGACCGATGCCCTTTTCAAGAAGGCCGTCGAAGCCTTTGACGCCGGACGTTCCGGCGAGGCGCAGCATCTTCTCGAGAAGGTCATTGCGGAGGCGCCGGGCAGTGCGCTCGCCACCAAGGCGCGCCGCTACCTGGCCACCCTTTACAGCCGCAGTGACGATGGCGGGCCGGTCGAAATCAATACCGGCGCCGTAGTCGACAAGCCGGGCCCGGAGCCAGTTGCCGAGGACAAGCAAGCTCCCCGGACTATGGACACCTCACTCATTCTTGCCAAAAGCGGAGGCACGCATGTGCCGGCGTCGGTCGAGGAGGAGTTCCTGCTCGATGCCGGTGATCGAGTGTTCTTCAGCACGGGCAGCGCGGAGCTTGGGGTTCGGGCCCGTACCGTTTTGCAGGCGCAGGCTCGCTTTATGGCCATCCGCCGTGATATCTCGGCGCTCGTCGAGGGCCATGCCGACGACGGCAAGGCTGGCAAGGACGAGCAGGTGCTCCTGTCGCAAGCCAGGGCTGAGGCCGTGCGTGACCGGCTGGTTGCGGAAGGCGTAGGCCCGGAGCGCCTCATAGCCGTGGCGCGGGGTCGCGATGCCCCGGTTTCGGCCTGCCCCGATCCGGCCTGCGCGGCTCAGAACCGGCGGGCGATTACAGTCCTGGTGAGCACAAACGTACTGCAAACGCTGAAGAGCGCGCATGCAACTGATAACGAGCCCAAATCGCGCTCGACGCAATAGCGGCCGAGGGCCGTTTCGGGGCGGTTCGCCCACTCGCTGTGCTGGGGGCGAGCTAAAAATGGGCGTGAAGCGTAGTAGCGTTTGCCCTAAAGTCCGATCCAGCGCGCTGTGCCGGTTTGAGAAACGAGATCAAGAGTTTCGCTAGTGGTGCGTTGCGGCGGGTCGGGGCCGCGAATGCCGGGTCAAAGACAATACGGAGCTTCTCTTCCGATGATTGGAAACATTCGCCGCAGGCCTTGGGTCGCTGCTTCGGTCATGGCGCTTTTGACAGTGCCTTTCCTGGCAACGGCCCCGAGCCATGCCCAGGGCGTTCAGTCCGAGCCGCTTCCCGAGGTCAAGGCTCCGGCCCAGAAGTCTCCCAAGCCTTCGAAACCACAGGATGCGGGCATCGCCCCGCAGGGTGGCGGCGATCAGGCGCTGAGGCAGAGGGTCGAGCAGCTCGAGGAGCAGCTGGTCGATCTCCAGGTCGTCATCGGCACCCTCGAATCGCTGGCGCGGTCGGGTGTGCGTCCGGCTGCTCCCTCCGTCGGCAGCTCGGGCCCGATGTCCGGCAGCGAGGAGGCGCGTCTCGACAGCATGGAGACGCAGATCCGCGCCTTGACGGCCCAGATCGAGCAGTTGTCGAGCGACGTCAGGGCGGGTGCCGGCCGCAGGTCCGAAGCGGCGGGGCGCTGGGTCCCTACGCCGACAATGGTTCGGGTGGTGGGGACGCTTCGACGAGCACCAGCAAGTTCGGTTCGACGACTGTCACGTCCGATCAGGCTGATCCGATCGGTGGCCTCGTGGCAGCTGATCAGATGTACCCGCATGGAAATCAGCCGCAGAGCCCATCTGAGGCTCCGGCCTACTCCAGCGGGGTGACAGTTGGGGCGCCCGCTGCTGCGCCTGCTCCGACGTCGACCCAGACTGCAGCACTCGGCCCTGCAGGCGCGAGCGCGAAGCAGCTCTATGAATCCGCATACGGATACCTGCTGCAGCAGGACTATGCCTCGGCGCAGGCCGGTTTCTCGGATTTCCTCAAGACCTATCCGAAGGACCCACTGGCGCCGAACGCGCTCTACTGGCTCGGCGAGACGCATTACGTTCAGCGCAACTACGCCGATGCGGCCGAAGCGTTCGATCTGGTGATTTCAGCCTACGGCTCGAGCAACAAGGCCGCCGACGCACAGTTGAAACGCGGAATGTCGCTGGCTCAGCTCGGCAAGAAGCAGGACGCGTGCACGGCTTTCCGAGAGCTTTCGACGAAATTCCCGAGCGCGCCGCCTCTGCTCAAGTCCAAGGCGGATGGAGAGCGCCAGCGAGCCGGTTGCACCTGATATGCCGGACTCCCAGCCAGCGTTCGTGTCTGACTGGGGCGAGCTCAGTTTTTGTGAGATTGGGCGATGAGCTCAACTGCCGGAAGCCGCGGTTCTGACGCGCTGCCGGTCTCTCAAGGCGAGGCCGCAGCGCTTTTCGAGCAGCTGAAATCCTACAAACTCATCGTGCTCGCCGTCTCAGGCGGAGCCGACAGCATCTGCCTCATGCGTCTCATGGCGCGCTGGCTCGCTGATGGCACCGACGGGTCTTTGCCTCGTGTCGAGATCGCAACCGTCGATCATGGGCTGAGGGCGGAGTCGGCCGACGAAGCGCGCTGGGTCGGCGAGCAGGCCAAGCTTGTCGGACTGCGGCATTCGACACTGGTTTGGACGGGCGAAAAGCCGGTCGCCGGCATCCAGGATGCCGCGCGCGAGGCACGCTATGCGCTGCTCGGCGCGCATGCGCGCAGCGACGTTCCCGCTGCCGTCGTGACGGCTCATACGCAGGATGATCAGGCGGAAACTTTCTTGATGCGTCTTGCCCGGGGCAGCGGCCTCGACGGTCTCGCCGCGATGCCGGCGCGGCGCGCTTTAACCGACGACGGCGCCGTCCAGCTCGTGCGACCGCTTCTCGGCATTGCCAAGGCGCGGCTTGTCGCGACGCTTGAAGCGATGGGACAAAAGTGGGTCGAAGATCCTAGCAACGACATGCACGCCTTCGAGCGCGTGCGCCTGCGCGGGGCGTGGAGCGCACTCGAGCAGATCGGGCTCACGAGTGAAAAGCTGGCGCTCAGCGCGGAACGGTTGGGCCGGGCGCGGGATGCGCTCGACGAGGCCGCGGATGCGTTCCGTCATGCTCTGGTGGAGCTTCACGATGGCATCTATGCCTCGTTCAGCCGCAACGGTCTGCGCCTGGTGCCGAAGGAGGTGCGCGTACGCGTTCTCGCATCCTTGCTGCAGGCCTTTGGAGGAAGCGGGGGTGTCGCTCGATTGGTGCAGATCGAGGCGCTGGAAAGTGCTCTCGACAGTAGCGACGAAGTGGTGCGGACCCTCGGAGGCTGCCTGGTCTCTGCGGGGCAGAAAACTGTGCGCATCTTTCGCGAGCCGTCTGGGCGTGATCTGCCCGAGATCGAGCTCGGTGGGGCGCAGGGCGTGATCTGGGACCGGCGTTTCGAGGTGAGCCTCGACGCCGAGGCGATGGCCCGCGCGTCCGCGTTGAAGGGGGCGCTCGTCGTTCGTGCTCTTGGCGGTCCCGCCTATGCAACCTTAAGGGCGCAGCTCGACTGCAGGCACCCGTCGAGGCCTGCGGCGTCTCTCCCCGCAATTTGGTCGGATGGCAGGCTTGTCGGGGTGCCGGACCTCATTTGGCCGCACGCCGGCTTTACCGAGGACAATTCGGGGCATCCGGTGTTGAGCTTCAAGGCCAAATTCATGCCTCGATGGTAGCTGGGAGTGCCGGGGCTTCATGCTTTAGCACCGATAGGGGCAAATAGATCTGGTTAAGGGCTCCTCATCTGGCGATCAAACTTGGCAAAGCCTGGGGCTGCACCTATCTTAACGGCCGGTACATGATGCTTGGACAAGCTTGGTGGCGTGAGCCGGACGCCGATTGGGACAATAGATGAACGCGAATTTTCAGAAGCTTGCGATCTGGGTAGCTGTTTTTGTGCTGCTGGCCGCGCTCTTCAATCTGTTCAACAGCCCAACGCAGGGCAGGCGCGGCGCAGAAATCAGCTATTCGGATTTTCTGTCTGCTGTCGATAACGGATCCGTCGCCGAGGTGACCCTCGCCGGCAGCCGCATCTACGGCACCATGCGCGACAATGCCACGCCATTCACGAGCTATGCTCCCGATGATCCGCAACTCGTCCAGCGACTGACGGCCAAGGATGTGAAGTTCAAGGCGCGCCCGTCTGACGAGGACGTGCCTTCGATCCTCTCCGTCATCCTCAACTGGTTCCCGATGCTGCTGCTGATCGCGGTCTGGGTGTTCTTCATGCGCCAGATGCAGTCGGGCTCGGGCCGCGCCATGGGCTTCGGCAAGAGCCGCGCCAAGCTTCTGACCGAGCGGCAGGGCCGCGTGACGTTCGAGGACGTCGCGGGCGTCGACGAAGCCAAGGCCGATCTCGAGGAGATCGTCGAATTCCTGCGCGATCCGCAGAAGTTCCAGCGTCTCGGCGGCCGCATTCCGCGCGGCGCGCTGCTGGTCGGTCCTCCGGGCACCGGCAAGACGCTGATCGCACGCGCCGTCGCAGGCGAAGCCAACGTGCCGTTCTTCACCATTTCGGGCTCCGACTTCGTCGAGATGTTCGTCGGCGTCGGCGCGAGCCGCGTGCGCGACATGTTCGAGCAGGCGAAGAAGAACGCGCCGTGCATCATCTTCATCGACGAAATCGACGCCGTCGGCCGTCATCGCGGCGCCGGCCTCGGCGGCGGCAACGACGAGCGCGAGCAGACGCTCAACCAGCTCCTCGTCGAGATGGACGGCTTCGAAGCCAACGAAGGCATCATCATCATCGCGGCCACCAACCGGCCGGACGTGCTCGATCCCGCGTTGCTGCGTCCGGGCCGCTTCGACCGCCAGATCGTCGTGCCCAATCCCGACATCGCGGGCCGCGAGAAGATCCTCAAGGTTCACATGCGCAAGAGCCCGGTCGCGCCGGACGTCGATCCGAAGACGATCGCGCGCGGCACGCCCGGCTTCTCGGGCGCCGATCTCGCCAACCTCGTCAACGAGGCTGCGCTGCTGGCTGCGCGCCGCAACAAGCGGCTCGTGACGCAGGCCGAGTTCGAGGACGCCAAGGACAAGGTGATGATGGGCGCCGAGCGCCGCTCCATGGTGATGAGCGAGGAGGAGACGCCGCAACACGGCCTATCACGAGGCGGGCCACGCCATCGTCGGCCTTGTCGGTGCCCTACGATCCCCTGCACAAGGTCACGATCATTCCGCGCGGCCGCGCGCTCGGCGTGACGATGAACCTGCCGGAAGGCGACCGCTACAGCCGCACGCGGCAGTGGTGCGAGGCGCGGCTTGCCGTGCTGTTCGGCGGCCGCGAGGCCGAGATCATTCTCGGCGGTCCCGACAACGTCACCAATGGCGCGACCGGCGACATCCAGATGGCGACGCAGCTTGCGCGCGCCATGGTCACGGAATGGGGCATGTCCGATAAGCTCGGGCGCGTGCGCTACAACGGCAATGAGCAGGAGGTCTTCCTCGGTCATTCCGTGACGCAGACCAAGAACCTCTCGGACGAGACGGCGAAGCTCATCGACGAGGAGATCCGCTGGCTCATCCAGGCCGGCGAGGCGACGGCGCGCCGCATCCTGACCGAGAAGATCGACAAGCTGCACGCCGTTGCCAAGGCGCTGCTCGATTTCGAGACGATGAGCGGCGAAGAGGTGCAGGCCGTGATGCGCGGCGACGACGATCGTGCGCAAGTCCGACGACGACGGCTCCAAGGGGCCCGCGGGTCCGGCGGTTCCCTCGGCCGGGCGTTCGCCGCGTCCGCGCGAGGAACCGGGTGCCGGCGGCATGGAGCCCCAGCCGCAGGCTTGATGGTCTAGGCTGCCGGTCGCTATAGAAGGGTTGGACGGCCGCGGTCAGGCACCGCGGCCGTTTCTGTTTGCAGGCCGCGAGCGGCGGTCGAGGAAGCCATGCAGCGCTCGATCTATATCCGGCCGGTCGGGATCTTTCCGAACGCACATGGGAAGGCCTCCGGCGAGGACGCCGCCGGAGAGATCTGGGGCGGCTTCCGCTCGCCGGCGGGCCGCTGGCGTTCTCGGCGCTCGAAGTTCTCGAGCGCAGCCGGCGCGGCACGCATCGGCGCACGATCGGTCTCGGCGATCTCTTCGAGCGCGACTGGGGGCGGCATACGCTCGGCGGCCTCGGATCTGCTCGAAGCGATCCGCGCGCCGCGCGGCGCGTCTTGCGGGCTGTCGCTCGACCGGACCGCGCATCATGGGCATCGTCAACGTAACGCCTGACAGCTTTTCGGATGGTGGCCAGCTTCACGCAGGTGCAGGCGGCCGTCGATCATGGACTGAGGCTGGCCGACGAAGGCGCCGACATTCTCGACATCGGCGGCGAGTTGACACGGCCTGGGTCGGAAGCGGTGCCGCTCGACGAGGAGCTTCGCCGCGTCATTCCGGTGATCGAGGGGCTGCGCGCCAAGACGGACAAGCTCATCTCCATCGACACGCGCAAGGCCGAGGTCATGCGGCAGGCGGCCGCCGCGGGCGCCGATATTCTCAATGACGTTTCTGCGCTGACGCACGATCCCAAGGCGCTGGACACGGCGGCCGAGACCGGACTGCCGGTCATGCTCATGCATGCCCAGGGCGACCCCAAGACCATGAACGACAACCCGCAATACTGCGACGTCGTGCTCGATGTGTTCGATTTTCTCGAGCAGCGCATCCGCGCGTGCGTGGCGGCGGGCATCCCGAAGGCCAAGATCGATCGCCGATCCGGGCATCGGTTTCGGCAAGCACCTGCATCACAACGTGGCCGTGCTCTCAGCCATGAGCCTTTATCACGGCCTCGGCGTCGCCGATGCTGCTCGGCGCCATCGCGCAAGAAGCTGATCGGCCAGCTGTGCAACATCGACGATCCCGAGCGAGCGCGTGCCGGGTTCGATTGCGGCGGCGCTGTCACTCCGTCGCGCAGGGCGTGCAATCGTCCGCGTTCACGATGTCGCGGCCACGCGGCAGGCCGTCTGCGTGTGGGAAGCGGTGCAGGCAGGAACCGAAGCGGGCTTTGTCGCGTAGGACGTTGTTTGCGCTGAGGTCATGCCATGACAGAGCTAACCTATACGCTCGACGCGTCGCATATCGCCGCCTATCAGAAGCTCGCGTCGGAACGCGCTTCTAACAAGGGCCAGAGTACGGCAAGCAGTTTCGACAGCGCCGGACAACTCCTTGCAGCGTGTGTCGCCGTTGCCGTTCCGCTCGCCGCGCTCGATTTGTTGCTTCCGTTCGCCACGGGGCGATCGTTTGCCACCATCGAATTCTTTCTCGGTCTCATCATCGGCGTCGGCCTCGTCACCGGCGGCTTGTGGCTCCGCTATCGGAAGATGCGGCGCCAGTTCGTGCGCCCCGGCGGCCCGACCTTGTCCGAGCATTGCCTGAAACTCGGTGGGGACGGCCTTAGAACGTCAAGCGCCTTTTTCGAGAACATCTGCCGGTGGCGCGCCATCGAAGAAGCGACCGTGCACGAGACTGTCGTCATCCTCTGGCTCGAGCCGGGCATGGGGGTCGTGGTTCCGCGTTCCGCTTTTGCCAGCGCGGCGGCGGAGGCGGACTTTGTCGATCGAGTGCGGGCCCTTGCGGCCGAAGCGAAGCTGCCGCGAGCGGGGACGTTCGCGTAATACACAGCAAGACAGCTGTTTAGTGCGCCGAATTAGCGGAAGGTTTGCGAGCTTGAGGTATACTCTGGCCGTAACCTGCAATGTGCCGATACATATTGTGATGTCTTGGCGGCAGGGTGACAGAGTCATACTTTGTTAACGCTCGGCGCGACGGCCTTGGGGGCGGCGCGCGGGTTGACAACACATTGGCCGACCGAGCGGATGAGGGAGCGATGACGCGACGCTATTTCGGGACTGATGGCATTCGCGGCCTTGCCAACCGCCATCCGATGACGTCGGAAGTCGCGCTCAAAGTGGGCATGGCGGCGGGCAAGCTGTTCCAGAACGGCAATCATCGCCATCGCGTCGTGATCGGCAAGGACACGCGCCTGTCCGGCTACATGCTCGAAGCGGCACTCATGTCCGGCTTCACGTCCGTCGGCATGGACGTATTCCTGCTCGGCCCGATGCCGACGCCCGCCGTCGCCATGCTGACGCGCTCTCTGCGCGCCGATCTCGGCGTGATGATCTCCGCGTCGCACAATCGCTACGACGACAACGGCATCAAGCTGTTCGATCCGGACGGCTACAAGCTGTCGGACGACATGGAGCGCGACATCGAGCGGCTGATCGACGTCCGACACGTCGAGCCTGCTTGCCGCGCCCGACCGCATCGGCCGCGCCACGCGCGTCGACAGCGCGCAGGAACGCTATATCGAATATCGCCAAACGCACGCTGCCCAAGAACCTGCAAGCTCAACGGGCTGCGCATCGTCATCGATTGCGCCAACGGCGCCGGCTACAAGGTGGCGCCGGAAGCCCTTTGGGAGCTCGGCGCCGAGGTGATCAAGATCGGCGTCGATCCCGAACGGCCGCAACATCAACTACAAATGCGGCTCGACCGCGCCCGAAGCCTGATCGAGAAGGTGCGTGAAGTTCGCGCCGATATCGGCATCGCGCTCGACGGCGACGCCGACCGCGTCGTGATCGTCGACGAGAAGGGCTCGATCGTCGATGGCGACCAGCTTATGGCCGTCATCGCCGAAAGCTGGCACCGGCGCGGCAAGCTCGCGGCCGGCGGCATCGTCGCCACCGTCATGAGCAATCTCGGGCTCGAACGCTACCTCAAGGCTCAAGGGCTTTCGCTGGCGCGCACGCCGGTCGGCGACCGCTATGTGGTCGAGCACATGCGCAAGCACGGCTACAACGTCGGCGGCGAGCAGTCGGGCCACATCGTGCTGTCGGATTTCACGACGACGGGCGACGGTCTCGTCTCGGCGCTGCAGGTTCTCGCCTGCGTGGTTGCCACCGGCAAGCCCGTGTCGGAAGTGTGCGCCCGCTTCACGCCGCTGCCGCAGATCCTGCAGAACGTGCGCTACGCCAACGGCAAGCCGCTCGAGGACAGGCGCGTGGTTAAGGCCATCGAAGGCGCGAAGAAGCGTCTCGGCGAAGGCGGGCGTCTCGTCATCCGTCCGTCGGGCACGGAGCCTGTCATCCGCGTGATGGCTGAAGGCGACGACGAGAAGCTCGTTTCGAAAGTCGTCGGCGATATCGTCGAGGCCGTGAAAGCCGCTGCGGCGCAGGCTGCGTAACGGCGGCGGGCCCTATTTCGATTTGATTGAGAGCTGCGTCGCGATCGTGATTGGTCGCGATCATCCCGCATGCCTAATGATCTCTTAACGCGACGCATCCGTACGTGATGCGGAGTTCGCGCAAGCTTCGTGCGAGCACGCATCACACCCCGGCGCATGTGCCGGATCAGTACCCAATTTAAGCATCCCTTAAATCTTCCGATTCACAGTCCCTTCGTACACGTGCTGCGTTCGACTCGCGTTCCGGTGATCGCGCCGGGCTCAACGAAAAGGGACAGTTATGATCGCCTCTCGCGTTTCTGCGCTTCTTGGCGCGGCGCTCGCAGCAGCTCTGTTGGCCGGTGCTTCCTCCGCCGGTTTCGCCGCAGATTTCGGCTACAGCATCAAGGATGCGCCTCCGCCGGCCCCGGGCCGCGCCTGGTACCTCAAGGGCACCATCGGCATGGGGAACAACGAAGTCGGCGAGATGTGGAATGACGGCCTATTCGACGGCGAATTTCACCGTCGGTCACACGGACATGAAGAGCTCGCCGTTTTACGGCATCGGCATCGGCGTCGAGCATAACCGCTGGCTGCGTTTCGACGTCACAGGCGAATATCGCGGCAAGTAGCTGTTCATCGGCGCATGATAGCTACAACAACGGCGGTGCGTGCCCTGGCTACGGTTGCGGCACGAATTATTCACGGCCGACATCGAGAGCTGGGTTGGCCTGCTCAACGCCTACATCGATCTCGGCACGTGGCGCGGGATCACGCCCTATGTCGGCGGCGGCATCGGTATCGCCTCGGTTTCGCGTGCTAGGGCTCGAGGACGTCAACGTTCCGCAGAACGGCGTGGGCCTACGGCAGCCGATCATACCGAGACCAACTTCGCCTGGGCGCTCTATGCGGGCGTCAGCTACGACGTGACGTCGCAGTTCACCATGGACCTCGGCTATCGCTATCTTGATATGGGCGATGCAAAGAGCGGTGCGGTCACAACCTATACTGGCGGATCGAGGCATACGAGGCTCATCGAGCTGCGCGACATCACCTCGCACGACCTGATGCTCTCCGCGCGCTGGCGCCTCGACCAGCCGGTCGCGTCGTACATGCCGATCAAATAAGGAATTGAAGGCGCGGCCCGGACTCTGCGTTCGAGCGGGCTGCGTCTTCGTAGGATCCAAGGTCTCTGATGAGACCTATGATTACGCTTCGGACTGGTAGGGTCCGAAGCGATCATGGTCTAAGGGGCTGGCATCTGCCGGCCCCTTTTGCTTATGGTGCGCGGACTTTCAACGATCCGATCCGCAAGAGCTCATGGTTAGCAATCCCAAGCCGGCCCTTCGTCCCGGCAATCCCAATTTCTCCTGCGGGCCATGCGCCAAGCGTCCGGGCTGGACGCCCGCGTCGCTCGAGCAGCGCGCTCGTCGGGCGCTCGCACCGCTCGCCTGAGGGGCGCGCGCGGCTGCGCGCGGCCATCGACAAGACGCGCGCGGTTCTGCGGTTGCCCTCCGACTATCGCATCGCCATCGTGCCGGGCTCCGACACGGGTGCGTTCGAGATGTGCCTGTGGTCGATGCTCGGCGCGCGCGGCGTCGACGTGCTCGCATGGGAGAGCTTCGGCAAGGTCTGGCTCGGCGACGTGATGTCGGAGCTGAAACTCCCCGATGTGCGCCGTCTCGAAGCCGACTTCGGATTGCTTCCAGATTTGAGCGCCGTGGATTTTGGGCGCGATGTCGTGTTCACGGCGAACGGCACGACGTCCGGCGTGCGCATTCCCAATTACGACTGGATTGCCGCCGATCGCGCCGGGCTTGACGCTCGTCGATGCGACATCGGCGATTTTCGCGCAGCCCGTCGATTGGAGCAAAGTCGATGTGCTGACCTTCTCGTGGCAGAAGGTGCTCGGCGGCGAGGCCGCGCACGGGATGGTCATCCTGAGCCCGCGTGCGGTGGAGCGGCTCGAGACGTATCGGCCGCCGTGGCCGTTGCCGAAGATTTTCCGCATGACGCGCGACGGCAGGCTCAATGAGCCTCTGTTCGAAGGCGAGACCATCAACACGCCGTCGATGCTGTGCGTCGAGGACTATATCAACGCATTGGATTGGGCGGAGAGCCTGGGCGGTGTTGATGGTCTGATCAAGCGCGCTGAGGGCAATGCGCAGGTTCTGTTCGATTGGATCGAGCGGACCCAGTGGGTCGGCAACCTCGCAGCCGACCGGGCGACGTGGTCGACTTCCTCAGTGTGCCTTGTCATCGCCGATCCAGCCGTGACCTGTCTCCCGCGTGACCGACAGACGGCCTTCTCGCGCCGCATGGTCAAGCTGCTCGACGACGAGGGCGTCGCGTTCGACATCGGCTCCTATCGGGATGCTCCTCCGGGCCTCAGGGTTTGGACGGGAGCGACCGTCGAGGCCGGTGATCTCAAGGCGCTCACGGCTTGGCTCGACTGGGCTTTTGCAGTAGCGAAGGCAGAACTTTAGCTGCTTCTGATAAATGCCGTACTCCCCTCCCGTGGGGCCATAATTTGGTCGTGAAACAGCCCCACACGAGCCTGCACCATCGGTCATCCGCCGGCTGATATGGACTATTCTTCACACTCTTTGACGAGGTTCTCGTTATGCGAACTCTGACGATTGCGCTTCTGCTGACGGCGGTTGGCACGGCGGCTCACGCAGCGGACATCGAGGCGACGTCGGCGGTCGAGTCCGTCGTCGTGTTTCCGCGCGGGGCCGAGATCACACGCGTGGCGAAGGTCACCATCGACAAGGGCGATCACACGCTCGTTTTCCATGACCTTCCCGCCGAGGCGGTGGAAGGCTCGATTCGCGTCGAGGGCAATGCGACGGGCAAGCTCGAGATCGGCTCCGTCGATACGCGGCGTCTGTTCGTGCCGCAGGCCGATGCCGCAGCCGACGAGTCCGAGAGGCGCAGCATCGAACGTGAGCTCGAAGGTCTGAGGGACCAGAAGGCGACGCTCGAAGCGCAGATCCAAGGTGCCGAGACGCAGAAGGTGCTGATCGGAAAGCTCGCAGAGCTGCCGACGCGTCCGGCTCCGGCCGCGACCGCCGAGAGGGGCGAAGACTGGACCGCTATTCTCGGGCTCATCGCGAGCGGCACGGCCGACGCGCAGCGGGCGCTGCTCGATGCGCAGGTGAAGATCCGCGACGTGGACCGCAAAATTCAGGATCTCGAGAACAAGCTCGGCGAGATCGAGCCGGCGCAAATCGAGCGGACCGAAGCCAAGGTGTTCGTCTCGGCGCAGTCGCCGCTCGAGGCCGACGTGACCATCCGCTATCAGGTCGTCAGCTGCCTCGTGGACGCCGCTTGTACGACGTTCGCCTTGCGACCGGCGCCAAGACCGTCACGCCCAAGCTCGAGCTCATCCGCCGCGCCGCCATCTCGCAGAGCAGCGGGGAGGCGTGGGACAACGTGGCGCTCACGCTTTCGACAACGCGGCCCTCGGCTGGCGCATCGGCGCCCGAGCTCAATCCATTGACTGTTGATTTCGAGCCGGAAGAGAAGCCGCGTCCGATGGCGGCGCCGGCGCCAATGACCAGGAGCCGGGACGAGGCCATGGGAGGCATGGCTGCCCAGGACGGCCTCGCCGCACAGGCCGAGGCGGAGGCGCCGCGGCCGATGCTGAGGGCCAAGCTGGCTCAGCGGCAGGCCGAGGTCATCGTGGCGCCGTTCCAGGCCCTCTATGCCGTTCCAGGCCGCCTCGCCATTCCGGCCACAGGCGAAGCCAAGCGCGTACAACTCCTGACCGAGACCATCGAGCCGGTGCTCACGGTGCGCACGGTGCCGAAGGAGGATGCGAAGGCCTACCTCTACGCCAAGTTCAATCTGCCCAAGGGCTCGCCGCTGCTGCCGGGTGAGGTGTCGCTGTTCCGCGACGGTACCTTCGTCGGTACGGGCCAGCTGCCGATGCTGTCGCCCGGCGAGGAGCACGAGCTTGGGTTCGGCGTCGACGACCTGGTCAAGCGTCCGTCACGCCCTTCTCGAGGAGAAGCGCGGCGAGACCGGGCTGATCTCCACCTCGCGGACCGACAGCCGCAACTACCGCCTGACGGTCAAGAGCATGCACGAGCGCGCCATCGCGCTCGCCGTGTTCGACCAGATCCCGGTGTCGGAGAACCAGGAGATCAAGGTCGACCTCAATTCGAAGGTTGCGCCGACAAAGCAGAACGTCGACGACAAGCGCGGCGTTCTCGTCTGGGAGAGCAAGCTCGAGCCCGACCAGGAGCAGGTGATCGATTTTGGTTACCGAGTGTCGTGGCCGGCGGCGAAATCCATCGTCTACGGGCGCTAACCGCCGTCGGTCCGGCCGATAACCATTTCCGTTCAAGGGGCCTGTGCGCTCGGAAGGATAATGGTTGGCCGCTGCCCTCGTGGGCGCTAAACGTAGGCAAAGGTTCTTGGCCCCGGCTGCGATCAGCCGGGGCCAATTCATGAAGTAGGAAGCGGAATGGCAAACGTCGTCGTGGTCGGCGCCCAGTGGGGCGACGAGGGCAAGGGCAAGATCGTCGATTGGCTCTCCGAGCGCGCCGACGTCGTGGTGCGCTTCCAGGGCGGTCACAACGCCGGCCATACGCTCGTCATCGGCGACAAGACCTACAAGCTGTCGCTGCTGCCGTCGGGCGTCGTGCGGCCGGGCAAGCTCGGCGTCATCGGCAACGGCGTCGTCGTCGATCCGTGGGCGCTCTGCAGCGAGATCGAGAAGCTTCGGGGCCAGGGCGTCGCGGTCACCCGCGACAATCTGCGCATCGCCGAGAACGCGACGCTCATTCTGCCGCTGCATCGCGAGCTCGACCAGATGCGCGAGGAAGCCGCCGGCGCCGGCAAGATCGGCACCACCGGCCGCGGCATCGGACCCGCCTATGAGGACAAGGTCGGCCGGCGCGCCATCCGGGTGCAGGATCTCGACGATCTCGCGACGCTCGGTCCCAAGGTCGATCGCATGCTCGCGCACCACAACGCGCTGCGCCGCGGGCTCGGCAAGGAGCAGATCTCCAAGGACGCGCTGATGGCCGAGCTGGCGCGAGGTCGCGCCCAAGGTGCTGCCGTTCATGGACGTGACGTGGGAGCTTCTGGACAAAGAGCGCCGCGCCGGCAAGCGCATCCTGTTCGAGGGTGCGCAGGGCGCACTGCTCGACATCGATCACGGCACCTATCCGTTCGTCACGTCGTCGAACACGGTGGCGGCGCAGGCGGCGACGGGCTCGGGCATGGGACCGCGGGCGATCGGCTACGTGCTCGGCATCGCCAAGGCCTACACGACGCGCGTCGGCTCGGGGCCGTTCCCGACCGAGCTCACCGACGAGGTCGGCGAGACGATCGGCTCAGCGCGGGCACGAGTTCGGCACGGTGACGGGACGCAAGCGCCGCTGCGGCTGGTTCGATGCGGTGCTCGTGCGCCAGGTGGTCAAGGTTTCCGGCATCGACGGCATCGCGCTGACCAAGCTCGACGTGCTCGACGGCTTCGACGAGATCAAGGTGTGCGTCGGCTACATGCTCGACGGCGAGCGCATGGACAGCTTGCCGGCCTGCGCGCAAGCTTGCAGGCGCGCGTCGAGCCGATCTGGCGAGGCGTTCGAGGGCTGGTCGCAATCGACGCGCGGCGCGCGCAGCTGGGCCGATCTGCCGGCGCAGGCGGTCAAGTACGTGCGCACCATCGAGGAGCTGATCGAGTGCCCGGTCACGCTGCTGTCCACGAGCCCGGAGCGCGACGACACCATCCTGATGAAGGATCCGTTCGCCGACTAAGGGCGGAGCTAACCGGTGGAGACTGGCGATGGGTCAGAAACTGACTTGGTTTCTACTGGGCGCGATCGTCGCGAGCGCAGGCTGGCTTGCGCTCCTCTCATTTTTGGACGCGCAGCTGTTGCGAACGTTCCTCGGCGCCAGCGGCACCTAGTCTAGGCGAGCGGTTTCGTCATCAAGATCCAGAATTGCCCGTCGTTCTTCCAGGCCTCTTTTATCATCTTGCGTTTCGCGACTTCGCGATATCCGCAGCGTTCGTAGAGCCTCCGCGCATTCGCGTTCGCATCGGAAACAATGACGCTTAGGCCGCGCTTGCCGAGCGTTCGCGCCTTTTCATCGGCAAGTGCCAGTAGCTCGGTTCCGAGCCCGCCGCGCCGATGCTCCGGACTGACGGCCAGCACGTTCACATACCATGTTCCCGGCGCCAGGTTCTCAAGCTCCTGCAGGGGAACGAACATGGCAGGCATATCGCTCGGGATGGGCTCCGGCGCATCGGTGATTTCGTAGCCGATTAGACAGCCAGCTGCAGTCCCATTGCTCTCGATGATGGTCGCGTTGCGGTAAGAAAAGCTGCCATCCTCACGCGCTGCGCGGCGTCGGCCGACATCCCATGCCGTTTCATCTGGCCCGGCCAACTTGGTCCAAAGGTAGAGTGGTAGTCCCTCGCCGGCATAGTTCACAAGCTCGGCGAGCAAGGCCACGTCCTCGATTTGACCGGGCCGAAGCGAGATGTTCGATGGCGTCATTGGCATGCCTTTCGGAAGGGGCGAGAGCGCTGGTTCCGCATAGGTGTTTCGCCCGGTTGTTCCAATGCCGTTCGGCTCGATCGGCTGCTGTTCCCGTTGAAACTTATCGGTGCCGAAGCATATGCGATAGACCGCGGCCGCAGTGCGTGCCGAAGTTTTCTGGCGCGCATCTCGATATTCGTTTCAGGAGATAATCATGTCGATTGATCAGCAGAAACTGGAGACCCTCGTTGGAACGATGGTCAATGAAATGGGTGCTGCGGCAAACGCTGCGCTCGTTCTCCTCGGGGACAGGTTGGGGTTGTTTCGCGCGCTTGCCGACAACGGTCCGATGACTTCGGACCAGCTTGCTACGAAGACAGGCACGCGCGAGCGCTATGTGCGCGAATGGCTGTCGGCGCAGGCCGCTTCTGGATGTGTGAGCTATGACGCTCAAGAGAAAAAGTTCTTTCTCTCGCCTGAGCAGTCCGCGGTTCTCGTGGACGAGGACAGTCCGGTGAACATGGCCGGCGGTTTCCAATCGCTGGCTGCGGTGTTTGCGGACGAGCTGAAATTGGAGCAGGCCTTCAAGTCGGGCTCCGGCATAGGCTGGGGCGATCACTGCAATTGCCTGTTCTGCGGCACCGAGCGCTTCTTCAGGCCCGGATACAAGGCGCACCTCGTCTCGGAGTGGTTGCCTGCGCTGGGCACTTCGCTCATCTCCAAGCTCGAGAGCGGCGCGCGCGTCGCCGATGTGGGTTGTGGGCATGGCGCTTCCACGATCCTCATGGCTGAGGCTTTCCCGAAGTCTACGTTCCACGGGTTCGATTTTCATGGGCCGTCGATCGAAGCTGCGCGAGCGAGAGCGAACGGCGCGAGCAACTTGACGTTCGATGTGGCGCGGGCTCAGGATTTTGGCGGCGACGGCTACGATCTGGTGACCATATTCGACGCGCTGCACGATATGGGCGATCCGATCGGCGCGGCCGCGCATGTTCGTTCGAAGCTCTCTTCGGACGGCGTGCTGATGGTCGTCGAACCCCAGGCAGGTGACCGTCTTGAAGACAATCTCAATCCTGTCGGGCGCATCTACTACGCCTTCTCGACCAGCATCTGCGTGCCGGCTTCGCTCGGCCAAGAGGTGGGTGCGGCGCTGGGAGCGCAGGCGGGTCAAGCCAGACTTACGCAGGTCCTGCGCGAATCTGGTTTCTCGCGCGTCCGGAAGGCGATCGAGACGCCCTTTAACATGGTGCTCGAAGCGCGAGCGTGAAAGGTTGGCGAAGCCGGGATGGCTTCGCCAACTTCCTCCGCTACTCGTTGAGCTGGAACGAATGCGCGATCCAGCGATAGCTTCCGGGTGTGGTGCGTTCCACGTAGCCGACCGACGGGAACGGCATGTGATAGCCGATGACCGGCAGACGGTCGGTCGCTGCCATATCGTAGATGCGCTTGCGCGTCGTGACGGCCGCTTCGTTGTCGATGTCGAAAACGCAATGCCACTCGGGATGCGCAAGCGAGGCCACGTGATGGTGAGCGCAATCGCCCCAGAACAGGATCTGGCGGCCTTGGGTCTCGATCATAAAAGCGAGATGTCCGGGCGTGTGGCCATGAGCTTCAATGGAGCGAATGCCGCTCACGACGTCATCGCCCGGCTTCAGGAATTTGAACCTGTCGGCCACCTGCTTGGTGTTGGCCCGGAACACCGCCGCGAGCTTTTCAAGCTCGCCCGTGTGTTTGCCCTCGGGCGCCCAGTAATCGTATTCGGTTGCGGCAATCACGTAGCGCGCATTCGGGAATAGCGGCTTGCCGCCCTCGATGATGCCCGCGATGTGATCCGGGTGGCCATGGGTCAGGACCACGACGTCGATGTCCTCAGCCTTGAAGCCGGCGGGTCCGAGCTGGGCTGCAAGCCAGCCGCCGTTCGGGCGCGGGACGAATCCAGTTGGCGCCATTCCCGGTGTCGAACAGGACGAGCTCTTTGCCCGTGTTGATGACAGTGGGAGAAAATCCCGGCTGGTAGCGCTGCTCCTGCACCAGGCTGTCGCGCATCAGCTGGCGGACTTCGTCTTCGGCGGCGTTCTTGCCGATGATCGGATAGGGCCCGTCGATGAAGGCTTCGGAATCCGCGATAGTGGTGAACTCGAAGGCGCCGAACTTGAAACGCCAGAACTTCGGCTGCCAAGCTCCGAGCTGCGGTGCGGCGGCGAGAGCGTTCGATGCCAGGGGCCCTAGGACAAGCGGAGCCGCCGCGAGCGCGGCAAGGGATGTGAGCGCTTGCCGGCGGTTCGGCCGCGAGTTCAGAGTGGAGCATGATCGGCGTTTCTCCTGATGGACTAGTGGGCCGGGAGACTAGCGGGCAGGGATGACGGGCGCTTGTATGATCGTGCTGCCAAAATTGTGAGCCCGCTGCAGCCCCTGTGGCATGTGGACGGCGATCGCTCTCTGTTCATCGGGCCGCTCGGCTACAATGCTCCGCACCGGCATAGCATCCGGTTTATCTTGCCGGGCTCCACGAGCGGTTCCGTCTTGCGCTTGGCGGGGACGCGGTGGATTTCCTGCCGTACGGCGGTCGTTCCAGCGGGCTTGGCGTATGAGCTCGATGTCGGCGGCAATCCGCTCGCAGTGCTTTATCTCGAGCCGAGCGTGGGTCGCGCGGAGACGTTGGCGCCCCTGGTTCGTGACACCAGTGAAGTCGAAGGCGCCCTAGTCGGCATGTCCGGTGAGATAACGCCGCTGCGCGATCTCTTCGAGCGCAAGGCGGGCGCACGTGAAGCCTCCAGCACGCTGGACGATCTTCTCGACTTCAGCGCGCCGCGCTCGCGCCGTGTGCTCGATCCGCGTGTTGCGCGCGGCGTCATGCATCTCCAGAGCTGCTATGACGACCGGCTTCCGGTGGCGGAGGTTGCGCGCCGCGTCGGGCTTTCCGCCTCGCGCTTTCAGCATCTGTTCGCGGAGGAGATCGGCGTTCCGTTCCGCCGCTATCGCTCGTGGCACAGGTTGCGCGCGGCCATCCGCGAGGTGGCAAAGGGTGCGAACTTCACCACGGCCGCGCATGCCGCCGGGTTTTCCGATCAGGCGCATTTCTCGAATGAGTTCCGGCGCACGTTCGGCGCGCCGCCGTCGGCCAGCTTGCGTATGGTTCGGGCCTAGATCAGACTTTCGCAGGAGCGCGAGCGACGCGGGACCGGGTGGGCTTCTTCTCCATTGCGACGGCCTTCTCGACGGCGCCATGGATATGGCGGCAATGAGCGTGATCGGCGAGCACCTCGATGACGCGGCAGTCAGCGATGCTGCCGTGCGCGCATGATGAGAGCATGCGCTGCACCTCGGTGCGGAGGGCGGTGAGGCGGGCAATCTTGCTTTCGATATCGACCAGGTGCTCGCGGGCGATGGCGTCGGCCTCGGAGCACGGGCGCTGCGGCTCATCGGCGAGCGTCAGCAATTCGCGGATCTGATCCACCTCAAAGCCCAGCTCGCGGGCATGGCGGATGAAGTTCAAGCGCTGCACGTCGCGCGCGCCATAGGTGCGCCGGTTCGACAGGCTGCGGGCCGGCTCTGGCAACAGGCCCACGCTCTCGTAATAGCGAATTGTCGGCACTTTCACGCCCGTTTCACGGGCCAAAACCCCGATGGGAACCTCCCGCTGCATGGCCACAAAATCCTCTTGATCCTCTAGTCACTAGAGAATGTAGGGTCGCCATGACACTTAGGAAAGGGCCCAAATGTCAGAGCAATGCAGCTCCTCCCAGGCTTGCGGATGTCATGGCAACCCGAGGTTCGACGGCGTCGATCCGCGCTACAAGGCCATTCTGTGGACCGTCATCGCCATCAACGGGGCGATGTTTCTGGTCGAGATGGCGGCCGGGCAGCTCGCCGGATCGCAGGCGCTGCAGGCCGACGCGCTCGATTTTCTCGGCGATACGCTGACCTATGGCTTGAGCCTCGCGGTCATCGGCGCGTCGCTGAGCACGCGCGCCAGCGCGGCGCTGTTCAAGGGCGTCAGCCTGATCGCTGATGGGGCTCTGGGTGTTCGGCTCGACGCTCTATCAGGTGCTCGTCCTGGGCCTGCCGCAGGCCGAGATCATGGGCGTCATCGGCTTCCTCGCCTTCGCCGCCAATGTCGCGAGCGTGCTGCTGCTGATGCGCTACAAGGACGGCGACGCCAATGTCCGCTCGGTGTGGCTGTGCTCGCGCAACGACGCCATCGGCAACGTGGCCGTCATGGTCGCGGCGCTCGGCGTGTGGGGCACCGCGACAGCGTGGCCGGACCTCATCGTCGCTGCGATCATGGCCGGGCTGTTCCTCTATTCGTCGGCGCAGATCATGCGGGCAGTCGCTCAAGGAGTACAGGACCGGTGTCGACTCCGGTGCGCTTGCGAGCCATGGCCATGCGCATGAGGCGGGCGCAGAGCACGTGCACTGACGTGAGCGTCGCAGCTTCCTCGCGAAGCGCCGCCAGCCCGGGTGAAGTGGCATTGGGTCACTGGTCGATCTCAGAGGCGGCTGGCGCTGCGGCATGAGTAACTTCCCTGGCATTTGGTGGTTGGTATTTTTCTGCGTTTTGGACTAGAAGCTCGCTGAACTTCAGCGAAAAAGAATGACGCTACTTGCTGCGCTGCAGCATGTGGGCCGGGCGTACAGAGGGTCGCATGAGAATTTGTGTCGTCGGCGCAGGTGGCATTGGTGGCCTGCTGGCAGCCCGGCTCGCTCTGGCCGGGGACGAGTTAACCGTGATCGCGCGCGGTCCGCACCTTGCCGCCATCAAGGCCGCGGGTGGGCTCAAGCTCATCGAAGAGGACGGCAGCGAGAAGCTCGCGCACATGGCCGCGACCGACAAGATCGCCGAGGCCGGCCCGCAGGATCTCATCATTCTCGGCATGAAGGCACACCAGGTGGGCGCGGTCGTGCGCGACCTGTCCGCCATGTACGTTTCGGATACGGTCGTGCTCACGGCACAGAACGGTATCCCGTGGTGGTACTTCATGAAGAACGGCGGCGAGCACGAGGGCCGGCGCCTCGAAAGCGTCGATCCCGGCGGCGTCATCGCCGACAACCTGCCCATCGATCGCGTGCTCGGCAGCATCGTTTACCCTGCCGCCGAAATCTCTCAGCCGGGCGTCATCAGGCACATCGAGGGCAACCGCTTCTCCATCGCCGAGATCGACAACTCGAAGACCGAGCGGGCGCAGCGCGTTTCCCAGGCCTTGCAGGAGGCCGGCTTCAAGGCGCCGGTCGTTTCCGACATCAGGAGCGAGCTCTGGGTCAAGCTCTGGGGCAACCTCAGCTTTAATCCCATCAGTGCGCTGACGCATGCGACGCTCGAAGATATCTGCCGATATCGACCGACGCGTGAATTCGCGGTGCGGATGATGAAGGAGGCGCAGGCGGTGGCCGAAGCGCTCGGCATCCGCTTCCGCATTTCGCTGGAGAAGCGCCTTGCCGGCGCGGAGGCGGTTGGCGCGCACAAGACCTCGATGCTGCAGGACATCGAAGCGGGCCGCGGCATCGAAGCCGACGCGCTTATCGGTTCGGTCATCGAGCTCGGCCGCATCGCGGGCGTGCCGACGCCGCAGATCGAATCCGTCTACGCTTGTGTCACATTGCTCGCCAAAACCATCGCAAATCAAAAAGGACGGCTGCGCATCGAGACTGCTTGAGGATCGGTGCCAAAGACGCATAGACGAGGCTTATATGACGACCACGAGCATGCTGCAGGACCTGATGGCCGCCGGACGGGACGACGCGACCGCGCTCGCGTTCTCCGGCGCCAAACCGCTCACCTATGCGGCGTTCCGTGCGCAGATTGACGACCACCATCCATTCACTCAATGCGCTGGGCGTCGGACGCGGCGACCGCGTCGCCATCGTGCTGCCGAACGGGCCGGACATGGCGACGGCATTCGTCTCCGTCGCGTCGGCCGCTGCTGCTGCGCCGCTCAATCCCGGCTACCGCCACGACGAGTTCGACTTCTACATGTCGGACATCAACACCAAGGCGCTGATCGTGGAGGAGGGCAGCAAGTCGCCCGCCATCACCGTGGCGCAGGAGCGCGGCATCGCGATCATCACGCTCAAGCCTGAGTGGGACAAGGGCGCAGGCGCATTCAGCCTTTCGGGCAAGCCCGCTGCCGGCGACGATGCAGGGCCGGCCGCACCGACCGACGACGTGTCCATCATCCTGCATACTTCGGGTACGACCTCGCGTCCCAAGATCGTACCGCTGACGCAGCTCAACGTCGTTTCCTCCGCCAACAACATTGCGAACGTGCTTGAGCTCACGGCTGCGGATCGCGCGCTCAACGTGCTGCCGCTGTTCCACATCCATGGGCTGATCGCCGGCATGCTCGCGCCGCTGTCGCGCGGCGGGTCGATCTTCTGCACGCCGGGCTTCAATGCGCTCAAGTTCTTCCACGCCATGGAAGAGGCGGCGCCCACCTGGTATTCGGCGGTGCCGACGATGCATCAGGCCATCGTTTCGCGCGCCTCGCACAACCGCGAGATCATCGCGCGCCATCCGCTGCGCTTCATCCGCTCGTCGTCGTCGTCGCTGCCGCCGCAGGTCATCGTCGAGCTCGAGGCGGCATTCGGCGCGCCGGTGGTCGAAGCGTACGGCATGACGGAAGCCGCGCACCAGATGGCGTCGAACCCGGTCTCCGGCGTGCGCAAGCCGGGCGCCGTCGGCAAGGCCGCAGGCCCGGAGATCGCCATCATGAGCGAGGACGGCCAGCTTCTGCCGGCTGGAGAAGCGGGCGAGATCGTCATTCGCGGCGACAACGTCACGCCGGGCTACGAGAACAATCCCAAGGCCAACGAGGAAGCGTTTTCGAACGGGTGGTTCCGCACCGGCGACCTCGGCTCGCTCGACGAGGACGGCTACCTCAGGATTACTGGCCGGCTCAAGGAGATCATCAACCGCGGCGGCGAGAAGGTGTCCCCGCGCGAGGTGGATGAGATCCTGATGGATCATCCGGCGGTGCTGCAGGCCGTCACGTTCGCCATGCCGCACGACAAGCTCGGCGAGGAAGTGGCGGCGGCCGTGGTTCTGCGCGAGGGCAACACCTGTTCCGAGCGCGAGCTCAGGGATTTTGCGGACGGGCGTCTGGCGCACTTCAAGGTGCCGCGCAAGATCATCATGCTGGCCGAGATCCCCAAGGGCGCTACCGGCAAGCTGCAACGCATCGGGCTGGCGCAAAAACTCGGCCTGGCGTGAGATTTCGGGGCAGGGGCGGCGCGATCCCTTTTGCCGCCCTTCACAGGGGCTCATAAGCCGACTATAAGTCCCGCCCTGACGCGGGTGTAGCTCAATGGTAGAGCAGCAGCCTTCCAAGCTGAATACGTGGGTTCGATTCCCATCACCCGCTCCATTTCCCTCCGGCTCGCCGAACTAGGCTGCGAGAGACGCCAGTATGTCGGCTCAGTCGTCATGGGTCGTACGGCGGTCGGCACGACGGATGATCTCGCTGACGCTGACCAAGGCGCCTGCTGCTAAAACCGCGGGAACGACATCTGCGACGAACTCCATCGCGGATCTCCATTTCAAGTTCGTGTTGTCCGACCGTGATAGAATCATGCGGGAAAAACCCTGCGCGAAGCTGGTGCGTCGCGCCCGCTAGCTAGCAGGCTTGGCAACGACGACCTCGGTCCTGGCCTGACTTGAATTTCTTCATGAGCGGGGCAGGCGGCTTGGCATCCGTGATGAAGACGCTGATCCGATCGATGCCGCAGATGCGGGCGCGCGCCTTAGCGCCGTATTTCGTGGCGTCGGCGGCGACGATGAGGCGATCGGCGTGATCGATCATGGCGCGGGCGACGCGCGCTTCGTCGACATCGAAGTCCATGCAACCGTCATCGGCCGTGATTGAGCCGATGGAGAGGATTGCAAGGTCGGCGCGATAGTGGTCGATGAGACTGTGCGTCTCGGGCCCGACCGCAGCGCCGATGTCTGCGCGCAGCATTCCGCCTGCCAGATGCACGGCATGATCGCAGCGGCCGACGAGCGTGCGCGCGATGTCGAGCGAGTTGGTGATGACGGTGAGCCTGCGCTTATGCAGCAGTGCGCGCGCGACGTAAGCGGTCGTCGAGCCGAAATCGATGAGCAGCGTCATGCCGTCTTTGACATGCTCGGCCACGGCCGCAGCGATGGATCGCTTTGCCTCGGTTCTCTCCTTCATGCGGCGCGAAAACGGCGGCTCGATCATGGCCTCGGTGAGGATGACGCTGCCGTGGATGCGCTGCAGCGTTCCTTGAGCGACAAGCTCCTTGACGTGCCGGCGTATGGTCTCGTCCGACACGCTGAACTCTTCGGCCAGGGCCGTGATGGTGGCGCGGCCCGTGACGCTCAACGCGTCCAGGATCGCCGTCTGCCATCGCGTCGGAAAGTTCATGACCGCTCCTGAGGCAGGCGCGAAGCGCTGCCTGCCCGCATTCTTGACATTCCGTGGTTCAAATCAACAAATTTGTGGTTTTGGGTTGACTTCAGGCCGGGCTTTGAGTTGAGTTTCTGTCTGTTGTGTCATCGGAGATGCCCGTTACGGCGCGGTCTTCGAAGCGAGCAGGGGATGGGGATGGTTGCCGACGCCGATCTTGAAGCTGCCCGCGAGCGCGTCGCCAAGCTGCCGATCTGGTTCGGCAGCGTCGACCCGAAGCCGCTCGGCGGCGGCATCACCAATCGCAATTTCGTCATCGAGGATCGCGGACGCAGGGTCGTCGCGCGTGTCGGCGGCGACATTCTCTATCATGGCGTCGTGCGCGCGAACGAGCTGCAGGCAAGCAGGGCCGCGCATGCCGCCGGCCTCAGCCCTGGCGTCGTGCATTTCGAGCCCGGTGTTCTCGTCATCGAGTTCATTGAAGGTGCGACGTTCAAGCCCGAGGACGTGCGCAAGCCTGAAAATCTAACGCGACTTGTCGATGTCGTGCGCCGCTGCCATCAGGACGTGCCGAAATTCCTGCGCGGACCGGCGCCGATATTCTGGCCGTTTCACGTCGTGCGCGACTATGCGCATACGCTGCGCGAAGCGGGGAGCCCCTACGTGCCGCAGCTCCATGGCCTGCTGGAGCGCGCAGAGCGCCTCGAAAAGGGTGTCGGGCCGATCGATGTCGTTTTTGGCCACAACGACTTGTTGGCGGCCAACATCCTCGACGACGGCAAGCGCCTGTGGCTGCTCGACTGGGAGTATGCGGGTTTCAACTCGCCGCTGTTCGATCTTGGCGGGCTCGCTTCCAACAGCGAGCTCTCAGCGGAGCATTCGGATGCGCTGCTCGAAGCCTATTTCGGACGGCCGCTCGACAATGATCTCCGCCTCAAGGCCGCCGCGATGACGGCGGCTTCGCTTCTGCGCGAAACGCTGTGGGCCATGGTGTCGGAAGTTCACTCCACGCTTGCCTTCGATTACGCCGCCTACACCGCCGAGAATTTGGCGCGCTTCGAGGCGGCCTACGCCAACTTTGAAACCAGGACCCAATCATGAGCGAGCTGCCGTCATCGGCCAAAATCATCATCATCGGCGGCGGCATCGTCGGGTGCTCGGTGGCGTATCATCTCGGGAAGATGGGCATCACGGATGTGCTGCTCATCGAGCGCGGCAAGCTGACGTCGGGATCGACGTGGCACGCGGCAGGTCTCGTCGGACAGTTGCGTTCGAGCGCCAACATCACGCAGCTGCTCGGCTACTCGGTGGCGCTGTACGACAAGCTCGAGAAGGATACGGGCCTTGCGACGGGCTGGAAGCGGAACGGCGGCCTGCGCCTTGCCTGCAATGCCGAGCGCTGGACGGAAGTGAAGCGGCAGGCGACGACGGCGAAATCGTTCGGCCTCGAAATGCAGCTGCTGACGCCGAAGGAGGCGCAGGACCTGTGGCCTCTGATGCAGGTGGATGATGTGGTCGGCGCCGCGTTCTTGCCGACTGATGGCCAGGCCTCGCCGTCCGATATTTCGATGTCGCTCGCCAAGGGGGCGCGGCAGGGCGGCGTCACCATCAAGGAAGGCGTGCGCGTCACGGCCATCGAGACCGACGGCGGTGTCGTACGCGCTGTCGTTACGGATCAGGGCCGCATCAGTTGCGAGAAGGTGGTCATTTGCGCCGGGCAATGGTCGCGCGAGATCGGCAAGCTTGCCGGCGTCAACATTCCGCTCGTCTCGGTGCAGCATCAGTATCTGATCACGGAGAAGATCGAAGGCGTGACGTCGAACCTGCCGACGCTGCGCGATCCGGACCGCCTCACGTACTGGAAGGAAGAAGTCGGCGGGCTCGTCATGGGCGGCTATGAGCCGAACCCGCTGCCGTGGGCTGAGAAGGGGCTTCCGGAGAATTTCGAATTCCAGCTGCTCGAGAACGACCTCGATCACTTCGAGCCGCTGCTCGAGCTGGCGACGGGCCGGGTGCCTGCCATGCAGACGGCCGGCATCAGGTCGTTCATCAATGGTCCGGAGAGCTTCACGCCGGACGGCAATTTCATTCTCGGCGAGGCGCCGGAAGTGCGCGGCGTGTTCGTCGGCGCGGGCTTCAACGCTTTCGGCATCGCGTCGGGCGGCGGCGCAGGCATGGCGCTCGCGGAGTGGGTCGCGAAGGGCGAGCCGCCGTACGATCTTTGGCCGGTCGACATCCGCCGCTTCGGGCGCAATCACCTCGACACCAACTGGGTGCGCACGCGCACGATGGAGGCCTACGCCAAGCACTACACCATGGCGTGGCCGTTCGAGGAGCATTCCTCGGGGCGCCCGCTGCGGCGCTCGCCGCTCTACTCCAGCCTCAAGGCGCAGGGAGCGGTTTTCGGCGAAAAGCTCGGCTGGGAGCGGCCCAACTGGTTTGCCGATCTTGCGGCGGGTGAGGAGCCTAGCGGACCGCTACAGCTACGGACGTCAGAACTGGTTCGAGGCCGTAGGGCGCGAGCACAAGGCCTGCCGCGAGCAGGTCGCGGTGTTCGATCAAACGTCGTTCGCCAAGTTCTCGATGATTGGGCGTGATGCCGAAGCGGCGCTGTCGTGGATCGCGTCGAACAATGTCGCCAAGCCTGTTGGCTCGCTCATTTATACGCAGATGCTCAACCGGCGCGGCGGCATCGAGTGCGATCTCACCGTCGCGCGGGTGAAGCGTGGACGAGTACTACATCGTCACCGGGACTGGTTTCGCGACGCACGACTTCGACTGGATCTCGCGATCGATACCCGAAGGGCTCGATGCCCGTCTCATCGATGTGACGTCGTCCTATGCGGTGCTGGCACTGATGGGACCCCGCGCACGCGACGTGCTGTCTGCCATAACGACCGACGACGTGTCGAACGCCGGTTTCCCGTTTGCAAGCGCGCGGCGCATCTCGGTCGCGGGAGCGCCTGTGCTGGCGCTGCGCGTGACGTACGTCGGCGAGCTCGGATGGGAGCTGCACATGCCGGTTGAATTCGCTGCCGCCGTGTATGAGGCCGTGATGGCCGCAGGGGCCGAGCATGGCATCGTGAACGCCGGTTATCGGGCCATCGAGTCTCTGCGCCTCGAAAAGGGTTACCGCGCCTGGGGCGCCGAGATCGGCCCCGATCACTCGCCGCTGGTCGCGGGGCTCGAATGGGCGGTGAAGCTCAAGGCGAACACACCGTTCCAAGGCCGCGACGCGCTCTCGGCCCAGGGCGCCAAACCGCTGCCTCGCCGTATGGCCTGTTTTACGGCCGATCCGAACGTCATTCTGCTGGGCCGGGAGACCATTTACCGGGACGGCAAGCGTGTGGGCTGGTTGTCAAGCGGTGGATTTGGATATACTGTCGGTAAATCAATCGGTTATGGCTATGTGCGTGACCCTGAAGCCGGTGTGAGCCGGGATTTCGTGCTGTCGGGCCGCTATGAGCTCGAGGTCGCGACGGAGCGCGTGCCGGCCGAGGTCACGCTCGATCCGCTCTATGATGCCCGAAATGCTCGTATCCGGGCGTGATCGAGCCCTTTCAATAGCGCGATTAGTCCCTTAAATAGTGTTTTCCGCCGGAGCTTTACCATGATCGTTACGACGACGAACGACCTCTCAGGGTACAGGGTCGTGCGCACTCTAGGTGTCGTGCAGGGGGCTCACCGTCCGCTCGCGCAGCGTGGTCGGCAACATCGGGGCCGCGATTCAAATTCTTTTCGGTGGAAATATTTCGGTCTATACAAAGCTTGCTGAGCAGACCCGCCAGGAGGCTTTCGACTTGCTTATCCGGCAAGGGGAAGCGATGGGTGCCAATGCAATCCTGGCAATGCGCTATGATGCCAATGAGATAGCTTCGGCGGTTACCGAAGTGCTTGCGTATGGCACCGCAGTAGTGGTCGAGAAAACAAGTTGAGGCGAGGTCGCCACAGCCGAGTGACAAAAGGAAAAAGTTCAGCTAAGGATGCCGCCCCCGCATAAGGCAGCACGCCTTTCGCGTGCTGTTGGCGTGCAGTAGGGGAGTAGCTCAATTGGTAGAGCGTCGGTCTCCAAAACCGAAGGCTGGGGGTTCGAGCCCCTCCTCCCCTGCCAATAACTTGGGGCAGATCCGTAGTGAGGGCACACGGATCAGTCTGGGATGAATTATTCCCCTCAACAATGGCAGGGTGCGTCAATTTGTCGCATAGCGCCCGGGAAGACAGATTTGATGGCGAAGTTAAATCCGTTCGAATTCATCCAAGAGGTACGGCAGGAAGTCTCCAAAGTCACTTGGCCCACATGGAAGGAAGTGTGGATCACCACCCTCATGGTCCTGATCATGGTGTCGTTGGCGTCGGTGTTCTTCCTTATTGTCGGATCAGGTCCTGGGCCACGTGGTCAACTTCGTGCTTCGGCTCGGTCGCTGAAGCGGCAGCGTTAGGTCTTCCAGATCCAAAGGCCTTCGCGGCGAAGGCACGGAATAGAGACGAATTTGAGAATGGCCAAGCGCTGGTACATCGTGCACGCCTACACGAACTTCGAGCGCAAGGTGGCGGACGCCATCAAGGAGCGCGCCAGGGCAGCCGGGCTCGATGCATCTGTTCGAGCGAAGTGGTGGTGCCGACCGAAGAGGTCGTCGAGGTCAAGCGCGGCCGCAAGGTGCAGGCCGAGCGGAAGTTCCTGCCCGGCTACGTGCTGGTGAAGATGGAGATGTCGGACGCGGCGTTCGTGCTCATCAAGAACACGCCGAAGGTCACCGGGTTTCTCGGCGCCGACAACAAGCCGATCGCGATCTCGGACGATGAGGCGGCGCGCATCCTCAATCAGGTGAAGGAAGGCGTGGAGCGTCCGAAGCCCTCGATCATCTACGAGGTGGGCGAGCAGGTCAAAGTCGTCGACGGGCCGTTCGCCTCGTTCCAGGGCGAGGTGGAAGAGGTCGACGGGGAGCGTTCGCGGCTCAAGGTCGGCGTGTCGATCTTCGGCCGCAAGACGCCGGTCGAACTCGAGTTCGGCCAGGTGGAGAAGGTGCCGGCTTGAGATCAGCCCGGCGCTTCGATGCCGGCAGGACTTGCGATCCGGGCGCAAGCGCCGGTCGGCGGGGCAGCCCTGAAAGGATCAGACCGCGGCGACGTGCGGCAGGCCCACGGCAGGACTCGCGGGAGGGCCGAAGCTTGGCCCGCTGACCGCTAACCCTGGGAAGCGAGAGCTTCCCGTAAAGCTTAGGGGAGACGATGGCGAAGAAAATTGACGGCTACATCAATCTGCAGGTGCCGGCGGGGGCGGCCAATCCCTCTCCGCCGATCGGACCCGCGCTCGGTCAGCGCGGCGTCAACATCATGGAGTTCTGCAAGTCCTTCAACGCCAAGACGAAGGACATGGAGCAGGGCACGCCGATCCCGGTGAAGATCACGGTCTTCTCCGACCGCTCGTTCACGTTCGAGATGCGCACGCCGCCGGCGACCTTCTTCATCAAGAAGGCAGCCGGCATGAAGCGACTGGCAAGCGGCTCGGGCTCGAAGAACCCCGGCCGCGACGTCGCCGGCTCGATCACGATGGCGCAGCTGCGCGACATCGCGAAGGTGAAGATCAAGGACCTGAACACCGACGATCTCGATCAGGCTGCCAAGACGATCGCTGGCTCCGCCCGCTCGATGGGCCTTCAGGTGGAGGAGTAAGAACCATGGCAAAAGAAGCAAACTGCGAAGAAGTCCGCCGTCAGAGCCGATCAAGGAGAGGCGCTCGTGGCCGGTGGCAAGCGCAATGCCGAGCGTCCGCGAAGGGCATCGACCGCAACAAGGCCTACGTCGATCGAAGAAGCCGTGAAGCTCGTCAAGGCAGCGCGCCAAGGCGAAGTTCGACGAGACGGTCGAGGTGGCGATGAACCTCGGCGTCGATCCGAAGCACGCCGACCAGATGGTGCGCGGCGTGTGCAATCTGCCGAACGGCTCCGGCCGTACGGCGCGCGTTGCCGTGTTCGCGCGCGGCGCCAAGGCCGAAGAGGCCAAGGCCGCCGGTGCCGACGTCGTCGGCGCGGAGGATCTGGTCGAGATCGTGTCGAAGGGCACGATCAACTTCGATCGCTGCATCGCGACGCCCGACATGATGGGCCTCGTCGGCCGTCTCGGTAAGGTGCTCGGCCCGCGCGGCCTGATGCCGAACCCGCGCGTCGGCACGGTGACCATGGACGTCGTCGGCGCCGTCAAGGGCGCCAAGGGCGGCTCGGTCGAGTTCCGCGTCGAGAAGGCCGGCATCGTGCACGCCGGCGTCGGCAAGGCGAGCTTCACGGAGAAGGCGCTCGTCGAGAACATCAAGGCGTTCGTCGATGCGGTGGTGAAGGCGAAGCCGCCGGGTGCCAAGGGCACGTACATCAAGAAGGTTTCGATCAGCTCGACCATGGGGCCTGGCTTCAAGATCGAGACCGGCCTGCCGTTACGGCGGCGCAGCCTCAGGGCTAAGCCCGGGCTGAGCTATCACGAATTCCGGGCCGCGGTCGCATGGTGCGGCACGCGGATCTCCGGCCGCGAGGACCGCTTCGGGTCGACCGGCCGGAGACCTGTCCGAGATTGATGGGCGCCGATCCGGGTCTTCCGTGCTGACAGCTTAAGCCTCGAATCGAGGGCCCGCATGAGACGGGAGACCACCCGGTTTCGTGCCTTCGGGCAGAGCCGGTTTGAGCCTTCTGGGTCAGCACCGTGCCGCCTCACGAGCGCGCGGTCGGGACAGGACGAGCGTCGCAGCGGCACTCCTTAGCGGGAATGTCCGAAGCTGCGGCAAGGTGCAACCCGCGGACGGGCTCCGAACGAGGCCGATCCGCAACCTGGAGTGAGCAGGTGGATAGAGCCGCAAAACAGGCGCTCGTGACGTCGCTCCACGACGTGTTGAAAGACACGGGCGTGGTCGTCGTCGCCCACAACACCGGCATGGTGGCCGCTCAATCGGCAGAGTTCCGCAAGCGCGTTAAAGAAGCTGGCGGCTCTGTCAAGGTGGCCAAGAACAAGCTGGTGAAGCTCGCGCTCAAGGACACCGACGCCGAAGGCATTTCCGATCTCTTGAAGGGGCCGACCATGCTGGCCTACTCGAAGGATCCGATCGCCGCGGCGAAGGTCGCCGTCAAGTACGCCAAGGAGAACGAGAAGCTCGTCATCCTCGGCGGCGCGATGGGCATCGACGGTCCTCGACGCGAACGGCGTCAAAGCGCTCGCCGAACTGCCCTCGCTGGATGAGCTCAGAGCCAAGCTCATCGGTCTCTTGAACGCGCCGGCGACGAAGATCGCCCGCACGGTCGCAGAGCCGGGCGCACAGCTCGCGCGCGTCATCCAGGCCAAGGCATCGCAAGGCGAAGCCGCATAACGGCATGGGCGACGCTCGCGAACGGCGCGCACGACATCTGATAGACCGCAGTACAACGACTGCCACTCATCGAAGGCTCAAACCGGAAGGAATAATACAATGTCGGATCTCGCAAAGATCGTTGACGATCTCTCGAAGCTCACCGTTCTCGAAGCCGCTGAGCTTGCCAAGCTTCTCGAAGAGAAGTGGGGCGTGTCGGCTGCTGCTGCCGTCGCCGTTGCCGCGGCTCCCGCGCGCTGCCGCTGCTGCTGTCGAGGAGCAGACCGAGTTCACCGTCATCCTGAAGTCGGGCGGCGACAAGAAGATCAACGTCATCAAGGAAGTCCGCGCCATCACGGGCCTCGGCCTCAAGGAAGCCAAGGACCTCGTCGAGGCCGGCGGCAAGACCGTGAAGGAAGGCGTCTCCAAGGACGAGGCTGCCAAGCTCAAGAAGCAGCTCGAGGACCAGGGCGCGGTCGTCGAGGTGAAGTAAGGCAATGGGCAGCAGGCAGCGGGCAGCGGTGAAATGCCGATGGTCCTGCCTGCCTGCTGTCCCGCAATGGCAGGCTACCTAGACGGTTCTCCGGAGGGTCTTGAGCGGGTCATGCAACCCGCGAACGGGCCCTCCGGCGAGCCGTTTAAAGGTTCAAAGCGAAGCGCGGTAATGGCGACCCTCGCGCAGCGACAAGCAGCAAGGCGCGCGGTGCCGTCACCTGCGCGACCCCGATCGACAAGGAGCGGACATGGCTGAGACGTTCAACGGCCGCAAGCGCATTCGGAAGAAATTCGGATCCATCCGCGAAGTCGCAGAGATGCCGAACCTCATCGAGGTTCAGAAGAGCTCCTACGACGACTTCCTGATGGTCAAGGAGCCGCCCGGCGGCCGTTCCGACGATCACGGCCTGCAGGCGGTGTTCAAGTCGGTGTTCCCGATCTCGGATTTCTCGGGCCGCGCGACGCTCGAGTTCGTGCGCTACGAGTTCGAGCCGCCGAAGTACGACGTCGACGAGTGCATGCAGCGCGACATGACCTTCTCGGCGCCGCTGAAGGTCAAGCTGCGCCTGATCGTGTTCGATGTGAACGAGGAGACGGGCTCCAAGTCGATCAAGGACGTCAAGGAGCAGGACGTCTACATGGGCGACATGCCGCTCATGACGATCGAACGGCACCTTCGTCATCAACGGCACCGAGCGCGTCATCGTCTCGCAGATGCACCGTTCGCCGGGCGTGTTCTTCGATCACGACCGCGGGCGCACGCATGCCTCGGGCAAGCTGCTGTTCGCCGCGCGCATCATTCCCTATCGCGGCTCGTGGCTCGACTTCGAGTTCGACGCCAAGGACATCGTCTATGTGCGCATCGACCGTCGCCGCAAGCTGCCGGTGACGACGCTGCTGTATGCGCTGGGCCTCGACGACGAAGAGATCCTGTCGACGTTCTACAAGCAGATTCCGATCAAGGAATCGAAGCGCGGCTGGAAGATGCCGTTCATGGCCGAGAAGATGCGCGGCATGACGCCGCTCGCCGACCTCATGGACGCCAAGTACGGGCGAAGTCGTGGCCAAGGCCGGCGAGAAGATCACCGCGCGCAAGGCGCGCGAGCTGGCCGAGAACGGCCTCAAGGAAGTGCTCGTCTCGTCCGAGGATCTCGCCGGCCGCTACATCGCCGACGACATCGTCGACCTCGAGAGCGGGCACGATCTACGCCGAAGCCGGCGATGAGCTGGACGCGAAGCTGCTTGCCGAGCTGAAGGATCAGAAGGTCAAGGAATTCCACGATCCTCGACATCGATCACGTCAACATCGGGCCGTTCATCCGCAACACGCTCAACATCGACAAGAACTCGAACGGCCAGGAAGCGCTGATGGACATCTACCGGGTCATGCGCCCGGGCGAGCCGCCGACCATCGAGGCGGCGACCAATCTGTTCCACAGCCTGTTCTTCGACAGCGAGCGCTACGACCTCTCGGCCGTCGGCCGCGTGAAGATGAACATGCGCCTCGAGCTCGACGCGCCGGACACCATGCGCGTGCTGCGCCGCGAGGACATCCTCGCGGTCATCAAGACGCTCGTGGACCTGCGCGACGGCCGCGGCGAGATCGACGACATCGATCATCTCGGCAACCGGCGCGTGCGCTCGGTCGGCGAGCTGATGGAGAACCAGTATCGCGTCGGCCTGCTGCGCATGGAGCGCGCCATCAAGGAGCGCATGAGCTCGGTCGAGATCGACACGGTGATGCCGCAGGATCTGATCAACGCCAAGCCGGCGGCCGCCGCCGTGCGCGAGTTCTTCGGCTCGTCGCAGCTGTCGCAGTTCATGGACCAGACCAACCCGCTGTCGGAGATCACCCACAAGCGCCGTCTCTCGGCGCTTGGCCCGGGCGGTCTGACGCGCGAGCGCGCCGGCTTCGAGGTGCGCGACGTGCATCCGACGCACTACGGCCGCATCTGCCCCATCGAGACGCCGGAAGGCCCGAACATCGGCCTCATCAACTCGCTCGCGACGTTCGCGCGCGTGAACAAGTACGGCTTCATCGAGAGCCCCTACCGCAAGGTCAAGGACGGCAAGGTCACCGACAACGTGGTCTATCTCTCCGCCATGGAAGAGATGCGCCACCACGTCGCCCAGGCCAACGCCGAGATCGACGCCAAGGGCAACCTCACCGAGGATCTCGTCACCTGCCGCTATCAACGGCGACGTGCTGCTCGTGTCGCCGTGGACAAGGTCGACTACATCGACGTGTCGCCGAAGCAGCTCGTGTCGGTCGCCGCGGCGCTCATTCCGTTCCTCGAGAACGACGACGCCAACCGCGCCCTCATGGGCTCGAACATGCAGCGTCAGGCCGTGCCGCTCGTCAAGGCCGAGGCGCCGCTCGTCGGCACCGGCATGGAAGAGGTCGTCGCCCGCGACTCCGGCGCCGCCATCGCGGCCCGCCGCGCCGGCATCGTCGATCAGGTGGACGCCACGCGTATCGTTATCCGCGCCACGGACGAGACCGATCCGTCGAAGCCGGGCGTCGACATCTATCGCCTGCGCAAGTTCCAGCGCTCGAACCAGAACACCTGCATCAACCAGCGTCCGCTGATGCAACGTCGGTGACCGCGTCGAAGCCGGCGAGATCATCGCCGACGGTCCCTCGACCGACCTCGGCGATCTGGCGCTCGGCAAGAACGTGCTCGTCGCGTTCATGCCGTGGATGGGCTACAACTTCGAGGACTCCATCCTCCTCTCCGAGCGCGTCGTGTCCGACGACATCTTCACCTCGATCCACATCGAGGAATTCGAGGTGATGGCCCGCGACACCAAGCTCGGGCCGGAGGAGATCACGCGCGACATTCCGAACGTCTCGGAAGAGGCGCTGAAGAACCTCGACGAGGCCGGCATCGTCTACATCGGCGCCGAGGTGAACCCGGGCGACATCCTCGTCGGCAAGATCACGCCGAAGGGCGAGAGCCCGATGACGCCGGAAGAGAAGCTGCTGCGCGCCATCTTCGGCGAGAAGGCTTCCGACGTGCGCGATACGTCGCTGCGCCTGCCGCCGGGCGTCTCCGGCACGGTCGTCGAGGTGCGCGTCTTCAATCGTCACGGCGTCGAGAAGGACGAGCGTGCGATGGCGATCGAGCGCGAGGAGATCGAGCGTCTCGCCAAGGACCGCGACGACGAGATGCAGATCCTCGACCGCAACGTCTATGCGCGTCTCAAGGACGCCCTGCATCGGCAAGGAAGTCGCGAAGGGTCCGAAGGGGGCTCGCAAGGGCACCGCACATCGACGACGAGATCCTCGACGGACATTCCGCGCAGCCAGTGGTGGGAGATCGGCCTCAAGGACGAGAAGGCCCAGGCCGAGATCGAGGCCATCAACAAGCAGTACGAGGAGGCCAAGAAGAGCCTCGAGCGCCGCTTCGTCGACAAGGTCGACAAGCTGCAGCGCGGCGACGAGCTGCCTCCCGGCGTCATGAAGATGGTCAAGGTCTTCGTCGCCGTGAAGCGCAAGATCCAGCCGGGCGACAAGATGGCCGGCCGTCACGGCAACAAGGGCGTCGTGTCGATGATCGTGCCGTGCGAGGACATGCCGTTCCTCGAGGACGGCACGCACGTCGACGTGGTGCTCAACCCGCTCGGCGTGCCGTCGCCGCATGAACGTCGGGCAGATCCTCGAGACGCATCATGGGCTGGGCCTGCCGTGGCCTTGGCCGCATCATCGACGAGGCGCTGCAGGAGTTCCATGCCAGTCGGGCAAGGCCAAGCAGCTGCGCGACGCGATGACCGAAGATCTACGGCAAGGACGAGATCAAGGCGTCCGTCAAGGACGACGAGCTGGCCGCAGATCGCCGAGAAGCTGACCAAGGGCGTGCCGATCGCGACGCCGGTGTTCGACGGCGCCAAGGAGCCGACATCGTCGACATGCTGAAGCTGGCCGGCTTCGACACCAGCGGGCCAGGTGACGCTGTTCGACGGCCGCACCGGCGAGCCGTTCGATCGCAAGGTGACGGTCGGCTACAAGTACATCCTGAAGCTGCACCACCTTGTCGACGACAAGATCCACGCACGCTCCATCGGCCCGTACGCCTCGTCACCCAGCAGCCGCTGGGCGGCAAGGCGCAGTTCGGCGGCCAGCGCTTCGGCGAAATGGAGGTGTGGGCGCTCGAAGCCTACGGCGCCGCCTACACGCTGCAGGAGATGCTGACGGTGAAGTCGGACGACGTCGCCGGCCGCACCAAGGTCTACGAGGCGATCGTGCGCGGCGACGACGCGTTCGAAGCCGGCATGCCGGAGAGCTTCAACGTGCTCGTCAAGGAAATGCGGGCGCTGGGCCTCAACGTCGAGCTCGTCGAACTCGGACGTGCCAGCCATCGCCGGCACCCGAGGAGGAGCCGCCGTCGAAGCAGTCCGCAGCTGCCGCCCGCGCGGCCGAGTGACCGATTGAACTTCTCGTCCAGGGCCGTCGATGGGCGCCGGGCATCGGCGCGTGAAGCCGCGCATCGCGATCTGAGGGCTCAACGACGCCAGAGCCCGTTTCTGCGAGGATCGACCGCGATCCGGATCGCGCAAGTCTGACACGGGGTCGCCGGCCCACGCCCCGAATGGAGAGAGCCGATGAACGAGATCACCAACCTCTTCAAGACGCAGGCGCCGCTTCCGACGTTCGACCAGATCAAGATCTCGATCGCGAGCCCCGACGACATCCTGTCGTGGTCGTTCGGCGAGATCAAGAAGCCCGAGACGATCAACTACCGCACGTTCAAGCCGGAGCGCGACGGCCTGTTCTGCGCGCGCATCTTCGGACCGATCAAGGACTACGAGTGCTTGTGCGGCAAGTACAAGCGCATGAAGTACAAGGGCCTGATCTGCGAGAAGTGCGGCGTCGAGGTGACGCTCGCCAAGGTGCGCCGCGAGCGCATGGGCCACATCGAGCTCGCCGCGCCCGTCGCCCACATCTGGTTCCTGAAGTCGCTGCCCTCGCGCATCGGCCTGCTGCTCGACATGACGCTCAAGGACCTCGAGCGCGTCCTCTACTTCGAGAACTACATCGTCATCGAGCCCGGCATCACGCCCTTCAAGGAGAAGCAGCTCCTGACCGAGGAGCAGTACAACCAGGCGCTCGACGAGCACGGCCCGGACAGCTTCACCGCCGGCATCGGCGCCGAGGCCATCCGCGAGCTGCTGATCGGCCATGGACCTGCCGAAGATCCGCGACGACCTGCGCCAGGAGATCGCCGAGGCGACGACCGAGCTCAAGCCCAAGAAGCTCGGCAAGCGCCTCAAGGTGATCGAGGCGTTCATCGAGATGCGGCAACCAGCCCGAGTGGATGATCCTGACCGTCGTGCCGGTGATCCCGCCGGAGCTGCGCCCGCTCGTGCCGCTCGACGGCGGCCGCTTCGCCACGTCCGACCTCAACGATCTCTACCGCCGCGTCATCAACCGCAACAACCGCCTGAAGCGGCTGATGGAGCTGCGCGCGCCCGACATCATCATCCGCAACGAGAAGCGCATGCTGCAGGAGTCGGTCGACGCGCTGTTCGACAACGGCCGCCGCGGCCGCGTCATCACGGGCGCCAACAAGCGTCCGCTGAAGTCGCTCGCCGACATGCTGAAGGGCAAGCAGGGCCGCTTCCGCCAGAACCTGCTCGGCAAGCGCGTCGACTACTCCGGCCGCTCGGTGATCGTCGTCGGTCCCGAGCTGAAGCTGCACCAGTGCGGCCTGCCGAAGAAGATGGCGCTCGAGCTGTTCAAGCCGTTCATCTACGCGCGCCTGCAGGCCCTCGGCCAGGCGGCGACCGTGAAGCAGGCCAAGAAGCTGGTCGAGAAGGAGAAGCCCGAGGTCTGGGACGTCCTCGACGAGGTCATCCGCGAGCATCCGGTGCTGCTCAACCGCGCGCCGACGCTGCATCGCCTCGGCATCCAGGCGTTCGAGCCGACGCTGATCGAGGGCAAGGCGATCCAGCTGCATCCGCTGGTCTGCGCGGCCTTCAACGCCGACTTCGACGGCGACCAGATGGCCGTGCACGTGCCGCTGTCGCTCGAAGCGCAGCTCGAAGCGCGCGTGCTGATGATGTCGACCAACAACATCCTGCATCCGGCCAACGGCTCGCCCATCATCGTGCCGACGCAGGACATCGTGCTCGGCCTCTACTACCTGTCGATCATGCGCGACAAGGAGCCGGGCGAGGGCATGCTGCTTCGGCTCGGTCGGCGAGGTGCGCCACGCGCTCGAGGCCGGCGCCGTGACGCTGCACGCCAAGGTCAAGGGCCGCTTCCACGCCGTCGATGACAGAAGGCAACGAGGTGGTCGAGGTGCACGAGACCACGCCGGGCCGCATGATCCTGGGCGAGCTGCTGCCGAAGAAGCCGGGCGTGAAGTTCGCGCTCGTCAACCAGCTGCTGACCAAGAAGGCCATCTCCGGCATGATCGATGCCGTCTACCGCAACTGCGGTCAGAAGGAGACGGTGATCTTCTGCGACCGCATCATGGCGCTCGGCTTCTACCACGCGTTCAAGGCCGGCATCTCGTTCGGCAAGGACGACATGGTGATCCCCGACACCAAGGCCAAGATCGTCGCACGAGACGACCGAGCTCGTGCGCGAGTTCGAGCAGCAGTACAACGACGGCCTCATCACCCAGCTCGAGAAGTACAACAAGGTGGTCGACGCCTGGTCGAAGTGCACCGACCAGATCGCCAAGGAGATGATGGACCGCATCTCGCCGACGCAGAAGGACGAGAACGGCCGCGAGAAGCAGGTCAACTCGATCTACATGATGAGCCACTCCGGTGCGCGCGGCTCGCCGGCGCAGATGAAGCAGCTCGCCGGCATGCGCGGCCTGATGACCAAGCCGTCGGGCGAGATCATCGAGACGCCGATCATCTCGAACTTCAAGGAAGGCCTGTCGGTGCTCGAGTACTTCAACTCGACGCACGGCGCCCGCAAGGGCCTCGCCGACACGGCGTTGAAGACCGCCAACTCGGGCTACCTGACGCGCCGTCTCGTCGACGTGGCGCAGGACAGCATCATCTACGAGGAGGATTGCGGAACCGACGGCGGCATCAACGTGCAGGCCGTGGTCGACGCCGGCCAGGTCATCGTCTCGCTCGGCGCACGCGTGCTCGGCCGTACCGCGGCCGAGGACATATGCGCCGCCGGCCGACGGCGGCGAGAGACGGTCATCGTCAAGGCCGGCGAGCTGATCGAGGAGCGTCACGCCGAAGCGATCGAGAAGGCGCAGATCCAGGAAGTTCGCATCCGCTCGGTGCTGACCTGCGAGACCATCACCGGCGTGTGCGGCAAGTGCTACGGCCGCGATCTCGCGCGCGGCACGCCGGTCAACATCGGCGAGGCGGTCGGCGTCATCGCCGCCCAGTCGATCGGCGAGCCGGGCACGCAGCTCACGATGCGTACGTTCCACATCGGCGGCACGGCCAACGTCGTCGACTAGTCGTTCATCGAGTCGAACTTCAACGGCAAGGTGAAGATCAAGAACCGCGCCATCGTGAAGGACGGCCAGGGCCGTCATGTCGCCATGACGCCGCACCATGGCGATCGTCATCGTCGACCAGTCGGGCAAGGAGCTGGCGACCCACAAGGTGCAGTACGGCGCCCGCGTGCACGTCGACGAAGGCGACGAGGTCAAGCGCGGCACCAAGCTGGCGCAGTGGGATCCCTACACGCGTCCGATCCTCACCGAGGCGACCGGCAAGGTCGAGTTCGAGGATCTGATCGACGGCGCCTCGGTGCGCGAGCAGACGGACGAGGTGAAGGGCACCACCAACCGCGTCATCGTCGACTGGCGCGCGACGCCGCGTGGCTCCGAGCTGAAGCCTGCGATCGTCGATCAAGGACAACAAGGGCAAGCCGATCAAGGTGGCACGTGGCGGCGATGCCCGCTACCTGCTGCACGGTCGAGGCCATTCTGTCGGTCGAGCCCGGCCAGGAGGTCAAGGCGGGCGACGTCATCGCGCGTATCCCGCTCGCCTCCGCCAAGTCGGGCGACATCACGGGCGGTCTGCCGCGCGTTGCCGAGCTGTTCGAGGCCCGCCGTCCGAAGGACCACGCCATCATTCGCGAGGTCTCGGGCACGGTCGAGTTCGGCAAGGACTACAAGAACAAGCAGCGCATCACGATCAAGCCCGACGACGAAAACGCCGAGCCGGTCGAGTACCTGATCCCGCGCGGCAAGAGCTTGGCCGTCCAGCCCGGCGACCACATCGAGCGCGGCGATTACATCTACGACGGCAACCCGGCGCCGCACGACATTCTGGCGATCAAGGGCGTCGAGGAGCTCGCGAACTACCTGATCAACGAGATCCAGGACGTCTACCGTCTGCAGGGCGTGACCATCAACGACAAGCACATCGAGGTCATCGTTCGGCAGATGCTGCAGAAGGTCGAGATCACGGACACGGGCGAGACCGACCTGATCAAGGGCGAGCAGATCGATCGCATCGAGTTCGACGAGGTGAACGCCAAGGCGGAGAAGGACGGCAAGCGGCCGGCAGTCGCGACACCGGTTCTGCTCGGCATCACCAAGGCGTCGCTGCAGACCCGTTCGTTCATCTCCGCGGCGTCGTTCCAGGAGACCACGCGCGTGCTCACCGACGCGGCCGTCATCGGCAAGTCGGACACGCTCGAGGGCCTCAAGGAGAACGTCATCGTCGGCCGCCTTATCCCGGCCGGCACGGGCGGCATGCTGCGCGGCCTGCGCCGCGTTGCGGCCAAGCGCGACGAGCTCATCGACAAGGAAAAGGCCAAGGGCGGCGACAAGGCGCTCGTGGGGCCTGGCGGCCTCGAGGGTGGACCGCAGCGCCGCCGCCGCCGCGTTGCCGAATAGGCCAGCGACACTCTAAATCCAACGGCGGCCGGGTAAAATCCGGCCGCCGTTTTCATTTGCGGACGTCCAAGGACCTGAAATGGCCTTCGGATTTCATTAACGCTACGGTCTTTGTGGGCCGTGCTTCTTATCGGAAAACCGGTTGCCACTTTTCCGGAAGCACTCGAGCTAGTTTTGCCGGGCGTCTTGTCCTATAAGCGCCGTCACACCGTCGCGCTCCGACATCCGAGGCCCGCGCCGCTCGTTCGACGCTTGGCGAAATCGAGAGCGATCCTCATATGACGGCATTCGACGCATCATAACGTGGCACGGAGCGCGGCAGGTCGCCCGTTTCGTGTGGGGAGAGTTGAAATGGCTACACCGTGGTCGCCTGAAAGCTGGCGCTCGCTGCCGATCGTGCAGGTGCCGGATTACCCGAACGCCGCCGTCCTCCGGGACGTCGAGGCCAAGCTCGCGACCTTCCCGCCGCTGGTATTCGCGGGCGAGGCGCGTGAGCTCAAGAAGTCGCTGGCGCAGGTTGCGGCCGGCCAAGGCTTCCTGTTGCAGGGCGGCGACTGCGCCGAGAGCTTCCTCGAGCACCGCGCCGACAACATCCGCGATTTCTTCCGCGTGTTCCTGCAGATGGCGGTCGTGCTCACCTATGCCGGCGGCTCGCCGGTGGTGAAGGTCGGCCGCATTGCCGGGCAGTTCGCGAAGCCGCGCTCGTCGCCGAACGAGAAGAAGGGCGACGTGGAGCTGCCGAGCTATCGCGGCGACATCATCAATGGGCCCGAGTTCACGCCCGAGTCGCGCATCCCCGATCCGGAGCGCCAGATCGAGGCCTACCGCCAGTCGGCGGCGACGCTGAACCTGATCCGCGCCTTCGCGACCGGCGGCTATGCCGATCTCGAGCGCGTGCACCAGTGGAACATGGGCTTCGTCAAGGACAGCCCGCAGGGCCACCGCTACCAGGAGCTCGCCGATCGCATCGCCGAGACGCTGGGCTTCATGCGCGCCTGCGGCATCACGAGCGAGAACACGCCGCAGCTCCGGACGACGAGCTTCTACACCAGCCACGAGGCGCTGCTTCTCGGTTACGAGCAGGCGCTGACGCGGCTCGATTCCACCAGCGGCGATTACTATGCCACCAGTGGACACATGATCTGGATCGGCGACCGCACGCGCCAGCCGGACCATGCGCACGTCGAGTTCTGCCGCGGCGTGAAGAATCCGATCGGCCTCAAGTGCGGTCCGTCGCTGGATGGCGACGGCCTGCTGCGCCTGATCGACATTCTCAATCCGAAGGACGAGCCGGGCCGCATTACGCTCATCTGCCGCTTCGGGCATGAGAAGGTCGGCCAGCATCTGCCGAAGCTCATCCGCGCCGTGCAGAAGGCCGGCCGCACGGTGGTGTGGTCGTGCGATCCCATGCACGGCAACACGATCAGCGCCGCCACCGGCTACAAGACGCGGCCGTTCGACCGCATCCTGAAGGAGGTCGAGACCTTCTTCGACGTGCACCGCGCCGAGGGTACGCATGCCGGCGGCATCCACGTCGAGATGACCGGGCAGAACGTGACCGAATGCACGGGCGGCGCGGCGATGATCTCGGAGATGGACCTCCAGGACCGTTACCACACGCACTGCGACCCGCGCCTCAATGCGGACCAGTCGCTGGAGCTGGCTTTCCTGGTGGCCGAGCGCATGAAGCGCGAGCGTGAGGCTTTCGGTATCGCTCCGCCGCTGGCGGCAGCGCTGGCTTAGGGCCGGCACTGCCCGGCCCGGTGATCGGTTCTCGAGCGGGGTGCGTAGTCCAGGCAAAGGATCGTACCCTAGCTCAGGGCGCACTGGCCAAGATGAGATCGGGAAAAACGCGGCTGCTGATCAATGCAACTTTGTTCCAGCTGAGCTGGTTCGTCTGCGTTTTGGGAGCTGCCCAGGGCAGCTCCCTCGTTGGGATCGCCGCAACTCTCATAGCCGTAGCCGTGCTTGCTCTGATGTCGGAGGCGCCGGTCGACGTGGGGAAGCTCGCAGCGCTGGGTCTTGGCGCCGGGCTCGTGGTCGAGACGGTATTCCTCGGCAGCGGACTCGTGAGCTACGCGTCCCCTGGCCCGGTCGCGGCTTTGCCGCCGGGTCTGGATTCTGGCCATGTGGGTCGGCTTCGCTGCCATCACCAACGAGCTTCTAAGCTGGCTGCATGGGCGCTGGAGCCTGCAAATCCTGTTCGGTCTGGTCGGTGCGCCGTTGTCCTATCTGGCGGGCTCGCGTCTGGGCGCCATGACTTTTCATGAGCCTATATTTGCGGGTGTGCTGCTCATCGCCATCCTATGGGCTGTCGCGTTTCCCTTGCTCATGGCAGGCGCGGCGGCGATCGCACGAGGCCATGCAATCGACGTGTAGATACCAGTTCCGGTCGCCGTGCATGGTAAATCTCAGGGTGCGATCTTTGGAGGCTTGGGGGACTAAGGCAATTTACAAGCTCGTTGGCTTGCGGGCGTAGACCGGACGTTCCGTGTTTTCTAAAGTCGGCGCATGAGCGAGACCACCCCCTCCCCACCTCAGAGCAGCCTTCGCATCGCGCTGGCGCAGCTCAATCCGACCGTCGGCGACCTCGAGGGCAATGCCCAGAAGCTGCTGGCGGCGCATGAGCGGGCGGCCAAGGGCGGCGCCGACCTCGTCGTTTTCCCCGAGCTGTTCATCACCGGCTATCCGCCCGAGGACCTGGTGCGCAAGCCGGCGTTCCAGCGCGCGGCGCGGGCGCGCGTCGAGCGGCTGGCGAGCGAGCTCCTGCCGGCGGCCCGCGGTTCTCGTCGGCACCATCTGGCCGGAGGACGGCAAGCTCTACAACGCGGCGGTGCTGCTCGACGGCGGCGGCATCCAGGCCGTGCGCTACAAGGTCGATCTGCCGAACTACGGCGTGTTCGACGAGAAGCGCGTGTTCGATGCGGGCCCGTGCCGGGGCCGGTCGATTTCCGCGGCGTGCGCATCGGCGTGCCGATCTGCGAGGACATCTGGAAGGACGAGGTGTGCGAGTGCCTGGCGGAGACCGGCTCGGAGATCCTGATCTGCCCAACGGCTCGCCGTTCGACTGGCCCAAGCCCGACCTGCGCATGAACGTCGCCGTGGCGCGCGTCACCGAGACCGGCCTGCCGCTCATCTATGTCAATCAGGTCGGCGGCCAGGACGAGCTGGTGTTCGACGGCGCCTCGTTCGTGCTCAATGCCGATCACAGGCTCGCCGTGCAGCTGCCGGCCTGGGACGAGGCGTTCACGATCACGGAATGGACGCGCGGCAAAACGGCTGGCGCTGTGCGCCGGGCGAGGTCGCGCCCATTGCCGAGGGCGACGCGGCCGCCTATCACGCCTGCGTGCTGGGCCTGCGCGACTACGTCGACAAGAACGGCTTTCCCGGCGTGGTGCTGGGGCTTTCGGGCGGCGTCGACTGCGCGCTGGTCGCGGCTCTGGCCGTCGATGCGCTGGGGCCCGACCGCGTGCACTGCGTGATGCTGCCCTACCGCTACACGTCGAACGAGAGCCTCGCGGATGCGGCCGCCTGCGCCGGGCGCTGGGCGTGCGCTACGACACCGTGCCGATCGCGGCGGCGGTGAGCGGCGTCGACACGTCGCTCGCCAAGCTGTTTGCGGGCAAGGCGCCGGACATCACCGAGGAGAACATCCAGACGCGCATGCGCGGCGTCATCCTGATGGCGATCTCCAACAAGTTCGGCGCCATGGTGCTGACCACCGGCAACAAGAGCGAGATGTCCGTCGGCTACGCCACGCTCTATGGCGACATGAACGGCGGCTTCAATCCGATCAAGGATCTCTACAAGATGGAGGTCTACCGGCTGGCGCGCTGGCGCAACGCGCATGTGCCGGAGGGCGGCCTGGGGCCCGAGGGCGTCGTCATCCCGAGAACATCCTGACCAAGGCGCCGACGGCGGAGCTGCGCGAGAACCAGAAGGACCAGGACAGCCTGCCGCCGTACGAGGTGCTGGACGACATCCTCATGCCTGGTCGAGCATGAGTGCCGCGTGGCCGACATCGTCGCGCGCGGCCATGATCCCGAGGTGGTGAAGAAGGTCGAGCGGCTGCTCTATCTCGCCGAATACAAGCGGCGGCAGGCGGCGCCGGGCGTCAAGATCTCGTCGCGGAACTTCGGCCGCGACCGGCGCTATCCGATCACGAATAGGTTTCGCGAGGGGGGCTGAGGCCGCGCTCGAAGGGCGGAATGCGGTCGGAAGCAAGGCTTGGGAAGTCAGCCCGGAGGGGAAGTGAGCAGGGAAGCTCCTTGTTTGCTCTCTAAGATAAGGGCAGATCGGCGCCAGTGCTCGACTGGTGAGGACCGAAAATCGGCATTGGGGATTTTTGATGCAGCGGAACGCGACGTGAGCCAGCCGAAAGAGCTGAGCAACCTCGCTTCAAAGCTTTATGCGCGCAGAGCGGAAGCATCGAAGTGCCGTTCCTCGACGTGCACGTCAGTCACTGGCGGCCGCACCCCGGTCTTTGCCACGCCAATGCCGACTTTTATGCCCTGGTAGAGAGCTGCAAGGCGGTGCGCGGATGGTTCGTCGTCGATCGCGGCGATGAGGGCTTCATGTTCGTGCCCCATTCGGTCGTCGAAAAGCGGGATGGCACTCTCGTCGACATCACGCCGCCGTGCGGCTCAGAGAGGCCGCGATTTCTTCGGCACATCGGAGACGATTTCGATGAGCTGATCGAATTCCAGCGGGCTGCGCTGGCTCATTCACGAGCGGTAATTCCGTTGCGCTGCGGAGAGCCGAAAGCGTTTCGGCCTAGTAGTACCCCTGCGGGTTGGAACGGCTTGTGTGCTAACGCCCTTCGCGCCACCAGGCGGCGGCCATGAGGGCGAGCAGCGCGGCGAGCGCAAGAAGCCCGAGAACATGGGCGTGAGCTTGACGCCGCGCGTGACGAAGGCCTCGCGGTCGCGCAGGCCCATCCAGCCCGATCCGGCCAGCACCTTGGCGTTCGACAGCATGGTGATGCGCGGCAGCTCGACCGCGTCGGGTGCCGTTGTCCGGTCGAGGTGCGAGTCCAGAACTGGCCGCCGCCGGTCTGATCGACGATCGGCTTCAGCTTGGCCTGTGTGGCGACGACTTCGCTCATCTCGCGCGGGTCCTCGACGCCGGCGTTGGCGACGGCCGTCAGCAGGCCAGACGGGCCCTCGGTCTCGACTTTGTAGAGGCCCGGGATTTTCACATCGACCGTCGATTTCCAGACGCCGGGACGCTCCTGTTCGAGCGTCACTTCGCTGCGCTCGCCGCCGGGCGCCGAGATCGTCACCGGGTTGGTGGTGTTCTCGAGCGTGCGCCGCTCGATGGTGAGCTTCAGGCCGCGGGCGCTGGCGATCAGGCGCTCCTCCTCGAGGTCGGGCTCCTTCATCAGCCAGTGCGACAGGCGGCGCAGCAGATCGGTGTGCGGTCCGCCGCCTTCGAAGCCGCGGGCCCATAGCCAGGCGTGGTCGGAGGTCAGCAGGGCGACGCGGCCTTTGCCGCGGCGGTCGAGCACGAGCAGCGGCCGGCCTTCTGCGCCTTCCATCACCGTGCGGCCGCGATCTGTCTGGACCTCGGCCTGACGGAACCAGCGGCCCCATGTCGGATCGCGATCGGGGCCCGAGCGTATTGGCGCCCGGAAGGCCCTGCGTCACCGGGTGGCGGAAGCCGTCGCTCGGTGATCTTGGCCTTGAACGGCTCCTCGAGCACGCGGCCCGTGGGTGAGGCCGGCAGGATCGGCGACAAGCGGCGTGCGATAAAGGCTCGTCTGCGCGGCGTAGTCGTCTCCGGCCGCGATCAGCACCGCGCCGCCGTCGTTTTCTACGTAGCGGGCGATGTTGTCGTAGTAGATGAGCTGCAGGATGCCGCGATGCTCGTAGCGATCAAAGATGATGAGATCGAAATCCTTGATCTTGTCCGAGAACAGCTCCTTCGTCGGGAAGGCGATGAGGGAGAGCTGATTGATCGGCGTGCCGTCCTGCTTTTCGGGCGGACGCAGAATGGTGAAGTGGACGAGGTCGACGGCGGCGTCGGACTTCAGCAGGTTGCGCCATGTGCGCTCGCCGGCATGAGGTTCGCCCGAAACGAGCAGCACGCGCAGGTTTTCGCGCACGCCTTCAGCCACGATGACGACGCGGTTGTTTGCCGGCGTCAGCTCGCCCGGGAGCAGTTTCCAGCTCGACCTCCACGATGTTGGTGCCGGCGTGCGGGAACGGCATCTCGATGGTCTGAGGCTTGTCGATGTCGGCGCGGCGGATTTCGTCGGGGCGGCCCTCGCGGCGGATCTTGAGCGTCACCGGTGCGCTGCGATCCGGGCTTGCGGCCGGATTCGCGCACGGCAAGCTCGATCTCGCGCGACTGGCCGACGATGCCGTAGCGCGGGGTCTTCCAGCGTTTCGATGCGGCGGTCGAATTCGTCGGGCGTTCCGGTCAGCAGCGCGTGAACGGGCGCTTCGAAGCCGAGCTGCGCCGTTGACTTCGGGCACGTCATGGACCTGGCCGTCCGTCACCATGATGACGCCGGCGATGCGGTCGGGCGCGGTGTTGGTGAGGGCTGTGTTGAGCGCCGCAAAAAGCTGCGTGCCCTGGCCTGGCGCCGTCCTCGGGCTTTGCGGCCGTGATCCACTTCACTTCCAGGTTCTTGATGCTGCCGAGGCGCTTTTCGAGCTCGGCGCGGATAGCGCGTGATTGATCGGGGCGCTTTTCGAGGCGCCTGGCTCGTGCTCTCGTCCACGACAACGAGCGCGATGTTGGCGAGGCCTTCGCGTTCCTCTTCGCGCAATGTTGGGTTGGCGAGTGCCGCGAACAGCGCGGCGAGGGCGCGGCGCGCCAAGCGCGCCGCGGCTGCGCTTCACGAACATCAGGATGGTCAGCGCCAGCGCGATGAGGCCCGGCGGCCCAGAACAGCGGGGCCGGGCACCAGCGGCGCGAAATCGATCGACCAGCTCATTGTTACTCCGCCGCGGCGACGCTGCGCGGTCATTTGCTGTTGCCATTAGCCGTCTCGAGCAGCGCTCAGAGCGCGGGACGTGCACCTGGTCGGCTTTGTAGTTGCCGGTCAGCGCATGCATGACGATGTTGATGCCGGTGCGCAGCGCCATCTCGCGCTGGTCTTCGCCGCCGGGCACGACGGGGTAAAGCGGCCGGCCCGAGGCATCGAGCGCCCAGGCAGAGGCGAAGTCGTTGGAGGTGATCATGATGGAGGTCACGCCGTCGGCGCGGCGGGCCTTGCGGCCGTCGCCGTCGCTGCCCGGCGCCTGCTTCCACCCAGAGCGGCCGTTGTCCCAGCGGCCCGGGAATGTGCGCAGCAGGTAGAACGATTTGGTCAGTACGTGATCCTCCGGAACGGGTTCTAGGCGGGGCACGTCGAGCGAGCCGAGCAGGCGCTGCAACGCGCAGGTGCCGTCGGCCTTCGAAGCCGTGTGCCCGAGGGCAGGCCGGTGCCGGCGTCGCGGGTGTCGAAGATGATCATGCCGCCTTGCTTCATGTAGGCGTCGATCTTGGCCAGAGTCGGCTGCGGCAGCGGCTTGGCGTTCTCGATCACCGGCCAGTAGAGGACCGGGTAGAACGAGATCTCGTCGTTGACGATGTCGACGCCGATGGGATCGCCGGGCTCGACGGCGGTGCGGACGGCCAGGATGCGCGACAGGCCCGAGAGGCCGGATTTGCTGGTTGCGTCTGTCGTCGGCGTCGCCGGTCAGCACGTAGCCGAGCGTGACGTTCTCGGTGGCCTTCTGGGCGATGGCGTCGGTCACTTGCGGGGCAAGCTTCTGCAGGCGCTCGGTCGACGCGGGTGTATCGGCCTGTGCGGCGGCGGGCATGGGTGAGAGGCTGAGAGCGAGTGCCGACTCCGGCAGCAACGAACAGCATCGCGGCAGCGCTGGGCCGCGGCCTCAACAGCCCAGCCCAGCAGGCTTCCGCCCAGCAGGGCCAGGACGGCGATCATGTCGGCGAGGATGAGCGCGAGCGCAGCCGTCAGCAGCCAGGGCATCAGCGGCGTAGACGCCTCGCTTTCGTAGCCGAGCAGCTGGGAGCCCCGGGGAAGGGCCGGCAAGGGGGCGAGCTCCATCTTGGGCAGTGACGATATTGATCGAGCGAGGAGAGGCGGCCGGGCCGTAGTAGCCGGGTGGATGGATGAGGCTCGCGGTCACGCTCGAGAGCTTTGCGGCGGGGATCGCTTCGGCGGTCGGCGGCGGCGGAGCGCAGCATGCCGAAGCCATCGAGCGTCTGAACGGGAGGGAAAGCGTCCACCGTTTGGGCCTGATCTTCTGCGGTTGCGGCTTGTGTCGCGGCCTCGTCGGCACCGGCGGCCGAGGTCAGCGTGCCGAGTGCCGTAATGCGACGAATCATCTCGACGAACAAGCCCGAGATCGGCAGGTTGGACCAATCCGAGTTGGCGGTGACGTGGAAGAGGATGATCTGGCCGGCGCCGAGCGTCGAGGCGGTGACCAGCGGCGTGCCGTCCTGCAGGCGGGCCCAGATTTTGATGGCGGGCTGAGCTGCGCGGGATCGGCCAGCACCTGCCGGTTGATGGCGACATCCTTCGGGACGGTCAGCCCGGCGAACAGGCTGCTATCGTCGAAGGGGGCCAGCGGCTGCGGGTTCGACCATGACAGCGCGCCGCCAAGCGTGCGGCCGCCGATCCTCAACGCCACGGGCAAGCAGGTCGTCGCCGCCGCTTTCCAGCGCGGGTCCGGCAAAGCGGACGAGCACGCCGCCGCGCTTCGACCCAGGCGCGACGCGGTCCTTCACGTCGCCGGAGAGCGTGCCGATGTCGGCCAGCATGAGTACGCTCGATTTCTGCTTCAGAGCCTCGTCAATGCCCTTGGCGAGATTGTGGTCCTTGGAGCGGATGATCTCGGCATAGGGCTGGACGGCTTTCTCGATGTAGTAGAGCGGAGCCAGCAGGGGCTGCGACTGCTCCTGGCTTTCGCCCGAGATCAGGCCGACGCGCTGCCATTGCGAGCGGCCGTCGAGCAGGCTGACGGCGCCGGCGGAATGCTCGCCCGGGATTTCGAGGCGCGTGACCTGATTTCTCAGTTCGAGCGGCAGTTCGAATGAGACCTCAGTCGGGCGGTTTCGCCGGGAGCGAAACGAAACGGTGTTTCTCCGAGCCGCTGGCCGCGGGCCGAAAGGCGTGGACGCGCGCCTTCGCGCTGGGGGCCGCCCGTGCGGATCACCTTTGCCACGAGCTTGCCGTCCGTGCCGACGCTGGCCGAAAGGCCCGAGCGCTTCCTCGCCGGCCGTTTCAGCGACGACGCTGAAGTACCGCCGCGCTTGCAAGCTGCGAGGCCGTCGGCGAAGGCGCGGCACTCGCGTCGTGGTCGATGCCATCAGCGAGCCAGACGATGCTGGGATGCGCTCTTGGGACTGCTGCCGAGTGTCGCTTCAGCGCTGCGAGCGTGCCTTTGCGGTCCGGCGCGAAGGGCGCGGCTCCAGCGCAGCGAGCGTCGATCGCGCGCTCGCCGGCGCTTCGATTGATGGATGCGCGTCTTCGATGGCCGATGCCGTCTCGGCGATGAGGACGGGCGGCTTCTGTGCTGGGCCTCGTTCGATGAAGTTCCTCGCCAAGAGCAGTGCGGCGTTGCCAGCCGTCGGCTGCGGCCCAGCCGTTGTCGATCACGATCACGACGGGGCCGGTGCCGTGAGGGCGTGATCGCGGTACGGGTTCAGCACCGGCTCGGCGAGCGCGAAAATGACGAGCGCGGCGGCGAGCAGGCGAATGAGCAGCAGCCACCAGGGCGTGCTCGCCGGCGTTTTCTCGTCGTTTTCGAGGCCGACCAGGATGCGCGTCGCAGGAAATGCGACTTGCTTGGGGCGCGGCGGGACGGTCTTCAGCAGCCAATAGATCAGCGGCAGCGATGCGAGCGCTGTCAGAAGCCAGGGACTGAGGAAAGCGAGTGCGCCGAAGTGTCATGGCGAGCCCTGCCCGCCCGACGGCTGCTCAGGTGCGCCGGTGGCGGCAGGCGAGTCCAGCGATATCCGCCGTCACGGCCTTCGAGGCGCATGACCAGTGTCAGAAGCGGCTCGGCTGCCGGGCGGTCGGTGTGATGGACCATGAAGGACCAGCCGAGACGGGTCGCGAGGCTAATGCAGCTCTTCGCGGTGGGCTTTGAGGCGCGCCTGGTAGCGCTCGCGCAGGCGTCTCGGCGCGTTCGGCAATCCAGCTCTGCGCCGCCTTCCGGCGAAAGGAATTCAGTGCGGCCTTCGTAGGGCAGCGTTTCCTCGGCAGGGTCGAGGATCTGCACGAGATGACCGGAGGCGCCGCTGGCGGCCAGTGCCTCGACATGCTCGCGGATCAGCTCGATGGGATCGAGGAAGTCGCTGAACAGGATGACGCCCGAGAAGCGGCTGAGCGTTGACCTTGCACGGCTGGCCGGACGCAAGCTGGGGCGATGTGCCCGAGGCAACGATGGCTTCGGCGAGGCGGCGCGTGGCGCGGCGGCTTGTGTCGGAATGCGTGACGCCGAGGAGGCCGACACGCTCGCCGCTGCGAACCAGGAGCTCGGCGCTCGCAAGCATGAGCACGAGCGCGCGGTCGCGCTTGGTGACCGGCGAAAGGTGGCTCTGAGAAATCCATCGACGGCGAAAGGTCGGGCCAGAGCCAGAGCGTATGGGCGGCTTCCCATTCGCGCTCGCGCACATAGAGGTGGTCGGAGCTTGCGGAGCGGCGCCAATCGATGAGCTGGTCGACGAATCCTGCGATCCATATTGGCGGAACTGCCAGAAGGTTTCGCCGGGGCCGGCGCGGCGGCGGCCGTGGATGCCGTGCGCTACGGTCTGGGCGATGCGGTCGGCCTCCAGCAGCAGATCAGGAAGGCGATCGGCGACCTGATGCGCATCGCGCTCGAGCGCGAAGACGCCGTCTTTGCTCCGGACCGGACCCGTTGTCGAGCCGCCTCTCGGGCGCCGCCATTCCGTTACTCCACCGCGTGCGCCAAGCGCGCGATGAGGGCACTCAAGTCCTGCCCTTCAGCGCGCGCGGCGAACGAGAGGGCCATGCGGTGCTTGAGGACGGGTTCCGCGAGAGCGACGACGTCGTCGATGGACGGAGCGAGGCGGCCGTCGATAAGCGCCTTCGCCCTGACCGCGAGCATGAGCGCCTGGCTGGCGCGAGGGCCGGGGCCCCAGGCGATGAAGCGGTCGGTCTCGCCTCCGCTTCCGGGACGCGCCGAACGCACGAGCGCCAGGATGGCCTCGACGACCTTGTCGGGAACCGGGATCTGGCGAACGAGGCGCTGAATGGTCATCAGCTCGTTGGCGCTCAGCACGGCTTCAACGCGGCGGTCATCGGTGCCGGTGGTGGCGTACAGCATGCGGCGCTCGGCGGCGAGGTCCGGATAGGAGACGTCGATCTCGAGCAGGAAGCGATCGAGCTGGGCTTCGGGCAGCGGGATACGTGCCCTCCTGCTCGAGCGGGTTCTGCGTCGCGAGCACATGGAATGGCACGGGCACGTCATGGCGCTGGCCGGCGACGGTGACGTGGTGCTCCTGCATGGCCTGCAGCAGGGCCGACTGGGTCTTGGGCGAGGCGCGGTTGATCTCGTCCGCCATCAGCAGCTGGGTGAAGATCGGGCCCTTGATGAAGCGGAACGAGCGGCGCTGGCCGGGCGCGTCCTCAAGCACCTCGGAGCCGATGATGTCGGACGGCATGAGGTCGGGCGTGAACTGGATGCGCTTGGCTTCGAGGCCCAGCACGCGGCCCAGCGTTTCGACGAGAAGCGTTTTTGCAAGGCCTGGAACGCCGATCAGCAGGGCGTGGCCGCCGGCCAATATCGTGATCAGCGTGCGCTCGATTACGACGTCCTGGCCGAAAATCACGGACGCGGCTTCCTTATGAGCGCGCTGGATGCGCTCGGCGGCGGCCTCAAGGCGGGGAACGATCGCTTCTTCTGTCTGGATTACTGTGCTCATGTGCTGACCATAACCCGATTATCTAAGGTGGGGTGGCGCTTTACGCGCGTATTTGTGGGATATCGCATTGCGGCTCCGGAGTTAGATTGTGGCCGGGCAACGGGGTTCTAGGTCAAGTTAATACTACGTAAGACGTTAGAGCAGCAGATTTCACGGCCTTTAGTCCCCATATCCACGAAACCCAGCGATGGCCGGAGCCATGAGCAACCTCGACGACCTCCTGAAACAGGCGAGTGCGGCTCAGCAGGCTCCCGTCGAGCGCTGGAACCCGCCCTATTGCGGGGATATCGGCCTCAGCATCGCCCGCGACGGGACCTGGTTCTATCAGGGCAGTCCGATCGGACGGCAGCCGATGGTCAAGCTGTTTGCGCGCGTGTTGCGGCGTGACGAAGACGGCCGGCATTATCTCGTGACGCCGGTCGAGAAAGTGGATGTGGCTGTCGCGGATGCCCCGTTCCTGGCCGTCGAGATGGAAGCCACGGGCGAGGGCTCGAAGCAGTCGCTCACATTTCGCACCAATGTCGATGACGTGGTCCGGTGCGGCCCGCGCCATCCGCTTCGCTTCGAGCTTCAGGCGGACGGAGGGATAAAGCCGTATCTGCTGGTGCGCGGCCGGCTCGAGGCCCTGCTCACGCGCTCACGCTATCTCGATCTCGTCGATCTTGCCCAGCATCAGCGCGAGGGCGATGTCGAGCGGTTCGGTGTCTGGAGCGATGGCGTCTTCTTTGCGCTACCGGCCTGAGGCCGTTTCCTTTGCGCTAGGTGCGGCCGCTGGTGGCGCGGCCGGTTTGGCGGCTGGAGCTGAACCGGCAGGTTTCTGTGCGGCCGGCGGGGTTCCGGCTGCCGCCGCTGTCGCGGGAGCGGTCGTCTTGGACGTGGCCTTGGCGGTTTCCTTGAGCTTCTTCTCCTTGTCCGCTTTCGCCTTTCCTTCCGCCGTCTCGGTGCCGCCGGGGCCGTATTTCTTGCTGCACTGCTGATACATGAACTTGTTGATCTGCTTGATCATGGGCGCGTGAAAAATGCCGAACGTGTCTTCGAGCTTCGCCGCGGTCCAGACCGTGCCCTTGATGTCGTCCGGCCCTTCCATCTCCTTGAGATTGATCCAGACCTTCTCGGCTTTGCCGTTCTTGAATTCGAGTTTCGGCGCGAGCTTGACGATGACGGGCTTCAATTGCTGATCGCGCTCGACAACGCAATTCACGGTGTGGCGTGAGACCTTGACCGTGTACTTCGGCTGCGTCAGCGCGTTGACGATATCGGTGCGGCTGAACTTGATGTTCGCCGTGCAGCGGGCGTCGCCGAAACCCCACGATACGCCTTTGCTCTCGCCGCCCTTGAGTGAGGATTTGGCCCAGGTTTTCTGGACGTCGCACTTCAGGTCGTCGCCTGTGGTGGGCTTGCCGAGGATCATGGTGCAGGCCCGCTTCTCGCACGCCTTGAGCCTGTCCATCTCATCGGCCGGCTCGTCGAGGGCGCGGGCGGTGTGTCCGGCTGCCCCGGCGCAGATAAGCGCGACTGCGAGCCTGAGTGCGCCCTGCTTCAATGCGCCGAACACCATTCGGTCCGCGCTTTTCTCAATGGCCATCAGGATGATCCCGTCTAAGCGAGCCTCGCCCAGGGGCGGGCTCTCTGGCCTAGTCGCATTGCATTGGGCCGAGATTGAGACCCGTGAGGGAGCGTCGGGCTCCGCACTTGATCGTGGACTTAAAAATTGGCATACAGTATGCCAGTCATTCTGTGGTCGCCCATGGTGGTCCTTGAACGGACGGCGCCGTTGGGTTAAGGAAAAACCATATAAACAGCCGAAAAAAGGGAGAGACGATATGGGGGTCAACACTTCGGGCGGTCATCCGGCCATGGACTACGCCGAGCATGAGCGCACCTATAAGGCTTTCCTCGGCTGGACGAAGTTTACTGTCGTTTCCGTCGTGATCATTCTGGCCGGCATGTATTTTTTCCTGACCTAAGCTCTTTCAGCGTCCGCTAAGGGCGCCGGCTGCCGCGTTGAGGCGGTGTCGTTTATCGGTTTTCGTGCCTCACCGGCGTCGTAGCTCCGCATTGCAGATTCGTTCCCTTGGGAGCGCGTCAGTCTCCATACTGCGTCTACGGATGGGTTTATGGTCACGATAGCAGTTACGGCCGAAGGGCCGGACGAGCCGCGTGTCGCCGTGTCGCCGGAAACGGTGAAGAAGCTGACAGCTCTCGGCGCCAAGGTGAAGGTCCAGTCCGGGGCCGGCGAGCGATCGCGTTTTTCGGACGCGGCGCTCAAGGCGCAGGGGGCCGAGATCGCGGCTTCGGCAGCGGACGCTTTGGCCGGTGCAGACATCCTGCTCAAGGTGCGCCGTCCGACGATCGAGGAATTCAAGCAGCTCGCGCCCGGCGCGATGGTTGCGGCGATGATCGATCCCTACGGCGACAAGGCCGCGATCGAGCTTGCAGCCCAGTCCGGTGCTTCGATCTTCTCCATGGAATTCATGCCGCGCATCAGCCGCGCGCAGTCCATGGACGTGCTGTCGAGCCAGGCCAACCTCGCGGGCTACAAAGCCGTTGTGGATGCGGCCTCGCTGTTCGGCCAGGCGCTGCCGATGATGATGACCGCGGCGGGTACCGTTCCCGCGGCGAAGACTTTCATCATGGGCGTCGGTGTTGCCGGCCTGCAGGCCATCGCGACGGCACGTCGCCTCGGCGCCGTGGTCACGGCGACCGACGTGAGGCCCGCCACGAAAGAGCAGGTGCAGTCGCTCGGCGCCAAGTTCATCGCCGTCGAGGACGACGAGTTCAAGCAGGCGCAAACCGCTGCCGGCTACGCCAAGCCGATGTCGGCCGCCTATCAGGCCAAGCAGGCCGAGCTTGTCGCCAACCATATCAAAAATCAGGACATCGTCATCACGACGGCGCTCATTCCGGGGCGTCCGGCGCCGCGGCTCATCACGCGCGCCATGGTCGACAGCATGAAGCCCGGATCGGTGATCGTCGATCTCGCGGCCGAGCGCGGAGGCAATTGCGAAGCGACGAGCCCGGCAAGACCGTCGAAGTCTCGGGCGTGACCATCGTGGGCCCGCTCAATCTCGCGGGCACTGTGCCGGTCAACGCGTCGAGCCTTTACGCCAAGAACCTGCTCGCGTTCCTGGATCTGTTCTTCGACAAGAAGGACAAGTCCTTCAAGGTCAATTGGGACGACGACATCGTCAAGGGCACGCTCGTCGCCAAGGGCGGCGTCATCGTGCATCCCAATCTCTTGTCTCAGGCATGACGGAGTGCGCCAGATGACTCGTCAGCAGAAATTCGGTCTCGTTCGCGCTTGCAGCTGCTCGCGCTTACGGGGCTGCCGAATATGGCCTTCGCCAGCGAAGGCGTCGGCGGCATGGTCGATCCGTCGATCTACCGCCTCATGGTGTTCGTGATGGCGATCTTCGTCGGCTATTACGTGGTCTGGAGCGTCACGCCGGCTCTGCACACGCCGCTCATGAGCGTCACCAACGCCATCTCGTCGGTCATCGTAGTGGGTGCGCTTCTCGCGGTCGGCGTGGAAGCGATCATGGAAGGCACGACGCTGGCGCGCATCTTCGGTTTTCTCGCGCTCGTCATGGCGTCCGTGAACATCTTCGGTGGCTTCCTCGTCACGAGCCGCATGCTTGCCATGTACAAGAAAAAAGACGGGAAGAAGTGAGCATGAGCGCTTCCCTAGTCTCGCCGCTGCGGGATGAGGAAACCGGCAAAACGGTCCAGGTAGGAGATTGGGGACGTCCCCTCTAGAAAAACTATGCCGCATCTGTCGCCCAATCTCGTCGCCGTTCTCTACCTGATCTCAGGTGTGCTTTTCATTCTCGCGCTGCGCGGCCTTTCGAGCCCCGCAACATCGCGCCGGGGCAATACGCTCGGCATGATCGGCATGACCATCGCCGTGCTGACGACGCTGATGGTGTCCAATCCGCAGCAGGCCATGACGTGGGGGCTGATTGCCGGAGGCCTTGGGCTCGGCGGCGTGATCGGTGCCGTGATCGCGCGCAAGATCCCGATGACGCAGATGCCGGAGCTGGTCGCGGCGTTCCACTCGCTGGTCGGTCTTGCGGCCGTGTTCGTCGCGGCAGCCGCGCTCTATGCGCCGGAAGCTTTCGGTATCGGGCAGCCCGGCGGCATCGCGCCAGCCAGCCTTGTCGAGATGGGACTCGGTCTCGCCATCGGCGCCATCACGTTCACGGGCTCGGTCATCGCCTTCGCCAAGCTTTCGGGCCGCATGTCGGGCGCGCCGATCATCCTGCCGATGCGGCATGCGGTGAACCTGGCGCTGTTCGTCGGCGCTGGTCGTGCTCATCTACAAGTTCTGCCTCTCGGGCGGCGACGCGACGCTGTTCTGGGCCATCACGGCCATCGCGCTCGTGTTCGGCGGGCTCATCATCATCCCGATCGGCGGCGCCGACATGCCGGTCGTCGTATCGATGCTCAACTCCTACTCGGGCTGGGCCGCGGCCGGCATCGGCTTCACGCTCGGCAACATCGCGCTCGATCATCACCGGCGCGCTCGTCGGCTCGTCGGGCGCGATCCTGTCCTACATCATGTGCAAGGGCATGAACCGCAGCTTCATCTCGGTGATCGCCGGCGGCTTCGGCGGCGAGGTTGCGGGTCCGGCGGCCGGCGGCGAGGCGCGGCCGGTGAAGCTCGGCTCGGCCGAGGACGCGGCCTACATCATGAAGAACGCGCAGAAGGTCATCATCGTGCCGGGCTACGGCATGGCGGTGGCGCAGGCGCAGCATGCGCTCCGCGAGATGGCGGATCAGCTCAAGAAGGCCGGCGTCGAAGTGAAGTACGCGATCCATCCGGTCGCGGGCCGCATGCCGGGACACATGAACGTGCTGCTTGCGGAAGCCAACGTTCCCTATGACGAGGTGTTCGAGCTCGAGGACATCAACTCGGAGTTCCAGCAGGCCGATGTGGCCTACGTCATCGGCGCCAACGACGTCACCAATCCGGCGGCCGAGGAAGATCCGAAATCGCCCATCTACGGCATGCCCGTGCTGCAGGTGTGGAAGGCGGGCACGGTGATGTTCAACAAGCGCAGCCTTGCTTCAGGCTATGCCGGCATCGACAACACGCTGTTCTATCGCGACAACACGATGATGCTGCTCGGTGACGCGAAGAAAATGACCGAAGAAATCGGCAAGGCCATGAGCCACGCCTGAGCCGTATTGGGCCGCAGGAAGCCCTGCGTCCCGGCGTGTTCAGCCATGCAAAGACCCAGGATGTGGCGGATTATCCCCTTGCTCCGGGATTAAGGTAGCCTTTAGCCTTGGAAGTCTGGCGCGCTGCCTTTCGCGTGCGCTTTGCGAGAGGTGGCTCATGACGCGGCTATCACTCTTTCTCGGTGTCATCGCTCTTTGGCTCGCGAGCGCCGGTTTTGCGCTTGGCGAGGGGCTTGGGCCGAACAAGCAGGTCTTCGGCGGCCAGACTCTGACCTGCCGCGACTTCCGCGGCACGCCTGTGCGCTTCGTGGAGATGACCGAGCTTGGCGATGTAGGCCGCGCCCTGATCATCACGCGCATGCCGGTCATCGCGCTCGATCCCGACCGGCTGGCGAAGCTGCCGCCCGCCCTGCAGATTTTCTTCTATGAGCATGAGTGCGCGCATCACATGCTGGGGCATATGTTCAATCGCACGCTCACGAGCGAGACCGAAGCGGATTGCTGGTCAATCAACTTCGGCCGCGACAACGGGCTTTTCACACGTGCGGATGTCGTGGACTTCGCGCCGTATCTCGCCAAGAGCAGAGGCTCGCCGTTCGGTCACCTGCCGGGACCGGAGCGGGCAGCATTCCTGCTGTCGTGCTTCGACAAGGCTGATTCCTCTCAGGCCGCGCTCGGAAGATAAAGCTTTAGCGAGACCGATGATTCACGCTTCGGACTTTTCCTGCGCTGCCGATTCACGTCACACCGGATAAGCGGCGCGACGATCGGAGCGAGTATGGTCCGAAGCGATCATGGTCTGGAGCGGCCGTCCTAGAACAATGCCTTTGATCAGCGTGTTTGCGACGGGATGACGAGTTTCTGGCCGATCTGGATCTTGCCGTCGGGAATGCGGTTCGCTGTCACGAGTTCTGCAACGGGCACGCCATGGCGGCGTGAGATGCCGTACAGCGTGTCGCCTTCGCGAACCACGACAGTTTGGCTTTTCGCCGTGCCGAGCGAGCCTGTGGTGATCGGCGCCGCGTAAGCCTGTGCCTGCGGAGCGGGCTGCCAGCGCGGCTGATACGGTTGAGGCTGTTGCGACTGCGGCTGGTAGCCCTGCGCCTGTGGCTGGTAGGATGGCTGATAGGGCTGCTGAGGCTGGTAAGCCTGCTGCGGCGAGTATTTTGGCTGATACGAAGGCTGATATGACGGCGCCGCCGCGTAGGACGGCTGCGGAGCACGCCAGGTGTTGTTATCGTACCCATAGGAGTTGGTTGGGGGTGCGTTGCCAGCCTGCGTGTAGCTTGGCGCCGTACCGCCCGGAGCCGACAACGACGGCCCTGAGTATGTGGCAGGCGGCGCGGGCCGACGCGGCTCTTGCGACATGCCCGACTCGGGCCGAGGCGTGATGCTCGATGTCTGAAAGGGTTCTTGGGACGCCGGTGCTGCAGCCGCCGGCTGCAATGGCGAGGGAAGCGAGGAAAAGCTCGCGCATGCCGCGCGAGATAGAACGGGGACGCATGACCAGGCACTCCGTTTACGCATACGCCGATAGGAAGCACCACTTTTGGTTAATGGCGCGTTAAGCATATGGAGGCCGCTGTCATTTATCCGCGCGGCCGGATCGTGTGAGGTTCGCCGCTGTCACCTGGAGAGGCCATGCCGCTGGTTCTGAAGATCGCGCTCGTCGCTGTCGTCGTTATCGGCGCGACCGCAGCGCTGCTGAGGTGGACGACCACGGTGCTGCAGCACCAGCTCATGTACTACCCCGCAACCGAGCACGTGCTGCCCTCGGCCGAGAACCTCGACAATGTCGAGGAGCGCGTTCTCACCACGCCCGATGGCGAGCGCGTGCTCGTCTGGTATGGCCGCGCCAAGCCCGGCATGCCGACGCTTCTCTATTTTCACGGCAACGCCGGCTCGCTCGCAGACAGAGCGGAGCGCATCCGTAAGTACATGGCCAAGGGCTACGGCATATTCATGATGACGTACCGCGGCTTCGGCGGCAGCACCGGCTCGCCGTCGGAGCGCGCGAACGTCGCGGACGCCAATCTTGCCTACGATGCATTGGTCGCGAGCGGCGTCAGTCCGGCCGATATCATCATCTATGGGGAGTCTCTCGGCTCGAACGTGGCCGTGCAGGTGGCTGCCACGCGGCGCGCCGCGGGGCTTATTCTGGATGCGCCGTACACGTCGATGGTTGATCTCGCGCAGGTGCATTATCCGCAGATCCCGCTGCGCTGGCTGATGACCGATCGCTACGAGACCCTGCGCGACATCGGCAAGGTGAGGATGCCGCTGCTCATCATTCAGGGCGGCAAGGACGACATCGTGCCGCCGGCCATGGGGAAGACCGTATTTGCGGCGGCAAACGAGCCGAAGCAGCTTGCCGTGTTCCCCGAGGCGGACCACACGGAGCACTATAAGTTCGGGTCCTACGACGTGATCTTCCGCTGGGTGCGCGACGTCGTGCGCGGCAAGGCCGACCGAGGCAAGGAGAGTGGCTCCTCGGCCTCTTCGCACTAGTAGGATGTGCCGGTGCTGCCGATGTATGCCAGCCAGCCGACGACGGATACCGCGATGACGATCAAGCCGAGCGCCACGTCCCAGAAATAGGGGCGTGCGGTGAGCTCGCCTTGCGTTGTCGTCAGCCGCCGCATGATGACGTAGCCGCCCATGCTGCGGCGGAACCAGCCTGTAACCTCGCCCTCGGCGCCGATGTGCTTCGCGACGCGCTTCCAGCCGGCGAACATGTTGCCGATCGGGCCGAGCATGGAGCGGAAATCGGTGACGATGCGCCCGGTTTTGTCGGCGAAGATCAGGTCCTCGCCGATGACGGAACCGGCGTTGGCGCGGCCGATGGGCGTGCCCGTGAGCTTGACGGCGCGGCCGCGGATCGGCGAGGCAGCGTAGTCGCTCATGAGATCGAGAACGCGCGTCGGCTCGGGCGTGATGCCGGGATAGCGCCAGCGTCACCGTGAACAGCCAGACGAGTGCTGCGGCTGCGGGTGCAAGTGGCCAAGCGCCGAGCAAGACGACGGCGATACCAGCGATGATCGGCGAGACGACGACGCCGATCTCACTGATGAATTTGGATCTGAGCTGGCCTTCGTCGACGCCGGCCTTCTTGGCCGCCTCGGCGATGTCGATCTCCGGGAAGGGCTGCTTCAGCTCGGTCGCGATTGCGGCCAGATGCTGGATGCGGCGGCCGGTCAGCGGATGCGTGGACGACAGCTGGATCCAGGACGCCCAGGGATTATAGACGTCGAACAGCATGGCATTGGCGATCGCGCCCGGCTCTAGCTTGGTGTTCTCGGCGACGAGACCGAGGTGGCGCGCATTCTTGACGTCGACGACGCCCAGGTGACGCGTGCCGGCGAGAAGGTCGCGCGAGGCCTCTGTGTCGGCGGCCTCGGCTATGCCGTAGGCGATCTTGACGAGCGCGTTGCAGAGATGGCGGGCTTCGACGTGCTCGGCGGAGAAACGGTCGGCGAGGTATTCGCGCGTGCGGCTCAGGTAGAGCATCACATACATGCCGATGGCGTAGAGCACGTAGGCGACGATGCCGACGATGACGAGCTGATTGCCCTTCTTGCCGCTGCCGGAAGACTTGGCGCGCGTGAAGGCGGCAAAGACCTGATACAGCATCTGCACCAGCATGCCGGCGACCGTCATGACGAGGAAGTCGCGATTGACGATGTGGCCCAGCTCGTGGGCGACGACCGCGCGCGTCTCGTCCTCGTTGAGGAATTCGAAGATGCCGTCGGTCAGCACGATGCGGGCGTTGGAGCGCAGCAAGCCGTAGGTGAAGGCGGTCGGATTGCGGTCCGGGATGATGCCGACGGACGGCGCCTTGAAGCCGTATTCCTTGGCGACGTCGTGGATGATGGCGTGCACGTGCGGATGCTTGGCCGCAAGAGCCGCATCATCGAGAAACGTGAGCTTGTTGACCCACCGCAGCATCAAGTCCGTCAGCCATGGGCTGACGAGAAACAGGATGAGATTGATGACGGCGGTGATGGCGAGTGCCGGGCCGAGCTCCAATGAGCCGGTCATGACCAGGCCAGCGATGACGACGCCCGCCAGCATGCCGAACAGCAGCGACAGCGTCACGAATGATGCGAAATAGAGGCGTCCCATGCGCGAACGATAATCGAGCTTCGCGGCTTGAGCCAGCGAACGCGAATGGTTCGATTACGGAGTAGTGTATAACCGTCCGGATGTCGGCGCGTTGGCGTATCCCAAAACGACTTCGCCGCCGGTCGGGTGACCAGCGGCGAGAAATTCGCAAAGAGATTTCAGGAGCGCTTAGCGGTTGCCGCCGAAGCCGCCGCCACCACCACCGTAGCCGCCGCCGGAACCACCGCCGCCGTAGCCACCGCCAGAACCGCCGCCACCATAGCCGCCGCCCGATCCACCGCCGGCGCCGCCACCGAAGCCGCCGCCCGCAGGACGACCAGCACCGCCAGGACCACCGCGACCGGGACCCTTGGCGCCGGGGCCGCCACGCGTGACAGCCGGCTTGCCGGGAAGGAGACCTTCACGCTGCAGCTTCTTGCGAGCCAGCTTACGGGCGCGGCGGACAGCTTCCGCCTTCTCGCGGGCCTTTTTCTCGGAAGGCTTCTCGAAATAGTTCCGGAGCTTCATCTCACGGAAGATACCCTCGCGCTGCATCTTCTTCTTGAGCGCCTTGAGGGCTTGATCGACGTTGTTGTCGCGGACGAGTACCTGCAAGCGGTGACCCCTGAGCTGGATTTGTCTATAAATAACAACGCTCGAAGCTCCGGCGAACAATCGGCCGGTGCCCCGAGCAGGTTCATCTTTGCGCGCCTTTTATCAAAAGCCGTTGCAAATGTCCACGGCCCCCTTGAACCCCGTAAACCACAATTTTGCATGCCGAAGTGCGCCGGGCTAAGGCGAATCCGCTCAGTGCTAAGGCGAATCCGCCCCGAGTTAAGGCGAATTTGCCTCGCTAGGGCGTGGTTTTGGGAGACAGGCGGTTGATATGGCCCATTTTGCGGCCCGGACGGGCCTCGGGCTTGCCGTAGAGATGCACGGCCGTGCCCGGCTCGGCTGCCAGCCGCTTCCAGGCCGCGACGTCGTCCCCGATCAGATTGGTCATGACCGCATCCGAGTGGCGCTCGGTCGAGCCGAGCGGCCAGCCGGCGACGGCGCGCATGTGGTTCTCGAACTGGCGAGATGAGGCAGGCGTCCATGGTCCAGTGGCCCGAGTTGTGAACCCGCGGCGCCATCTCGTTGACCACCAGCGGCGTGGCGGCATCGGAGCCGAGATAGAACATCTCGACTGCCAGAAGGCCGACGTAGCCGAGAGCTTCCGCAATGGCCCCGGCGATGCGGCGCGCCTCGGCGGCATGTTCCGCCGGCAGCGCGGACGGGACCGTCGACGTATCGAGGATGCCGTTCTTGTGCGTGTTCGCCGGCACGTCATAGAAGCGCGTCTCGCCATCGATGCCGCGCACGATGAGCACCGAGACCTCGTATTGGAAATCGACGAAGCCTTCGAGAACGGCCGGCGCTTTTCCGAGGCTTTCGAAAGCCGCTTCCAGCTCCGAGCTTTTCGAGATGCGCGCCTGGCCCTTGCCGTCGTAGCCCATGCGGCGCGTTTTCAGGATGCCCTTCTGGCCCACGGCCGCGATGGCCTTGGCGAAATCCGCCTCGCTGTCGATGGCCGCAAACGGCGCCACGGGAATGCCGAGGCCGCGGACGAAGCTCTTTTCCTCGAGGCGGTCCTGCGAAACCGCGAGCGCTTTCGGCCCTGGCCTAACGGGCGTCACGGCCTCGGCGGCGGCTGCGGCGGCGAGCGGAACGTTCTCGAACTCATAGGTGACGACATCGACGCTCGCGGCGAAGCTCGCGACCTTGGTGGTGTCGTCGAAGTCTCCGACGACGGAGCCGGCGGCAACGTCGAATGCGGGGCCCGGCAACGTCAGAATAGATGCGGCACTTGAGGCCCAGGCGCGCGGCGGCGAGCGCCAGCATGCGGCCGAGCTGTCCGCCGCCAAGAATGCCGATGGTGGAGCCGGGAGGGAGCGGGGTCACGCGTGCGGTCATTCGGTTGGCGGAGCCTCGGGCACCGAAGCCGTCTGCTTGTCGCGATAAGCGGTGACGCGAGCGGCGAGGACCGGATCGGAGAGTGCAAGGATCTGGGCGGCGAGGAGCCCGGCATTGGTGGCGCCGGCTTCACCGATGGCGAGGGTGCCGACGGGAATTCCGCCCGGCATCTGAACGATGGAATAGAGACTGTCGATGCCGGACAGGGATTTGGACAGGACAGGCACGCCGAGCACGGGCAGCGTGGTCAGCGATGCCGTCATGCCGGGCAGGTGGGCCGCCCCGCCGGCGCCGGCGATGATGACCTTGAGGCCGCGGCCTTTGGCTGACCGGGCATATTCGTAGAGCCGCTCCGGCGTGCGGTGCGCGGAGACGACCTTGACCTCGTGGGCGACGCCAAGCTCGGCCAGGATGGCGGCTGCGTGCTTCATGGTCGGCCAGTCGGACTGGCTGCCCATAATGATGCCGACCTCGGCGCTACCGTTGCTCATGAGCGGGTCTCTTCAGCAAAACGGGGGGTTTAGAGTAGGAGGGCCGGGCTGGCAAGCGATGCGTGGGGCTTTGTTAACGGAATGGTGACCGGACGGCCCGACCCCTCAAGCGCTCTTGTTCTGAGTGTGCGGCGTGGCGGTGGCATTATTGGCGGTCCGCTTTGGGCCACAAGCGGATGTACGGACCTTTGGTTCGGAAATGCTGTCGGCGGTCGATCCCTCCTCATCGGCAACATTCGTGGTGCGCGCCCGCTGTTTTCAACAGAGCCTTCCAAAGAAGTCCGCTCTTGGACGCTGCTCGGACGAAAGGCGTCGTCGTCGAGATATCGCGAACACCCCTGAGAGGTCACTGAAGATCGAGGCAAATAATCCGTACCAAAATTAAACACGGCTTAATGGGTCGGTGAGAATTTGGTTGCTTGCTAGTAAGTCAGCAGGGTCCGAGTGGGTATGGCAACGTCGTTTCATTCGCATGGCAGATGCAGAGCGCTTGTGCGCAAATGTTTACTTGGGTCTCTGGCGGGCGCTGGAGTTGCATGTTCATACAATTTGAGCCTGATTCGCGCTGCGGTGACATTCACACCGCTCTCGGGCTGCACCCGGACTGGCGATACCATCACCTGCACCGGCGATTTGTCCTCCGGTGTCGCCGTCGACAATTCCGCCCCAGATACCGTCTCGACCCTCATCCTGAGCTCGTCGACGCCCATCAGCGTGACTGGCTTGGCAGGGATCTCGTTTCAGAGCGACGGCGTGATTTTTATCACCAGCGACGCCGTCATCACCTCTCAGACCGATTCCGGCATCTACGCAAGCGGAACAACAAGTGGCGATGTGACGGTGAGGCAGACCGGAAACATCACTGCACTAGGCAGCCTCGATGCCGGCATCCAAGTCATATCGAGCGTGTCGGCCGGCTTCGCGGCTGGCAACGTGACGGTGACGCAGATCGGGGACATCACCGCCGCACAGGGCGGTGCCATCGCGGCGGCTTCAGTGGCTGGCGGGACCAACGGCACGGGTGGTGATGTGACGGTGACACAGACCGGAAACATCGCCTCGCAGGGCGTCGGCATCTGGGCAACATCGGGGGCTGGCGGGACCAACGGCACGGGTGGTGATGTGACGGTGACACAGACCGGAAACATCGCCTCACAGGACTATGGCATCGAAGCCTTTTCGGTGGGCGGGGACAACGGAACGGCTGGTCAAGTGACGGTGACACAGAGCGGCAACATCGAAACTCAGACCGATGACGCTTTCGGCATCGCGGCTTATTCGCACATTTTGCCCAACGACCACGGCGTGGCCGGTGATGTGACCGTGACGCAAAGCGGAAAAATCACAACGCAGGGTGAGGACGCCTACGGTATCCGGGCCTATTCCGAGACAGATCATGGCACGGCTGGCAATGTGACGGTGAGGCAAACCGGAAACATCACCACGCAGGCTGACGGCGCCTACGCCATCCAGGCCTATTCGAACGCGATCGTTGGCACAGTAGGCAATGTGACGGTGACGCAGGCCGGGACCATCACCACCACGGGAACAAACTCTTATGCCATCCGAGCTTTTTCACTCGGTGGTACGGTTGCCGGTGATGTCACCGTAACGCAAACCGGAAACATCCTCACGAGCGGCGACAGCGCCTACGGCATCTGGGCCTCATCGCAAGGAATGATGGATGGTGGTGATGTGACGGTGGTGCAGACCGGAAATATCACCACGTCCGGCGATGACGCCTATGGCATCCAGGCCTATTCAGCCATGGACGGATTTTCAAGTTTGACCAGCAGCGCGCCCGGCAATGTGACGGTGACGCAAACGGGAAACATCACCCTACAGAGCGGTGACGGCATCTATGCGTGGTCTGAGGTCGGACATGGCACGGCCGGCAATGTGACGGTGACACAAACCGGAAACATCGTCACGCCGGAGAACGGCGCCTACGGCATCCACGCATTTTCAAGGCTCAGGATAACGCAGGTCACGTGACCGTAACGCAAACCGGAGACATCACGGCACAGGGCGGTGGCGGCATCTCGGCAGTATCGTACATGCTACGGCTCCCGGGACGGCAAATGATGTGACGGTGACGCAGACCGGAAACATCGCCACACTCAACGACGGCATCAAGCGGGGTCAGCTGGGCGGCGGCAACGGAACGGCAGGCCATGTGACGGTGACGCAGAGCGGTGAGATCGCCGCCGGTGGTCACGGCATCCTTGCCAACATTTATGGGCAGGCCGGCACCGGCTCTATCGTTGTCAACCTGACCGACAGCACCATCGAAGGTGGCGGGAGCACCAACGCAGGTGTGCGTCTCGAAGGCCTCACGAGTACGACCGGCACACTCAATAGCTACGGCGTCACGACCATTTCTGCTCGTCGGGTACAGCCGTCAGCGCAACCGATGGTGACGATACGATCAATAACTTTGGAGTTCTGACCACGGTTGGCACTGTCGATCTGGGGGCCGGCACCAACTTCATCAACAATATGGCCGGGGCAACCTACAATTCCGGAACGGCCATCAACCTGGGCGCCGGCAACCTGTTCACCAACGATGGCGCGCTATCGCCCGGCGGCTCGGATACCATCGCGACAACCAGCATCACCGGCAACTTCGTGCAGACGTCGAGCGGTCAATTGCTGACGGATATCAACCTTGCCGCTGGCACCAGCGATCTGACGACAGTCTCAGGCACGGCCTCCCTTGCCGGCCATGTTCGTGTTCGGTCGACCGATTTCGCCTTAGGCCAGCAACAGGTCACGATCTTCTCTGCGGCCGGGGGGACGACCGACAATGGTCTCGGTCTGATTTCGAGTCCGGCGCTGCACACCAGCCTGCTGTTCCCCAATGCCAACGACGTCGCGGTGGTGGCCTATATCGATTTCATGCCGACAGGCATGGGTCTCAATCACAACCAGACCGACTTGGCCAACTATCTCAACAGGGCTGCTGATGCTGGATCCCCTGGGTTGAACTCGCTGCTGCTCGCCTTGGTCAACGGCCCGGCCAACATGACGGAATATCGGTCTGCATTGAACCAGCTCTTGCCGGCAGTCTTCTTGAACAGCGAGACGACGTCGATGCTCTCTTCGGCGGAGTTCTCCAACGACCTCTTCTCCTGCAACGTCGCGGGCACTGGGAATGCCTTCATTCGCCAGGACGAATGCGTGTGGGTGCGTCCGAAGAGCCGCAGGTTCGAATTTGACGGAACGTCACAGAACATCGGATTTGATGACCGCGCGACAGGGCTTTCTGCCGGTGCGCAGTTCCGCTTTGCGCCGGATTGGTTCGCCACCGTTGCGCTCGGCTATGAGCGTGGCAACACCGAGACGTCAACGGGTGCAAAGAGCGAGAGTGACCACTATCAGGCCGGTCTTGGCCTCAAGTACCAAACCGGCTCTTGGCTTTTTGCTGGAGCTGTCTCGGGCGGTATCGCTCAATTCGAAACGATGCGCACGATTGCATTCCCGGAGTTCGCGAGCGTCGTTGCGCAGTCTGATCCCGACATCAGGTTCGTTACCGGGCAGTTGCGTGCCGCCTACCTTTCGGATTTCGGCTCTTGGTACGCCAAGCCTCTGGTCGATATGCGCTTGACTTACCTTGATCGCGACGCTGTCACCGAGACGGGCGGCGGGCAGGCAAATCTTTGGGTCAGTGGCGCAAGCGAAACCTACTTTTCAATCTCGCCCGCGGTCGAGTTCGGCACCGAGTACGCTATCGGGTCGGGTACGGCTATGAAGCCCTTCCTCAAGACCGGCGTCACTTACATCGCCGACACTCATTCCAGTCTCACAGCAGGCTTCGTCGGGGCGGCTCCAGGCGTGACTGGCTTCACGATCAATTCCAATATGGATGATCTTTACGCAGACATTGAAGCCGGCGTTCAGATCTTCACACAGGACGGATCATCGCTGTCCTTCGGCTACAAGGAAATGATCTCCGATGATACGCGGCAGAACAGTGTCTTCGCCAAGGGAACGATGAAGTTCTGAGGCGAGGGGCAAACGTCTCCTGCTGCCCCATCACGCCGGAGCAACAATGCGTGCCTAGACCCCGGCCGTCGTCCGTGCGGAGCACGGCTTCGCCGTGACGCGAAGCATGGCTCCGCCATGACGCCGGGGTGACGCCAGAGGGTGGGTTGCCGCTCAGGTCAAGACAGCATCCGGCTCTGTGAGCAATCGAGCGAGAGGGCTGGAACGGGCTGCTGCGTCGGGGTTTTTCCGCGACTACGCAAATCAACGTAGTGTCGGCTACGTACGTGCCCGACCGGGCGATAGCGTGCAGCGTATTATCCTGCGGCTTGATCTCGCCATGACCCAACAGACTGCCTCGTGGACCTCCGGATACGTGTCGGAGCTCGACTACACGCACGGCTACTATCGCGAGATGACGCCGCTGCACCTCGAGCTGGCGATGCTGAGCAAGCTGCAGGCGCATGGCGTCAAGCGGCCGCCGCGGTATCTGGAGCTGGGGTTCGGCCAGGGACTTTCGCTCAACATTCATGCGGCGGCTTCGGGCGGCGAGTTCTGGGGCACCGATTTCAATCCGGCCCAGGCTGCAAACGCGCGCGAGCTGGCCGCGGCCTCGGGCGCGGACGTCAAGATTCTCGATGCGTCGTTCGCCGAGCTGGCGGCGCGCGATGATCTGCCCGAGTTCGACATCATCGCGCTGCACGGCATCTGGAGCTGGATCTCGGACGAGAACCGCCGCGTCATCGCCGACATCGCCCGGCGCAAGCTCGCCGTCGGCGGACTGTTTTACGTGAGCTACAACACGACGCCGGGCTGGAGCGCCGCGATTCCGTTGCGCCACCTGATGCGGCTGCATCTCGAGCTGGCCTCGAGCGAGGCGCAGGGCCTGAGCTCGCGCATCGACCAGTCGCTGGCCTTCGCGGAGAGCGTCGTCGAATTCGAATGCGGCCTATTTTCGTGCCAATCCGAACGTGGCCGAGAAGCTCAAGGGGCTCAAAGGCCAGAACCGGAATTATCTGGCGCACGAGTTCTTCAATGCCGATTGGCATCCGATGCCATTCTCGAAGGCCGCGGAGTATCTCGAGAGCGCCAAGCTGTCATTCGGGGCTTCCGCAAACCTCGCCTCGCACATCGACGCGCTGCAATCTGCCGTTGCAGCAGCAGCAGCTCCTGGCGACGATCGCGCATCCGGTGTTGCGTGAATCGGTGCGCGACTATTGCGAGAACCAGCAGTTCCGCCGCGATATCTTCGTCAAAGGTCCGCGCACGATCCTGCCGCAAAGGCAGCACGATCTGCTTCGCGACCAGCGGTTCCTGCTGACCGCGCACCCGGACAGCATCAATCTCGTGATCAAGGGGCAGGTCGGCGAGGTGACGTTGCAGGGCGATGTCTACCGCCCGCTCATCGCGGCGCTGGCCGAGCGCGGGCATGCGCCGAAGTCGGTCGCGGAGCTCGCGGCGCATCCGGCCCTTGCGTCCGTCGGCATGGCGCACCTGGCCCAGGGGCTGTTCGTACTGGCGGGCCTCGGTCACGTGAGCCCTGCCCAGGACGAGGCGCGTGTCGCGGCGCAGTCGGCGACGACGCGCGCGCTCAATGCGCATGTCATGGAAAAGGCTGTGCATTCCGGCGATCTCAGCTTCCTGGCCAGCCCGGTCACGGGCGGAGGGATACCGATCGGCCGCTTGCAGCAACTTTTCCTGCGTTCGTTCCATAGCGGCAAGAAGACGCCGCAGGAGTGGGCGCAGGATGTCTGGCCGATTCTGGAATTGCAGGGCCAGCGGTTGATCAAGGACGGAAAGACACTGACGACGGCGGTCGAGAACATCTCGGAGCTGACCACCAATGCGCAGGAGTTCGCCGTCAATCGCATGCCCTTGCTCAAGGCGCTGGGCGTCGCCGTCGATGCCGGAGAAGCCGTGGGGCAGGGCGGGCTTGCTATCGCCGGGGAGCGTGGCGTGAAGGCCGCATAGGCCGAGTTCGCGTTAATCCCACCCGCGTATTGATGGCGCGGCCACATTGAAGCCTCGGGCTTTCTGCTATCTGGATGCGACGCTTCTTTCCTCGAGTTGTTGCCCGGAGCATGGTCATGGCGACCTCCAGAATTGTGATCATTGGCATGGCCTTAGCAGGGCTTTGCGCATCCGCCGCTTTGGCCAATCAGCCCGCGGACGCGCCGATGCCGCCTGCCACGGACGCTTCGTCCGCGACGGCGCCGGCTCAATCCGAGGCGTCACCTCCGTCGCCGACCCCGCCCGACGCCGCTCAACCTGCTGCTGCCGGGGAGGCCACGCCGGCCGCGTCACCTGCCCCATCTCCATCTGCCACGTCTCCGGCTCCGGAAGCCAGCCCCAGCGACCGCTGCACCGACGACTGCTGCCGCGCCCCGGAAACGCCTGTCGGCCTCGCGCTCAAGGCCAAGATCGAAGCGCTGCCCGCCGACGGCACCGACGAGGAGAAGAAGGAGCGCGAGGCCATCGCCGCGTTCTATGCGGCCCGTGCTTTTGCGCCGCTGTGGATCGAGGGCAACGGCTTCTCCGCCAAGGCGGCAGCGATGATGCAGGAAATCAACAACGCGGCGGCGTGGGGCCTCGACCCGAGCGATTTCGCTCTGCTCTTCGAGTTCAAATCCGGATCGGCCGCGCTGCAGCCGCCGGAGGCTGTTGCCGAGGCCGAGCTCGGGATTACGCTCGCCGCCTTGAAGTACGCGCGTTATGCGCGTGGCGGCCGCATCATCAATCCGACCGAGCAGCTGAATTCCAATCTCGACCGCCGTCCGCAGCTCATCGCGCCCGCCGAGGTGCTGCAGGGACTGGCCGGCGCCGACGACGCTGGCGCTTATCTCGCCGGCACAAATCCGAAGCACGAGCAGTTCGTGCGCTTGAGGGACAAGTATCTCGCGGTCACGGCGAAGGGCAAAATCCCGGCCGGGCCCGATCTCACGCCCGGCATGAAGGACCCGCAGGTGGCGTTGCTGCGCCAGCGTCTCGGCGTGCGCGTCGAGGCCGTGGGTAACAGCGAGGGCGATGCGGAGCATTACGACAAAGGGCTCGAGGCCGCCGTCATCGCCTTCAAGGAAAGCCTGAAGCTTCCGGCGGACGGCACGGTCGACGCGGCGACGCGGGCGGCACTCAATAAGCCCGTGAAGGGCGACGCCAGGAAGATCCAGGCCAACATGGAGATGTGGCGCTGGATGCACGCCGATCTCGGCGACATGTACATGATCGCCAACGTGCCGGAGTTCATGATCCGGCTCGTGAAGGACGGCGAGACGCTCCATACCGAGCGCATCGTCGTCGGCGAGATCGGCAAGCAGACGCACCATCTTCACGCGGCCGCCTGAAGAACATCGTCTTCAGGCCGATGTGGCGCGTGCCGGAGAGCATCAAGGTCAAGGAGTTGTGGCCGAGCCTGCTGCGCGGCGGCGGCCTGATGCGCCAGTACGGGCTCGAGGTCGAGACCAAGGACGGCAAGCCGCTCGACTATCGCACCATGGACTGGACGCACGCTCGACATCCGCGACTACGAGGTGGTGCAGCCGCCGGGCCGCAAGAGCGTGATGGGCGTGCGTGAAGTTCTCGTTCCCGAGCCAGCACACCATCTTCATGCACGACACGCCCGACAAGTGGATGTTCAACTCGGCCCAGCGCACGCTGAGCCACGGCTGCCTGCGCCTGCGCAATCCCGTGCGCATGGCGGAGCTGGTGCTGGCCGAGGACAAGGGCTGGGATGCGGCCAAGATCGCACGAGCTGATCAAGAGCGGGCCGCTCAACAACGAGGTCGTGATCGAGAAGCGGATCCCCATGCACATCGCCTACTTCACGCCGTGGGTGGACGACGCCGGGGCGCTCAAGACCTATCCGCGACATCTACGGGCACGAGAAGCGCATCGCGCAGGCGCTCGAGCGGCAAGTGGGACCAGATCGCCAAGGGCCGCGATCATCTGGCGCCGGTCGAGCCGGACATGGGGCTTGCGACGAAGCCGCAGCAGACGGCTTCGAAGCGCGAGTTGAAGAGCGCAAACGACGACTTCCTCGGCTCGTTCTTCGGCGGCTTCGGGAACTAGCGTTTTTCGACTTAGGCTGCAAGTTCGAGACGCTAATAACGTCTGCTTTTGACCCATAGCGGACATCGCGCTCTTGAGCACCCACCCTTTGGCCGCTTCTGCATTGCCGAGGAAGCGGACGTCGCAGAGGCCCTCCTCGGACTTACTTCCGCTCCAAGGTGGGATGTCAGGAAGTCAGCTGAAAGCGGACATCGGCTATCCGACGCGATGGGCCAAGAGTTGACGTCGCACTGGCGGTCGCCTCGTTCCCATCGCTTCAGCGCACTGCTTGGAGAACGAACTCAACGAAGGCGCGCACCTTCGCGGCGGGATGATGCCGCGAGGGATAGTAGGCATAGAGGGGAAACTTCTCGTCGGACCAATCCGGAAAGAGTTCGACCAGCTTACGGCTTTCCAGAAGATCTCTCACCGCGACGGTAAAAACCTGCGCGATACCTGTTCCCGACACGCATTCCGTCAGCATCGTCTGGGCGTCATTGACAAGCAACTGGCTCCTCGTTTTCACGGTGAGTACCTTGCGTCCCTTGTGAAACTCCCAGTCATAGGGCTGCCGCGTCTGCGGATCGCGCAGGTCGATGCAGGCGTGATCCGCGATTTCGTTCGGATGTTTTGGGCGCCCGTGGCGCTTCAGATACTCTGGCGATGCAACGGTGATGACCTGCAGCTCTGCCAGCTTCCGGATGATCAGCGAGGAGGTGGCAGGCTCTCCGAAGCGCACCGCGACGTCGACGCCGTCGCCAACGAGGTCGCTGATCTGCTCGCGGCTGATGCACTCCAGCGATAGCTCCGGATACTGCGCGAGGAATGTGCCGAGGCGTCCTGGAAGAATGAGGTTCGAGACGACAGGGTCGATATCCACCCTTAGTCGGCCGCGCACGATATTCGTCGCGCCGGATGCGGTGATCGCAGCGTCCTCTATCGTGGCAAGGCTGGGCTTCACCGTTTCGTAGAAGCGGCGGCCTTCATCCGTCAGCGCAACAGACCGCGTCGTGCGGTCGAGCAGACGGGCACCGATCCGAGCTTCCAGGCGCGCCACCGCACGGCTCACTCCGGAGGTCGTGATCCCAATGGCATCGGCGGCCCGCGCAAAACTGCCGCTTTCCACGACTGCTGCGAGAACCGTCACGCCGGACAGAAGGCGTCCGTCGAAAGGCAACTCGATCACCTCATTGTTGATTTCAGATCAAGAATATGAGGACAAGAACGCACTTAAGTCAACTCACCTGCCGTAAGAGAGTGTGTCCAGTCAAATTGAACTCGAGGAGACGAAAGATGTACGCAATCACTGGAATTACCGGCCAAGTCGGCGGCGCAATGGCCCGCACGCTGCTGGCTCGAGGTAAAGCCGTGCGCGCCGTCGTGCGCAACGTCGAGAAAGGCCAGTCCTGGGCGGCGAAGGGCTGCGAGATCGCCGTCGCGGACATGGAAGATGCCGCTGCCCTCGCCGCTGCGTTCCAGGGGACCGACGGCGTCTTCATTCTGCCGCCCTCGGAATTCGACCCGTCGCCCGGCTTCCCCGAGGCTCTTCGGGTCATCGCCGCTGTCAAAAAGGCGATTGAGAACGCTCGCCCGAAGAAGGTTGTCTGCCTGTCGACAATCGGCGCGCAGGCGACGCAGCCCAATCTCCTAACCCAGCGAACACTGCTGGAGCAGGCTCTCAGCACACTCTCGATTCCTGTGACTTTTCTCCGACCGGCCTGGTTCATGGAAAACTTTGCCTGGGACATTGCGTCGGCGCGCGACAGCGGTGTCATCGCTTTGTTCCTCCAACCTCTCGACAAGCCTGTACCGATGATCGCAACCCGAGATATCGGGCTCCTGGCGGCGAAGCTCATCGAGGAGGATTGGCAGGGCCTGCGCGTTGTCGAGCTGGAGGCGGCCCGGCGCTATACGCCCAATGAGGTCGCAGCGGCTCTTGCCAGTGTCGTCGGCCGGCCGGTGCGAGCCGAAGCCGTTCCCCGAGAGACGTGGGGCAGCTTGTTCAAATCGCAGGGGATGAAAGACCCGATCCCCCGCATCCAAATGCTCGACGGCTTCAATGAAGGCTGGATCGAATTCGAAGGCGGGGAAGCCGGGACCGAAAAAGGTCCAACGGACCTTGAGGCGGTGTTGCGGGATTTGGTCGAGGCTACACCGCAGATGCAGTCCGCTTAGAGTTAGACGCAGCCTTCGGTGGTGTCGCTCAGCCGTCCGGTCAGCGCTCGATAAGCGGACGTCTCGATCACGACGCTTGTTAGGCGCGATCTCATCAGCGCGGATGTCCGTAATTGTATAGATGCGGCCGTCGTCTCAAGCGCGCCCGTTTCCAAATCCATGTCCGCACGCAACGCACCGGCAAACGATTGAGCGTTGGCTTCGACCAAACGTCAGCCTCTAGATTTGCGCTGGCCCCTGGAGCGGAGATACGTCCGCTCCTCTTCAATGCCGCCGATTTCCGTGTGAATGCGAACCGTTCCCTCGCCTCCGGAAACACTGTCGAGAATCCGCTGCAGCAGACTGCCAGGTTCGAGCGCGGCGGCTTTGGTCGCGAACCATCCGACAGTCCTGCCACTGGTCTTCAGTACCCAGCCATCTTTGGCGGATTTGACGAAATCTAGCGTGTAAGCATTCTTACCATGACGTCCCACTTGACGGAGAAACGCACGGTGGACGGGGTGTTTCAGTCCCGCGGTCGGGCTACCGACTACAAGCGAAGTCATACTGGTGCTCGATCTCTTCGAGCTCCCCGATTGCAAGCAGCAGAGCTGTTTCGAATGCGTCGTCGTACAAGAACTCTGACATGATGCCCCTCCAGCTGTGATCAGTTGCTGAAGTTGTGTAGCAGGTGGCGATGCCGTGGGGTGTTACCAGCGGAATAACGCCGTGCAGCTTACAGACTGGTGGCCTCTTTTGTCCTCCATTGCGGAGACAACGGGGTCTCAACGTCAGGTTCGCGTCCATTTAGCGGGTAAGGCAAGTACAATGCATCTGATCCAGATCCTCTTACCGCTTGAGCACGACGGGATCCCCTTCCCAGCCGAGCAGTACGATCGGCTCGAGCAAGAGCTGACCGACAAGTTTGGCGGCGTAACAAGCTACTCACGTACACCGGCCGAAGGCCGCTGGAAGCAGGGAGTTCAAACAGAGCACGACGATATTGTTGTGTTGGAGGTCATGACCGAGCATGTCGATCGAATTTGGTGGTCGGCATTGCGCGAAACGCTGACCCGGGAGTTTCGTCAAGACGAGCTCGTGATCCGCTGCCAACCGATCGAACGGCTCTAGAACAAACCCGAATTTTTTTGTTTGTCTTCGGCACTGCCCGACTTAGGCACAAACTAACAAACGAGCGATCCGATCGTACCTCAAGTGTGCGAGCCGTGATGCACGGGAACAATTGAGCTCCCGCCAATGACAAGAGCGTTCCTCGAAAGCTGTTATCATTTACGCCAGGATGCATCGACCTCCTGCGACTTACACGGCGAAGCCGAGCCATGAAAAATGGGTGGCCAGCCCTCCGCCGAAGAACCAAGCACCTGCTTGAGGCGTTGATCGTCGTCACGCCACGAGGCCCTTTGCGCAACACGGAAGATTTTCATGATTGTTCGCAAGTTCGCCATTGCCGACGCATCGTTCGAGCGCTCACCCGGGAGGCTCGCGGGTGAACCGGGTCGCGAACAATCCCACTTTGCGTTACGCCGCCGCTGTCTCGGACTCGTTGGCCGGAGGTGGCGGCAGGGACGCAAAAAGCAGGTCGATCTCCGCGACTGGTTTCGGCCTGCTGAAGTAGAACCCTTGGATCTCGGTGCAACCTTCAGCCCGGATAGTCTCAAGCTGTTCCTCCGTCTCGACACCTTCGGCCGTTGTGGAGAGCCCAAGAGCGCGACCGAGGCCGCTTATGGCGCGAAGGATGGCAAGGCTGCTCTCGCCCGTCTTTAGGTTGGCGATGAAATAGCGATCTATCTTGATCTTGTCGAAGGGGAACTTGCCCAAATAACTGAGCGAAGAATACCCGGTTCCAAAGTCGTCCATCGCAATGCGCACACCGAAGGCATGTAGGCGTCGAAGAGCGTCGAGCGTCGCTTCGCTGTCATTCAATAGGGCCGACTCGGTGATCTCGAGCTCAAGTCGCTGCGGGCGAATGCCTGCTGCCGCGACCGCATTGAATACCATATCGACCAAGGTGCGGCTCTTGAACTGCTTCGGCGAGAGGTTGACGGCGACCCTCACATGATCGGGCCACTTCGCTGCATCCGCACAGGCCTGTCGTAAACCCACTCACCGATAGAGATGATCAGCCCCGTTTCCTCCGCGAGGGGAATGAACTCGACCGGGCTAATCAAGCCACGCTCAGGATGTGACCAGCGCAGCAATGCTTCGACGCCAGCGACCTCATTCCGTTCCAGATTGAGAAGCGGCTGGTATTCGAGATGAAATTGGGAATTAGCGAGGGCCATACGGAGATCAAGCTCCAACTCCCGGCGCTTGCGCATGCGCGTGTCCAGTTCCTCCTCGAAAAAGCTATAGGAACCGCGGCCTTCATATTTGGACCGGTACAATGCGAGGTCACCCTGACTGAGTAGCTTTTCGACGTCGGTCTCGCCTTCGCGGGACACAGCGATTCCTACGCTCGTCCCGATCATGATCTTATGGTCGCTGACGTCGTAGGGTGCGCTGATGGATTCAATAATCCGAGATGCCATCTCGGCCGCTTCTCTCGCCGGATCGGAAGAAGCCACTAGGACAACAAACTCGTCACCTCCAATCCGGGCAACCATGTCGCATTCGCGTACGCTTGCGAGCAGGCGTTCGCTCACAAACTGGAGCAGCTTGTCACCTACGGGGTGTCCGAGAGTATCGTTCACGTCCTTGAAGTGATCGAGATCAAGGCACAGCAAAGCTACCTTCTCCTTGCGGCGCGGGTTCTTGACCGCTTTTTCCAATCGCTCCCGCAGGAGAACACGATTAGGCAACCCGGTCAGCATATCGTGCTTGGCCATGTGCGCTATCTTGGCTTCCTGTTGCTTGCGCTCGGTGATGTCCTCTTGCACATCGACCCACCCGCCGCCGGCAATCGGCCCGATCCTCACGAAGATTGTCCGCCCGTCTTTGAGCGGCTGCGTATCTGTGAACGGCTTGCCTCGAGCGAGCTTTGCAGAATATTTGCTGAGCCATTCGCGCAAGTGAGCCAAAGCGCTGTGATCTTCTCCGCCATTCTCTTTGCGCGCATAGCTTGTCATGATGTCGGAAAAGGCGGTCCCTGGTCGTGTCGCATCTTCACTAAGATCATAAATCTCGCGATACGCGTCATTGCACAGGATCAGCTTTTCGTCGGGGCCGAACATCGAGAGGCCAACGGGCAGGTAGCGCACTGCCGCTTCAAATCGTGCGTTCTGGGCGCGAAGCGCGTCCTCGCAACGATTGTTCGTGCTTTGCACGACTGCGCCGGCTAGCGCCGACAATATGACGACAAACGTCACGCCCGCGATTGAGATCGCCATGAAGGCCCGGTTGAATCCAGACGACTGGAAGACGATTGTAGGGTCAGGCACAACGATCAACGCACCCATTGCGGTAAAATGCAGGCCGCATATGGCTAGGGTCAACAAAAGGGCGGCTGTAACGATCGCTCGGGTGCCCTGATATTTGTGAAAGGCGTGCATCGCGGCCGTAGCCAGCAAAACTCCGATAACTAAGGAACTCACCACAATGAGAGCGTCCCACGACATCGTTCCGGGAACCATCAATGCGGCCATGCCGACGTAGTGCATGGCACCGATGGCGATCCCAGCAACGATCCCACCACCCGCGACCATCCAACGATTACCGCTGGCGGACAAGACGAACGCGCATGTCGCAAGAGCGACAGCTATCAGAAATGATCCGAGCGTAACGACTGGATCAAACGCCGTTGGCAGGCCGCCCTCGTAGGCCAGCATGGCAACGAAGTGCGTGGTCCAAATTCCGGACCCGGCGGCGACCCCTGTCAAGACAGCCCATCCGACGCGGCGCAACCCGCTCGCTGCCACGGCAATCGCATAGGTTATGTATGAGGTCAGCGTTGTGCTGACGCAAACTATGGCGGCCAATCCCACGAGCCAGTAATTGTGCTCGGACACGAGGCACGAAAAAATGCGGTACATTCTTTTAACTCCGCTTTGTTGGCTAAAAACTAAGCGGTTTCGATAAATTTCGAATTAAACGGAATTTGACTTATAATTTAACACGTAGAAATACTGGTCCCTAACGCCCACAATTTGGCAGCGGGGATTTGGACGAGAGAGCGCAATGAGTTTTGCGGAGATCTATCCGGCGGCCTTCACAGGCGCAGTTCCGGCAGCCGTTTCTGCGATAAGCTGGTCCACCACTGCGATCAGCGCATCGTGCGTGGGCGAGCCGGCAGCAACTGCGCATTGAAACGCGTGAACCTGACGGTCCGCGCTTGTTCCATCGCGCACGACCTCGCGGAGCCTTGCAATCTCGGTCTCGCAATTCAGCGCTTGCGCATCTTCCGCAACGAGATCGCAGAGCTCTTCCACGAGTTCCGAAAACGGCACGAGGGACCCAATGCTGAGATCCAGGAGCTCACCTGACACACCGTAGCGCTGAGCGCGCCACCGATTTTCCTCGATCAGGGAGATCGGATAGGTCCGCCATTTGAGGTTGCTTTTTCGCTGCCGCCACAGCATGCGGAGAACACAAACGTAGGCCGCGGCGATCGTCAGCGCATCTTCCATGAGCGGGCAAACATCAGTGATGCGCATCTCGAGGGTTGGGAATTTTGCAGATGGGCGCAGGTCCCACCAAATCTTCGTCCCGTCTTCAATAATTCCGGCGTTGATCAACACGCCCAACGTGCGCTGGTATTCCGCCCAGCTGGAAAAAAGACCCGGCAAACCTGTTCTGGGGAGTCGCCGCAACACGGCGAGCCGATATGATTTCAGCCCTGTGTTAACGCCGCGCCAGAACGGTGAAGAGGTCGATAGCATCAACAGATGCGGCAGGAAATATCGAGCCTGGTTCATCAGATCGATGCGCACATCGTCATCTTCGATGCCCGCGTGAACATGCATGCCACATGCGGCGAGCCCGCGAATTGCCCCCGCCAAATCGCGATCGAGTTCTTGGTAGCGTTCCTTGTCACTTGTCTTCGCATCGGTGGGCGTGGCGAATGGATGAGTCCCCGAGGCGATAGGAGCTAGCCCAAACTTGGCTGCGCCCTGCACCACGATACTGCGCAGCCTCGCGAGTTCGGATCGTCCCTCGGCAAAAGTGCTGACCGGCTTGGTGCCAACTTCAATTTGGGAACGCAGGAACTCGGGGCTCGCCTGGGAACCGAGACATTTCTCAAGCTCATACAGCAATGCTTCTGGAGCGTGGGCAAGCTCCCGCGTGCTGATATCTACGAGATGGTACTCTTCTTCGATGCCGAAGGTGAGGGAGGGTATATTAGAGGGCATTGCGCTTCTCTCGATCTCCGGCGGACGATGCGATGTTGAAGCATTTTACGAGCCCTGTCCGCGCCTATCTAGGCGTCTGACAATCGGCTGGTCTATCGAGCCTGTCCACGCGACGATGCGGGCTTTTCTTTGGTGGGAAGGCTCGCGGTGTCGTATCCTGGTACGCTTACCGCACGAAATGTCGCCGCATTCCACCTTCAGGCATACGGATCCACGGAGGCGAGCTCTTACCTCGCGGCCAACTCCGCGAAGCCCTCCGATCATAGAGAAGGAGATCGATGTCCCTCGAGCTCTGCATCCTTGCCAGCGGCTCGGCTGGTAATGCGGCGATCCTTCGCTCGCCGGCCGGCGTCTTGCTCATCGACGCCGGTATCGGGCCGCGCACCCTCTCCGAACTGCTCGACGGGACCGGAGTCCACTTGGCCGACATTTCTGCGCTTTGCCTGACCCACCTGGATGGAGACCACTTCTCTCCCCACTGGGTCTCGACCCTCCGCCGCCTGAACATCCCCATCTACTGTCACGCCAATAAGGTTGGCGGTCTCGCCCTTTGCTGTCCGGATCTCATGCCGCTCATCCGACCGTTCGAGGCCGCGCCTTTCTCGCCGATCGACGGCCTCACGTGCGATCCAATCCCGTTTCCTCATGACCAACTTGGCTCGCACGGCTTCGTGGTCGACGGCTTTAGCTATCGCATTGGCTACGCGACCGACCTCGGTCGCGTCCCGTCCTATCTCTTCGACCGTTTCCGCGATCTAGATTGCATCGCGCTGGAGAGTAATTACGATCCTCAGATGCAAGCCGACAGCGGCCGCCCATTGTTTCTGCGGCGCCGTATCACGGGCGGCCATGGTCACCTTTCCAATCTTCAGGCCTTCGCCGCTATCCGCAAAATTCTTGACCGTGCGCGACGCCTGCCGGATCACATCGTCCTCCTGCATCGAAGCCAGGAGTGCAATTGCCCGGAACTTCTTCATAAGCTTTTCAGCAGCGACAACCGTATCGCACCGCGCCTCACCTTGGCGCAGCAGCACGAGCGCTCCCCGTGGCTCGGGCGCACGAACCGGGCCCCCCTCGTCGGCGAGCAATTGACGCTCGCGTTCTAACCTCGGATTGCGCGCGATCGCCGCAATGACCAGCGCTGGCCGCAGCGCTATGCGCTCCGAGCTCTCAGCCACTAACTCGAAACAAACCGAGCTCGAGTTGCTGTGGAGCCGACCCGGCGTCGAGTTTCGAGAGGCTCACACCCACCAAGCGGATACCCAATGTCACCGGGTAGACAGACTGCACCAACGAGACACTGACCTCATGAAGTTGCTCGCGGGTGGCGACGGGAGCCTGCAAGGTCCGGCTGCGAGTCACGTGCCGGAAGTCGGCGTATTTGATTTTGACCGTTACCGTCTGCCCGAACACCTGATGCTTTTCGCACCAGGCCCAGACGTCGTCTGCCATGGCTTTGACACCGGCCTCGATCAGGTCCGGCGCCGTGAGGTCTTCGGCGAATGTAGTCTCGGAGCCGGATGACTTCCGCGGCCGATCTGGCATGACAAGGCGATCGTCCTCGCCCCGCGAGATGGCGTAATACCATGCGCCGGACTTCCCGAAGTGCTGTTGCAGGAAAGCGAGAGATTTGGAACGAAGGTCGGCACCCGTATGGATGTCGAGTGCCTTCATCTTGTCGGCCGTAACCGGACCGACGCCATGGAATTTTCCGATCGACAGCTCCTCGATGAAGCCGGGACCCATCTCTGGCGTGATGACAAACTGCCCATTGGGCTTGCGATGATCGGAGGCCAGCTTTGCCAGGAACTTGTTGTATGAAATTCCCGCAGACGCAGTGAGGCCGGTCTCGGTCAGGATTCTTGCACGGATATCCTCGGCGGTGGCTGAGGCCGTGGGGATGCCGCGTAGGTTTTGCGTGACGTCGAGATAGGCCTCATCCAGCGACAGCGGCTCGATCGAGCGGCGTGTAGTCCGCGAAGATGCGCCGGATCTGCTCGGACACTGCCCGATAGACTTCGAACCGCGGCGGCACGAACACCAGTTCGGGGCATTGCCGAAGCGCCGTCGTCGACGGCATGGCGGAGCGCACGCCGAATTTGCGGGCTTCGTAGCTGGCTGCAGCGACGACACCCCGCTTCGCCGCGTGACCCACCGCCACCGGCCGACCGCGAAGCGACGGATCATCTCGCTGCTCAACCGACGCGTAGAACGCATCCATGTCGATGTGGATGATTTTTCGGACTAGCGCCTGACTCATTGGCGACCACTTTAACACGAACGCTGCGTTCCTCACTCAATAACAAGGCAGCATTCGGGAGGCGCGGCCTAAGCCGCCACCGTACCAGGCGTGAAAGATTGCCGATCTAGGAAGACCTCATAGGCCTGCGTGGGGCGAGCCGCGCATTGTCGATATTGAGGACATCCACCTACGGAGCACGTTAACCCTCCCATTCGCTGTGCTGTGGTTGGCGATGAGCGAGGTCTACGACGCTGTTGCGGATCGCGTCGGGGTCGGCGATGAGGACGGCCTGGGATCGGGCAACCCTCAACGTGCGCTGACGGGTTGGCCCGCCAGAACGGGCTAACCTCATTGGCCGCGTTGGGGCCTCCCGTCGCAGTGACCTCTGCTACTCCACTTCACAGCGAAGCAAACCAATAAAGGATTTTCACCCGTGAAATTCCGCATCACCCCTGCCCGCCAAACTCCTGCAGATTCCTCGCCATCTCCGCTGACAGCGGCAAATGCCGTGCATAGAAGCGCTCAATCTGTTCAACACTCGTGCCTGCGTTCTTCGCAAGATTGAAGATGTTGACCTTGCCTTCGGACAAGATAATGCGCATGCAGATCGCAGTGTGTCGCAGGCTATACAGACTGCGCACTGCCTTAGTCACAGCGTCCTTCTTCAATCCCGTTCGCTCTAAGAGCTGATTGAACTGGCGCGAAATAATGCGGGCAGCGGTGTCGCGGTTAGGATAGTCGGGCAAGAACAGGTAGTCCTCCCCGCCCTTGTCTGGATATCGCTCGCATACTCGTCTGTGCGCGGCGATCGCGCCTTCCATCGTGTTGGCGATGCGGTAACCCGTCTTTCCGTCACGCACCGTCACCAACAGCCGCTTAGGTGAATTCGCGACCGTTACATCACTCCGTTTGAGAGCGTACAGCTCAGTAGTCGTAGGGCGGACAAACGAGTGAACGCAGAAGAGGATCAGGTCTCGCAGCTCTTCCGTGACTTGCACACCGCGAACGATCACGCCTTCCGCGGCCATCTCCCTGGCTCCGCTCAGTAACAGTCTCTCGAAGCCTGGCTCTTGGCGTCACATATCCATTCGACTGGGGCTTCGTTCCCGGCACCAGAAGCGGTGACGGCGATGCTCTCGATGCACTTTGCGTCCATCCTAACGTTAGCTTCGCGGGAGTCGTATTGCCCTGTCGCTGTATCGGCGCGGTGCGGATAGATCAAAAGGGTAACGGCGGCCGTGTTGAGAACCCGCGCGTTATTCTGCGTCCCGATTGGCAGGGCACTCAGGCGCTGGAGACGGAGCGAGGTCTCACGGATCAAATGCGCGCAGAGATCGAGCAGTTCTTCTTGAACGCAACCCTCTTCACTGAGAAGGACGCCCGGATCGCTGGATGGTTAAACGATGCAGCAGCTGAGACGCTCATTCGCGAAGCGTCGGTGTGATCGCCTCTCCACGTCGGACGCGCAGCGGTTCTTCGGAGAGTCGATTTAGCGCGACGGACGGCTGGATGGAAACTCGATCCTGCGCTGCCTGGCAGTCCCCAGGGGCAAAGCATCGAACTCCGCGCACGCATCCGCAAATCATTCGTGACAGTTTTGCGACGGGACTGGCGTGGCTGTTTGCCCACGTTCAGTTTGTGACTGCCGCGCTCTTCGAACCCGACTGTTCCGTATAAGTCGTTCAAAAGCCCGAGCGAAAGATCCGCAAACTGGAGATTGATAAAGGCGTTGCAGCTTTATCATCATTGGGGATCAATAAATTTAGTCCGCATACCTCAGGGACGCGATTTAGCTTAGCGTTATCCGGTGTTTTAAAGGGATTTTTACGCGGCCTGCTTGTGTCGACGCACACGGTAGGGAAAGCGATTATCAAGCAGTTCCAGTACGTAGGCCATCCCTATCCCTTTTAGTGCGGGCGACCAGCAATTCGCTGACCATGCCATGGGGGATTTAATATGACCCGGATTAATTTGGCGGCCGCCAGTCGCGCGCTGATTTGTTTCTCAGCATTATTGGTTCCCATTGGTGGGATGCGAGCTGCCGCAGCGGACCTCGGGGGAAATTGTTGCGCTGATCTCGAAGATCGCGTTGCCGAACTCGAGGCTACGACGGCGCGCAAGGGCAATCGCAAGGTCAGCTTGACGATATCCGGTTGGATCAATGAGGCCGTATTTTTCTGGGATGACGGCGTCGAAAGCAACGCCTACGTCGGTACGAACTCCCTCGAGCAGGATCGCGTGAAGTTCTCGGGTGAAGCCAAGATCGATTCCGATTGGTCGGCCGGCTACACGATCGAGCTCGGCATCAACGGCGCGCCATCGAGCCAGTTCACGCAGGATGGTCCCGTTGCTAGTAGCTCGACAAGCAATTTCGTCGGCACTCGACATGCCTACTGGTTCATCAAGAGCAAGACATGGGGTTCGGTTCGCACGGGCCTGACCGGCACGGCCACATACCACCTTCTCGATGACGCGGATGGCGCCAACACCCGTAACTATTCAGATGCAGAAGCCGCCTCCGTGGCGATCGCACAGTTCCGAACCCGGGTGGACGGCGTGCTCTCCAATACGTGGGCGAGCTATCTGGGTGGGTTCAACAATCGCACACCCGGGCAAGAGGGGCGTCGCAATGTGGTGCGCTATGACTCGCCCGACGCATGCGGGCTTCACGCTGACGACCGCGTGGGGCGAGGATGACATTTGGGACGTGGCGCTCACCTACAAGGGCGAAATTCGTGACTTCAAGCTCCTCGGCAGGATCGGCTATGGCGAGAGCACCGATCCGGTCACTCAAGGCAACCGTTGCGCCAATCCCGGAACGGGTGACTGCCAGTGGTGGGGCGCCGCGGGAACGATCATGCATAACCCGACCGGACTTTACGTCTATGCCGGGTTCGGCGAGGAGCACGTTGACGGCATTGCTGCCGGCTTCGACGATTTGAACTCCACGTGGTTTGTCCAGGCCGGTCTCGAGACCAAGTGCGTGCATCTCGGCAAGACGACATTCTTCGGCGAGTACCGCAATGACAATGCGGGACTGGCATCGTCATCGACGACATTCGACGGTTTGCGGGTGACTGGATCGGATATCGACTTCTGGGCCGCCGGTATCGTGCAGAATATCGAGAGCGCTGCGATGGATCTGTACGTGATCTACCGTCACACCGATGGAGAGATCTCAACCGAGGGCGGCTCGTCGACCGACCTCGACGGCTTCGACATGGTCATCTCGGGCGCCCGCATTCAGTTCTAGGCGCTCTGGCCCGCCGGCCGCATTCGGGAAGTAGTACGAGCTGGATCTTGCGCGCGAGCAGCCTCGCGAGCTCACGACTCATCATCTCATGCAGCGGGCGGCGCCCGGTCGCGTGTTGACGTTGCCGAGCTTTATCGCGCGTCTGATGCCCGGAGAGCTGTTATCTGGAACGGACGATCCGCGTTTCCGCGAGGCACGGGCCCATCGCAAGGCACTCGAAATAGAAGGCGTGAACGAGGTGGCCGGGGCCGGTCTGCAGCGGCTGAACGGATCGCTTTAGGGTTCTGCCCCAGCGAAAAGAAAGGCCGGACCGGTCCTCTCGCCGGACATCACCAGCTAACTAGTCCTTCTTCTTCGCCTTGCGAGCATCGATGCACTTCTTGTCCTTCTTAGAGAAGAACTTGTACTCGCCGCAGTGGCCGGCCTTGTCCTTCTTCTTCTTTTTCTTGATCAGTTCGAACGCGCTCTGACCGTCACGATGAGCCGACTACAGCGTGGCGGCGGCATGCCCGGGGGCGCGATCCTGCCGCACGCTCCTGTCACACATCCTACATGGCAGGTCGCTAAGCACCCTCGAGACTTCGAAGATATCAGCCCGAGATGCGTCAGGTGAGTTGCTCGGCGTCAGCCAATGTCAGACGCCCGGGGTCGGCCATGTGCCGTTTTCCCAGACACCGCCGACAAGGGATCCGCAATCTGCTCGTAACGACTACAATCCTCGCACTGGGATGGGATTACTGCGCCGCAACCGCGGCGGCAAACGCTCGAACCGAAGCACGCTCCCTGCATGGCGCTGTTGAAGCAGCCTTCCTTCATCCACGCCCTTGGGCGCCTTCAGAGGCGCAGCTAGTTGCCGGCGCCTGCGGCGATCCCGAGATCGTACTCACTGCCGAAGCGGGAGGACTGACGCAAATCTCCGTAGGCTCGTCATGCCGCGCCGGCGAGCTGGTCAGCGTCTCCTATGCAGAAGCGACGTTCGTCGAGCGCCTGGACCGCCGAAGGTCACTCCGCAATGGTGCTCGATTGCTTTGCCGGCGATGCGGCACCGATCACGATTGCCTTCGAGGACGGCACAAGCGTCGTCCGCCAGCCCGTCACGGATGACCTCGCGCGTTATTCCAAGGTGGCGATCCTCTGGTCAGCAGCGTCGATCTCGACCTGCACGCCTTCGAATACGCCGCAGCAGCAGCGGATGCCGGACACGTGTGGTCCGGCCGGCCGCTGTCGTTTGCCGAGGCCGAAACGAACGCCCGCAACGACAGGCGCGGGCACGGCTTCCTCAGCACCGCAGGCGCCGGAAACTCGATTGGCATGAACGTCGAAGTCTACACGTTCGTCCACTACCCCCATGAGAAGCCTGCGGGCGTGAAGATGGGCGTCGATTTTGTGACCCGCGGCGACCGTGCGGCGGGTCGAATACTGCGGCGCCGGGCGCTACGCCGAGATCCATTTCAAGGCCTACGTGATCGAGAAGGGGCGCCCGTCGCGGCAGCTCGATCTTGCATTCGCGGGCGTGCCTTGCGGCACTGATATCAATGATGCGGTGCGGATCAATTCCAGACTGATCCCAGAACTGACCATCCGGGAGTAGAGCCCAATGCTCATGCAAAAGATGCTGCATCTCTTGATGCCCGCACTCTGTGCTGCCGCCATTCTTGTGGGCCCGGCGCGAAGCGCGGACGGCGGCGCCCGCCGGAGGCATTCGCCATTCACGGCTCGAATACGATCGGCGCCCGGCTCATGCCGGCCCTCGTCGAAGCCTATGCTGCATCCATCGGCGGCGAATGCCCTGACCCTCGTCGGCAGCCAGCCGGAAGAGGTCGAGCTCAAGCTGCAAACAAAAGCAGGCGCTACGCTTGCAACAGTCGGAATTCAGTCCCACGGCTCGGGAACGGGAGTTCCAGGCTTGATCAGCGGCAAAGCTCTCGTCGGCATGCTGTCGCGCCACATCGAAGACAAGGAGGTCGAGGCGCTGAAGGCGGCCGGCATCGCCGATGTGCGTGCCACCACGAACGAGCACGTGTTGGCGCTGGACGGCGTGCTGGTGCTGGTCTCACCCGGCAGTTCGCTGAATGCGCTGTCGATGGAACAACTCGCCGGGATCTTCTCAGGCACAATTACCGACTGGGCCACCCTCGGCCGGGAGCCGGGCCGCATACAAGTCTATGCCCGCGACGGCAAGTCAGGCACCTTCGACACCTTCAACTCGCTCGTGCTGAAGCCGCGCAAGGCCGCGCTGGCGCCCGACGCGCGCCGCTTCGAATCGAGCGAGGAGCTGTCGGATTCCGTCGCCCGCGATCCCAACGGCATCGGCTTCGCCGGATTTGCCTACTTGCGCAACGCCAAGGCGCTGGCAGTCGTGAACGATTGCGGCATTGCCCACGAGCCAAGCGCCTTCAACGTCAAGACGGAGCAATATCCGCTGTCGCGCCGGCTCTATCTCTATACCAACGCGGTTCCCAAGGGTTCTGTCGCCGAGCACATCGTCGAGTTCGCCCTGTCGCCCGCGGCCCAGGAGATCATCCGCGCCCACGGCTTCATCGATCAGAACATCGATCTGTCTGATCAGAACGACCAGGTCCTGCGGCTTGCCGACGGGCTTGTAGCGCTCGATGCCGGCGTCGACCCGCTGGCGCTGAAGGAACTGGCTTCCAACCTCAAATACAGCGCGAGGCTGTCGACGACGCTACAATTTCAGCTGGCTTCGACGCGTCTTGACAGCAAGGCGATGGCAGATGTGGGCCGCATCGCCGGCTTCATAGAGACCCTGGCCAAGTCGAGCCCGGGCAAGACCGTAATGCTGGCAGGGTTCACGGATTCCGTCGGCGACTTTGCCACCAATAAGGCACTGTCTCAGGCTCGCGCCGAGCAAGCAAAGGGCGAGCTTGTGCGCGCGCTCGGTGCCCGCATCCCGAAGTCGATGCTGGTTGCGCGGGGTTATGGAAAGCTGTTGCCGACCAATTGCAACACCACCAAGGAAGGGCGCAACAGGAACCGCCGCGTCGAGATCTGGGTGAAATAGGGCGACGGCGCCTGCTCAGCCGCCGGGGGACGAAGCCTTCTTGAGTTCGGCGAGGCGTTTCTGCGCACCCTCGACTCCAAGCGCCGCGGCCCGCTCGTACCAGCGCAAAGCCAGGTCGACGTTCGGCCGTACGGCAGAGCCCCTCCTGGGCGCGCCCGGGGCGCCATCGTACGTTGTGGCGAGCGCCAACGCTGCGTCGCCGCTGCCGAGGTCGGCAGCACGCTCGAGCAGGAGCTGCGCAGCGGCGACATTTCCGCTGCTCAGCATGTTGAGACCGCGACGCAGCAGTTGCAACGCATCGAGCTCGGTGAGCGCCCGGCCGACATTGAAGGCCGGGACGTTGTCTCTGCTCTTTGATGGCGCGGTCTCCTTCGGGGGCTCCTGCCTCGGCGCCGGGGCAGCCTCCACGGCTCGCTCGGGGCTCTCAGTTTTGGCGATGGGCACGTCGGCGCTTGCTTCGACTGGCGGTTTTGCCTCGACGGCACGCACGGCCTCCAGCGACGGGGAAACAGGCGCCTGAAACTGCTCAACGCCGGCCGGTTTGGTGTCTGCGCCTGGGGCAGGGGCCAGCAAGGTGGCGGACGTCAAACCCTCTGTAGTCCGAGTGTCGTCATTTGCCGGAGCTTTCGCTGTCAGCTGGCGCTGTGGTGTCGCGATCCCGCTGAAGACGAGCGAGAAGATGGCCAAGGAAACTATCGCGCTGACGCCCGCGGCAAGAACCACCGTGCGCACGGTGGTAGAGGCCGAGCCCTGGTCACGAATGCCGGCCTCAAGAACCACCGTGCGCACGGTGGTCGAGGCCGAGCCCTGGTCACGAATGCCGGCCTTCGAAAGGGCGGCCTGCTGCACCGTAAGAGTAACCTCCCGCCCGGTCGGGATCAGTGGCGCGAAGCCCTGCAGGTCGTTCGGCATGGGCGGCGAGTCCTGCATCCTCTTGTCGAGACGCTGCAGCATGCGTTTGAGCTCGTCGAGATTGAACTCCTTGGGTTCCGCCGTCACGTTGCCCTCGAGCGATTGCGATGTTTCTCGTCCCACGACAGGTCGGCATCGACCATGGCGACAGGAGCAATGCTGACGAAATCACGAGCACATGGCATGTTTGCGACCACTATCGCAGCAACCGTGGGGTTCCCCGTTCCGGCACTGCTTGGATCGGCAGTTTTTCTTTCGAATTACGCCGCGTCAAAAGTGGCAACGTCGATGTTCAGCCTCGAGTTTTTGCGTGAACGTGCCGTGATTGAATATCGGGAAGCTGCTTATGCCTTAGGCTTTTTCGTGCTGGCCATCCTCCTTTGGCGGTCGTTTGCGGCGCCGCAAGGGGCCACTGGATTTGAGGCATCTCCCTCACGAATTGGGCGCACGGCTGGGGCGTAATGGCCGATCACTTTTGCCTGTGACCGATGAAGTCGGACGTCCGCTGGACCGTGCCGCAGCCGTGCCTTCAACCGTCCCGCTACGGACGAGGGCGAACGCAAAATTCGTGGCTTCGAAATCCCAATCTGTGCAAGCGCCGCAGCTGTACAGATCTGCTTGCATGTAGACGGAGGATGTCTGCCGTGCGAGCTTCTGCCGTCGGATTTTCTGAAAGTGCCGCCGAAATGACGAGCCGTCGATTTTCGCCCTCGAGCCTTGCGCTGAGCGCGGTCGTGTTTGCCGCGATGGCCCTTCCGGATCACGCGAGGGCAGAGGACATTCCTGTCCAGCTGAGTGTCGGCGAGACCGCGACCCTGCAACTCGATGGCAGTGCTTCCACGGGCTATTCCTGGCACCTCAAGGGACCGCCAGACCAGTACCAGCAAGTCCTCAATATCCAAGTGGTCGGTTATACGAAGCCGGTTCTGGCTCCCGGGGAGCGGCCGCTGTTGGGCGCTCCGCAAAAGTTTCAGGTCGTCCTCACAGGCATCGATGCAGGCCGTGCCTATCTGGTTTTCAACTATCTGAAGGCGGGCGAAACGGCCCCAGCGAAGACCCAAGCCTACAAGATCGAAGTCCTGGACGATGCCACGGTGTCGGACGACGAAGCGGACGATGGCTCGCCCAGGTCCATGAGCCGCGACCTGTTCCCAAGCTCGGAGAGCGACCAGGACGCAGGTGGACCAGACAATCAGGACTAGGTGACCGCGTACGGTTGCCGGCCCACGTCCGGTCGATGGCCGACCGAGCGGCCCGCCTATCGCGCTCCCCGCGTTGATAGTACGGGCGGCTTCCGCATTTAATTCAATGCGTCAACGCCATTCATTAAGGACGTGACAAACTGCCACACACGCTTATGTTGCATTGACTACGGATTGTCTGTATTCGTCCCGGGAAATTTGAATTCCCACGAAGAAATATTATTTCCTAGTTCGTCCCAGGGGGCGAGCTGTTTGCATTGCGTTTGCGTGTTGGAGCTCGGCAAATGTTGAGTGTGAGTCAGCCAGAAGCGGTCTCTGGGGCATTCCCCATTGCCGTGCCATGATCGTGAAGGAAAAGCGCCCGTACGGACCCTTGCTCGCCACGAGCGCCTCTTCCGTGCCGGCGACATCAAGACAAACCTTTACCGGGTCGAGACCGGGGTGCTGTGCATCTACGCCCCGCGGGCGGATCTCACACTCGAGCTCATAGAATTCGCGGTTGCAGGCGACATCGTCGGCATGGGCTTCACCAAGACCCATGCCATGACCGCCCGCGCCGCCGTAGCCGAAACCAAGGTGAGCTGCTTCCCGCTCGATGCATCGGATCGTCTCCTCGCTAGTGACGAGCGCGCGACGTCTCGGTTGGCGAATGCCGTGGAGCGCGAGTTTGCTTTCAAGCGTCACAGCTTGGTTGAAGCAGGGCGCGGTCAGCCGGCCGTGCGCCTAGCTGCGTTCCTGCTCGCCGTCTCGCGTCGGAATGCCGTTGAAGGCGGCGATCCAACGCTGATCGACGACTCGTTGAATTGCGCCGTCATAGCGGAGCATCTCGGATTGAGGCTCGACGTCCTGGCGCTGACGCTGGTGCAGCTGGAAACCAAGGGACTGGTCCGGCCTGCACTCGATCATGGTCTGCGCCTGTTGGATGTAGCCGGGCTCGAGGCACTCGCCGACGTTTCGGCAGACCTGCCGGTGCTCGATGATCCCTACGACGAGGGCCCGGACGCACCACCTGCGGCAGATCTCGCTCCTCAAGGTCGCGACGTACCTCTTGTTTACGCTCGCCAGGAGCTGGTCGAACCTCACCGCTCCGAAGTCGATCCGCAGAGCAACGCCTTGCTGGTTTGCATCGGCGCCGTCACGTTCGCCGTGGTTTTTGCTCTCACGTACGGCGGCTGGTCGCTCTGACGCAGCTCGCTCTATCGCGAGTTTGGAGGTACCGCCCGCCACCTGCCGCCTCGGCAGGTCGAACCTTGGCGCGCTAGACCCTCGGAACATTCCGGCCCCTGAGGTGTTGTTCATCCGGGACGCCAGGAAACAGGATGCCAGATTCAAAATCACTAGAGAGCGCAAACCGCACCATTCTCGACATCCAAGCGCGCGTCGATCAGACGAAGAAGCTCGTCCATCGCCAAGCCCGCGCCGGCATGGACAACGAGGAACTCCGCCAGAACCTCAAGGCCTCGGAAGCCGCGCTGGATCAGAAGGTGCGCGAGCGCAACAGCATCATCGTGGCCATCCGCAAAGGCCAGCCGTTGCGCTGAGCCAACTAACGGCGTCACCAAGCAACGTCGACGCCAGACGCCCCATCAAATCCTCCACCTCGGTCGAGCTGCCGATTGAATGCAATTGGCCGTGCACGGCACTTCCGTGCTCGCCCCGAAATTCCACGAATGACAGTATTGAAATCTTGGCGGCCGCCGCCTACCTCTCGCCTGCGGGCCGGGCCCCTCTGGCAGCCTCATGGGCTGCGATGTCGGACCGCATCGAGCATGCTCGGTGCCGGTGGCCCTGCCGACGGCGTCCGGGCGATCAAAACCATGCCCCCAGGAGGCCTAGTGAATGACCAATCCCGCTGCTGGAATGCCCTGCCCCGTGTGCCGCGTCGCCCTCGTGATGAGCGAGCGCCAGGGCGTGGAAATCGACTACTGCCCGCAATGCCGGGGCGTGTGGTTGGACCGCGGCGAGCTCGACAAGATCATCGAAAAGAGCAATGCCGGAGCGCCTGTCGCTTCCATGGCCGCGCAGCCATCTAGTTTCGCCGGCCGCGGCTACGACAATGATCGCCGCTACGACAATGACCGGCGTTACGACGACGATGATGATAACGGCTTCGGCAATCGCTCACGCGGACGCTCTTTCTTGGAGCAGCTATTCGACTAGTCGCCGCACGCGCAACGTTCGCGGACCGTCCCTCGGCGCGAGGAAGTTTCTCGCGCCGAAACAATTCTTCTCATTCCGTATGTTCTTATAGATCTTGCCGCGCGACCGGCTCGACGACCGGAATGACGACGGGCTTGGGTGCCGCCGTATCGGGAAGCGGAACAACATTTTGCACGTGTGCGACGCAGGGCGCCTTGACACCCACCGGTTCCAAACTCGGAGATGCGCCGGCCGACGCAATGGCGCGCACGTTGGGCTGGCTCGCGCAATCGTTCGCGGCATTCGACACTATATTTGCTGCAGGGTCGGCAACTTTGGCAGGTGCACGGGCAATCTGCTCGGACACGTCGATGTTGAGGGTTAGCGCTACGATGAACCCGAACGCATAGACAATCATCGCGTAGTGGAAAAGGCGCTGATGCATTGATCCATCCCCCGACGGCACCATTTGAATGGTGCGCTCCAGCGTTTTTGTTACGAACGCAGCCTGTTTGAACCCAAACACGGGCGAATTTTAGTCACACAATCTGCACTTTTGAGCAGAAGTCCGACGGAGACGACGAGATCCGAGCCGTTCCAGCTTCAGCCTCCAGCTTGAGATCCGCCAGCTTCGCGCAGGCTTTGCCCGTCATAGTCCGTATACAATTCGCCAGAACGAAGCGGGCTTTCAAAATGCAGGCCATCGTTGAACTAGCTGCCATCATCCTGATCTCGGGTGGCCTTGTGATCGCGAGCGAATATCCGCGCCGTCCAAGTCGCGAACAAGAAGAAGAGTAAGAGGCTCGGCTGAGCCAGCGCCGAGAGGCATCGCGCCAACGCGTCGCTTAGCGTTTGCGGCGCAGATGCGAGCTCAAAAACGAGCGCAGCTCTCCGATCGCCGCGATCGGATCGAAGTCCTTCAACATCATGGCGCGCACGAATACACCGTCGAGATACGTCGAGATGAACGTCGCCGTCTCGTCCACGTCCACGGCCCGAAACTCTCCGTTGGCGATTCCGGCTGAAAGCGCCTGACGAAGCACCTCACGCTCGTCGTCGTAGAACCGCCGAATGGCCTCATCGATGCGCGCATTGCGCTTCGCCGTCTTGGCGTAGTCGATCGAGATCTTGATCAGCTTCGAGATCGTCTCGTATTCGCGCACATGGTTGTCGAGCCACCCGTAGAGAATATCGCGCGGATGCTTGAGCCCTTCGCGCGCGATGCGGAATTGCTCGAAGGCGCGCTCTACGGCAAGGGTCACGGCGCGCCTGAACAGTTCATCCTTGCTGCCGAAATAATAGTAGATGAGCGCAGGATTGAAGCCCGTCGCGTCGGCGATGTCTTTCGTCGTGACCGAGGAGAAGCCACGCGCCGAGAAAAGCTCCAGCGCCACCTCGCGGATGCGCACCTCCGCATCGATAGACGCGACGCTGAGCTTCGGACGCCCCGCCCCGACCACGCGCTTGCGCGTTTCAGCACGCGCTGTCGCGCGCTTCGATGTGCGATCGCGGCGTATCGGCTTGCCGTCTGTTCCCATGATCCGATGGGCCTCCCCGTTTCTTTTCTTGCCGCCCTACGCCCGAGATGCAAGCGCGCCGTTCGCATTCGGCGCTGCCGCCCGATTGAGCGGGCTGGTGCGAAGAATGTTCGAAAATCCGGCAATCCATACGCGATCCGCGCTTGCCTTCCAATATTAATTATCTGTTTAATTATTTAACGACGGAGGGAGCAGAGACCGGCCACTTTCCGGCCGTGGTGCGCCCAGCCACATCTCAACGGATCAGGGAGAAAACCCAGATGGATGCCATTGTCGAAAAGAAGCCGCTCGACCTCAACGAGCAACTCGCCTCGGACGGCGTCAAATACCTGCTCGCGAGCTACGTCGATATGCACGGCGTCTCGAAGGGCAAGGTCGTGCCGGTCGCGCATCTTGGACCGCATGATGACAGGTTCGGAGCTTTGCACCGGCGCCGCGCTCGATGGCGTGCCGCAGGACGTGAGCGACGAAGAGGTCGCCGCGCATCCCGATCCCGGCATCCGCGACCGTGCTGCCGTGGAACAAGGATGTCGCCTGGTTCGCGAGCGATCTCTGGTGCGAGGGCAAGCCCTTCGAGGCCTGCAGCCGCAACATCCTGAAGCGCGTGCTGGCGAAGGCCGCCGACCTGGGCTTCACGATGAACCTCGGCATGGAGGCGGAGTTCTTCGTCCTCCGCGACGATCCCGAGCTGGGCTATCGCCCATTGTCCGACCGCAAGAACCTCGACAAGCCGGCCTATGACGTCTCGCGCATGCTCGACAACATGGGCTGGATCGGCGAGCTCGTCGACGCCATGAACAGCCTCGGCTGGGACGTCTACAGCTTCGACCACGAGGACGGCATCGGCCAGTTCGAGATCGACTTCCGCTATTTCGATGCGCTCTCGATGGCCGACCGCTTCGTGTTCTTCCGCCTGATGGCGCATGAGATCGCGCGCAAGCACGGCGGCTTCGCGACCTTCATGCCGAAGCCCTACGCCGACCGCGCCGGCAGCGGCGCGCACTTCAACATGTCGCTCGCCGACATCAAGACCGGGCGAAACCTGTTCGCGCGATGCCGACGATCCGCGCGGCTGCGGGCTCTCGACGCTCGGCTATCAGTTCATCGCCGGCGTTCTGAAGCACCTGCCGGCCATCTGCGCCGTCGTTGCGCCGACGGTGAACAGCTACAAGCGCCTCGTGCTCAAGGGCTGCCATGTCGGGCTTCACCTGGGCGCCGGTCTGGGCCTGCTACGGCGACAACAACCGCACCAACACGTTGCGCATTCCGCTCGGCGGCGGACGCGTCGAGCTGCGCGCGGCCGACAGCGCCTGCAATCCCTATCTCGGCGCGGCGCTCGTGCTCGCGGCGGGCCTCGAAGGCATCGAGAACAAGCTCGATCCCGGCGATCCGCACACCGAGAACATGTACCTGAAGAGCGAAGAGGAGCTGGCAGCGCTCGGCATCACGCACCTGCCGAGCACGCTCGAGGAGGCGATCGACGCCTTCGCCGCCGATCCGCTGAGCGAGAAGGTGTTCGGCCCGGCCATGACGAAATCCTGGCTCGACTTCAAGCGCGACGAGTGGACGAGCTACATCAACCACGTCTCCGATTGGGAGAAGGCCGCTACCTGAAGTTCTATTGAGGCCAAATTCTACTGAGAGCGGACACCCGCGACCGCGCGCCGATGACAGCGCGCGCGGAAAATGGAATGCTGACTGAAGCGACAGGAAAGGCGGAGCATCGATGTTGTGGGCTGAACGCACTTGGAAGGAGCTGCCCGCTGATCTTGCGGCGGCGGACTATGCGGCGCTTCTTCCGGTCGGCGCGACGGAGCAGCACGGTCCCCAGCTCGCGACCGGCATGGACTTCGTCCTCGCCGATCCACTTGTGCCGCGAGGTTGCAGCACGGACAGGCGTGCCCATGCTGCCCGTTCTTCCCTATGGCTGCTCGATCGGTCACAGCCGCCGCTGGCCGGGCACCATCGCTCTGCAGCCGATCACGCTCATCCATCTCGTGAAGGAGATCGGCGACTGGGCCTATCACAGCGGCGTCCGGCGCCTCTTCATCATCAACAGCCACGTGACCAATGCCGCGCCGCTCCGATGCGCGCTCGAGATGCTGCGTGCCGAGCACGACGACATGATGGTCGCCGTCATCAACACGCCCTTCATCAGTGAGCGCGTACGCGCCGCGAGCTTTGCCGACGGCGACGATTGGCACGCCAACGCTGCCGAAACGTCGCTGATGCTGGCTGTTGCGCCCGAGATCGTCCGGCCTGATCTGATCGCCACCTCGGATGATCCGGACCGTACCGGCGGGCTCGTTTTCGCTCATCCGGTCAACAGGACGAGCCTCAACGGCGTCACCGGAGCGCCAAGCCGCGCCACCATCGAGCAGGGCCAGGAGCTGTTTGCCTGGATGGTCGAAGATCTTTCTGCCACCGTGGAAAGGGGCAAGAAGGAAAGCCCTCCCCTCCCCTATTCCTACGGCAGCAGCATCGCCGACTCTGGCGACGCCTAGTATCTCCTTAATTCACGGAGATGTTCTTGCAGCGGCTGTGCGATCCAGTCGTGTTGTAGACCACTTGCGAACCGTGATGATGATGCGGCTTTGACGCCGCCCAGCTCCCTCGCCTGATGCAGGGCCCCTTGGCGCAGGTGCCGAAACCCACATGGCGCGCTTCGCTCTCCCGCCACGGGATGGTGTGAGCCAGCGACTCCGCCACGGCGGTCATGAGCGTGAGAGCCGCGAGAGTTGCAGCGATCAATTTCGGCATTGAAGTACTCCTGTTGAACTCACGTGATTGTTGTTATTGCCCAACCTCACAATCGCCCGGGCCGCGGGGACCCGTGGATCATGCGGATGGTGATGACGCGATTGGATGGAATGAAGTCGATCGTGGCTCTGACCGGCGGCTCCTCGCCGCGTTCGATCCAGAACCGGTCGACATGACGATCCGGCGCTTCCTTCTCCTCGGCGATGGCCGTAGCGAACACGCGCTGAAAAGCCGTCTTGGCCTCGCCGTGGTGCTCAGCTTCCGGAAGTTGCGCCGTGACCGAGCACACGTGTCCGCGCTGCGGCTCGCGGAACGCGGACTGGATGACGGCCACGGCACCGAACCCAGTCTTTAGTGTCCAGCCGCCGATTAGAACCGTGAATGGATTGTTCTGCTCGCGCAGTTGCTCGGTAGGCGCAGCATCGCCGTGCCAGTGCTCCGCCCAAATACTCAAGCGCTTCGGATCGGCACCGCGAAGGAAGCAGCCGTCCTTCGCGATCTGCATCAGCTCCGCCACGACCGACATCGGACCTTGCCGGTCTCCGTCGTCGTGATGCGCTTTGCATTCGCCCGCGATGAGCAGCGCGGACAATACCGCGACCAAGGAGTTTCGCCTCCATGACTGGCCGTCAGTCCAGCTTGACGCGGGCTTGCTCGGGCTTGTGGCCCGGCATTGTCAACGTGATGACGATCGTTGTCCCCTTGCCTGCGGTGAAGGACCCCGCCCCCTTGAGAACGTTTCCGGCATCCGGCGCGAGCTGAATGTCTGCTTTCTTGCCGCCCGAAAGGATCGTTGCAGTGGCCGCTGCATCCTTCACGTCCTCGGGCTGTCCATCCTCGCCCTCGACATAGACTTCGAGCGAGCCGTCCTTGGCCACGACCTCCAGATGATGATGACCACTCTCGACAATGACGCCGCCGTGCTGTGCGGCGTGGTCGTGGTCCTCTGCCGCGACGCGGGTGACGCCGTTACGAGGACCGCTGCGAGCGCAAGTGTGAGGTACCGGAACATTCTTGTCTCCTTGGTTGATTGGAATGGTCAGAAAGCTTCAGCCCGGACCTGCTCGCTTTGAGCCGACGAAAGCCGCTCGAGCGGCTTTCGGCCGAAGAGCAGGAACAGGACGGGCGTGAGGAAGGCGTCGAGCAGCGTCGCCGAGACGAGGCCGCCGAAGATCGTCACGGCGACCGGGTTGCAGGATCTCCTTGCCCGGCTCGTCGGCGCCGATCATCAGCGGCACGAGCGCGATGCCGGCCGCGAGCGCCGTCATCAGCACCGGCGTCAGGCGCTCGAGCGTGCCGCGGATGACCATCCGCCGGCCGAAGCTCTCGCCCTCGAACAGCACCAGGTTGATGTAGTGGCTGATCTTCAGGATGCCGTTGCGCGTGGCGATGCCGGCGAGCGTGATGAAGCCGATGGCGCTCGCGACCGAGAACGGCTGGCCGGCGATCCACAGCGCGGCGACGCTGCCGATCAGCGCCAGCGGCACGTTGCCCATGATGATGAGCGCCAGCACCGCCGAGCGGTAGCGCGTGTAGAGCACGACGAAGATCAGCAGCAGCGAGACGACCGACAGCAGCCGCGATCAGGCGCGAGGCCTCTTCCTGCGCCTGGAACTGGCCTTCGAGGCTGGTGAAGTAGCCTTGCGGCAGCTTCGCGTCGCGCGAGCTCGGCGCGGATCGCCTCGATGATGCGTGGCCATGTCCGAGCCGTCGGTGTTGGCGAGCACGGCGATGCGGCGCCGGCCGTTCTCGCGCTGGATCTGGTTGGGCCCGTCGGTCTCGATCACGTCGGCGACGGCGCTCGAGCGGGATGCGGCCGGCCGGGCTCTCGATCAGCATCTCGCCGAGCGCGCGCGTGCTGCGGTCGGCGTCGCTGAGACGCAGCACGACATCGAAGCGCTTCGACTGATCGATGATCTGCGACACGACGCGGCCGTTGGAGAGCGTCTCGAGCGCTTCCGTGACTGGCGCTCGGCGTTCAGGCCGTAGCGCTTGGCCTTCTCGTAATCGACGCGCACCTGCAGCTGCGGGATGCGCACCTGCTTTTCGGTCTGCAGATCGACGATGCCGGGGATCGGCTTGAGGCGTCGCTTCGAGGTCGGCCGCGAGGCCGCGCAGCGTGTCGTAGTCGTCGCCGTAGATCTTGAGCGCGATCTGCGCGCGCACGCCCGACAGCATGTGGTCGAGCCGATGCGCGATCGGCTGCCCGACGGTGATGCTGGCCGGCAGCACGGAGAGGCGCGTGCGGATGTCGGCCAGGACGGCTTCGCGGCTGCGCGCCGATGTCTCGCAGGTCGACGTCGAGCTCGCTGTTGTGAACGCCCTCGGCATGCTCGTCGAGTTCGGCGCGGCCCGTGCGGCGGCCGACCGAGTGGACCTCCGGCACCTGCGGCGACGAGCTCTTCGGCGAGGCGCCCGATACGATCCGATTCGGCGAGGCTGATGCCCGGCTGCAGGACGACGCTGACGAGCACCGTCCCCTCGTTGAACGGCGGCAGGAACGCGCGCGGCAGCGTGAGCCGCCGCCAGGATCGCTGCGGCGACCGCGACGACCGGCAGGCCGATGACGAAGGCCGGCCGCGCGAAGCACCATTCGAGGCCCGCGCTTCTGCCAGCGCTTCAAGACGCGCACGAGCGAGCGTCTCGTGCTCGGCCAAGTTGCTTCATGCGCGGCAGCAGCCAATAGGCAGAGCACCGGCGTCACCGTCATCGAGACGACGAGGCTCGCCAGGATCGAGACGATGAAGGCGATGCCGAGCGGCGCGAACAGCCGGCCCTCGATGCCCGACAGCGCGAACAGCGGCAGGAACACCAGCACGATGATGGCGGTGGCGTAGAGGATGCCCGAGCGCACCTCGATGGACGCCGACGCGACGACCTCCTCGATGCTGCGCTGATCGCGGCCGCGCAGCCGCCCGGTGCAGGCCGAGCCGGCGATAGATGTTCTCCACGTCGACGACGGCATCGTCGACCAGCGCGCCGATGGCGATGGCCAGGCCGCCGAGCGTCATGGTGTTGATCGACAGCCCCATCGAGCTGGAACACGATGAGCGTCGATCAGCACCGACAGCGGGATGGCGATCAGCGAGATGAACGTCGTCTGCCAGTTGAGCAGGAAGACGAACAGCACGATCGGCGACGCACGATCAGCGCCTCGACCAGCACGCGTCATCAGGTTGGCGATCGACGTCTCGATGAAGGTGGCCTGGCGGAACTGGATGTCGGTGACGCTGCACGCCCTCCGGCATCACCCGCTGCAGCTCCGGCAGCATGCGCCTCGATCTCGCGCGTGATGCGTGACGGTGTCGGCGTCGGGCTGCTTCTGCACGGCGAGGATGACGGCCGGCTTGCCGTTGAAGCCGGCATCGCCGCGCTTGGTGCGGGCCGCGAAATCGACGTTCGCCACCTGGCTGAGCGAGATGACCTGTCCGTCGCGATAGGCGACGACGAGGTTGCGCAGGTCTTCGATGCGTGTCGTGCGGCCGATGTTGCGGATCAGGAACTCGCGCGCCTTGAGGTCGACGAAGCCGCCGCCGGTGTTGGCGCCGAACTGCTTGATCGCCTTCTCGATCGCCTCGAAGCTGACGTCGAGCGCCGCCATGCGCCGCGGATCGGGAACGACGCGGTACTGGCGCACCTCGCCGCCGATGGGGATGACCTGGGACACGCCGGGCACCGTGAGCAGCTGCGGCCGCACGGTGAAGTCGGCGAGCTCGCGCAGCGTCATCGGGATCGACGCTCGTGCTCGACATGGCGATCAGCATGATCTCGCCCATGACCGACGAGATCGGCCCCATCTGCGCCGCGACGTTCGCGCGGCAGCTGCTCGCGCACGAGCTGCAGGCGCTCGGCCACCTGCTGGCGCGCGCGGTAGATGTCGGTCGACCAGTCGAACTCGACGTAGACGATCGACAGGCCGACGCCGGAGACCGAGCGCACGCGCGATGACGCCCGGCATGCCGTTCATGGCCGTCTCGATCGGGAAGGTGACGAGCAGCTCGACCTCCTCCGGCGCAAGGCCTTCGGCCTCCGCCATCAAGCGTGACGGTCGGCCGGTTGAGGTCGGGGAAGACGTCGACGGGCAGCTGCTGCAGCGTCATGAGGCCGTAGAGCATCAGCGACCAGGCCGCCGATGAGCACGAACAGGCGGTTGCGCGAGGCTGGCGCGGACGATGGCGTTGAACATGTCCGAGCCCCTCAGCGAACTTGGTTGATGAGTTCGGCGCCTTCGACGACGACGCGGCTGCCCTGCTCGAGCCCGCGATGACGAGGACGCGCTGACCGTCGAGCGGCACGGCCGCACGGGCACCGGCCTGAAGCGTTCGGCCGAGACCTTCACCCACACCTGCGGCAGTCCATTGGCCCGCGCACCACGGCGGCGTCGGGCACCACGATGCCCTCGGACGGCTCGCCTTGCTGCACCACGACCTTGACCGTCGAGCCGATCGATCAAGGCCTGCGTGCGATCTCGTCGACCTTGAACAGCAGCGGCAGCGACTGCTGCCGCAGCGAGGGCGCGCGGCCGACGTAGGACAGCTTGATCGAATGCCCGTCGCCGATCGATGGCGTGGGCGGCGGTGATGTCGGCTGTCGCCGTGCCCGGCGATGCCGATGGCTTCGATCCACAGCCGGTGCGGATCGACGATCTCGAATAGCGTGTCGCGCGCCGTCACCACCTGGCCGGCGCGCACGTTCGCCACCGAGATGATGCCGCTGACCGGCGCCTTGAGCAGCAGCGTTCTCCGCCGACTTCGGCGCCAGCACGCGCTTCTGTTCGCGCAGCGCCTCGAGCTCGGCCTGGGTGTCGTCGATGTCCCGTCTGGGGGACGACACCCGCGATGCGCGTAAGGCGCGAAAGCTTCTGCTCGGCGATGCGCAGCTTGCCTTCGACCTCGGCCGCTGATCTGCTGCAGAGACGCCGCGTTCGTAGACGGGCATGCTGGGCGACAGCAGCGCCAGCACCTCGCCCGCCTTCGACGTTTTGCCCGACGAACGAGATGCCGCGATCGGTCAGCTCGATCTGTCCATCCATCGGGGCCTGCACCTGACCCGCTGACGAAGGGTCCGGAATGACGGTGCCGATCAGCTCCATACCGTCTGTGCACTTTGCTTCTCAGCGACGGCCGTGCGCACGCGCAGAAGCCGCTGCGAAGGCTTTGGAACGAACACGTCGCCTTCCGGCAGTTTGCGCGGTGCGTCGCCGGAAGGTGCGGCGGGCGCTTCTCCATGGCCGCCGTCGTGGGCCAGAACGGGTGTCGCAACCAATGCGCCGAAGACGGCCGCGATGAGGATCACCTCGGCCGCGGTCCTCAGGTGGCGCTGGCTTTTCTGGCCGGGGTTATGCCCGCCGGCACCGGCCGCGGCAGAGTTATCGCCATCCGGGGAAATGCGGCGCCTAAGCGCTAACGACAACAGGAAACCGGACAGCACAGCAACGAAGGCGCCGGCCCACACCGCGGGCATGGCTGCAACTTGCTTCCATTCAATCGCAGCCGCAGCCCTCCTTCGCCGCCGGGGCGTGAATATCGAGCGTGCCGTTCAGGAGATCGGCCGTATCGCCGACCGTCACTGTGAAAATGAGCGCCTTCGTGCCCGGCTGATCTGCCCATTCGGCATCGATGGCGTAGGTGCCATTTCCGACTGGCTTGGCGGTGACGGGAGCAATTCCATCACCCGAAACCTCGATCGTGGCTCCATCGACCGGCTCGTTGGTTGCCAGCCGATCGAGATAGATCGTCAGCGTATGGCCTTCGGCCGTTGCCACGAGTTCGAGGTCTGTGCCGCTGCTTTCGAGCCGCGGAACCTCCTCGAGCACTGCCGGAGGCGCAGCGTCGTGATCACCGTGCCCATAGACCGAGGACACCGGAATAAAGATCAGGAATACGCCGAAAAGCGTTGCGCCAAGACGTGTCATGTCGAGCCCTGCCGGACCAAAAGATCAATTCGCAGATGAGGCTGGATCGGCCCGAACAAGGCTTCCTTCAACGTCGGCTAGTTGCCGCCGCTACTTCGAAGGAGCAAACCCGTGGGAACATCAATCCGCGCCGATCACGACGAAGCGATCCCTGCAAATGCAGGAAATCGCCGCTGATCAGGCGACGGCGCGCGGTGGACGGCGGGGCGGATATGAAAGCTGTCCGAGCGTCACGGCGGCGTCGAAATCGAACCGCACTTCCCGGACTTGAGCCGAGAATTTCAGAACGCACCCGTTAGCCAGCAGGGCAAAGCTGCTGCAGCAATGAGTGTCGGCGTGAGAACAGCCATGAGCCGGATGCTGATGGCGAGGATGCCCATCATCTGAACTTTGATGATCTTGCATGGCGACCTTCGAAAAATGGTCGCCTTGCCCGTCGTGCGCATGCGCAGATGCGCCATGGAGACCATGAGCGGCGGCCGGCATGAGCTTGGGCTCAACGCCACTAATGAAAGTGGCGGCGAGCAGCATAGCAATCATGAAACGGCCGACGAGTTTCCCCATCCGCAAACGAAAGCGCCATTCGCTTCGTTAGTCAAGGGTTCCAACGTAATCGGGCACGCAATGCCTCATGCGTGCCCGATTGCGTTGTGTTAAGGCACATTTCCGACAACATCTCGCCGAGGTTGCCGACTGCGGTCCTCAGACGGCCTGAGCCTTGGCGATCTTCTGACGCTTGAGCATCAGCTTGTTGAGGGCCGCCACATAGGCGCGCGCCGAAGCCACCATCGTATCCGTATCGGCGCCACGGCCCGTCACCACACGCCCGTCCTCCGACAGACGCACGGAGACCTCAGCCTGCGCGTCCGTGCCTTCGGTGACGGCGTGCACCTGATAGAGCTCGAGCTTGGCCGTATGCGGCACCAGCATCTTGATGGCCGCGAAAATCGCATCCACCGGACCGTTGCCGGACGCATGCACGGTGTGCGGGGTGCCGTCCACATCGAGCGTGAGCGTCGCCGACTGCGGTCCCGTCGTGCCGGCGATCACCTGCAGCGCCACCACCCTCATGCGGTCGTGCGCGTGCGCGATCTCCTCGTCGACGAGCGCCTCGATGTCCTCGTCGTAGACATGCTTCTTGCGGTCGGCCAGCGCCTTGAAGCGATTGAACGCGTCCTCGAACGCGTTCTCGCCGAGCTCATAACCGAGCTCCTTGAGCTTGGTGCGGAAAGCGTTGCGGCCCGAGTGCTTGCCCATGACCAGCGACGTCTTGCCGACGCCGACCGACTCCGGCGTCATGATCTCGTAGGTCTGCTGGTACTTGAGCATGCCGTCCTGGTGGATGCCGCTCTCGTGCGCGAAAGCATTCCGGCCGACGATGGCCTTGTTGTACTGCACCGGGAAATTGGTCACGGCCGAGACGAGCTTGGACGCCCGCGCCAGCATCGTCGTCTCGATGCCGGTGCGATAGTGCAACGCATCCTGCCGCGTTTTGATCGCCATCACGATCTCTTCGAGCGCGGCATTGCCGGCCCGCTCGCCGATGCCGTTGATGGTGCATTCGATCTGCCGCGCGCCCGGCCTTTAATGCCGCCAGCGAGTTCGCAACCGCGAGGCCGAGGTCGTTGTGGCAATGCGTCGAGAAAATCGCCTTATCCGCACCCGGCACGCGCTCGCGCACGGCGCGGAACATCTCGTAGTATTCCTCGGGCGTCGCGTAGCCGACCGTGTCGGGCAGGTTGATCGTCGTCGCGCCAGCCTTGATGGCGGCTTCCACGCAGCGGCAGAGATAGTCGATGCCGGTGCGCGTCGCGTCCATGGCGCTCCACTCGACATCCTCGACCAGGTTGCGCGCCCGCGAAACCGTGGCCGTGATGATCTCGAGCACCTCGGCTTCGCTCTTGCGCATCTGGTGCGCGAGATGGATCGGCGACGTCGAAACGAACGTGTGGATGCGCCCGCGTTTGGCATGGCGCACGGCCTCGCCGGCGCGGTCGATGTCGCCGGCGATGGCGCGGGCAAGACCGGCGACAGTCGCCTTCTTCACGCGCTTCGCGATCGCCGTCACGGCCTCGAAGTCGCCTTCGGAGGCGATCGGAAAACCGGCTTCGATGATGTCGACGCCCATGGCGTCGAGGCAGTCGGCAACCTCGAGCTTCTCCTCGAAGGTCATGGTCGCGCCGGGGCATTGCTCGCCGTCGCGCAACGTGGTGTCGAAGATGACGACGCGGTCGCCTGCGGCGATGGTAGCAGCAGCGCCCGCTTGGGTTTCATTCGGCTTCGTCATCGGGGTAGTGTCCTTCCTCGAAGGCCAGTGCTCCGCCTACAGTGAGGCATGGGAGCTGGCGATGATCCTCATCAGCTCGTGTCCGGCGATCCCCTGAGCACCTGTCCCGGCACGAAGCCAGGTCCCCGGTCCTCAGGGGCTAATAAGGAGGAGGGTCAGAAGGAGGGGGCCACGACGGCCACCGAGCCCCGGCGCGATCGCCGCGCGGGCCTGGAAACGACCGAAGCTGTTAGCCTTTTGGCGCATGAAAGCGCATCTCACCGGTGCAAATCGCCTGTAAGCCCCACAATAAGCCAAGAAAGTTCACGAATTGCAAGGGGGAGGCGCGGCCAAATGGCCTTGGCGAGCCTGCCCGGACCCCTGGAATAACCAAGTTTGCCATAATCTACACATCAATCTCAAAAATGCCTGATCTTCCGTGCCTTAGTTGTGTGCACGGGGGGAGACAGCGCAGCCGTGCGGACTCTTGGGGGAGTGCCCGCGTTGAATAGAATTCGTTACCGGCCCGAGATCGACGGGCTTCGCGCGGTCGCCGTTGCCGCTGTCGTTGCCTTCCACGCAGAGCTTGGACTGGCTCCGGGCGGATTTGTCGGCGTCGACGTGTTCTTCGTCATCTCCGGCTATCTGATCACATCGTTGATCGTGGCCGACGTCGAGGCCGGCCGCTTCTCGATCCTCGAGTTCTATGAGCGGCGGATCAGACGAATATTCCCGGCGCTTCTCGCTGTCATAGCGGCCTGCCTTTTCGTCGGCTATTGGCGCATGACGCCGGACGACTTCATTCTGCTCGGCCGCAACGCTTTGGCCGCTCTGGGCTTCCACTCCAATTTCTGGCTTGCGGGTCGCGCCGGATACTTCATGCCCGATTCCGATACGCTGCCACTGCTTCACACGTGGTCGCTCGGCGTCGAGGAGCAATTTTATCTGCTGGTGCCGCTCTTGCTGCTGCTGGGCGTCAGTGCAGGCCGGCGGGTGGTCGGTTTTGTATTCTGGCCGCTCCTCGCTGCTTTCATCATGATCTCGGTCATGGGCGTCTCCTCGAACCCCGACACCGCGTTCTTTCTGTTTCAGACCCGCGCCTTCGAGCTCATGATCGGAGTTGCGCTCGGCCTCTCGCTGATACCGCCCATTGAATCCGGCCGCGCCCGCGAGGTTCTGAGTCTCGTCGGATTGCTGACGATCCTTGCCGCTGCAGCGCTTTACACGCCGCTCACACCCTTTCCAGGGTGGGCGGCCCTCGTCCCGTGCATCGGGACGGCCCTTGTCATCCATTGCTCTCGCCACGGCGAGAATGTAACGGCCGTCGGCCGCCTGCTTGCAGTGCGCCCGCTCGTGGCACTGGGTCTCGTCTCCTACTCCCTCTACCTTTGGCATTGGCCGTTGCTCGCATTCGCCGAGTACGAATTGCCCGAACAGGTGTCCTGGCAGGTGCGGCTGGCGTTGTGCGCCGTCGCGTTGGGAATTTCCTTCGCGAGCTACCGGTGGATCGAGCAACCGGTACGAAAAGCCCGGCTCGTTCTTACGCGCGGCCGCGTCTTTGCCGGCGGCATCGGCGCGGCGGTTTTTCTAGCCGCAATCTCGCAGGCGATTGTCGTATCCCACGGCCTGCCCTGGAGGCTTCCCACGGATATCGCCGCCTTCGCCAATGATATCTCTCGCGCGCGGAATGTAAAAAACCCCTGCCGGGGTTCTGCAACGGCTCGCGAAATTTGCACGCTGGGCAGCCCAGATGCGACTCCCTCGTTCCTCGTATGGGGAGATTTACACGCCTTGAGCCTCGCGTCGGAGATCCACTCCCTCGCCTCCTCCCGCGAGATTGCAGGCCTTCTGGTTGCTCGTGGAGGCTGTCCGCCCATCCTCGAGTCCGGCTCCATCCCCGCATTGAGCAAGAGCAAGTGTCGGACCAACGTCGCCCAGGTCGAGCGCGCGATAGAGAACGGCTCGATCCATAACGTGATCCTGTTCGCGCGTTGGGCCGCCTACACTGACTTGAAGAAGGTGGCTCCCCCCCTTCAAGCTGCGGAATCCGACGACGACGAATTCACCCGTCTGTTCTCCACGACGGTCTCAGAGCTCCTCCGGATGGGCGTGAGCGTTACGATCATCGGCCCCACGCCTGAGTTACCCCTCAACCTTCCGACGGCGATGATAAAAGGGCGCATGAAGGGAGATCCATTCAAGCTCGAGCTCGACTACTCGGATTTCCTCGCCCACCAGAAGCGCGTGCTCGTCAACCTTGAGGCCTTATCCAAGTTGCCGAATGTCAATGTCGTTTACCCCCATCTGGCGTTGTGCTCTGATCGTCACTGCACAGTGGAAGAGGACGGCTTTCCGCTCTATAGCGACGACAATCATCTGAACTGGCGAGGCACGGCGAAGCTCGCTCAATTGCTGAATACGCTATTGAACTGAGCCGCGCTCAAAAGCCGGCCCCAGAAAAATGCGAGCATCATCGCTCTTGCGGTCGCTTCTGCACAACGGCAGCCGCAGGGACGAAGAGGAAGTTGAGCCTTGGAATTGAAGCGGAGAGCGCGGCGCCGGCCTGGTTCAATAGCCTCCGAAGCAGGAGTTTGAGCGGGGGCTCGAAGACGAGCACGATGACGAAGCTCAGGGCGACCATGGCGAAGCCGGCGCTCCAGATTGCGACGGACAGGCCGACCCCCACTTTATAGAGCGCCCAGACGATCGCGCCCGCCGATACGTAATGCACGAGATAAAGCGGATAGGTCGAGAGGCCAATCAAGCGGACGAAGCTGGCAACACGGTCACCGCAAGCGGCCCTGATCACAGCATTGAAGCGCACAGATGCCACGATCGCCAGCACTCCCACCGCCCAAATCAAAACTGGGACCCAGGGGGAATACGGGCCGTGATATCCAACGAGATGGCCTGCCCGATGTGCGTAGACGGAGAAGCCGAGTATTTGCACGAGGCAGGCGACCAATGCCGGCCCGATCCACCAAAGTTGAGAAATGGACCTACCCTTCACGAGCCACAGCCACAAGAAGACACCGACCGAGAAAAAGCAGCCATGGTCCAACAACGTAAGCTCATTAGTACGTGAAACACTGAACCATCCACTGCAATCACCGCTCCACGCGAGAACATCGCAACGAGTACCGATCGAATAGGCCTGGTAAAGCAGACTCGCCCCGCCCAGGTACGCGGCAAGATATCCGATCCAGGCGAAGCGCCCAATGCTGAGCAGCACGAAAACACAGGCGTAGAAAGCGATCTCGATGCCCAACGTCCAAACCACCACGTCGAGCCACGGACCAAATGGGAAGAAGGTGATCTCGCGCAGATAGCTGCTGAATATCGGGCCATCGATGCCGAAGATGAAATCTATGAGGAGGCTCAGCGTGGCGCAGATCCACAGGCACGGAGCCAGTCGCACGAACCTGTCACGAAAGAACTCGAAGGCATTGGAGCCCTCGGCCGAAAAGGAGATGACAAACCCGGAAATCACAAAAAAAATCTGAACACCGATGAAGCCAAACCAGACAGCCGGAAGCTGAGCACTGGCTAGGCTCGGCAACTGCATGATGCGCCCCGCCGGGACATCCGGAAGCCAGAAGATGAACCCGAAGTGGAAGCCAATCACCAGAACGGCGGACAAAAACCGTATAATATCCAAACCAAGAATTTCACGCCGCACTTTATGCAATTTCATGAAACGAGCCCCCCGAATTACCAATTGTCGGCCGGCTGACGTCAACAACTGCTGCTATTCTAGCGATCATCTGTATGCGGCGCACGATCTGGTGAATTTAAGGTGAAGCAAAGATGGGGGAACGACACATGCGTTGGCTGCGCACTGCAATCGCATCGGTTTTTATAGCCGTACCAAACGTGGGGAACGCGAGCGAGTACGCCCCGCTAAACTGCTCCAGATCAGAATCCGCCGCCGAGAAAACGATCTGCAAGTCATACGCCTTGGGGCAGTCAGAGGCACGAATGGCCACCCTTTTCGGGATCGCGACATCCATGGTCGCCATGGGCCAGCGCGGAGACATCAAGGACGCACAGCGGAAGTGGTTGCAGACTCGCGAGGCCTGCGGCGAACGCATCCCCTGTTTGACCGAGAGCTACGCAGCACGGATCAGCGCGCTAAACGAAATCATCGACGGCATCGCGTCGCGCGGGCCCTATTGAGATCCGACAACTCTGTCAAATGACGTCAGCGTGAGCAGGACACGGCGCCGCGACGCTTACGTAATTGTATTGTCCCCGCCAATGCCCGACCTCGAGCCAACGCACCAAGCAGTTCGTGCCCTGGCTGTTCTGATGGCGGTCAAAGCCCCCCGCTGCCGTCAAACCTCCAGCGTCCCCTTCGTCACGAGCACGGCCGAGCCGCCGATACGCACCGTGACGAGCTGGCCCCTATCGACGACGAGAGTGAGCGAGATTGCACTCGGCCGTCCCATCTCGATGCCCTGCTCGATGACACGGCGATGCGTGCCGTCCGGCAGCCGGTCGAAATGGTGAATGGCTCCAGCGAGACACACCGCAGCCGATCCCGTGGCCGCGTCTTCTGGAATACCGACGCTTGGCGCGAACATGCGCACATGAAATGAGCTGGCGGAGGACTCGCACTGGCGCGTGTAGAGATAAGCACCGGCGACACCCTGCTCCTCGAATGCGCGCTCCCAATGCGGGGCGTTGACCCTCGCCCGCCCGATGGCCTCGAGCGACGTCACCGGCACGAACGCGAAAGCAGTCCCCGCCGCGAAGCACAGCGGTTTGTGGTTCTCGAAACCGATCTCGTTCGTCATCAGGCCGAGGCCCGCAGCAAGGATCTCGGCTGTCGGTAGCGCCCCCGCTTCGTCCGGAAGCTTCGGCGCGTCGAATTCCGCGTAAGCGGCCTGGTCGACCCTCAACCGCACGCCCACACGGACCGTGCCGATCCCCTCTTCGAGCACGACCAGCGCGTCGCGTTCCCCATTGAGGACGGGAGCTCTGAGCTCCGCGAGCAGCGCCGCCGCGCCAATGGTCGGGTGACCGGCGAACGGCAGCTCCTTGACGGGTGTGAAAATGCGGATGCTTGCCGAGTGCGCGACATTCTGAGACTTGAGCACGAACACCGTCTCGGAGAGATTGAACTCCCGCGCAATCGCCTGCATCTGCTCCGTCGTGAGATCGTCGGCGTCATGCACGACAGCCAGCGGATTGCCGCCGAAGCGCCGGTCTGTGAACACGTCGAGCGTATGAAAATCGAGCGCCATAGAACCCCCCGCACAAATGCGGGCGCACCATGCCGCATTCGTTGCCCTACTCCAAGCGCTTCCCGAAGCTCACCTGAGACTTTCTCGCTTTCGGTGCGCGACTGGGCCTCAGCCCCCCGGACTTAGACCGCCGAAATACGCTCTCAGCAGCGGCTGCATGAAGCCCGGCATGGCCACGGATGCGGCTTCGCCGAGCGAAGCGACGGCCACGACATCAGCTAGCTCCGAGCGCGGATCGGCGTCGAGATATTCCGCAATCCGCCGAGTAAGCTCATCCGTGCCGAGCGGCGAGCGGAACTCGGCCGCGACCGACATCTGCTGGCCGAGCCGGGTGACGAGAAATCCCGGCCCCTCCACCAGCGAGCCGGTCGTCAGTCCGGTTTCCTCGACCAAGCTCCCGGCGTATGCTGCCGAGAATGTCCACCGACCCATCGGCGAGAATATCGCGGGTGTCCACGAGACCGCCGGGGCAATAAGCCAGCCCCGAGTTGATATGCCCCTCGCGCTGGCGCCCGAGAATGACCGCGCCGTCGGCCGACACGATGAGAGCGGAGCCGAACACGTCGGTCACCGAGCGATCGCCGTAGCCGGTCTCGCGCCAATAGAGAAAATTCTTGAAGTCGGTCGCGAACACGCGCGCCGAAAGCACGCCCTCTTCCACAGTCGCGCCCCGCGTCAGGTAGATAGTGCCGTTGAAGAACCCGGGATTGTCTTCGAGCCGCCGCTCCCAGTGAGCCTCGATGTCGTGTGCGTGGGCATCCGCAAACTCCCACCCCTCGTCCGCGAGCAACAGGCGGCATTCCTCGACCGCCACAACGGTCGCATGCGCCTCGGTCACCCCCATAGATCAGCCTCCTGATTAATTTCCGTCATAAGCGATCGCGCGATCGGTCCTTGAAGTCGCAGGCATTTTTAACCGGCAATTAAGCACATGTGCGCGATGAAGGTCTCGCCGCACGCGAGATGAGCGGCCAGTTCTTCTTCCTTGTTTCTGCGTATGGATGAACACATGCCGCTCTTCTCGCGCGCTCGCGCTCTGGCTCATTCTGAGCATATTCCGTCTACATCGGAAACTGACCAGCCCAGCGATCCCGCACCTCGGGACAGCGGGCATATTCTGGCGCGCATGCTGCGCGACGCCCTGTCGGCTCTCGAGCATCGCCGCTTCGGCAGCGACGAAGTTGCGGCCCGCTCCATCCAACGCAAAATCCGCCGCACCCACGACGTCGAGCTTTAGCTTCGGATGGCGAGCGCGGCACGGGAATGATCCGAGCCGCGCCGAAACGTTGCGGTCGCCTCAGATGCAGCCAAGCCCCGGAACACCGCATACGTACATGCCCATCGCCTTGTTGACGCAGCAAGCCTGATCGGTGCCGCAGCGCCATGTCTTGATCTTGCCGGTTGCAAGCTTGGACTTGCAGGTCTTGTAGGCCTTGGCCGCGATCGCAGCAGAGCCGTCCGGCCCCTTGGCCACGTCGAAGGCAGCTGAACCCGCGACAGCGAGCAGCAGGGCGAGCGAGAGTGAGGCAAGTACGCGTGTCATTGATTGGACCTCCACAAACACAAAGCCGTCACGGCTTGAGGATGCCCGGAAACGCAAAGGCCTTAAAGACGATCATCGCGCCGGATCGGAGGATCCGGCGCGATGGGCATTAGTCTTAAGACCGAGTGATGCAGGAAGGCCTCAGTTACGGCCCTTGTCGACGAGCTTGTTCTTCGAGATCCAGGGCATCATGGCGCGCAGCTTCACGCCTACTTCCTCGATCTGATGAGCATCGTTCATGCGGCGGATGCCCTTGAAGCGCGCCGCGCCGGCCCTGTACTCCTGCATCCAATCCGACGTGAACTTGCCGGTCTGAATGTCGGCGAGAACGCGTTTCATCTCGGCCTTGGTTTCCGAGGTGATGATGCGCGGGCCGGTGACGTACTCGCCCCACTCGGCGGTGTTGGAGATCGAGTAGTTCATGTTGGCGATGCCGCCCTCGTAGATGAGGTCGACGATCAGCTTCACCTCGTGCAGGCACTCGAAATAGGCCATCTCGGGCGCATAGCCCGCTTCGACCAGCGTCTCGAAACCGGCGCGGATCAGCTCCACGAGGCCGCCGCACAGAACGGCCTGCTCGCCGAACAGATCCGTCTCGCATTCCTCCTTGAACGTCGTCTCGATGACGCCCGAACGGCCGCCGCCGACTCCCGAGGCATAAGAGAGCGCGATATCGTGCGCGTTGCCCGAGGCGTCCTGATGGATGGCGATCAGGCAAGGCACGCCGCCGCCCTTCTGATACTCGCCGCGCACCGTATGGCCGGGCCCCTTGGGCGCGATCATGATGACGTCGATGGTCGGCTTCGGCTCGATCAGGTTGAAGTGAATGTTGAGACCATGCGCGAACGCCACCGCCGCACCATCGCGGATGTTCGGAGCAATCTCCGTACGGTAGAGGTCGGCCTGAAGCTCATCCGGCACAGCCATCATCAAGAGGTCGCCCCACGCGGCCGCTTCGGCCACGGAAAGCACATAGAGGCCGTCGGCCTCGACCTTCTTCGCGGTCGGCGAACCGGGCTTGAGTGCGATGCGGATGTCCTTGGCGCCGGAATCCTTGAGGTTCAGCGCATGCGCGCGGCCCTGGCTGCCATAGCCGACGATGACGACCTTCTTGGACTTGATCAGGTTGATATCGGCATCACGATCGTAATAGACGCGCATTGCTATCTCTTGTGTTTATGTTGTCGGGATCGGCTTCGCCTTGAAGCCGGCAAAGATCCGGGTCTCAAAAGTGGCCGGACGTTACTCCTTGGTCGGGCAGAAATTCAACGGCGAAGACGCCGGAATGCCTTAACGACGGCGGCAGATCGCTACATGGCTGTGTTCCCTCGCCCAATGGCAGCGATACCCGTGCGTGAAACCTCCACGAGACCCAGCTCCGTCATCAGATGAATGAAGGTCTCGATCTTGCTCGGCTTGCCGGTCACTTCGAAGATGAAATGCGACGTCGACGTATCGACGACCTGGGCCCGGAAGATCTCGGCGATGCGCAGAGCTTCGATGCGCTTCTCGCCTGTCCCGACCGCCTTGACGAGAGCAAGCTCACGCTCGAGCGACACGCCTTCTAGCGTCAGGTCGCGCACGCGGTGAATAGGCACGAGACGCTCGAGCTGATGCTTGATCTGCTCGATGACGGCCGGCGTGCCGCGCGTGATGATGGTGATGCGCGACAGATGCTTCTCGTGCTCCGTCTCGGTCACCGTAAGGCTGTCGATGTTGTAACCCCGGCCCGAGAAAAGCCCGATGACCCGCGCCAGCACGCCCGGCTCGTTGTCGACGAGCACCGATAACGTGCGGGATTCAACCTCCTGCTTGAACGCCGGGGCCGAGTAATGCGTCTGCGGATTGGGATTGGTCATGGCTTGTCTTTCACTGCTTCTCAGGCTTCGCTCCCGGCGCGGCCCTTATGGCGTCCGGGAACACGATGGCGAGGAATATCGGCAATCCGTGCATATCGACGAGCACCTTGAGGTCCTCGGCATAGCTGAGCGGCATCTTGTACTGCAGGAAGGCCCCCGTGATGCGTCGGCCCATGGCATCGGCGAGCATGGCCGGAGACGGCGCGCCCATTTTCTGCAACTGGTCGGGCGGCAGACGTGAATAGACTTGCGTCAACACCTTGGTCTCGAGGTAGTCCTGCGCGATGCAGGTCTCGAACCCCTCGCCGTACTTCTCGGCCAGGCTGTGCGTCCGGTAGCAATTGTCGATGAGCTCGTAGGCCGCCTTGGCGCCCCGCGCGCGGTGCAGGAATCCGAGACGCTCGGCAGCGCCCTTGATGGTGGCCACGCGGTCCCATGTGGGCGCCGGCATCGCCTCAGAGGGCGTCGGCGTCGGCGGAGATGGAGCCGCCTCGGGCACCGGCGGAGATTCCTGTGCCTTCGGCGCGGGCTGGGCGCCGGCGTCCTGCGCGAATGCAGAACCCGACACCCCGCCCAGCGCGAGCATCGCCGCGAGCCCCGTATGGCGGATTGAGATCAAACGAGCACCTTGCCCTCTTTGCCGATCGCCTTTGACACCTCCTCGTCGGAGACGTTCTCGCCGAGCAGCATTTCATTGTGCGCTTTGCCCGACGGGATCATCGGGAAGCAGTTGGCGAGCTTGGCGACGCGGCAATCGAAGATCACCGGCCCCTTGTGATTGATCATCTCGAGAATGGCATCGTCGAGATCGGCGGGATGGTCGCAGCGCATGCCCTTCCAGCCATAGGCTTCGGCCAGCTTGACGAAATCAGGCAGCGCCTCGGTATAGCTGTGCGACAGCCGGTTGCCGTGCAGAAGCTGCTGCCACTGCCGCACCATGCCCATGTACTCGTTGTTCAGGATGAACACCTTGACCGGCAGGTTGTACTGCACCGCCGTCGAGCACTCCTGGATGTTCATCAGGATCGAGGCGTCGCCCGCAACGTCGATGACGAGCGACTTCGGATGCGCCATCTGCACGCCGATAGCTGCCGGCAGGCCATAGCCCATCGTGCCGAGGCCGCCGGACGTCATCCAGCGGTTCGGCTCTTCGAAGTGCAGGAACTGCGCCGCCCACATCTGATGCTGGCCGACCTCGGTCGTGATGTAGGTATCGCGATCCTTGGTCAGCGCATTCAGACGCTCGCACGCGTACTGCGGCATGATCACGTCCTTCGACGGCTTGTACGACAGCGACTTCTTCGCCCTCCAGCCTTCGATTTCCTTCCACCATGTCTTGTGCGCCGCCTTGTCGAGCTGAGGCGCCTTGGCCTTCCAGGCGCGCAGCATCTCTTCGAGCACGTAGGTGCAATCGCCGAGGATCGGAATATCGACGTGGATGTTCTTGTTGATCGACGACGCGTCGATATCGACGTGGATCTTCTTCGACCCCGGCGAGAACGCATCGATACGGCCCGTGATGCGGTCGTCGAAGCGCGCGCCGATGTTGATCATCACGTCGCAGTCGTGCATCGCCAGATTGGCTTCGTACGTGCCGTGCATGCCGAGCATGCCGAGCCACTGCTTGTCGGACGCCGGATAGGCGCCGAGGCCCATCAGCGTCGACGTGATCGGGTAGCCGGTCAAACGCACGAGCTCGCGCAGCAGCTGGCTCGCCTTCGGGCCCGAGTTGATGATGCCGCCGCCGGTGTAGAACACGGGGCGCTTGGCGGAGGCCATCAGCTCGACCGCGGCCTGCACGGGCGGAAGGTCGGGCTTGACCTTCGGCTTGTAGGTCTTGTGCGCGATGTTCGACGGCCCGACGTAGTTGCCGGACGCGAACTGGATGTCCTTCGGAATGTCGACGACGACGGGACCCGGCCGGCCCGCCTTGGCGATGTAGAACGCCTCGTGCAGGATCCGCGACAGATCGTTGATGTTCTTCACCAGCCAGTTGTGCTTCGTGCACGGCCGCGTGATGCCGACCGTATCGCACTCCTGGAACGCGTCGTTGCCGATCAGATGCGTCGGCACCTGACCGGTGATGCAAACCAGCGGGATGCTGTCCATCAGCGCGTCGGCCAAGCCGGTGACGGCGTTGGTCGCGCCGGGACCCGACGTGACGAGCGCGACGCCAACCTTGCCGGTCGAACGCGCATAGCCCTCGGCGGCATGCAGAGCTCCGCCCTCCTGGCGCACCAGGATGTGCTGCACTTTCTCCTGCTGGAACAGCTCATCGTAGATCGGCAGCACGGCGCCGCCGGGATACCCGAAAACGTGTTCGACACCCTGATCGGTCAGCGCCTTGATGACCATCTCGGCGCCCGTCATCACCCGAGCCATGCTGCTGTCTCCCGCATAGATAAAGTCGTCCGGCAGGTTCGGATCGGATCCCCCGGCAAAAAGCTGTGCTCATCTATGCGTATGCAAGCGCGGGGTCAAGACATCGATTGAACAAATAATGCTGGATTTTCTGCAAGACTTTCCATTTCTTGCTTAGAAAGCCATTTCCACGCACTCATATTACCATTGATCCAGGTCGCCTGCCGCTTGGCGTATTGCCGGGTCTCTCCCTTCGCCCGCTGTGTTGCATCTTCAAGATTGACCTCCCCCGCGAGGAGTTCGGCAAGCGGCCGGACACCCAGCGCCCTCATGACCGGAAGATCCGGATCGAGACCCAGCGCGACAAGCGCGCGAACTTCCTCCAAAGCCCCGCCCGCCATCATGAGATCGAAACGGGCATCGCAACGCCGCCGCAGCTCTTCGCGATCGGGCATGATCACGAGGCGCCGCGTGTCCTCCGCGCGCAGCACAGGCTCGCCCGGTTCCTGCTGCCACTCGGCCAGCGAGCGCCCCGTAGCGTCGAGAACTTCCAGAGCGCGAACGAGGCGCTGCGGATCCGTGGGCTTGAGCCGCTCCGCCATCACCGGATCCCGGTCCGACAGGATGGCATGCAGCGCCGGCGCGCCAATCCGGTCGGCCTCGCCGCGCCAATGCGCACGCACGTCGTCGGAGACCGCCGGAATGGGCGACAGGCCTTCGATCAGCGCTTTGAAATAAAGCCCCGTGCCACCAACCACGATCGGCACCAGACCCTGCTCTCGCGCCGCCTGGATGGCATCGCCCGCCTCGCGGGCAAACCGCGCCGCCGAATAGGCCTCCCGTCCCGGAACATGGCCATAGAGCTTATGCGGCGCGCGGGCTTCGTCCTCGGCGGGCGGCCGAGCAGAGAGCACACGCAGCTCGCGGTAGACCTGCATGGAGTCGGCGTTGATCACCACGCCGCCGAGCGCCTCGGCGAGGGCAAGTGCCAGCGCCGACTTGCCGGATGCCGTCGGCCCCGCGATGAGAATTGGTCGCTTATCGATCATGCGCCCTTGTAGCGTGTCTTTTAAGCGCCTGCACATGCGTGCGCCGCCTTGGCAGTCTTCAAAGATTTCAGCGCCAAGGCCCTCGGCATTTCCGTCCAGCGAGATTCTAGAACTCTACCTCGACGCAAAAAGCTGACGCAGCGCCTCATGGACGCGGTTCATACGTGCGACCAGCTCCGGCTTCCATACGATCCAAGCCTCGTTGATGTCTGCACGCATGCGCCGCCACGCCTCGGTGATTGCAGGACGCCAGCGCATCCACGCCTGCTTGGCCTCGAGCTTCGCTTTCGTCTTCAGCATGCGCCCATAGCGCCACGGCCACGAGCTGCGGATGGCCGCGAAGATGGCGTCCTTCCACGGCATCAGCCAGTCGTGGGCGCGCGCAAACCAGCCGATGCGCATCAACGCCGGCTTGGTCAAAAGGAAGATGCGCGCGATGAGCGCCGTCGAAGCGATCTTTGCGAACACAAACAGCGCACCGGCGAGAAAGATTTGCCCATTCGCCAACAGAAAGATCGACAGGAACTTGAGCGGAAACAACAGCGATGACGGCAACGCCAGCGCCAGCAGCGCGCCATAGGGCGGCAAGCCGGCGATGAAGAGCTCGGCTCGAGCAATGACTTTGAAGCGCGCGAGCCATTCGAGGCCGGCGACGAGTGGGCGCCAGCCCCATTCCTCGAAAAGGAGGATCAGCGCGGCGATGATCTGCAGCACCAGGACGACCGCGCGGCGGACCGCCGTCAGGACTGTAACCGCCATGGCCGCCACGGCACGCAACGCCGCTGCCACCTCGATCGTCAGACGCCGAAAAACTCCCGCGAGCATGGATCCCTGTAAGCCGCTTAATCCAATCGCCCGGTTCCGGGCCGAAGGCCCTTGAACCGAAAGCCCAATTCTACAGCATCGGACGCTGACCGCCGGTTAACGTTGGAACCGCAGCCTAGAACCACTCTAGCCTGAGCAAAACCCCTGCGACAATTTCTATACTCTCACAGTACGGTATTGACAGCCGCGTCCATAAACACTACTTTCCAGGTCAAGAAATAAACCGGCTCGACGAGCCGGAACGCCTAGGGGGACGAATGTTGATGAGACGTGCCGCCGCCGTAGCTTCGGCGATGTTGATCACTGCGGTTTCGGGAGCCGCATCCGCCGAGGAGCACATCGTCAAGATGCTCAACAATAACGGCAAGGGCAAGTTCATGCTGTTCGAGCCGGGCGTAATCAAGGCGAAGGTCGGCGACACGGTGAAGTTCGTGCCGACCAACAAGGGACACAACGCCGAGGCCATTCCGGCGCTCTGGCCGGAAGGCGCCGCCGAGTTCAAGGGGGAGATGAATACGGAAGCCGTTCTGACGCTCGACAAGCCGGGCATCTACGGCATCAAGTGCCTGCCGCACTACCCGATGGGCATGATGGCTTTGATTCAGGCTGGTGACGCGACGAACGCCGCGCAGCTCGACACCTACAAGCCGGCGGCCACCGCCGAGAAGCGCTACGAGGAGCTGAAGGCCGAACTGGCGAAGTAGGAATCGCGAAGCACATCGCTTCGCAGTTGGACGTAAGAATTCGACTTGGGGAACTTGTCACGATCGTGCGACGCGTGCCCTCCCGTACGCAGCATTACATGACAACGAACCCAGGCTTGGGGGAGAACGAGTGCCGCCGCTTGTTCATCCGTTCTCCCCCTCTTTTTCCAACGTCCGTGCGCCCACGGCTAGCTCTTCTTCCAAGTCCAAGCCTTCCAAAGCGAGTTCGCGCTCCGCAACAGCGCGTGCGCTCGCGGGGCGCGGCGACGCAAGCTCAGCCGCTTCGAGAGCTGCCGCGAGTTCTTCGCGCGCCTTCTCGGCCTGGCGCTGGCGATCCCAGAGACTGGCATAGAGCCCGTTCTTGGCGATCAGCTCGGCATGCGCTGCCCTTGCTCGACGAGCCGCCCCTTGTCGAGCACGATGATCACATCCGCATGCACGATCGTCGACAGCCGATGCGCGATGACGAGCGCAGTGCGGTCGCGCGCCACGCTGTCGAGCGCATCCTGGATCTCTTTCTCCGTGTGGCTGTCGAGAGCGCTCGTCGCCTCGTCGAGCATCAGGATCGGCGGCCCCTTGAGAATGGTGCGCGCAATGGCGACGCGCTGCTTCTCGCCGCCTGAAAGCTTCAAGCCACGCTCGCCCACCATGGTGCTGATAGCCCTGCGGCAGGGTCTTGATGAAGCTGTCGATCTGCGCCAGCCGCGCTGCCTCGAATACCTCCTCATCCGTGGCCTCCGGCCGGCCATAGCGAATGTTGTAGAGGATGGTGTCGTTGAACAGCACCGTGTCCTGCGGCACCACGCCGATGGCGGCGCGCAGAGATGTTCTGCGTGACATCGCGGATGTCCTGCCCGTCGATCGTCACGCGGCCTGCCTGGATGTCGTAGAAGCGGAACAGGATGCGCGAGATCGTCGATTTGCCGGCGCCCGACGGCCCGACGATGGCGACCATTTTGCCGGCCGGAACCTCGAACGACACGTGATCCAGAATGCGCCGTTCGGGATCATAGGAAAAGCTCACGTCCTCGAAGCGGATCGCGCCTTCGGTGACGACCAGCGGCTTCGCGCCGGGCTTGTCCTTGATTTCCGGGCTCCTCGCCGAGCAGCGCGAACATCGTTTCGAGATCGACCAGACCCTGCTTGATCTCGCGGTACACCATGCCGAGGAAATTGAGCGGCAGGTAGAGCTGGATCATCATGGCGTTGATCAGCACGAAATCGCCGACCGTATGCGTGCCGGCCATGACGCCGCGCGCCGCGAGCCACATGACGAGCGTCATGCCGATGGTGAAGATCACCGCCTGCCCGTAGTTGAGCACGCCGAGCGAATGGTAGGTTTTGACCGCCGCCGTCTCGTAGCGCGCCATCGATATGTCGAAGCGCTCGCGCTTCGGCTTCCTCGTTGCCGAAGTATTTCACGGTCTCGAAGTTGAGCAGGCTGTCGATGGCCTTGGTGTTGGCCTCGGTGTCGCTGTCGTTCATCTCGCGCCGGATGGCGATGCGCCGCTCGGAGGCCGAGAACGTGAACCACATGTAGGCCGCGACCGTGGCGAGCACGATGACCACGTAGAGCCAGTCGAAATAGTAGACCAGCATCGCCGCACACGAGCACGAGCTCGAGCACCGTCGGCGCGAGCTGCATCATGCCCATGCGCAGGATGAGATCGATGCCGCGCGTGCCGCGCTCGATGACGCGCGAAAGCCCACCCGTGCGCCGCTCGAGATGGAAGCGCAGCGACAGCGTGTGCAGGTGCCCGAACGTGCGGTTGTTGAGCTCGCGCACGGCGTTCTGGCCGACCGCGATGAACAGCACGTCGCGCACCTGCGTCAGCACCATCATGACGATGCGGCCAGCTCCATAAGCCGCGATCAGCATGCTCACGCCCAGCACGAGGCTTTGAGGAACCACGCCGCCCGACTTCGGCACGCCGGTCGCCAGCCAGTCGGTCACGTACTTGAACGCGATCGGCACGGCGATCGTGACGAGCTTGGCGAAGAACAGCGCCACGCAGGCAGCGGCAACCTCGAACCTCAGATCCGGGCGATCTTTCGGCCAGACCATCGGCAGAAGGCCCTTGAAGACCGTCCAATGATCCGCACTGGACGATAGAGCGAGCCCGCTCGACGCGGCGCTTCGGCTCTGAGCCGTGCTGGAAATCGTGCGGGCTCTCATGGGGTTAGAAGATCCCTTTGTTGGGTTTGGGATGTATGGAGCATGCCGGCGAGGCATCGTTCGCGGCAAAGGCGCCGGAGATGGCTTGCGCGGCTTGGTACAGGATCGGGGCGTCCGGAACAATCCGGCGCGCCAGACGCATCCCCCACATCCATAGCCGACGTCCCCTAAATAGGGTGCCGGAAGGGCAGATGAAAGCGCAGCCGCTGCAAAGTCGCGCGGCCGGTCCTGCTAGATGCGCGGCACGCGAAGCACCTGGCCGGGATAGATGTAATCCGGATCGCGGATGGCGCCGCGATTGGCACGATAGAGCGCCCCATAGCGGGTTCCGGCATGGTAGTAGCGCCGCGCGATCTTCCACAGCGTATCGCCGCGCCGCACGACATGAACGCCCTTCTGCCGTTTGCGCAGCGCCGCCCTGGCGTGGCGATTTGGTTTCGCGGCGGCTTGGCGCTTCGCACTCACGCGCTTGGCGTCCTTCCGTGACGAGGCTTTGGCCTTCGCGTTTTGCGGCCGCGGATCGGCGGCAGCCACCCGCAGACGCGGCTTCTCTGCTGTAGCGAGCTTCGGCTTCTCTGCTGCAACAGGCTGCTCCGCCTTATTGGACTGAATAGCGGGAGCAACCGCCTTCGGCTGAGGCGGCGCCCCCACTCCGGACAGCGAATTCGCAACGGCAGGCTTCCGTTTTCCGTCCGTAGCTGCGGCCAGCTTTTCACCTTCGGCCTTGCGCGCGAGCTCGGCTTTGGCTCGCTGCTCTTCCACGGTGCGCTGTTCCTGCAGACTTCTGGCCTTTTCCGCCTCAGCGACTTTGGCCGCGTGACGCTGCTCCTCTGCGGCCTTGCGGGCTTGCTCCGCCTTGCGGTCGGCTTCCGCCTGCGCCAATTCCGTAACGCGTTTCTCAGCGGCCAGCCGTGCGGCCTCGGCGGCTTTCTGGGCTTCGTCTGCCTTGCGTTGTTCTTCGGCTTTACGCGCCTTCTCGGCTTGCGCCAGCTCCGCCACCCGCTTTTCTTCGGCGAGCCGTGCAGCCTCGGCAGCCTTCCGCGCCTCATCGGCCTTGCGCTGCTCCTCGGCCTTTCGGGCTTCATCCGCGCGCGACACCTCGGCCGCATAAGCCAGTTGCGCCAGACGCGTCGCCTCCGCCGCCTTGCGCTTATCTTCCGCCTTGCGGGCCTCTTCCGCGCGCCGTTGCGCCTCCGCGGCCTTCTTGGCCTCGTCCGCCTTGCGGGCCTTCTCCGACTTCTCGAAGTCCTCGAGCTTCTTCAGCCCCTCGTCGATGCGCTTGTCGAGCTCCTGCTTCTTCTTCACGAGCTTGTCTTTGGCTTCGGCTTCGCGCGCGCGGATCTCGGCCTCCTGCTTCGTCTTGGCGGCATCCGCCACGGCCCGTTGGGCATCTGCCCCGCTGCGGTCACGCCCCGTCATTTCCGCCGTCTGCCAGGCACTATCGGCTTTGCTGCGCGCGTCCGTGAACGCCGCCGCGTCCTTATCCGCCCTAGCCGAAGGCGTATCAGGCATTACCGGTAATGCGGGAAGCCATCCAAACGTCCCGGCGATCTGGACATTGTAGGCTTCGACCGCCTGCTTGCCCCAGAACTTGATCCACTCGTTTGCCCCGCGCACGCTGACACCCAGCGCCCTTGCGAACCTGCTGACCTCGGTACTGGTGGGTGGGCCGCTCTGACGCACCGACAGTGGGCCGGCGATTTCCGCTTGATAGCGCTCGGCAGCCGTCTCGAGCCAGCGCGTCACCGCCCAATCGTCTTCTTGGGATTGCGCCGATGCGGGCTCGGCACTGGCAGGCCACAGCCACCCGCCCGCCACAATTGCGAAAAGAAAAAGAGCCACGATACGCACGGCACGCATAGACCAACCTCAACGCAATAAAGCTCTAGGAGATCCCCCAGGGTATGGGTTCATCGTCCTATCATTCAGAACGGTTAAGGCACTTTTGTGCGAAGCGCGACTGAAACCGGACGTTTCTGTGAACCCCGTGACTGATCGGCATCTCAAGGTTAGCAGCATCGAGCCATTGGCATGAGGCGGCCACCACACCATGTTAGGTAGGACCCGCTCTTCGGTGCGGGTTCAATAATAAGATCAACATTCCAGGTAACACCTTTGAATCGCGAAATTCCACTCAACGCCCAAAAATCCCTATCGAGTGCCCCTGCCCCTCGCTTGCATGCTGTGCCGGCGCAAAGAGGCATCCGCAGCATCTGCGTTTACTGCGGGTCGGGCAAAGGCACCGATCCGGCCTATTCGGACGCCGCGCGCACGCTCGGCACGTCACTGGCGGAGAACAACATCGGCCTCGTCTACGGCGGTGGCGGACTGGGCCTGATGGGAGACGTGGCCCGCGCCACGCTCGCAGCAGGCGGCAAGGTCACCGGCATCATCCCCGAGTTCCTGACCGTGCGCGAGCACATGCTGACCGAGGTGACCGACCTCGTCGTCACCGCGGACATGCACGAGCGCAAGAAGCTCATGTTCGAGCGCTCGGATGCTTTCGTGGCCCTGCCCGGCGGCATCGGTACGCTGGAGGAGCTTGTCGAGCAGCTCACGTGGTCTCAGCTCGGCCAGCACAGGAAGCCGATCGTCGTTGCGAACGTCCAGGGTTTTTGGACGCCCTTCCTCGACCTGCTCCAGCACATGCGGCAGGCCGAGTTCATCCGCAACGGCCTCGAGGTGAACTTCAACGTCGTCGAAACGGCCGCCGAAATCGTGCCCGCCGTAATTGCCGCCGCCCACCCGGAGCCGGAAGCCCGCGCTCCGGCGGCCATGGCCAAGCTCTAATCAAAATAGAAACGGCCCCCTCCAGGGAACCGAAGTTCCACCGAAGGGAGCCGCTGAGGCCCGTCCGCAAGCCTCAAGCATAAATGGAAAGTCTTAACGCAATCAGTCTTTGGCGCGCTCGACGTAGGAGCCGTCTGCCGTCATGACGATGACGCGGGTGCCGGTGCCGATGTGCGGCGGCACCATGACACGAGCGCCGTTCGCAAGCTTCGCGGGCTTGTAGGAGGACGACGCCGTCTGGCCTTTGACCACGGGATCGGCTTCTACGATCTCGAGCGTCACGCGCGCGGGCAGCTCGATCGCGATCGGATTGCCCTCGAACAGGGACACCGAGCACGTCATGCCCTCCTGCAGCCAAACGGCTTGGTCGCCGAGGACCTCCTTCGAAACGGAGATCTGGTCGAAGCTCTCGGGCTGCATGAAGTTGAAGCCCATGTCGTCCTCGTAGAGATAGTTGTAGTCCTTCTCTTCGAGATAGGCGCGCTCGACCTGATCGGTGGTGCGGTAGCGCTCGGTCACCTTCACCCCGTCGGCGATGCGGCGCAGCTCGAGGTGCGTGACGGGCGTGCCTTTGCCGGGATGGATGTTCTCGGCCGTCATGACGACGGCCAGCTTGCCGTCGAGATCGAGAACGTTACCCTTGCGCACCGAGCTTGCGATCACCTTGACCACGTGTCATCTCCATAAAAATCGTCTAAGGCCCACGCGGATGGCAAACAATGGGTCGCGAGCGGCCGGCGGCCGGACCCAAAGAGCAGATCGGCGGGAAATCTCGGCGCACTCATACTCTGTCTCGGGCCCAAGGCCAAGTGCGGCGTAATTTGAGCCCGGCGTAGTAAATACGGGCCAGACGCAGCCGTTAAATGTGATGCTGAGACAATGACAAAGCCTTCTCCCTGGTGGATGAAACACCGGCACCAGGACCGCCGCCCCTTCCTGACGGCCCGAGCCCGGATCAAGACCGCTCTGCGCAACTGGTTCGACGCCCAAGGCTTTGTCGAGGTCGAAACCTCCTGCCTTGTCCCCTCACCGGGAAACGAGCGGCACCTGCATGCCTTTGCGACTGAGCGCATCGGCACCGACATGGCCCGCGAGCGGATGTATCTCCACACCTCGCCCGAATTCGCCATGAAGAAGCTGCTGGCGGCGGGCGAGGAGAAGATTTTCACGTTCGCGCCCGTGTTCCGCAACCGCGAGCAGGGCGCGCTGCACAGCCCCGAGTTCACCATGCTCGAATGGTATCGCGCCGGCGAACCGTACGAGACGCTTTGGCAGGATTGCACCGAGATGCTGCATATCGCAGCCGGCATTACGGGCCGCACCGAATGGCGCTTCCGCCAGGAGGATCCATGCGACGTGACCTGGCCCTATGATCACCTGACCCTCGATCAGGCCTTCACGCAATTTGCCGGCATACCCCTTCACGACACTTACGACGAACACGCCGCAGACCGCGATGCGCTGGCCCGGCTCGCGGAAGCGACGGGCATCAAGATTGCTTCCGACGACACCTGGTCCGACATCTTCAGCCGCGTGCTGGTCGAGAAGATCGATCCCCATCTCGGACGCGGCCGTCCGGAAATCCTCTGCGAATACCCGGTCCACGAGGCGGCCCTCGCACGACGCACTCCAGGCCGGCCAAGAACGGCCGAACGCTTCGAGCTGTTTGTCTCAGGCGTCGAGCTCGCCAACGGCTTCGGCGAGCTGACCGACCCGGCAGCCCAGCGCGCCAACCTCGAAAGCGAAATGCAGGAGCGCCAGCGCATCTACGGCGAGCGCTATCCGCTTGACGAGGATTTCCTGGCTGCGCTCGCCCACATGCCGCCAGCCTCAGGTTGCGCCTTGGGCTTCGACCGCCTCGTCATGCTGGCGACGGGCGCCACCACAATCGATCAGGTGATCTGGACACCGCTGGCCGATACGGGCAAGTAAGCGTCCCGTTTCCTCGGTGCACATGGGGAAGGAGAACCACGCGATGGCGACGGAAACACATTCGGGCGGCTGCCAGTGCGGCGCGGTGCGCTTCCGCGTCGAGGGCGCACTCGGCGACGCCTCGGTGTGCCATTGCCGCATGTGCCAGAAGGCGTTCGGCGCGTTCTATGCGCCGCTCGTCTCCACGCGCGGCGCAAACCTCGTCTGGACACGAGGGGAGCCAAAGAGGTTCCAATCGTCGAATGCGGCTGCACGCGGGTTCTGCGCCGAATGCGGCACGCCGCTCACCTACGAGGCGCCTGACGGCGTTGCCCTCGCTATCGGCGCCTTCGACCATCCGGATGAATATCGCCCCTAAGATCCAATGGGGGGTCGAAGCGAAGCTCGCCTACGTGGACCACATCCACGAGCTGCCGCAGGAGCAAACGCTTTCCGACCCGGTGGCAGCGCCCTTTCTCAATGACCTCGTCTCCTATCAGCATCCCGATCACGACACCGACCGCTGGCCGCCGCCAGAAGCCGGGCTAACATGACCAAGCTGCGCCACACGCTGAAATCCGCGGCTGATCTCGTCGAAGCCGGACTGGCGCCTGCCAGTGCCGAGGCCGAAATCGCGCGTGTGTCGGAACACTACGCCGTGGCCATCACGCCTGCCATGGCCGAGCTGATCGATGCGAACGAGGCCGCCGATCCGATCGCGCGCCAGTTCGTGCCGGACATCCGCGAGCTCGACCGCGCTCCCGGCGAGCATCCCGATCCCATCGGCGATCACACGAAGAGCCCGGTCAAAGGCATCGTGCATCGCTACCCCGATCGCGTGCTGCTCAAGATCGTCGGCGTCTGCCCGGTCTATTGCCGCTTCTGCTTCCGCCGCGAGATGGTAGGGCCCAGCGCCGAGGCCAATCTGACCGGCGACGAGATCGACGTCCGCGCTCGCCTACATCCGCGCGCATCCGAAGAAATCTGGGAAGTCATCCTGACGGGGGGAGACCCTTTCATCCTGTCTCCGCGCCGTGCCGCCGAGATCACCGCCGCGCTCGAGGACATTCCGCACGTCAAGATCATCCGCTGGCATACGCGCGTGCCCTGCGTCGCTCCCGAGCGCGTGACGAGCGAGTTCGTCTCTGCTCTGAAATCATCTCGCAAGACCGTCTATGTCGCGCTGCACGCCAATCACGCTCGCGAGCTGACACCACGCGCCAGGGACGCCATCACCGCCCTCGTCGATGCTGGCGTGCCCGTGGTCAGCCAGACCGTGCTGCTCAAAGGCATCAACGACGACGTCGACACGATGGAAGCGCTCATGCGCGCTTTCGTCGAAGCCCGTGTGAAGCCCTATTACCTGCACCACGGCGATCTCGCGCCCGGGACCGCCCACTTCCGCACCTCGATCGCCGAAGGTCAGGCCCTGATGCGTGCCCTTCGAGGACGCCTCTCAGGATTGGCCATGCCAACCTATGTGCTCGATATCCCGGGCGGATACGGCAAGGTGCCCGTGGGACCGGACTACCTCTCGGACGGGCCCGAACCGCTCACTGTCACCGATCCCGCAGGTGCGGAGCATACCTACGGTTGCGGCTGCGCGCCCCGCTAGTCCCTATTCCCCAGGGAACAGACACCCCGTCAGACCTCTGATCTCATCGCCAATTGCTGAGCCAGCACGCGCCCCGTGAATTGCGCGCGCGCCACGGCTCTGGAGAGGAACGATGAAGATGGTAAGGTCCGGGATCCGGACCAATGCCGCGAGCTGTTTGCAGAGCGGTTCTCGCCTTGAGCGCATGAGTTCTTCGGAGGGCTGCTATGAAGCCCCGTGAAAGCACTCGCCACCGCCACCATCTCAATTCGACGGCAATCGCCTGCGCGTTCGCCGGCTTCGTGCTTCTAGGCACTGGCGCCAACGGCACCGCACACGCGGCCGAGGTCCCCCTCATCGCCCGCGGCGATGCCGCCGTCACAGCCTTCTCGGGGCCCTCGCAGCCCGGAAAATCGCCTGCCAACGTTCAGCCGCTCGATATTACGTTTATCGATACGACAGGCGCTTCCCTTCAAGTTCTGGATCTGACCAAGCTCGGCAGCGCGGCATCCGATCAAACGAGCCGGGCCGCGATCAAGCTCAAGGTCACGGCGGGCGAGATCGGCCAGGTCTTCGGCGTCGCATTGGCCGAAGGCATACCCGGAGATCCACCCGACATCTATGCGGCCGCGACCTCGCTATTCGGACTTCAAATCGTCGAGCCCGACGCCAAGGGCAATCTCGTTCGCCTCGTCAAAGGCGCGCCCGGCGCACGCTGGATGCCGGGACAATTCGGCCTCGACCGCGGCGGCGGACCCGGCTCGGTTTGGAAAATCGACGGCAAGACGGGAGCAGTCTCTCTTTTCTCCACCATCACGAGCGGGAATGTCGAGAACGCCGGCCCCGGCTTAGGCGGCATCACATTCGATGCGGTCTCACGACAGTTCTTTGTCTCGAACCTCGAAACCGGCCTCATTCATCGCCTCGATATGAGCGGTCGCGAGCTCGGCGTCTTCGACCACGGACGCACGGCACGCGGAAAAGCCGGCCTCCCACAAGTTGCCGACGATCCCGGCCGGCGCATGGACATCCGCTCCCCCAAGTTCAGCATCGAGGATGCCGGCACCTGGGGCTATGCTGACCCGAAGCGGCGCGTTGTTGCTGTCGCCATCGAGAAGGGCCGTCTCTACTACTCGATTGCCGAAGGCCCGACCGTCTGGTCCGTCGGACTTCTCGCCGACGGCAGCTTTGCCGATGACGCGCGCTTCGAGATCGACGTCACCGGCACGCCCGACAGCAGCCCGATCACGGCGATGACATTCGATGCATCCGGCCGGCTCTACTTGAGCCAGCGCGGCCGCACGACCGGCAGCTACGACTATGAAACCTTTGCGCGGCCTGAAGCCTCGGTCGTGTATCGCTACGCGTGGGACGACGCCGCAAAGACCTGGACGAGCACGCCGGATGAATTCGCCATCGGCCTTTCCGCGCCGCATCGCGCAACGAACGGCGGTCATTGCCCTCTCCTACGGATACGACAGCGCCGGGCTGATCGACGTCGGCCGCTGTGGCGAAACGCTTTGGACCACCGGCGAAAATCTCGGAAGCGACTCCAAGGGATATATCGACGGCCTGCAAGGAAGCTCGCTTTCGAACGCCCAGCCGGCATCGGTCTCGCGCCCCCGTTCGGGCTCGACCGCATTGCAAGGCGATTTCGGTCTCATCGAAAGCGATCTGACGGCACCGGCCGGAGCCCGCATCGTCGACTACGATGACTATGCCCAGAAGACCCGCGTGCGCGGTCCCATTGGCGCCGTTGCCATCTACGCGCCTTGCGACCAGATCCCGTCGGAGCAGGCCTCGGCCGAGCCTCCTCGGCCACCCGTGCCCACAACTCCACCTGAGCCCCTCCCTGGAGTTACCATTTCCAAGGTCTGCCTCCCGGCCCCGCTCGGCGGCATCATCAAGTGCACCATCACGCTCACCAACACGGGGTTCACGCTTCTCGGCCCGGTCGGCTTCACTGACGCCGCCACCATCCTCGCGGGACCGCAAAAAGGCGCTCCCGTTCTGATCCAGAGCGCAACGCCCGATGGTGCGGACTGGGCATGTTCGCCTACGCCGACGACCACACTCGCCTGCAACCTGCCGCCGATCGCGCTACCGCCTCAGACCTCGCGCTCCGTCGACGTCCTGGTCGATACGGGGCCGTTGGTTGCAGCCGGCAATTCGGGATTTGAGAACTGCGCAGCCCTGGATCTGCCCTGGAGCGGAATTGCCTGCGCGGACGGTCGTGCAGAGATCATCGTCAAGAAGACGGCACCTGCATCGTGCCTGCCCGGCGCTGACTGCACGTTCACCATCACGCTCAACAACATCGGAACGGCGCCTTTCGCTGGTGACGTTCTCATGACGGACAGCATGTTCGTCGACGGCGGCGGCGCACCGGTTGCCGCTCCGATCACCGCAATCGCGCCGCCCCTCGGCTGTGCACCGGAACCGGCTGCGTTGCCCTTCTCCTGCGCGGCCCCTGTCAGTCTGCTCGCTGGACAATCGAAAGCCTTTTCGATCACCGCCACGATGCCGGCGGCTCCACCGAACTACTGGGTCCGCAACTGCATTGCTGCCTCCGCCGCTGGACAGCCTGCACCCGTGCTTCCGCCGGTACCCGGCCCCAATGCGGATCTCACAAGCTGCGCCTGGGTGCCTGTCGGCGCACCGCCGCCGCTCGCCAATCTGCGCATCACCAAGTCACCGCTCACCTGCCACAAGCAGGGACCGGTCACAGTGCGTTGCAACTATGAGATCGTAGATCCTCAACAACGGCCCTTCGCCGTCGACCAGCCTCATCACGTTCACCGAGACGGTGCCGCCGGCAGCCACGCTAGCGTCCATCGCGGCGCCGTGGGCCTGCGTTGGAGGTCCGCCCGGATATACCTGCACCACGGCTGCCGCGCCCGTGATCGCGCCCGGGGATCATTTGACGATCCCTGTCTCGATCGACCTCGATCGCGCTCCGCTCGAAGCCGCTAAGTGCTGGGCGCCGAACACCGTCACCATCACGGCGCCGGTCGGCGGCACGAACCAGAACTTCGACGCCACCGATGACACAAGCGTAGCAACGGCCGACGCCGCGTGGATCCGCTTCGACGAAGGCGGGCTTGCTCGAATTGGTGCTCTGCGACCCGACCAATCTCGCGACCAAGAAGGTCGCGAGCGGCGACTGCGAGAACACCGCCGAGGGAACCAAATGCAGCTATGAGATCACCGTCACCAATACCGGACCTGATCCCTTCAAGGGCCAGATCGACCTCAAGGACGAGTTCGGCACTGCGCCGTCCAAGGTCGAATTCGGCGGCGATTGGGCCTGCGGCGGCGCCGGCGCAACGCGCACCTGTTCGCACGCACCATTCGAGCTGCCTAAAGGTCAGAGCGTATCGCTCCCCGTGACCGCCACCTTCCCCAAAGGCAGCCAGTGCACCATCCGAAACACGGCGACGATGGTCTTCCCGCCCGCGAACACACGCTGGAACGGCAGCGGCGCGGATGACAGCGCCAGCGCGTTCGCTCAAGTTGCTACGCCCGAGTGCGAGCGCAAGCCTACATGCGAGCGGCCGGCCGAGGGTGAGATGCGCACGGCCTCCGGCGATTGCGCCTGCGAGCGCGGCTTTGCCCGCGACCGCAAAGGTCGCTGCGTCGAGATCGAACCCGAGGAACCCGCGCGCCCGCCAACGCGGCCAAGCTGCGACCCAGGCCCGAACGAATATCGCACCTCCGCGGGCGAATGCGTTTGCAAGACCGGCTATCGCCGCGAGGACGGCCGTTGCGTCACTCCGCAGCCCGATCCGATCCCGTTGTGCAAGCCGGGCCCGAACGAAATCCGCAATTCCAAAAATGAGTGCGTCTGCCGCGCAGGCTACGAGCGCGATCGCAATGACCGCTGCGTTCCGGTGAAGCCCGACACATGCCCACCTGGCACGACAGGCACGCCGCCCAAATGCAAGCAGAAGGTCTGCGACGAAGGCGAGACCGGGACGTGGCCAAACTGCCGTCCGATCACATGTCCCGAAGGCTTCACGGGACGTCCGCCGTACTGCAAGCCCAAGACTTGCCCCGAGGGCATGGTGGGCACGCCGCCAAACTGCAAGCCGATCGACAAACCGCGCTGTCCGCTCGGCTACATGGGCACGCCACCGAATTGCAAACCGATGACGTGCCCACCAGGTACGACCGGAATTCCGCCGCTATGCAAGCCGATCAAGTGTCCGCCGGGCACACGCGGCACGCCCCCGGCATGCAAGCCCATCGAGACGCCACGCTGCCCGACAGGCATGACCGGCACACCGCCCAACTGCAAGCCCGTGGAAAAGCCAAAGTGTCCGCCCGGATTCCGTGGCACGCCGCCGAAATGCTTCAAACTTGAAATCAAGTGCCCCGCGGGCCAAGTACGCGACACGAAGACTGCGAAGTGCGTCGCGATCCCTAAGCCTCAGCCGAAGCCGCCGGCTACCGAGTCTGTGCGATGAGACCCCGCGGCAGAGGCGAAGGATATTGCAGTTGCGAAGGGCTCTAGGCCGTGAAGCACGTCCAAATTAAGCAAATAAATACCGTCCCGGCGAACCTTTCTGCCACAGGGCGCATATAGCAACAAAAGTCTAACAGTCGCGTATTAGAACTACGGAAGTACCTTGGAGCCCCACCTAATGACGGCCATTGCCAAACATCGCGATCTGCTTTCTGCAGGCCTTGCTCTGGGCTTCGTCGTCTTCGTGCTCGCAAGCGTTGCCGTCAAAGACGTTCACGCACCCGGTCGCAGCCAGCGATGCGATCTCGATCGAAGTGCCGGCAGACACCGCTGTTCAGAACTGACGCCGGGCTCTCGCCCCTCTCTAAATCGCGCGAGACCGCCCCTTATTTCACCCGCCGCCATGCGCCGGTCCGATACTCGGCCGGCAGCGTCTCGTCGGTGAAACCCTTCGCCTCCGTCTCATCGAACCAGCGGTCACGCTGGCTTTCCGGCAGTTTGCTCCCGCACCACGGGCAGAAGCCGATCAGCACATATGACGCCCCGCCGTCGTGCACGATGAGGCCGTACTCGTCGAAGACCTCATTGTAGGTCACGAGACTGTCGGGACACTCGAACGGGTCGGCATGCTGCTCGCAGTCGAAATCGAGCGCGTCCTCCATCGCCGTACAGCAAAACTTGGCAAGGTTGCTTGGCGGCATCCATCCGGTCTCGATCGGCATCAACAGCACTCGCTTTTCTGGAAATAGCTTTGATGACACGGCTTGGCCCTCGTTCTTGGCACTCGGGAGCTTTTCCCCTCCCGTACCCAACCATTCGGTAAGCCTTGTTGCTCACTGACCCTAACGATGCCAAACTGTCGCAGATCAAATAAGGCCCCGGCTCGCGTCCTGGACGCGGAAGCAAGAAGGGCAACGAAAAACGGGAGGAAGTGGAATGAACGAACAGCCTAAGAGCAAGCATTTCTTTGGCGCGTGCCCGCACGACTGCCCAGATACGTGCGCGATGATCTACGAGGTCGAGGACGGCAAGCTCACCGACGTGCGCGGCAACAAGGAGCACCCGTTCACGCGCGGCGGCCTCTGCGTGAAGCTCAAGGATTTCCACGATCACCACGTCAATCCCGACCGGCTGATGTATCCGCTGCGCCGCGTCGGCCCGAAGGGTTCGGGTCCGAATGGTGGCAACAATTTCGAGCGCATCACCTGGGACGAAGCCATCTCCGAGATCGGCAGCCGCTGGCGCGAGATCATCGCGACTTACGGCGCTCAGGCCATCATGCCGCAAAGCTATCTCGGCAATATGGGCCTCGTGCAGGGTATCAATTCGGGCGACCCATTCTTCAACCGCCTCGGCTCGACGGTCAACGAGAAGACCTACTGCACCTCGGGCTCGTCGACGGCGTGGCTGATGACGCATGGACCCACCGGCGGCGTCGATCCGGAAAGCTTCGTCCACTGCAAGTACATCGTCATCTGGGCCTGCAACTCGATCTCGACCAACCTGCATCACTGGCCCTTCGTGCTGGAAGCCCAGAAGCGCGGCGCCAAGGTCGTCGTCATCGATAGCTACAAATCCCGCACGGCAAAAGCCGGCGACTGGCACATATGCCCGAAGCCGGGCACCGACGGCGCGCTCGCCCTCGGCATCATCAATTCGATGGTCGAGCAAGGCGTGGTCGACGAGGATTACGTCACCAATCACACGCACGGCTGGCCGGAGCTCAAGGCACGCGCCGCCGAATTCACTCTTGATTATGTCGAGCAGGTCACCGGAGTTAAGGCCGCCGACGTCGCCAAGTTCGCCCGCGAATTCGCGACATCGCAGCCATCCGCCATCCGCATCGGCGTCGCCATCGAGCGCTCGGCCGGCGGCGCTCAGGCCGCTCGTGCCGTTTACGCCATTCCGGCTGTCGCCGGTTCGTGGCGCCATGTCGGCGGCGGCATGCTGCAGTTGCCGCTGTGGGACTTCCCGGTCGACTGGGTGAAGGCCGCGCGGCCCGACTGGATCAAGCCCGGCACGCGCGTCGTCAACAACCTGCGGCTCGGCCAGGCGCTCAACGGCGAGATGAAGCTCGACCCGCCGATCAAGAGCCTGTTCGTGTTCTGCACCAACCCCGTCAGCCAATCGCCCGAAACCAACAAGATCGTCGAGGGGCTTAAGCGCGAGGACCTGTTCACGGTCGTGGCCGAGCACTTCATCACCGACACGGCGAAATACGCCGACATCATCCTGCCGTCCGCCATGGCCGGCGAAGCCGAGGACATGATGTGGTCCTGGGGCCACTTCTACTTCACCTACAATGAGAAGGCGATCGACCCGCCCGGCGAATGCAAGCCCACGAGCGACATGTGGCGTCTGCTCGCCAAGGAGATGGGCTTCGACGACCCGGTCTTCAAAATGACCGACAGCGAGCTCTGTGCCGAGTACATCAACTGGGCCGACCCCAAGATGGGCGGCATCGACATGGAGTATTTCAAGGCACACGGCTACTACAAGATCGACGTCGGTTCCGCCGACACGCGCACGCCCCACAGCGAAGGCAAGTTCCCGACGCCTTCGGGCAAGGTCGAGATGCTGCTGCACGACGCCAAGAACTTCGTCGCGGGACCGTTCCGCGCCATGTACGAGGGCGAGCAGGACGGTACGCCGGTCGATCCCCTGCCCGGCTATGTGCCGGTGCGTGAATCACCGGAAACGAACCCCGGGCTCGCCAAGCTCTATCCGCTCAACATCATCTCGCCCAAGAGCCACGCCTTCCTGAACTCGTGCTACGCCAACGAGCCGCACAAGATCAAAATCCAAGGCGAGCAGTTCGTGATGATCTCGCCGGCGGACGCCGCCACGCGGAACATCCGCGAAGGCGATCCCGTGCGCGTGCAAAATGCCCGCGGCGACTTCGAGGGCGTCGCGCGCGTAACGGAGGACGTCAATCCCGGCATCGTCGTCGCGACGCTCGGCTACTGGCGCTCTCTCAATCGCTCGGACGGATCGGTGAACTCGATCTCGTCGGATGCCTGGTCAGGACTCGGCCGCGCGCCGACGTTCTCCGACAACCTCGTCGAGGTCACCCGCGTCAACTGACGCCGAATCGAACTCTCGTTGAGCACGACGGAGGCCGCGCAGCAATGTGCGGCCTTCGCGCTATACAAGACCCCTCCCGCACGCGCTTTGCGCGGAATGAGATGCCGCCACCGCGAACTATCTGTATCCGGATCTGTGTGTCATCGATTCTAAACAAAGGGGGGTACTCATGATCCGCACCAGTTCAGTCCTGTCCGTATTGCTCGGCGTTGCAGGAACTATCACGCTTGCCACAGTCGCGCTCGCCGACTCCGGTCACTGGAAATTCGAAGTCGAGAACAGCTCCAACAATCCCATCGTCGAGTTCCGTACCCAGGAAGATGGAGAGTGGAGCGAGAACTGGATCGATGACCGCATCGAGCCCGGTGACAAGACCGAGCTCGATTTCGAGACCAGCGAAGGCAAATGCTCGGTACGAACTCAGGTTCGCTACACCAACGGCACCTTCTTCGATGCCGACGTCGACTACTGCAAGGCGACCACACTCGAGGTCCACGACGACGTGATGGTTTGGAAATAGCCTAGCATTTCCATTGTGCCGCCGCGGACGTTGTTGCTGCGGCGGCACAAGCCCGTTCCAATTCGGCAGCAGCCGGATTGCTCCCGCGCCCCTTCGCTGACTAATGTCTCGTCCATTGGGTAAGCATGTGCGGGGGCAGTATGCGTGCGGGGTTTTGCGCCGGTCTGGCGTTGTTTTCGTCTGCGGTTTTGCCAATGGCAAGTCACGCGGACGCCATATCCGACAATCTCAACGTCATCCGCATGAGCCCGCCGCTTGCGTATTACACGCCCGGCACCATCATTCGCGGCCATCTCGACGCGCGCACCTACAAGCGAACCGGCGAAAAGCTTCTCAAGGTCAACGTCGTCCGATGCCGCGCGCCGGTCGATAAGGACGGCTTCGAGGAAGCCGTCGACGGCGCCACGTTCACCAACAAGGACCAGCAGACGTTCGGTCTGTCCGGCGGCTGGGCGAGCATTCTCAATGCGTCCGCCAACGGCTCCTACGTCAACGACGTGAGCCTGACCTTCACCGGCACCATCTACGAATATCCGGAGACCAAGCTCGATCAGTTGCGTGCCGCCTGCCTCGGCTCCAAGAACCCCAAGGGCGACACCAACAAGTATCAGTTTCAGATCGTGCGGCTCGCGGTCGGCCGCTTCGAGTACAAGGTCAGCTTCACCAGCAAGGCCGACGCCAGCGTCAAGGCCAACATCGTCAACAAGCTCGCGGCCGAGCTTGGCGTCAGCGGCGGCATCGACCGGTCCGGCAGCGTCACCATCAATCGCGGCGCCATGGCCTATCCGCTATGGCGCGAGGATTGGTGAGGCCGACGATCTAGACGAAGCAGATCCCCGCTTTACTTCCCCAATACCCGTTCGCTGACGGTCGAGTGTGCCCACACGTAGCGGCGGTAAAGCAGGATCGTCGCCGGCAGGAACACCAGGTCGGCGACGAGCGACGACAGCAGTGTCACGCCGCACACGAGCCCGAACAGCCTCAACGACGGCAGATCCGAGAACACCGTCACGCCGAGCCCGAAGGCGAGCACGAGCGTAGTCAGGATGATCGCCGGCCCCACGAGCACGCGCGCACGCCGGATCGCATGCTCCGGGTCGGAGCTCACCTGTTCCTCGATGCTGAGACGGTTGAGGAAGTGCACGAGCCCGTCCACGCCCAGCCCGAATATGACGATCAGCGCCACGACGGACGAGAATTCCAGCCCGCTTCCCATCACCCACAGCAGCGAACCGGATGCCATGACCGGGAATAGACCCGGCAGGATGCTGATGACGCCGACGGAGAACGAACGGAAGGCAAGTGCAAGCAGAATTGCCGACACGCCCACGCAGATGAAGATCTTGCGGTCGAGTTCCTCGATCATGCGCGCGCTGTTGCGCGCCGCGATGGCAGGCAGCCCCGTGACGGAAATCTCGTAGCCAGGGTGAGACAAGCGAACCGGGTCGAGCGCACGATCGATCTTTTCGACCACCGGCAGGATCTGGCTGGCGTCGATATCCGGCAGGCGTGCCGTCACCAGCACCGCGTTCTGATCCTCCGAGATGAAGCGGCGCACGAGATGCTCGGGCAGGATGCCGACGTATTTCTTCACCGTCTCGATGTTGTTGTCGCCGGCCTCCGCGAGCCAGCGCCTGAGGCTTTGCAGCGACCAGACGTTGCCGAGCCCGGCCTCTTTTTCCAGCACGTTATGGGCCGCTTCGATCGCCGCCAGCGTATCGGGATCGTAGAGCGAATGCTCGCCCTTGGACGCGTCCGTGCCGCCCTTCCACTTGATCATGACGTGCACCGGATTGGCGCCGGTGAGCTTCTGATCGAGTTGGCCAGTGGCCGCGAGGGCCTGCTCGCGGTCCGGCACCTGATCGGCGAGGCGATATCGCGGCTGCAGCAGCGTGTGCCCGTAGGTGAACAGCGCGAACAGCACGAAGCCGAGCACCGAATAGAAAACCGGATGCCGCGTGACGCGATCGACGATGCCGCCGACGAAGTCGCTGAGACCGTCCATCAGGGCATCGGCCGGCGAATGGTCGCGAGCGAGTTTCTGCTCGTTGCGGATCAAGAGCACCGCAAGCACAGGGGCAACGGCGATCACGACGATGAACGAAATGACCACCGCGAGCGCGCCCGCGAGTCCGAAGGTGCGCAGCAGCGCCGAGTCCGACAGCAGCAGAGCCAGGAACGACACCAGCGTTGCGCCGTGCGCGACGACGCACGCGGGGCCAACGACCTGCACCGAGAACTTCGCCGCCTGGAAGCGGTTGTCGCCCTCGCGCAGGCGAATGCGGATGGCGGAGACGATCTGCATCGAATCCGCGAAGCCCATCACCATGACCAGCGGCGTCATGACGTTGAGAAACAGGTTGAGCTTGAAACCCATCCAGCCAAGCATGCCGAGCGACCACAGGACCGCGATTACAGGCGGCAGCGCCGCGACGAGCATCAAGGACAAGCGGCGGAAGAACAAGGCTGCGATGGTTGCACCGAACAGGAGCCCGAGGCCGTTGTAGGTCATCTGATCGCGCTCGACCGCATTGCGGATCTCGAGCTGCATGACCGGCGCACCGGTGAGCTTGGCATTGAGCCCTGACCCCTGCAGATCCTGCTTCACCACATCATCGATGCCGGTGATGATCGTGCGCGCGGATTTCTCCGCCACGGCGGCGCGATCGAGGGAAATGACGACAAGCGCCAGCGCTCCGTCCTCGGACAGGAACTTGCCTTTGACGATGTCATTTGCTGCCAGGGCCTTGATCACGGCATCATAGGCTGCCGGGTCCTCCGGCAGATCGTCAGGCACGACGGGCGGAGCATAGCCTGTGGCGTCCGGCTTCCCGCGCGCGGAAAGCATGGACACGAGCCCCTTCACGCCATCGGTGAGCTGGAGATCGATGACGACATCGCGGAACGCTTCGAGTTGCTTGCGCTTCAGAAGATCATGGCCTTCGACCACGACGAGCACGTCGTACTCGCTCGAAGGAAATCGGCGGTCGATCTCCTCGTACTCGTGGAATTCTTTGGTGTTGGTCCGGAACAGCTCCGAGAGCGAGTCGTCCACCCTGAGCTTCAACACTCCGAGCACCGCAAGCCCGGTCACGACAGCGACGAGAAGCGCGGTGAGATAGGGGGTGGCTAGGGAGTAGAGGCCGAGCCTGTACAGGCCAAGCGAGTGCACCAATGAGCGGTGCGAACTTCCGTCAGTGGACATACTGCTCCCCGAACTCTTGCCGAGCGTTTGTTATAATGCCCCGTCGAGGAGCAGATGTGCACGTTCCCGAAATCCCTAGTGCATTCAATGGCTCGAACCAGCGCTTAAGGGAATCGTGCTTTCGGCGGCCGTAACGTGGCATTTGGCCTCTACCCCCGCAAGTCCCCATCCCTTGCCTTGGCACTTTCTGCCCCTGAACTCTGGGTTCATAATCCGCTCCCATAATGGCGGGGACAGGGGGATTTGGGTCCCGGCATCGTTGGAGGACCGATTGACCGCGACGGCTGACATGACGCTCGACGTGCAGGGGTTGGCCTGCCCGTTGCCGGTCCTCAAGGCCCGGAAAGCCCTCGCGGGCATGACTGCAGGCGCGGTACTCGAGGTTCTGACCACCGAGCCCCAGTCGGTCGCCGACTTCGAGGCCTTTTGCGGCGTATCCGGGCACGCCATGCTCGTCCACAACCTGAACGGCGGCACCTATCGCTTTCTCATTCGCAAGGGCGGCTGATCGCCCGGCAGCCGCGCCGTGGTTCATCTTGACAGGCAAGCCGCTGCCCTCGCATAAGGAGCGTCCCCATCAGCTGGCCGCATAGTGCCGGCTGGCCCCATGATCGTCGCGGACCCTACCCATCCGAAACGTGAATTATTGGGCCAAAAAAACGGGCGGTTAGCTCAGCGGTAGAGCACACGCTTCACACGCGTGGGGTCATAGGTTCAATCCCTATACCGCCCACCATTCACCAATCCAGAACTCCGTACGCAGCCCCTGCACCTTGCCCGGGGTGCTTTGTCACGCCGCCCCCACAATTTGCTCCCAGAGTATGGGGCTCCGGTGAGCAAGGGGGGATTGAGATGCAGGACGAGGCTGCATTTGCCGGCAGCGAGTTGTCGGATGCCGAGCAGGATCTTGTTCGCGCCATTTGCAGCGGCCGCCGCGCCGAAATGCAGGGCCAGATTGTCCGCGCTTCTGTGCTCCGGGAACTCGTGATCGAAAGGCGCCCGCAGTGGGTGTTGCCGTTTGCGGGCATCAGCCTCAACGACGCGACCATAGAAGGCGCCCTTGATCTCGAGGGCTGCAACGTCGACAAGCCGCTCGTGTTCCTCCGCTGCCGGTTCAATCCTGTTGCGGGCGAGCGGCTGGCTTTGGGCTTCAGGGACGCGCGCCTGAAGCGCATCGCCCTCTACGACTGCACGGTCAACGGCGCCATCAAGGCCGATCGTGCCTTCATCGAAAGCGCCTTCTTCCTCACGACCAGCACGGTCAATGGGCTTGTCCGGCTGCGCGGAGCGTCCATCGGCGAAGCCCTCGCCATGGACTCGAGCAAGATCGAGAACCCTTCCGAGACCGCAATTCTCGCCGACGGCCTGCGCCTCGGCGGCCCCTGGATCATGCGCGGCTGCGTTGTGTCCGGCGAGACCCGCTTTGCCGGCGCCCGCATCGGCGGCGGCTTGCTATGGGAGGATGCGCAATTCCGCTCAGCCGCCGTCGCGATCAACGCCGATGGTGCAATCGGCGAAGGCGCCTGGGTTCTGCGACGGGCGCAGATTGCGGGCTCGGTGCGGGCGCGCGGTCTCGCCATCAAGGCGATCGACGCCCAGAATGCCGCCATCGCCGCTCCGTCCGAGGCCTTCAATGCACGCGGCGCCGACATCGCCAGCGACTTCATTCTCGATGGCGCGCAGATCGCCGGCGGGATCCTTTTGGGCCGGGCGCGTGTCGGCGGAGAGCTGTCCGCCCGCGGCGCTGTGATCGAAGGCCCCGGCAAGGATTGGGCACTCGCAGCCGCCGGCCTCAATGTCGATCAGGGCATCAACCTCGCGGGTGGAGTGCTGAGAGGCGGCCTGTCGCTTGCGGGCGCGCGCGTCGGCCAAGGCATCATGGCCAACGATCTCACCGTCGACGGACCTGGCCGCGCCATCGAGGCCGACGTGATGCATCTCGGCGGCAACTGGATCATGCGCAGCGGCAAGATCAAGGGCTCGATCCGCTTTGCCGGCGCACAGATCGAAGGGCAGCTCGCCTTCACCGCCTGCGAGATCGACGGCGGTGGCGATCTCGCCATCCGTGCCGACGGCGCCCAGATCCAAGGCGGCTGGTTCATGGGGCGCGCGTCTATCCGGGGCCTCGTCCGCCTGCCGGCCGCGCGCCTCGGCAACGAGATGCGCCTTCGAGCCACCAGCATCACAGTCACCGGCGGCCCGGCGATCTTCGCCAACGGCGTCACCATCGCGCGCGAGCTGGTTCTTGATGGCGGCTTTTCCTCGACCGGCGCCATAGCCCTCGATCACGCGCAGATCGACGGGACGATCGAGCTCAGCGGCAGCCGCATCACATCTGCAAAGCTCGTCCGCGGAGACACGCCTCTCAGTAACAATCACGATGCCGTGCTCGACGCCCGCTATGACGAGTTGGCCTTGAGCCTCGTCGACGCACGCGCGGATCGCCTCGTGATGCCCGAGACTGCCGCGGACAGGCCGCGCGGGATCGTCGATCTGTCGCGAGCCCATGTGGGCAGCTACGAGGACGTCGCGGCCGCATGGCCGCCGCCAGCAGGCGCCAAAGGCGCGGACACGCGGGCCAGATCCTCCGACGGCCGCGACATCGATCACATGATCCTCGATGGTTTCATCTACGAGCACCTCGAAAACCCTGCGGGTATTCCTGGCAGCAACCAGCCGAGAGACAAAGGCGAGAGAAATGCCGCGCGCATGCGCACGCTCTGGCTCGAGGGCCAATCCACGGCGGACCTGGACCTTCATTTCAAGCCGCAGGCCTGGATGCAGCTCGCGCGCAGGCTCTCGGCGCAAGGCTACCACGACGAGGCGCGCGAGATCGCCATCACGAGGCGCCGCCGCCAGCGCAAGGGCGCGTCCGCAACCCGCCTCGCAAAGCTGCAGAACTGGTGCCTCGATATCTTCGCGCTCTACGGCTTCAACCCGTGGCGGACCGTGATCTGGATGTTCGTCTTCGTCCTGTCGTTCTCCGCCATCTGGTCGCTGGCGTCGACGGGATGCGACCGCGCCGACTGCAAGGACGAGACCGTCTTCGTCATGGCCTTGAAAGGCAACTTCGGACAGGACGACGCCAGGTCGGAGGCGAATTACCCGGCGTTCGCGCCGCTCGCCTATTCGTTCGACGTGTTCATGCCCTTCGTCGATTTCGGCTTCAAAGGGCATTGGCGGCCGAAACTCAGCTACAAGCCCATTGCGGAGCTTCCCGCCCCGTCCCTCCCCTGGCGCCAGAAGGAAACCGTGACGATCACGCTCGGCAGCCTGCTCTATGGGCTCTACGTGTTCGAGATGATCCTGGGCCTGGTGTTGACATCACTCGCCGTCACCGGCTTCACCGGCATGCTGAACACCGAGGAAGATCCGCGCTGAACCTCCGGCTCTCCTGCAGAGAAGCAGGTTAACGCGCTTCCAGTCAACATCGCCTCTCAAGAAACCATCAACGAAGTTTGCGCAGGTTGAAGCCGTCAGGACGATAGTCGCACTCGACATTGATCGAGATCAAAGGTCATCACTGTTCTAGTGATAAGAATGAATTTACTGGCGTATTAGCCGGCAATGAAAAGAAGAATAAGAGGAAACTTCAATGGATTTATACGGAATTTATTCCGAACGCCTTCGCGTCCTTAAAGAGGCACTGAGCATTGCCAATAAACAAGCTTTCACATGGCAGAGATTTGAAGCCTCTGTGAAAGCCGCCTTGAACGCTTCACCACGCACGACGGACCTTGCTGACGGTCATTCTCGGATACCCGTCCCTTCCGTCCGCGCTCGGCAGCGAGCTTCAAAAGACGCTTTTTCGCGTCGAAGCCTGCCGCGCACTTCTGGAGAGTGTCGACGCCCTGTATGCGCGTTCTTTCGGACAGGCAACGCAGGTTGGCGGATCGGCTCCTATCCCCCGTATTGAAAGACGTCCTGACTGCTTCGTCGGACATGCACGGCCGTGATATGGCCGCCTAGCGACAACTCAATCGCCGCCCTCTCCCGAGCGGTGATGCCGCCCCGACCTCTCCCCCCCGTGGGTCCGGGCGCGCGCACGGTCGTGTCCCCCCCGACCGTGACAAGGCCCCCGGTGCTTCCCTCGCGCCGGGGGCTCTCCCACAATATCTTCAGCTCTTGCTCGGCTTGCCGAGATCAGCGGACGGTGCTCCGGCCTTGTCCGGCGGCATCTTCACCTTGACCACATCGCCATCGATGAGATCGTCCGGAGGGCTGTCGATGACGCGGTCCGCAGCGTCGAGCCCGGACGACACCTCGACCATATTCCCGAGATCGCGCGCGATCTTGATGTTCTTGAGCGTCACGCGGTTGTCGACGCCCACTGTCGCAACGCGCAACCCGCCCTTGTCGAAGATGACAGCGCTCGACGGCACCGTCAGGACCTGCAACGTATTTGTGATGTCGATATGCACGCTGGCGTAGGCGCCCGGCATCAGCTCTTCATCCGGATTGTCGACCCCGAGCTGCGTACGCGTGGCGCCGGATTCGACGTCGACGGCACCCGAGGTCGCCTCGATCTTGGCCGGATAATTCTTACCCGGCCTTTCAGGAACCGTCAGCCGCGCGATCGTGCCGACCTTGACGGCCGGCACATAGTTCTGCGGCACGTTTACATAGAGCCTGAGCTTATGCGTATCGGAAACGACGAAGAGCTCCGACCCCGAAGCACTGCCCGAGTTGATGAGCGCACCGACATCGGTATTGCGGGCCGTGACGATGCCGTCGAACGGCGCCACGATACGCTTGAACTCGGACAGCGCCCTGAGGCGCTGGACATTCGCCTCCGCCGATTTCACCAGGGCAACCTTCGCGGCAAAGTCGGACGCCTTTTCATCTGCCGTCTGCCGCGAGATGGCAGAGGACGGCAGCAGCGCCTGGTAGCGCTGGTTCGTCACCTCTGCGAGCTGGGCATTGGCCTGCGCGTTGGTGAGATCGGACTGCGCCTGAGACAGCTGCTGATCGAGGTCCGGCGCCTCGATCTCCGCCAGACAGGTCGCCCGCCTTCACGCGCGCGCCGATGTCGGCCTTCCAGCTCGCGACGTATCCGTTGACGCGAGCGAACAGCGCCGCGCGCGTGTAGGCCTCGAGCCGGCCCGGCAGATCGAGCGTCTGAGTGTTGGGCTGCGTCCCCGGCAAGGCCACTTTGACGGTCGGGATCGAGCGCTCGTTCGTCTTGGTTGTGAGCTGAGCGTACGTTGCATGCCGGCCGGTGACGCCATTGAAGGCCACATAGCCAGCCCCTCCGGCCACAATGAGCAGGAACAACAGCGTCGACAAACCGCCGCGACGACGCTTCGGCTCTTCAGCGGGGGTCTCGGATTCAGGCGACATGTGGCTCTCCAGCAAGAGGAGCAGGTGCGGTCGCATGCGTCTTGCGATGCACGATACTGAAAACGACAGGAACAAGGAACAAGGTCGCGACGGTGGCAAAGATGAGGCCGCCGATGACGGCGCGGCCGAGCGGCGCGTTCTGCTCGCCACCCTCTCCGAGGCCCAATGCCATGGGCCCCATGCCGATCACCATTGCGAGCGCGGTCATGAGCACGGGGCGCATACGCACGAAACCCGCTTCGAGCGCCGCCGCGACGGGGTCCTTGAGCTCGTCGAGCCGCTCGCGCGCGAAGCTCACCACGAGCACGGCGTTGGCAGTCGCGACGCCCATGCACATGATGGCGCCCGTAAGCGCCGGCACTGACAGCGTCGTGTTGGTCGCAAACAGCATCCACACGATGCCGGCCAGCGCCGCCGGCAGCGCCGTAATGATGACGAGCGGGTCACCCCAGGACTGGAAGTTGACCACGATCAAGAGATAGATCAGCACGATCGCACCCAGGATACCGAACATCATGCCCTGGTAGGCACTGTCCATCGTCCTCACCTGGCCGAGCATGATGGCCGTCGATCCCTTCGGCAGATCGCCCTTGGCATCGTCGACGATCTTCTGCACATCCGCCGCGACGGCGCCGAGGTCTCGGCCCTCGCGCGTGGCGATAGATCTGCACCATCGACTGGATGTCGTACTGCGACACGACCGAGTTGGTCGCCGTGCGATTGATGTTGGCGACGCCACCGAGCACCTGCGGCGTCTCGGCGTTAGCCGACGTGATGGGCAGGTTCTCGAGTGCGGAGAGCGTATCGACGCGATACTGCGGCGTCTGGATGGCGACGGCATAGGAAACGCCATTCTGCGGGTTGAGCCAATAGGTCGGAGCAACCTGGCTCGTACCCGCGAGGCTGACGCCGAGGGCGTTCGTCACGTCGCGCTCGTTCACACCCAGGTACTGCGCCCGTGAGCGATCCACATCCACCTTGAAGCCCGGATTGCTGCGCGACTGCTGGATGCGCGCGTCGGCGATGCCGGGCACGGTCCGGATCTTGCGCAGAAGCTTGGTCGCATAGTCGAAGTTGGCAGCGAGGTTCGGACCGCGGATCTGCAGATCGATGGGTGTCGGCGCGCCGAAGTTCAAAATCTGGCTGACGATGTCCGCCGGCAGGAACGAGAACGTGACGCCCGGGAACCGCTTCGGCAGCTCGTCGCGCAGAATGCTCACATACTCCGGTGTCGACCGATGACCTTCGTTGAGCGCAATGGTGATGTCGCCGTCCTGTGGACCCATCGTGCCGGTGTTGTTGTAGCTCATGTTGATGCCGCTGTTGGGGATGCCGATGTTGTCGGCAATCGCCTTGAGCTCCTCAGGCGGAATGATTTCCCGGACGGCGCGCTGGATCTCGGCGAATTTGCGCGCGCTTTCCTCGACGCGCGTACCGACCTGGGCGCGCACGTGCATCAGGATCTGACCGGCATCGACGGCCGGGAAGAAGTTGCGTCCGAGATAAGGCGCGAGCAGGAACGACGCGGCAACAAAGCCCATGAAGCCGATGAGAAACATCGGCCGGTGATGCAACGCCCCTTCCAGCAGGCCGTGATAGGCATGACGGAAACGCTCGAAGGCGTGCTCGAAGCCCTTCTGAAACCGGACCAGCGGATTGCGGGACGGCGGCTTCAGGTGCGCCTCGTGGTCGTGCGGCTTCAGGAAGTACTTGGCCATCGTCGGCACCAGCGTGCGCGACAGGATGAACGACGCCACCATGGCGAACATCACGGCTTCCGCCATGGGCACGAACAGGAACTTGGCGATGCCCTCGAGGAAGAACATCGGCACGAACACGATGCAGATGCAGAGCATGGAGACGAACGCGGGCGTCGCGATCTGATTGGCGCCATCGAGAATGGCGGTTTCGACGTCCTTCCCCTGCTCCAGATGATAGTTGATGTTCTCGATCGTCACCGTCGCCTCGTCGACGAGAATGCCGACCGCGAGCGCAAGTCCGCCGAGCGTCATGACGTTGAGCGTCTCGCCCATCGCCGACAGCATGGCGATGGAGGACAGCACCGCGAGCGGGATCGAGATGGCGATGATGACGGTCGAGCGCCAGCTGCCGAGAAACAGCAGGATCATGACGCTGGTGAGCGCTGCAGCCAGCACGCCTTCGTGCACCACGTTCTGGATGGCGTTGCTGACGAAGATCGACTGGTCGCCGATGAGATCTACCCTCAGCGCATCGGGCAAGCCGGGCAGGATTTCTTTCAGCTTGTCCTTGATGCCGGCGATGATGTCGAGCGTCGACACGGCGCCGTTCTTGAGCACCGACAGCAGCACCGAGCGGGAACCGTTGACGTGCACGATATTGGTCTGCGGCGGGCTGCCGTCGCGCACGTGCGCCACGTCACGGATATAGACCGTGGCGCCGTTGACGACCTTGATCGGCAAATCGCCCAGCGCGTTGATGTCGGACGGCGCGTTGTTGAGCTTGATCGTGTACTCGAACGAGCCGATCTTCTGCGTGCCCACCGGATTGATGAGGTTCTGCGCGGCAAGCGCATTGGCAACGTCCTGGCCGGAAAGGCCGCGCGCATGCAGGGCCGCCGTGTCGAGATCGAGCTGAATTTGGCGTGTCTTGCCGCCATAGGGATATGGCACGGCGGCGCCCGGCACCGTAACGAGACGCGTGCGTATCATGTTGAGGCCGAGGTCGGACAGGTTCTGCTCGGTGAGGCCCTCACCCGACAAAGCAAGCTGCACGATGGGAACGGTCGACGCGTTGTAGTTCAGGATCAACGGCGGCGTTGTCCCGGGCGGCATCTGTCGCAGAATGGTTTGCGACACCGCAGTCACCTGCGCATTCGCCGTGCGCACATCGGCTGTCGGCTGGAAGAATATCTTGACGATACCAATGCCGGTAAAGGAGTTCCCCTCGATGTGCTGGATGTCGTTGACGGTCGTTGTCAGAACGCGCTGGAACGGCGACATGACGCGACCGGCCATGTCGTCGGCGGGAAGGCCCGTGTACTGCCAAACGACGGCGATGACCGGGATGCGGATATCCGGGAAAATGTCGACCGGCGTCCGGAGCGCGGAGAGAACACCGCCAATGAGAATGAGCAGCGCCAGCACGATGAAGGTGTATGGCCGCTGCAATGCGATTTTGACGAGCGCTGCCATAGTGGGCTTCCCTTCGGGATCCTCGCGCGTTCGCGCCGGCTGTCTGGACACCAGAATGGGCCGTCTTCCGCGACGCTCGTTGCGTCGAGAAGCAGGCCCTTCGAATTCAAATCCTTGGTTCGCTTCCTCGCGGCGCCGCCTCGTCGTGCGCGAGGCTTGCTACCGCATCGTGACGTTCCACCCGTGCATCGGGCTTGGCTAAAGGGCCTGCCCGATATCCTCGGCTTCGATTACTGATCTGCGACAGGTATATTTGGCGCGGAGATTAATCTGTCAAACGATATGTTCTGATGGTATTGATCAGATTATTGGATATATCGACGTGAAGCTCGGACTGCCGCCATGAACCTCAAGCAGCTGGAACACTTCCTGGCCGTCGCCGACGAGCAGCACTTCACGCGCGCCGCCAAGCGCATGAATATCATACAATCCGGCCTTTCTGCGTCCATCCGGGCTTTGGAAGAAGAGTTCGGCGCGCCGCTGTTCGTGCGCACGACCCGCCGTGTGGAGATGACCAGCGCCGGGCAGGTCCTCTACGAACGCGCCCACCAGATTATCAATTCTGTCAGAGAAGCTAAAACCGCTGTAGCCGCCGTCAACGGATTACAAAAGGGCGAGCTGAAGCTCGGCACCTGCGCCAGCCTCAACGCCTTCGTCGACCTGCCGCTGCTGCTGGGCGAATTCCACGCGCTCCACCCCACCATCGAGATCAAGCTCTGCCACAGCACCGCGACCAACCTCATGAACCGGGTTCGGGAAGGCGCGCTGGACGTGGCATTCCTGCCGTTGTTCGAGAAGCCGCGCGACGTGATGACGAGCTCCATCGCCGTCGACCGCTTGGTCATCGCCTGCCCGGCCGCCCATCCGCTCGCTGGCCGCAAGACCGTCAAGCTCAAGGATCTGGCCGACGAGCCCTTCGTCGACTTCCAGCTCGAGCAGGGCACACGTCGCATCGTCGACCGGGCGTTTTCCGAATTGGGCCTGGTGCGCAAGACGACGCTCGAAGCAGGCGATGTGCAAGTGCTGCTCGATCTCGTGGCGCGCGGCCTCGGTATTGCCCTGGTGCCGGAGACGTTTGCTCGCGCCCGTGCGGCATCGCGCGACGGCCCATCCATTGGCATCGCCACGCTGCAGCGCCCGGGCATCCGATGGGAGCTCGTCGTGGCCTTCGCCGGCATGTCGGGCGCCGCTCAGGCAAAAAATCCGGCCATCAAAGCCTTCGCCGACGTTCTCGCTAACAACAAAAGCGCGAGCAAATCTCCCTAGACCATGATCGCTTCGGGCCCTATCAGCCCGAAGCGTGAATTATCGGTCTCATCAGAATGTCAGTTGAGCGTCGGCTTGGGCTGCTCGGCCGCAGCCTGGAAAAGGAACAGTGTCGCCCGCTGCCATGCCTCGGGGACAAAGCGATGCCCGATCAACATCTGAGCCCTGAGCGCATATCCGGGCAGCTTGAGCCATTGCACCTGGCTCGGCTCGATCAGGAGAATAGCAACCGTCGGAACGGCAGGGTGATGGCGCAGGGCTGAATTCAACGCATCGATATCGGCGTCCATGGACGTGGGATAAGTGGCGCCCACGAGCAATGACGGCGCGAAACCTGCGAGCGTGCCTTGACGGTCATCGCGCACCACCACATCGCTACGCCCCCAGAAGTCCAGCACCGCCCGCGCCATGTCGGCATCCTTGGCCGATGACGTCAGCGCGACGGAGCGCGAGACGACCGCTGGCGGAAACGCGGTCGGCAGATACCCTTCGCGCACGTTCACATAGAGAGCCGTCTGCGGCCCCGACGCAATCCCCATGGCCGTCAGGAAGTCGGCGACCTTGCCGTAAATATGCGTCGCCGCGATCTTGTGCGACTTCACGGCGTTGGCCGGCGTGACGCTCGGCTCGCACCAGATGCGGGTCTTGTCGCCCACGCCGACATCGCATTCGAACACATGCGACCACTCGTAGTTGGTGCGCTCTTCGTAGTCCTTGTCGAAGATCCCGATCTCCTTGAGCTTGCGGACGAACACCGTCGTCGTCTCGAGCGAGAAGTGAATGTCGCCCGGATAGGCGTTGGCGCAGTAGCGGTCCGCCAGACGATCCGTGACGGGATCGGCGAGATCCTGCCACCAGTCGAGGAAGCCGACGCCAGCCTTCTCGCAAACCACCGCCAGGTGCTTGTTCAGGTGCCGCGAAAGCTTGTTCATGCGGTCGTCTTGCGCCGGCGTCGAGCAGAGCAGCAGGATGGGCCCCTTGGAAAGCTTCTTCGCCGCCTCGAGCATCGGCAGATGCCGGGCCGCGACCTGCTCCATCATCGCGAAATCCGCAACTTCCAGCGGCGCGGTTTCATCCTTGCGCAGCTTCAGAATATTGGTGATGTGATAGTAGGCGTCGCTGCCGATGGACAGCACCGTCGGCCGCGTCAGGTCGAGCCGCTTCAGGTTCTCGAGAACCCTGCGCGACGTCGCGGCCGCGGCTGCATCCGTCAAAAACAGCATGTCCGGCCCCATGCCGACGAAGATCGGCAGGAAGCACGTTTGCCCGCCGAAGCTGCGCACGAAGCTCGTACCCAGCACGTTGATGAAGGTGTGACCGGCCCGGCGACGCTCCTTGGCAGCTGGCGGACCGAGCGGCGAAATGCGTGCACGCAGGAACGCGCCGAGCTTCATGGCGTCGTCGAGCTTGAGGTTGACCCGCGTTCCGCGACATGAGCTCATAATGCAAGCGGTCGAACAGCCAGTCTCCGGAGCGCAGATCGGCAAGAACGCGCATGTCGGGAATGGCGTTCTTGATGTCTCCCTGCGAGATGCGAACCATGGCGCGGATCAGCAGCGCATCGGCGGAAAAGGGATCGGTTTCCAGAACGCCATTGGCCATCGCCAGCGCGCCATTCGCGTTGCCGCTGCGGAACATGGCGAGTGCTGCTTGCGGAACCGGCCAAACGACTGTCATGCGGCAACCCTCAAACCTCAGGCGACGGAAACGAGCGGCGCACTATTCAAAGCAATCCAATGCGGCACTTCGACGGACTGCGACGTGAGATCGAGCGTCCAAAGCTGCCCGCCCGCATCGGTCGTTTGCGCCACGTTGAAACCGCACGACTTGTAGATCTCAGCCGCGGGCGCGTTCTTTGCTGTCGGCAGGAACCAACCCGTGACGGTCTTGGCGCCTCGTGCGCGCGCGCTTTCGGCGATGTGGTGCGCCAGCGCTTTCTCCACGCTGCGGCCAATCACGCGGCAGCTGAGCAGGAAGCTGTCGATCTCGCAGGTCGTCCCCTCCGTGCGCGTGATGGCGACACCGACGAGGCCGTTGTCACCGAAGCGATCACTGGCATGCAGCACGAACACGTCGGCGCCGCGGTCGGCCGCGAGCTTCGCCACCTCTGCTTCCGTGTAGCGCCGCGTCGTCATGTTGAGCTGGTTGGTTTTCTGCGTCAGCTGGGCGCAACGGGCGAGCGTCGCCGGAGACATATGCTCGATCGTCACCGAGACGTTGAGCGCTTCGAGGTAATTCTCGAGGCTGCCGGTTCCCGTCATCAGATCGCGGCGCTCGCGCTCCTCGCGGTAGTAGCGTCCGCGCGACTTGTCTTCGTCGAGAATGCTGTGACGCTCGAAGCCCACGACGGCACGCAGCAGGTCAGCATACGTCGACGGATCGGTCGGCAGCTCGACGACGTTCACCTCCGGGCAACCGCGGCGAACCGCGTCGCGCTCGGCCGGATTGTCGTCCATGAACACGAAGCTATCGAGCCCGAGGTTGAGCTCCTTCGCCATGTCGATGATGTTTTCCGGCTTCGGCTTCCAGTTGATGCGATGCGTGACGAAATGCTCGGGCCGGAGCAGCATGCCGGGATGCTTGGTCAGCACCTCCATGGCATCGGCCTCGTTGTTCTTGCTGGCGATGGCGAGCAGCACACCGCGGCGCGCCAGATCGAGCGCCGTCCGTTGCAGCCTCACGAAATAGGCGCCGGGATAATCGTTGCCTATCTTGAGCCCGGCGTATCCGTCCTCGCCGACCGTGCCGCCCCAGGTCGTGTTGTCGAGATCGAGCACCAGCACCTTGGCCTGCGGCCGCGCCAGCGGCGCGATCGATTGCCACCAGGCGCGGGCCAGAACCGGCATGGCATCGACCGAGATCGGCAGCCGCGCTGTCATCCATTTGCGGTCGTCGGCCCACTTTGGCGCGGCCGAAGCGCGACTGCAGGTCCTCGTAGTCGAGAACCGTGACGGCCTGCTGCCCTGCAGCGTAGGCGCCGGATGCGCGCGTTGAGCGCCATGACGGCATCGGCCTGCCCGACCTTCTGGCGCTGATCCAGAATGCCGAGCGAGGCATCGACCGGCCGCTCGAACCCGTGCACGAGGATGTGCGCCGAAGACCGCTCTCGGAGCGCCGTCAGCAGCGACGTGACCATGTCCGCCACGCGCGCAATCTCGGCCTCGACATCCGCCTCCGACAAGTCGGCAAAGCCCTCGCTCAGCGCCGGCGACACGTCGCGCAGCAGCACTGCGAACACAACCGTGTCCGGCTTCGAAGCATAGAGCCCGCTCGCCGGGTTCAGGATGTCCTGGCCGTAAGCATTGAAATCGCCGACCCACGTCTCCAGGCGGCAGCCGTCGAGCGCCGCTTCCGCCTGCAGCATCGGCAGCATCGGCTCGACCGTGAAGGAGCGTACGAATGACACGCGGCGCGTCGACGTGCGGACGCCCTCGTTCAGCTTATCAAACTGGCCCATGATGTAGCGCGCCGACGACGCGCTCGGCTCCGCGCGCCAATATTGCTTCGCCATGGCACGGGCGCCCGAAAAGTGCTTCTCGGCCAGCAGCTCCGCGATGCGCGGACGACCCACCGCATTGGCGGCGGCAGGCGCGCGCGCAGGCGCAGCAGCCGGAACCGACTTCGGCGGCGCGTAGAGGGTCTTCTCGCAGAAGTCCACGATGCGGGCGCGGCAGGCGTCCGTCGGCTTCCACAGCAAGAGATGCCCAGCGCCCTTGATCTGCTCGAACGTAATCTTGTCATTGCCGAACGATTGGATGATCTGCCGATCGGCCTCGTCCAGCAGGCACGGCACGTCAGGTTTCGACGCCCTCGGCCACAGCGGCACATCACCCGTCAGCATGAGCGTCGGAACGGCGACTTCGCGCACGTGCTGATAGTAGACGCGCTCCTCGACGCTGCCGTCCTTGGCGATGCCGAACACGTCCTTGGCAAACGTGTGCACGTAATTACCGTCCGGAGCCGTCGCGAGAAGCTTGGCAAAGCTCATCTGCACGGGCCATTGCTTGGCCGTCGTGAGCGGCGGATCGCCGGCAATCACGCCGCGCACCGCCGAGAGACGCCCATCGCCCAGCGCGCACGCGATAATGCCGCCCGTCGACTCGCCCATCACCACGATCGAGCGTTGCGAGAAATGCGCCGAGATCACCTCGCGCAGCCTCTCCGCAATCGACACGATCGTTGCCGGCCCTTCGGCTGGAGAGAGACCGTGCCCAGGCATGTCGGCGAAGATGACGTCGAACCGCGGCGAGAACGCCGCCAACCACCCCGTCAGCGTCCGCGAGTCTCTGAGCGCGCCATGAATGACAAGCACGACCGGCCGCGTCGACGACAGGGTCTCGCGCTGAAGCAGGAGAGAGATGCGGCCGAGGCTCGTTGCAACCATAGCATGGGTCAAGGAGGGCGACGCGTCGGTCATGAGGCGATTTTCTCCGCGGAAGCGTGTCTCGCAGTGAACTCGTGGGGAAGCTTGCCGAGCTCCAGCAAATAGGGAAGCAGCACGTCGCCGGCCGCCGCACCACTTGCGCCCACGAGGCTGTTGGTCTGATCGGTGCGCATCTTCGGCAGGCGCGCGATTGAAACCTTCATGCCGGGATGAGCCTTTGCGAAGGCACGCCAGGCAACCTCGGCCGCGGCCTTCGCGGCCGCATATTCGGCAAGCGCAATCGGTGGCTCGTCCACGAAGACGGACGACGGAATGAAGACGGTCAGCTTGTCCAGCTCCACCGCCATGTCGGACGCAAGGCGCCGCACGGCCGCAATCGCGCCGGAGCCATAGGCGGCGAAATATTTCAGAAACAGATCCTGATCCCACTCGGTGCCGCGCTTGCCGCGGATCGGCGGCGAGGCGCAGACATAGACGTGCGACGGCTTGAACTCGCCCTCGAACTGCGGCGCCGAGAAGTCTCCGGAAGCGATGTCGAGATAGCCGGCAGCAGCAACGCCTCCGCCGTCGTTGATCTCGCGCGCGATGGCGTCCGCATCGTCTTTGCCGTTGAGATAGGTGAGCCACACCTTGGCTCCGCCGGCCGCGAGGATTTTAGATGTCGCTTCGCCGATTCCGCGCGAACCGCCGATGACAACCGCGTGCTGATCCCCAAACACACCTGGCCGCACCTGACGGCGAATGCTGGCATAGTTGTCCTGCTTCACAGGCGCCGGGCGATAGAGCGCCGTGATCTCGCTGCGTCCACCGGCTCCCGAGAGCGCAATTTTCAGCCTGGATAGCCGTTCGTCGCTGGTCGTAACCCGATAGGAAAAGGTCGGCATCGGAAGCAAGGCTGTCGTCCGCCGAATAATCGAGACTCGAGAACACCGAGTTGAGGCCCGGACACTCCATGCCCACCACGCGCGTCGAAGCGAGCACCGCAGCGACGAAACTGTCGAGCTTGAGAGCTGCAAGCGACGGGAACCGGCGCCTGAATTCACTCGCGTCGAGCGCGCAGTCCATCGAGCCGGACGACGCCGCAGCCTCAGCGAACGAGATGTCCTTGGGAGCGCTGGCAGGATAAGCGCTGCGATCCGGAACCGGCAGCGAACCGCCCTCGAGAGGCGGCGCCAGCGTGAGGTCTATGAGATGTGCCGTGCGGCCATCGAGGATAACAGACAAGCGCGCGGCCGATCTCATCCGAGGCCGGCTGCTGCACCACGGCGAATTCCGCCCCGACCATGATTGGCGCCTGGAACCGCGCCACGCAGCGCACGATGCGCTTTGGGGCCTGCAGCCCAGCCGCCCAGGCATCCAATGCGATCAGCAGCGCATGCACGCCATGAATGACGCATTCGCCGAACATCGTCCGGCGCGCGGCGACGGGATCGACATGCAGCGGATTGAAATCGCCCGAGAACTCAGCGAACAGCCTGCTGTCGTTGAGGTCGACGACCTTGGACTTGAGCTGTCGCATGCTTCGCACCCGTAGCTAGACCATGATCGCTTCGGGCCCTATCAGTCCGAAGCGTGAATCATCGGTCTCTCTAGATTAGGCAGCCGCTGCCTGCGCGTTGACTGCCGACAGGATGGCCCCGACGCTCATGAGATCGGGAAGCTTCTCCGGCGAGACGAACACGCCGTGCTGCTTCTCGATGGCGAGCAGCAGCTCGAGGACGCGCAGCGAATCCCACGCGGAGATGTCGTCGGGCGTCGAATTCTGGTGAATTTCAGACGGGTCCACTTCGAACACATCCGCCATCAGCGCCTGCAGGTCTGCGAATTGCACGGTTTGCCGCCTTTCGTTCGAAATCTCTCTGGAGTTGCGACTCCACACTGAAAGACTAACGACCTGCGACTTGCGCGAAGCTTGTGTACGGAAAGGGTTGCGTCCTTAGCGCCCTGCTGGCGGCAGCGAGTAGCGCACGAACTCCTGCTTCAGGAGATCGAGCTCATATTCGGCGCTTGCGATAAGCGTCTCGCTCGCCTCGGCGTCATCCGTGACCAGCTTGAACTGGTCTACGAAATCCGAGAACACACGCTGGATTTGAGCAAAGTTCCCGTCGCCGTCCATGGCTACCCCCACTTGTGGATAAAGCCAGCCGTAAGGCGATTCTGATCAGTGCTGAGCGTTTTCCTTGGGCTTATGCTCAGCTTTGTTGAACTTGATACAGCAACGCGAGCGGGCGGGAATGACCGCCATCTCGCCTAAACGGAGGCCGCCGCAGGGGCGACGGCCTCGCCGTACATGCTCATCATCGGCTCGTCGGTGAGGATTGCTTCCTCATATTTGCCGTAGCCGTTGAAGTCGCCGGCGATGGCGCGCCCATAGGCGCCCACGTTGCCGATCTCGAGGTAGTCGCCCTCCTTGACCGAAGCCGGCAGCAGGAACGGCCCCTTCATGTGGTCGATGGAATCGCACGTCGGACCCCACAGCTCGTGGGGCACGAGCGGCTCGCTCGAAACGCGATTGATGAGCCGGATAGGGTAGATCCAGCCGAGATGCGCCGCATCGAACAGCACGCCGTAGCCGCCGTCGTTGATGAACAGGTCGTTGCCGCGCCGCGCTTCCACGCGCACGATCAGGCTCTCGGCTTCGGCGACGAGCGCACGGCCCGGCTCGCACATGAGCTTGCACGTCCTCGCGCACAGGCAGGCGCTCGACGCCCTCCGCGATCGCGGAGACGAAGCGCGACAGCGGCGCCGGCTGCATGCCCGGATAGCTCGCGGGGAAGCCGCCGCCCACATCGAGGCGGTCGACGACCACGCCGGCCTTGCCGATGAGACGGCCCACTTCCGCGAGCGCGTTGACATAGGCATCCGGCGTCATGGTCTGCGAGCCGACGTGGAACGTCACGCCGAGCTCGGCCGCAACCTGCCGCGCTTTCACCAGCAGCCGCGCCGCCTTCTGCCCCGAAGCACCGAACTTGCGCTCCAGCGGAATGCGGCTGTTGATGGCCGGCACGGCGATGCGCACGAACAGCACCAGATCGCGCGCCGCGCACGCCGCCGACCACGGTCTCGTCGACGATCTTCTTCAGCTCGTCCTCGGTATCGAGCGAGAAGCTCTTGATGCCGTGCACGTGGTAGGCCTTGCGGATCGACTTCGCGCGACTTCACCGGGTTCATGAAATGCAGATGCGCGGCCGGGATCGTCGCCGCGTCGTCGACCTCGACCGACGACGCCACGTCGAAGTGCCGGATGCCGGCGCCGTAAAGCGCGCCGATCAGAAACACCGAGCTGTTGGCCTTGTAGGCATAGGCGACGTCGCCCGGGAAATTATCCAGGAACCAGCGCGCCGAGCGCGCAGCAGCATGGGGACGGGCGCACAGCACGGGTCGCTCGGGCTTGCGGGCGGCGACGAGATCGGCGGCAGAATCGAAACGTTCCATGGCTGACGGGACCTCCACCAACAGGGTTGGACCAGAAGCGCCGTGCGGAACGGAGTAGCCGCCGTGCGTGAGGCGCATTTAGGGCGAATGAGCCGCCATGTAAAGGCCTTAGGGCCCGAAACACGTGGGGCACTTTCGCGCCGCATTAACGATGGGATCCGCGCCACACATGGCGGCGGCGTCACGCAAGCGTCATACGGACGCCGCGCCGGTGGAGAGCAAGGAAGTCTTGCCGAAGGCGAGCAAACAGAGAGGGACGTTACCTCCGCCCCTTATGGGCACTCGCATCCTCTCGCCTCCACGGATGCATTGCTGCTCCGTTCTGGCTCTCTCCCAGCAACTCGAGGCGGTCTCGAGCCACCTCCCCGCGGGCGGGACAAGTCCACGTTAGCGCGGCCCACGAGGCCGGGCATAAGTCGTGACCCCATCGTCGAAGCGGAAACATTTGCCCCCTCACCCTAACCCCAAGGGGAGAGGGAACATTGCGGGCCGCAATGGCTCTCTTCGCCTCTCCCCCCGGGGAGAGGCCGCGCGGCGCATGCCGCGCGGGTGAGGGGGCTCGTAGGCCCGCGAATTATTTTCCGGAAGGCGTTTTCGGCCGTCGCCCCGGCGAGGCCGCAGCGCCTTTACCTTCAAGATAATCCGCCACCGACTGCGGAATGCCTCGGCAGCCGCACTGCTTGGCATGCTCCTGGTGCCAGGCGGCGCGCTCCTCGAGCGTGGCCTTGGGCGGCATCGGATGCTTTTCGTGCCACGCTCTGTTGAGCTTACTGCCCATCGACTGTGGCTCTCCCCGGCTCTCTTCCTCAGTCACCAGAAGAGTGACGGGCCCGATCGCCGGGGTCAACTCCAAGCTGACCTATTTCCGCGCTTGGGCACATACCCTCACCGCCGGGTGTGCGCGTTCCCCTCTCCCCGCTTGCGGGGAGAGGGTTAGGGTGAGGGGCAGGAACTCGCCGCAGCATAAGCGGCTGCCCCTCACCTCATGCCGGAAGCATGGCACCGCCATGACCCTCTCCCCATTACGCTTCGCTTCATAGAGAGAGGGTGCAGAACTACTTCCCCTCCCGCGCACGCCTGAGGGCAGCTGCCAGCGCGCTTTCGGCCGGAGCTTCGTCGTTGCGGCGAGGCGGAGGAGAATCCGCGCATCGAAGGCGACTTGTCGGTGATGGGCTTCACGATTGGAGAGCGCCCGAACGAGATGTCCTTCGGCAACGTAACCCAAGCGCACGTAGGCCTTCGCGATCTCACGGTCAGCCTCTCTGATTTCCGCGCAACAAGGGCAAGAGCACCTACGAGATGCCGACGGGGCATCTCGATTTCGGCAGCCCTGCGAACATGCGGCTCGACGGCCAGGCCACGTCGAAGAGCCTCAACGTTCGCGACTTCTTCTCGATTCTTCATCTCGACGAGATGCCGCTTTTCGAGATCGACGGCAACCTCGAGACGAACGCGCGCATCCATCTCGTGCTCGGCGGCCCCGAGGACGTCTGCAAGGGCGGCTACCTCGACGTTCAAGCCACGACCAACGCGCGCACTCAATCTCCTCGGCGAGAAGTTCGACGAGGGCCACGCCGACTTCGAGTACCGCTGGATCGATCGCCTCGCCGGGATCGACGGCGCCGAGATCGACATCCGCTCGCTGTCGCTCACCAAGGTGAAGAAGGAGGGGCGGGCGCGATCGGCTCGGTGCTCGGCTCGGCGTCGCGGTCATCGCGGTGGCGACATGCGCGGGAGCCTCGTCGTCCAAGGTTCCCACTCGCGCGCACGGACATTCTCGGGCCGGCCGCGAAGAACGCTCGAGGGCCGGTGTCGGGCGTCGCGCGCATCGGGGGAAAGCTCACGCCTTCGACATCGCGGCCGAGTCAACGTCACGCCGGTGCGCATCATGGGCGCGGCCTTCGGAGGCTCCGACCTCCACGTCGCGATGGTCAGACGCAGAAGCCGCCGAAGAAGCCGTCGGCAAACGCGTGTGGCGGGCCCGATCATGCGCCGTTCGACAAAGAGGCGTACCTGCAAGGCGTCCGTGCAAGGCGAGTACACGGTCGACGGGCGCGCTCTTCGGCGGTCAGGTCCAGCTCGACGACGTCGTCGCGACCCGCCAGAAAGCGCCGGTCATCCCGGGAAAGTCGAGCTCTCGAGCTTCGACCTCGGGCCGATCGGCAAGCTCGTCACTCGAGTGAGGACGACGCCGGACGGCGTCCACCGACGCGCTCGGCGGAGAGATCTCCGGCGATCGCGATCGAGCGCATCGCGACGAGCGATCTCGCGCACGCGAAGGTGCGCTTCTGCCCGAAGACGATCCGCGTAACGCGAGTGGCCAGCGGGTCGAGCTTCCGCCAGACAACGTCGTCGTGTCGCCCTCGCCGACGACACGGTCACGGTCCCCGATCGACCTTCGATCTCGCCGCGCCGAACGGCTTCAAGGGCGCGTTCGCGGTGAACGGGTACGGTGAAGAAGGTGACGCACGGCGGCGACCTCGGCCTCGAGGCGGAGCTCTCGCCGATCGACCTCGGCATCCTCGTCGGCGTCGTCCCGAAGATGACGCGCGCCGTCGGCACGCTCAGCGGCTCGGTGAAGGTCGCGGGCGAATCCGCGCGAGCCCGACTTCGACGGTCGGCTCAAGGTCCGCGGCGGCGAGTTCGGGATCAAGGGCCTTCCGGGCGGCATCACCGACGTCGAAGGTCGACGTCGAGGCCGACGAGAACGAGGCGCGCATCACGCGGGCGGTCGGCGCACTTCCTCGGCGGCGACGTCTCATGACGCGCGCATGCCGCTCAAGGGCGGTCAGCTCGGCGTGGCGCGAGCGACCGTCACCGGGCGTCAGCTCTACATCGCGCCGGTCGACGGCGTACGCGCGACGGTCGACGCCGACCTCGGTCACGGTGACTCGAATGCCACGCCCGTCGGCCCGGCCGGCTGCCGTTCGTCGGCGGCGAGGTGGCGATCACGCAGTTCGATACACGCGCCCGGTCACGCTCGACCTCACCGGCTTCAGGGCGGCGCCAAGCGCACCGTCGTCGAGGCCTACGATCCGTCGCTCGACGCGGTCGCGCTCGGCGTCGACGTGCATGCGCGCGCGCCGCTCCACATCCGCAACAACCTCGTCGACGCGCAGCTCGCGATCGATCCCGCGTGGCATCCACGTCACGGCACGAACCAGCGCATCGGCCTCCGCGGCGAGCTCACGACGATGCCCGGCGGCCGCTTCCGCGTCTTCGCCAACGACTTCGAGGTGCAGAAGGGCGACGATCCGCTTCGACGACCCGACGCGCATCGCTCCGCACGTCGACATCATCGCGTCACCGAGTACCGGCGCTACAGCAACACGGTCTCGACGCGGCACGGCGCGAACACGACCGGCGGCGCGGGCGCGACGGCGGGCAACATCTCGAGCGGCGGCCGCGGCGGCGGCCTCTGGCGCATCACGCTCCACGCGTACGGCGACACCGAAGATCTCCAGGTCGACATGACGAGCGATCCCGCGCTCAGCCGCGAGGACATCTTCTTCCTCCTCACGATCGGCCTCACGCGCGCCGAGGTCGATCAGGTCCGCGCCGGCTCGGTCTACGCGAGCGCCGCGTTCGAGGCGATCGGCACGGTGAGCGGCGCCGACCGCGCGGTGAAGACAGGCGATCCCGGTGATCGACGACTTCCGCTTCGGCAGCGCTACTCGCCGCGCACCGGGCGCACCGAGCCGCAGGTCACGCTCGGCCGGCGGCTCGACCGACAACGTCCGCGCGAACGTATCGACCGGCCTCGACCGAGGATCGCCAGCTCCGCTCGAACGTCGAGTGGCGCCTCAGCCGGCCGCTCAGCGTCGCAGACGTCGTACGACAACATCAGCACCGTCTCGTCGGGCTCCGTCGGCAACTTCGGCCTCGACTTCCGCTGGCGCATCGAATTCGACTGATATCGCGCCGCGCGTCGCGCGTTATGATGCGCGGCCAGGGCGAGGCGAGCGCGCGCGGCTACGGTGTGGCGTGGTGCGTCGTCCTCGCGCGCCGTTGCGACGCCTGGATGCGCGTGCGCCGCGAGTCCCGGCCGCCGCCGCGCGTTCGCCGGCGTCGCCGACGACGACGTCAGCGTCTCACGCCGCCGCCGGTGCCGCCGCTCCCTGAACCCGCCGGCCGAGCTGCGAGCTCCGCCGCCGGATCTCGTCGCCTTCTCGGCGAGACGATCGTCGGCGTCGACGTCGTCCTCGACGACGAGCGCTGGCCGGACGTCGCGCCGCCGATCGTCGCGTCGATGCGCGCCGGCGATCGCGCTGACGGCGCTCGATCGTGCGGCGCGCGATCGACGAGGCGCTCGGAGCGGCCACTTCGCCGACGCCCGCGTCGACGCTGGTCCGAGAGACGCGGCGGCGTCCGCGCGACGATCCACGTCATGCCGCGCAAGGTGATCGACGCGCATTCGCGTCGACCTCCACGGCGCTCCCCTCGACGCGACGAGCTCCTGCGCGATCTCGATCTCGCGCGCGACGGCGAGCTCGTCGCGAGCGAGTGCCCGCGCATCGCGCGCGCCTCGAGGCGCTCCTCCAGCGGCGCGGCTTTCCTGCGCCGCAGGTGTCGCATCACGACGCGCGCGACGGACGACCCGCTTCGCGTCATCGTGCTCGTCGACATCTCGTCGGCGCGCCGCGCCGGATCGAGCGTCGCGTGATCTACCCGACCGCGGCACGAACGAGGAGATCGACGGACGCCGAGAGCTTATCGCGATGAAGGTCGGGCGATCGCGCGGACGAGGACGTCCTCGCCGCCGCCGACGCGGCGCTCGAGGCGCGGATCCGCGCGCGCGGCCACCATCGCGCCGAGGTCTCGCACGACGTCGTGCTCCACCGCGGGCTCATCGTCGCTCCGCGTGCGCGCCGACTTCGGCACGCGCTACGAGACGCGCTACGAGGGCAACGACCACTACGACAGCTCGACGCTCGACGGCGTGCTCGACCTCGAGGACGAGACCGATCGCACGCCGAACCACCTCGTCCAGAAATTCGTCGACTTCTACGTGAAGCACGGCTTCCTCGACGCCGAGGTCGAGGCTCGAGACGCGCGGCACGCCGGCGCGATCGCGATCGAACTACCTCGTCTTCCACGTGACCGAGGGCCAGCGCGTCAGGTCGCCGCGCGCTCGTATCCGTGCCTCCGCGAGGACGACGTGAAGAAGCTCTCCGAGGGCGGCCCGACGTCGGCGCGCGCGATCGGCAGCGAGATCGACAGCTATCTCGAGGAGGAGCTGCCCGGCAGCGATCTCATCGCGCCGCCCGAAGCCGGCCGTGGCTCGATCGCGACGATCGCGCGGCTCGCTCGGCGCCACGCGGCGCGCGCCCGGCGCCGCTCGATCTCGAGCCGCGCACGCGCGTACGTCGCCCGAGACCTACGAGCGCGCCGTGCAGCACGTCCAGGAGCTCTACCGCTCGGAGGGGTTCCTCTCGGCGCAGGTCGGGCCCGTGCAGGTCATCCGTCGTCGCTGCAATCCGCGCTCGCCGCCCGGCGAGTGCACGCCGATGCCCGTGCCGGCACCGAGCCCGGCGCGGACGTCTGCACGTACGACGCGATCGGCCTGCCGCTGCCCGTCCCGCCGCTCGAGCACGGCGCGACGTGCGTCCCCGATCCGGCGCACGGCATCGAGTGCGAGCCGCGCGTGTGGCTGCGCATCCCGGTGAAGCTCGGACCGCGCACGCAGCTCTGGGACGTCGCGTTCGCGGGCGCGCGAGGCGCTCTCGCCCGCGACGCTCGCCGAGGCCGCCGACGTGAAGCTCGGGCAGTACGTGAGCACGGTGAAGCTCGAGGAGGCGCGCCGGCGCGTCGTCGATGCGTACAAGGAGGAGGGCTACGCGTTCGCCGACGTGAAGTACTCGCTCGAGCAGTCGCCCGATCACACGCGCGCGCGCGTGCGCTTCGCCGTCTCCGAGGGCGAGAAGGTCATCGTCCGCGACGATCGTCCTCCGCGGCAACGTCTTCACGCGCGACGGCGCCATCGAGCAAGCGCATCGCGCTCGTGGTCGGGCAGCCGTACCGCGCGAGCCTCGTCCGCAAGACCGAGGAGCGCATCGCGACGCTCGGCGCCTTCTCGACGCGTCACCGTCGCGCTCGAGAACCCGTACGTCCCGCAGCGGAACAAGACGGTCATCATCACGGTGGTCGAGCGGCCGCGGCAGTACACCGAGGTCGCGCCCGGCTTCTCGACCGGCGAAGGCTTCCGCCTCGCGCGCCGAGTACGGCCACAACAACCTGTGGGGCAACGCCGTCGCAGCTCACGCTGCGCCTCCAGCTCGCGTACATCCCGACGCCGCTCATCATCGATCCCGTCGCGCGCGACAACTACCGCAACCTCAACGACATCGCGCGCCTCGGCGTGCGCGCGACGGCGGGCGTCGTGTTCCCGGAGATCGGTCTCGGCCCGCTCGTGCGCGCGGGCGTCGACACGATCCTCGTCCACGATCTCCAGCGCGACTTCTACCTCACGAAGATCGCCGCGATCCCGAACATGAACTACCGCCCGGTCAGCGAGGTCCAGATCACGCTCTTCCAGAGCTTCGAGTTCAACAACAGCCGCATCTTCCAGTCGGGCAGCGCGAGCGAGTACCTCACGTGCGCTCGTCGCGCCAGGGCGTCAACATCACCGATCTCGTCCGCCAGCTGCTCGTCCCCGACGGCGAGACGCTACGCCTTCTCGCAGCGCCTCCTCGCGACGTGGGACCGTCGCGACAACGCGTTCAACGCGTCGCGCGGCACGTACGTCGTCAGCGGCATCGAGCACGTCGACGCGCTTCCCGACGCGAGGTCGAACCTCGCAGACGCGCGCGCGCGAGGCCAGCCGGCGCCGCCGGAGAGCCACTTCTTCAAGCTCACCCAGACGTTCGGCGGCTACATCCCGCTGCCGAAGGGCATGCGCATCGCGGCGCTCACGCGTCTCGGCGTCAACATGCAGCTCACGGACACGTCGCAGACGTATCCCGACCGCCTCTTCTTCATGGGCGGCGTCGACACGATGCGCGGCTGGACGCTCAACAGCTTCATCCCGCAGGACAACGTCGACCGCATCTACGCCTCGAAGGACTCCCGGACACCGTCGCCGGACCCGCACGACCCGGCGGCGCAGATCCCGAACGCCGAACAAGTTCACGCCGAGCACGCAGCCGATCCGCGGCGGCAACCTGATGGTGAACGAGCGCATCGAGCTCGCGGATCCCGATCCGCGGTCCGTTCGAGACCGTCCTCTTCAGCGACATCGGCAACCTCTGGATCGATCCGGCGTACCCGTTCCAGAAGGGCGCGTTCCCGATGCGCGTCGCCGTCGGCACGCGGCGTGCGCGTGCAGACGCCCGTAGGTCCGCTCGCGGTCGACTACGGCTTCAACGTGACGCAGGAAGTCGTACGAGGACGTCGGCGCGATCAACTTCGCGATCGGCCTGTTCTGAGGCTCACGAGAGCGTGTACGGATCCGCGATGATCTCGGTCTCGGGATCGAGATCGTTGAGCATCGGAACCACGACTTGCTCCCACGCGTCCTTCGTGACCTGCGCGAGGGAAGCCGAGTCGAGTCGACCGAACTCGGCGAGGCCTTCGAGCCCCGCACCGGCACGAGGCATTTTCGCGAGGCCCTGAGAGACTCGTACGCGATCTCTGGCTCGCAGACGACGCAGTAGGCAACGACCGTCCACGCGAGCGCAGCGTGATCGTCGCGTCACGCGCGGTATCTCCGCGAGCGCCTTTCGAACGGCCGGATCGCGCGCGGCCTACGAAGCTGCACGAAGCCCCGCGAGGGCGCCGATGGTTTCACCGATGCAGCCTTCGAGAAATGTCGTGCGCGCGACGTCGGCGAGCGTCATCGGTCGCGGAACGGCGATCGGCAGAGCGCCCGGCGTGACGTCGTGTTCGAGGTAGCGACTCACGAGCGCGAAGCGGAGCTGTGCGTGCCTTTATCTCGTCGAGCGCTGCGCCGTCGCATCCGGCGACCAAGTCCGCGGGCGCGCCAATCGCCAAAGAGCTCCACATCGCCGCGCGCGCGAACGACGCATCGAGGCGTGCTCGCTCGCGCATCAGTCGAGCTCATGCGTAGCCGACCAACATCCGGCTCTCGCGACCGAGCGCGAACACGTCCGGCACGATGTCCGCTGCCACGCGTATCCGGTGACGACTACGGGCCAGAGGAGCTGGTCGTGGTCGACGAACGGTCGACCACGCGCGGGATCCTCCGAACGCGTGACCAAGCGCTGCCCTCAGCCTTCCCGCGGATATGCGTGATGCCCCTCATTGACCCGCGCATGATCTAGCCGACGATCAGGAGGTGGGCGACCCGATCGCCGCTGGTGATCCCGGTCACAAGATCCTGCCGAGCAACCGCGGCTGGAATTTGACGCTCGACGATGTACTTTCTGAAGGCGGCACGCGCTAGAACGCCACGTGCGTCGCGACATCGACGCCCGGAAGGACGTTCGACGAACGGGGGTGCGCGCAGTCTGCCGAAAAGGCCGCAGAGCGCGAAAAGAACGGCGGAACACGCAACAATGACGAGGCCTTTTCCCATGAGCTCCCCGATGCTACGGGGAACTCGAGAATCGGCCAGTCACCCGAACGAAGGTCACCCGAACGGACGACGGCTACTTGACGGCGAACGCGATGACCTTCGACTCGAGCTTGCTCACGATGTCGAATCGTAAGGTTCGACAGGTAGGCGACGCGGCGATCCTTCGAAGGGGTTCGCGAGCACGACGAGCGATGAGAAACCGAGCGGCGAGAGCGAGCCGTTGTGCCACTCGTCAATCACCTTGGCTTGTTCGGTCACCAAGTCGTAGCAGTAGTCGGAAAGGTTCGGCGTGAAGAGAAGCTCCGCGGCGCGGGCTGAGGACGGTGCCTGCAGTGGGCGCGCGATCCATACCGAGTTCGGCGCTGTCGAGAAGATCAGACCCGCACTGAAGGCGATTGTGACGTCGGGATCGCGATTGAGCATCGTGGCGCTCGCCAACGTTGTCGTAGGAACCGAACGCGGCCCGCTATTGGCTCGATGCCGGCAAGAACGCTCGGTGTCCGCCATGCTCAGCGGACCGGAGAAGACGCTCGCGCAAGAACGCATCACACGGTTTCTGGGCGACGTGTTCGACAGACGGTCCGAGGAGAAAGTAGTTGTAGTTATTGTATGTGAACGCTGTACCGGGCTTACGCGCGAGCGGAAGCGCCGTGGCTTCGAGCGATCTTCTCGATGACGACCGCGTGCCGCCACACGTTGTCTTTCCAATAGGTCGTGTCGGCGATGTTTGGCACGCCGACGTCTGGCTGAGAATGAAGGTGCAACGTGACTTCGACGACCTGCCTGGTCAGGTTCTCTTTCGGGTACTGAGGGAGATACTTCGAGAGCGGATCGCTCAAGCTCAACTTCCAGTCATCGAAGAGAGACAGCACCGCAGCGGCCGTGAATTGCATGATTACCGAGCCGCTGCGAAAAATCGTGACTCCGGCGTTCAGCAGTCTTCGTTTCGCAATGGCCGATCAGAACCCTCGCTTAGGACGGTATCCGACGACGACGACAGATCAGCGTCAAGAAAAAGCGTCTATGTACGTCGGACCGGTGAAAAGCTCATCGACCTGCTTCCGTGAGGACATTCGGTACCGAGCATTCTGCGGGAGTGCCTCTTTCGGTCGGCGTTTACGCTGCGGGCGCGCTCGCCCACTGTCTGCCATCGACGAGCTGATGCAACGAGGGAGAGGGCGAAGAAAAAGGGAAGCGCACCGGACCACGGTACGACCTCCGCCGCCGTTGATGACGCCCGAAAACGTCTTCGTCGACGTGGAGCGAAGCTGGATCACGCCATGGCTCAGAACGACTTGAGGTTCGTCAGGAGCGCTTGAGATCACGATGCGCTGGATCTGCCCGGTGCCCTCGAAGATGTCGTAGACCTTGATGTCGCGGAACCACTTCTCGAGCAGCGCGTGGTCCGTCGCGATCGAGCCGTGGGCGCCGCAGATCTCGATCGCCTCGATGCACGCGCGGATCGCGGCCTGGCCGGCCACCGCCTTCGCACATGCTGGCTTCCTTCGCGTTCGGCATGCCGCTGTCGGCCATCCACGCCGCGCGCCAGGTGAGCGATGCGCGCGGCCTCGAGGCCGCGGCCGACGCGCGCGAGGCGCTCGGCGATCGCCGCGTAGCGCGGGATCGGCCGCGAGAGCACGTAGTTCTCCTTCACGAAGTCGCGCGCGTACTCGTACGCGGCGCGGCCGATGCCGACGCCATCGCGCGCGACCAGCGGGCGCGTGTTGTCGAAGGTCTTCATCGCGGTCATGAAGCCTTCCTTCGATGACGTACTTCTCCTCGCCGCCGAGCAGGTTCTCCTCGGGGACGCGGCAGTCCTCGAGCACGAGCTCCGCGGTCTCGTTCGCGCGGAGGCCCATCTTCTCTTCGATCTTGCCGACCGAGAAGCCGGGCGTGCCCTTCTCGACGACGAACGCGCGGTGCCCGGCGCGGCCGAGCGACGGGATCGATCGTCGCGAAGATGACCGTCCACGACGCGCGCGCGCCGTTCGTGATGTAAGCACTTGCGGCCGTTGAGGACCCAGTGCTTGCCGTCCTTGCGGCAGCTCGTGCGGATGCCGGCGACGTCGCTGCCGGCGCCCGGCTCGGTGAGGCCGTAGGCGCCCCACTTGAGCGGGCCGCGTCGTCCATGTCCTGGAAGATCGCCGAAGAAGCGCTTCTTCTGCTCGGGCGTGCCGGTCGCGCGGACCGGCGGACCGCCGAGGCCCGGGCCGGGCAGGCAGAGGAGCAGCGCCGGCGTCGCCCCACGCGAGCTCCTCGGCGCCGAGCACGCTGAAGAGGTTGCTGCCGGCCTTGGAGCCCTTCGTGCGCTTCATCGCGCTCCTTCGTCTTTCGCCGTCGTCGCCGAGGCCCGGCGACGTCATCGCGTTCGATCCCATCGACGGTCGCCAGTGCGCGCCATGTTGCGGAGGAAGTCCTCGGGGATCCGCCTGTCGCGATCCCAGCTGAGCGCTTGCGGGCGGATCGACGTTCTTGCGCGAGGCCGCGGACCGCCTCGCGCATCTCTAGCTGCTTCTTGCTTGAGCGAGAATCAATCGTCATGGCTTTCCTTCGAGCTGCGGCTCAGACGAACGCGTTCTGGGTCTCGGGCGTCGGAAGCACGAGCGCCGGGATCGAGCGGCGCGCCGAGCGTCGATCGCGGCCGCGAGCTGATCGGCTGCTCGGCGGTCATCCGCAGAGCCCGAGCTGCTTGGCGTCGCGCATCAGCTTCTCGACGGGGTAGTCGCGCATGAAGCCGGCGCCGCCGTGGAGCTGCACGCCGTCGTCGCCGCAGCGCATCGCCGCCTCGTGCGCGAACGCGATGGCCTGCGCGCGTGCGGAGCAGCGCGCTCCGTTCTCCGAGCCTTCGCCTCGTCGAACGCGTCCCACGCCGCGCGGCGCGCCAGACGAGGCCGCGCGCGGCGTCGACGTCCATCGCGCGATCGGCGAGCGTGAACGCGACCGCCTGGAAGTGCCCGATCGGCTTGCCGAACGCCTTGCGCGTGTCGACGTACTCGCGCGTGACCTCGAACGCGGCGCGCGAGAGACCGACGCCGCGCGCCGCGACGAGCGAGCGCGTGCTTGCGCGAAGAAGCGCAGGAGCGCGCGCGGTGAAGTCCGGCGCCGCCGAGGAGGCGTGCGCGTCCGGACACGACGACGCCCGTCGAGCGTCGATCCCGCCGAAGCTCGCGGCGTCGAGGCCGAGCGTCGTCTCGCGCGCGAGTGACCTTCAGCCCGTCGTGTCCTTCTCGACGACGAAGGCGCCGAGGCCGCGCCAGCCGGCGGCTGGCGTCGACCTGCGCGAAGACGACGAAGCGTCGGCGCGATCGGCGTTGACGACGTACGCCTTCGCGCCGTCGAGCCGCCAGCCGTCGCGTCCGCCTCGTCGCCGTGGTCGAGAAGCCGGCGCGCTCGGGGTTCGGCTTCGTCTCGCCCCACGCGACGGCGCCGAAGCGCGCATGCCGTCCGTCGCCGATGAACGGCTGCGAGCGCCGCACGTGCCTGCTCGTGCGTGCCGAGCTCGAGGACCGCCGAGCCGAACGCGCCCGGACCGCCGAACGCGAACGCCCGCGGCCGGGTCTCCCCAGCGCATCTCCTCCTCGAGGAGCACCGCGGTGGTCACCCCGAGCCCGGGCCCCCGACGCTTCGGGCAGAGCGACGAGGCCGAGCCCCAGCTCGTGGCGGCCTTCCGCACGCCTCCGGGACGCCGCGCAGGCCTTTCGAACTCCCGATTCGCGGGCCGCAGCGTGCTCTCGCGAAGGCGCCGCACTGGCCTGCCATCATGCGCTGGTCGTCGCTCGGCGTCGAAAGAAGTCATCGCCGGGCGATCCTCTGCGCATGAGCCAAATGGTCAGAATCGACCCATTGGGGCCATGAGTCGTCCTCTCTACGGCGGCGAGACGACCGTGCCGGCCCGCGAGCGAAGGAAGAATGCCCTGCACGGCTCCTGCATTTCGACAACCGCGAAAGCTTGACCCGACGCTTGACGAAAGGTCGGCCCGCGTAAGTTCCCGCCCCCTCGCCCCCCCGTCCCATTTGTCGAGGCGGCGCCTCCATTTTCCGAGGCCTCTGAGAGGCCACCATCACCAACGGCCCCCGGAAAGGCTAGCTGGCAGTCGGAAACCCCAACAAGAGCTTCGTCGCCACGCCTGCCAAGGCCGATGGCGGACCGCGCATGGTGGGTCGTCGACGCGACGGACAAGCCCCTCGGCCGTCTCGCGAGCGAGGTCGCCTCGCGCCTCCGTGGCAAGCACAAGCCCACGTTCACGCCGCACGTCGACACCGGTGACTTCGTCATCGGCGGATGCGTT
>CAWHPZ010000035.1:0-179851 GCA_963831345.1 uncultured Alphaproteobacteria bacterium
TTCGTTGGGAGATGCTGGCCGAGCGCGCAATAGCCCGGAGAACCGCTTTGCCACCAGCGTTTCGATCCGGCGCGTCTTCGAGGGATGAGCGGGCGCGCCGAGCTCCGGGGTGAGCCCACGTGCGCGAAGCGGGCGTGCCGCCGGTCGCGCCGAGCGTTCCAGCGCTTCGCACGCGAGCTGCTCCTGCACGGCGATGTCGTAAGCCGGGGCTCGACGAGGAGTCCCAGCGTCTGATCGACGTCGCGCGGTCGATCTCCGACACCCGCGACCTCCGCGCCGTCCAAGACGAGTGGCACAGCTCGTCGATGACGCCGACCGCCGCGCCTCGCGGCGTGGCTCGACCGCGTTCGTTGACTTTAAGGTCGGGATCGAGCATCAGCACCTGCTCCAGCGTTTCTGCGCTTCAACACCCGCGCGCGTTTGATGCGGCAGTCCGTAGACGAGATCGATATTGATGCGGGCGATCCCGGCGTCGCAGAGCATGGACACGGCCTCGCGCGTCGTCTCGAACGACTGCGGCCGGTTGATGGCATCGGAGGACGCAGATCAAATCCCTCACCCAATTGAACCCTTGTTCGTGACACCCACCAGCTTTGAAGAAGCGCACGCCGTTCCACATCAAGCCTATCGGATCGACCTGGACCGCGAACTCCGCCGTGTCGGCAATCGAGGGGAGACCGCGCAGACGCCCGGCCAGCCGCGCAGATCTTGCGGAGCTGGATCTCCTGATCCGCCACCCCGAGCCATGTGGACGATGCGATGGGCGGCTGGGCATTAGTGCGGCGGCATGCCCCATCTTCCGACGAAAGTACATCGAGGTAGCGCGCGACACACTCGTACGGTCTCGCCGGTGGCCGTGCTCCAGCACCATCCAGCGCAAGAGTTCGCGGAACGGAATGTGCACATGGACGGAGCGCTCGTTGTCGAGGGCTGTGCGCCGAGCCGCGTTGCGGCTTCTTGGCGGCCGATCCCGCCATGGAACTGAGCCGCGGTCGGGTAGCTGGTGTCGCGCGGCACTGGCGCTGCGTATCGTTTGGCGAGTTGGAGCATGGCTGTTTGAGCGTCTGCTCCCGTACACTGTCGCTTCTGACACAGTGAGTGCACTTGCCAAGATCCACATGCCACCTTTGAGCCTCGATCAAGGTTCAAGAAACCAGACCTCACTGTTGTCGCAGGCGGTGGCGCGATGGGGGCCGACGCGGGAGAGGGCGGTCAGTGGCCATGAAGGCAACGAGCGATGAGGTCATAGCGGTATCCGGCGCCAGTGCAGTCCTCGCTGCATCCGGTGGAACCATCATCGGTTTGATCCTGGCGTTCGCCGGAACTGACGATGTCATCGAAATCCATGGGCTCATCTTCGCCGCCGCCTGCATCGGCGCCGGGATCTACGTCATGTCGAATCCGCGCCCGGGCGGGCCGGACGAGCAAAAGGGCTACATGGACGGCCCGATCAAGCTCGCGACGCTCGCCGCCGTGTTCTGGGGCGTCGTCGGGTTCCTGGTCGGCGATCGTCATCGCCTGGCAGCTCGCGTTTCCCGGCCCTCAACTTCGATCTTCCCTGGACCAACTTCGGCCGCCTGCGGCCGTTGCATACCTCGGCCGTCATCTTCGCCTTCGGCGGCAACGTTCTGATCGCCACCTCGCTCTATGTCGTCCAGCGCACCTGCCGCGCGCGCCTCGCCGGCTACTGGTCGCCGTGGTTCGTTGTCTGCGGCTATCAGCTCTTCATCGTGCTCGCGGCCACGGGCTATCTGCTCGGCTCACGCAGAGCAAGGAGTACGCCGAGCCCGAATGGTACATCGACATTTGGCTGACCGTCGTCTGGGTCTGCCTACCTGCTCGTCTTCCTCGGCACGCTCTGGAAGCGCAAGGAACCGCACATCTACGTGGCGAACTGGTTCTACCTCGCCTTCATCGTCACCGTCGCGATGCTGCACGTCGTCAACAACCTCGCGATTCCGGTGTCGCTGCTCGGCTCGAAGAGCTACTCGCTGTTCGCCGGCGTCCAGGATGCGATGACGCAATGGTGGTACGGCCATAACGCGGTCGGCTTCTTCCTCACCGCCGGCTTCCTCGGCATCATGTACTACTTCATCCCGAAGCGTGTCGAGCGTCCGGTCTATTCCTACCGGCTCTCGATCATCCACTTCTGGAGCCTGATCTTCCTCTACATCTGGGCGGGCCCGCACCACCTCCACTACACGGCGCTGCCCGACTGGGCGCAGACGCTCGGCATGACGTTCTCGATCATGCTGTGGATGCCGTCATGGGGCGGCATGATCAACGGCCTGATGACGCTGTCCGGCGCCTGGGATCGGCTGCGCACCGATCCGGTCGTGCGCCTGCTCGTCGTCTCCGTCGCCTTCTACGGCATGTCGACGTTCGAAGGCCCGCTGATGTCCATCAAGGCGGTGAACTCGCTCTCCCATTACACCGACTGGACCATCGGCCACGTGCACTCGGGTGCGCTCGGCTGGGTCGGCATGGTGTCGTTCGGCGCCATCTACTGTCTCGTGCCGTGGCTGTGGAAGCGCGAAGGGCTCTACTCGCTCCGCCTCGTCGAGTGGCACTTCTGGATCGCGACCATCGGCATCGTTCTCTACATCTCGTCGATGTGGGTGTCGGGGATCATGCAGGGCCTGATGTGGCGCGCCTACGATCACCTGGGCTTCCTCACCTACTCCTTCGTCGAAACGGTCGAGGCGATGCACTGGCCCTACATCATCCGCGCCGCGGGCGGATCGATGTTCCTGTTCGGCTCGCTGCTCATGGCCTGGAACGTCTGGAAGACGGTGCGCGGCGATCAGCCGGTCGACATCAAGGATCAGCCGCGCGTCGCCGCGGCCCCCGAGCTGCGCGCGGGCGTCGTCGCGGCACCTGCCGAGTGACGGAGAACGGACCATGAAACACGCATATTTTCGAGAAGAATTCTCTGGTCCTCCTCATCGGCATCCTGATCGTGGTGTCGATCGGCGGCCTGGTCGAGATCGCGCCGCTCTTCTTCCTCGGCTCCACGATCGAGAAGGTGCAGGGGATGCGTCCCTATTCGCCGCTCGAGCTTGCGGGCCGCAACATCTACATCCGCGAAGGCTGCTACAACTGCCACAGCCAGATGATCCGCTCGCTGCGCGACGAGGTGGAGCGCTACGGCCACTACAGCCTCGCCGCCGAGAGCATGTACGACCATCCGTTCCAGTGGGGCTCGAAGCGCACCGGTCCCGATCTCGCCCGCGTCGGCGGATGCTGCTGCCTACCTCGACTTCAAGTTGGTGCCTTGCTGGAATATTTTCCACCGACGCGCGCCAGATCCGGACCGGTGCGCTTCGAGCCCCACTGGAACGGATGGTCGTACATGCTCTCGGCGGCGAGGCTGTAGTGGCCGTAGCGCTCGACCTCGTCGCGCAGCGAGCGGATCATCTGGCTGTGGCAGTTGTAGCAGCCCTCGCGCATGTAGATGTCGCGACCGGCAAGCTCGAGCGGCGAGTAGGGCCGCATGCCCTGCACCTTCTCGATGGTCGAGCCAAGCATGAACAAGCGGCGCGATCTCGACCAGGCCGCCGATGGAGACGACGATCAGGATGCCGATGAGGAGCACGCATCGAATGCTTCTCGAAGATATCGTGTTTCATCGACCGCTCTCCCTTATTCGGCCGGTGCAGCGACGACGCCCGCGCGCAGCTCGGGGGCGGCGGCAACGCGCGGCTGATCCTTGATGTCGACCGGCACATCGCCGCGCACCGTCTTCCATACGTTCCAGGCCATGAGCAGCGAGCCGAACGAGGAACAGCGAGCCGCCAGTGGCGCGGATGATGTAGGGCCAGTGCATCGCCTCGACCGTCTCGACGAACGAGTAGGTGAGGAAGCCCAGGTGATCGTAGGCGCGCCACATCAGGCCCTGCGTGATGCCGGACACCCACATCGACGAGATGTAGAGAACGATGCCGATCGTCGCGATCCAGAAGTGCCACTCGACGAGGCGCAGCGAGTAGAGCCCCTCGCGCTTCCACAGCCACGGCACCAGGCAATAGATGGCGCCGAACGACACCATGCCGACCCAGCCGAGCGCACCCGAGTGCACGTGGCCGATGGTCCAGTCGGTGTAGTGCGACAGCGAGTTGACCGCCTTGATCGACATGAGCGGGCCTTCGAAGGTCGACATGCCGTAGAAGGCGACCGAGACGACGAGCAGGCGCACGACCGGATCGGTGCGCAGCCGGTCCCAGGCGCCGGACAGCGTCATCAGGCCGTTGATCATGCCGCCCCAGGACGGCATCCACAGCATGATCGAGAACGTCATGCCGAGCGTCTGCGCCCAGTCGGGCAGCGCCGTGTAGTGCAGATGGTGCGGGCCGGCCCAGATGTAGAGGAAGATCAGGCTCCAGAAGTGGATGATCGACAGCCGGTACGAATAGACCGGCCGCTCGACCCGCTTCGGGATGAAGTAGTACATGATGCCGAGGAAGCCGGCGGTGAGGAAGAAGCCGACGGCGTTGTGGCCGTACCACCATTGCGTCATCGCATCCTGCACGCCGGAGAACAGCGAATAGCTCTTCGAGCCGAGCAGCGAGACCGGCACCGCCAGATTGTTGACGACGTGCAGCATGCGCGATGGTGACGATGAAGGCGAGGTAGAACCAGTTCGCCACGTAGATGTGCGGCTCTTTGCGCTTCCAGAGCGTGCCGAGAAAAACGAGCAGGTAGGTGACCCAGACGATCGTCAGCCAAATGTCGACGTACCATTCGGGCTCGGCGTACTCCTTGCCCTGCGTGACGCCGAGCACATAGCCCGTGGCGGCGAGCACGATGAAAAGCTGATAGCCCCAGACGACGAACCACGGCGCCCAGTAGCCGGCGAGGCGCGCGCGGCAGGTGCGCTGCACGACATAGAGCGAGGTCGCGAGCAGCACGTTGCCGCCGAAGGCGAAGATCACCGCCGAGGTATGCAGCGGGCGCAGGCGGCCGAAGTTGGTCCAGGGCAGATCGAAGTTGAGGGCGGGAAACGCGAGCTGCCAGGCAATGACGGTGCCGACAAGGAAGCCGACGACGCCCCAGAAGACCGACGCGATCGTGGCGAGCTTGATGGGGCCGTCCAGGTAGTTCTTCTGCTCGTCCGGCCCGCCCTGGCGCGGATGCGTCATAATGTAGATCGCGGCGCCGATGCAGGCGGCGGCGAAGATGAGCCCATGGATTCTGATGACATCGTCAGTTCCGGCGAACGCCAGGATCAAACCGATGATGGTTCCACCTAATGCAGCGAGGACTGCACTGGCGCCGGATACCGCTATGACCTCATCGCTCGTTGCCTTCATGGCCACTGACTGCCCTCCCCCGTGTCTGCCCGCATTCGGACTATTGCCTGCGACAACAGTGAGGGGCGGTGGGCTCTTGAACCTTGATCGAGGTCAAAGGTGGGACTGCGACGGAAGTGCACTCACTGTGTCAGACGCCAGCGCAAGGGATCAACGCTCCGACAGCCATGCTCGAACTCGCCAAACGATACGCAGCTCCAGTGCCGCGCTACACGAGCTACCCGACCGCGGCTCAGTTCCATGGCGGTATTGGCCGCCATGAAGCCGCAACGTGGCTCGGAGCGCTGCCCCCAAACTCAGCGCTTTCGCTCTATGTGCACATTCCGTTCTGCGACTCGCTGTGCTGGTACTGTGCCTGCAACATGAGCGTCGCGAACCGCTACGAGCGTGTCGCGCGCTACCTCGATGTACTTTCGTCGGAGATGGGGCATGCCGCCGCACTCATGCCGGCCGCCCATCGCGTCGTCCACATGGCTTGGGGCGGCGGGTCACCGAGCATCCTAGCGCCGGACGACATCCTGCGGCTTGCCGGGCGTCTGCGCGAACTCTTCTCCATCCCCGACACGGCCGAATTCGCGGTCGAGATCGATCCGAGAGGCCTCGATGCGGAACGCGTGCGCGCCTTCAAAGCCGCGGGCGTCAACAGGGTTTCAATCGGGGTGCAGGATTTCGATCCGGCGGTCCAGACGGCTATCAACCGGCCGCAGTCGTTCGAGACGACGCGCGACGCCGTGTCCATGCTCCGCGAGGCCGGGATCGCCCGCATCAATATCGATCTCGTCTACGGACTGCCGCATCAGACGCGCGCGGGCGTCGAGCGAACCCTCGAGCAGGTTCTGATGCTCGATCCTGACCGCGTCGCCATGTTCGGCTTCGCCTATCTTCCCGAGCGTATCCGACATCAGCGGCTCATCCTGCCGCGGGACCTTCCCGACGCCACGGACCGGCTGGGGCAAGCCAGCCGCGTATCGCGTGTGCTCAGCCGGCATGGATACGTGCGCATCGGGCTCGATCATTTCGCCAAGGCCGACGACGCCCTGGCGCGTGGACCCGTTCACCGCAACTTTCAGGGCTATACGACCGACCCGTCGGACGCGCTCATCGGCTTCGGCGCGTCGGCCGTGAGCAGATTCGCCGAGGGCTTCACCCAGAACGCGGCCAACGTCGCCGACTACGAGCGGCGCATCGAGGAGGATGGATTGGCGACAGCGCGAGGCGTGGCGCTGAGCGAGGACGACCGCATGCGCGCCTATGTCATCGAGCGCCTCATGTGCGACCTCGGTTTTTCGGCCGACGAGATTCGCCAGCGCTACGGAGAGGCCGGCACGGAATTGATCGAGACTGCCGAGCTCCTGATCGACGAGGACCGGGACGGGCTCGTTCAGCGCACGGCGGACGGCTTCCGTGTCACGGAGCGGGGCCGGCCGTTTCTGCGCAGCATTTGCGCCTGCTTCGACGCCCATCTCGACCCCTCGCAGGCCCGGCACTCGGCGGGGGTATAATGGTTCACGGCCGACCCACGCACACGTGATGCGAGGGCTTGATCGCGATCAACCGGGGCTTGCAACCCGGCATGGCAGTTTGCCTCCGGCATTTCTCAAGGAGGACACCCATGAACGAGATCGCACGCGGTATTGTACCGTCAAGTGAGCCCCTGAGCGCGGAGGCGTTCGAAGCAGCCATCCGCGCCGTTGGCACCGAGCGCTATCACGACAAGCACCCGTTCCATAAGCTTCTGCACGGCGGCAAGCTCGACAAGGGGCAGGTCCAGGCCTGGGCGCTCAATCGCTATTGCTACCAGTCCGGCGTGCCGCGCAAGGATGCGGCGCTGATGAGCCGGACACATGATCGCGAGCTCCGGCGGGAGTGGATCCATCGCATCCACGATCATGACGGTCTCGGCGAGGAAGCAGGCGGCATCGAGCGCTGGCTGGTGCTGACCGACGCGCTCGGGCTCGACCGGGATTATGTGATCGGCATGGAGGGCGCATTGCCCGCGACGCGGTTCGCGGTCGAAGCCTATGTGCGCTTCGTTGTCGAGCAACCGCTCGTGGTGGCCGTTGCCTCGTCGCTGACGGAATTGTTCGCGCCTGCCATTCACAAGGAGCGCATCGCCGGCATGCTGGAGAACTACGGCTTCATCGACGAACGCGCCGTGGCCTATTTCCGGCGGAGGCTGACGCAGGCGCCGCGCGACGCCGATTTTGCACTCGATTATGTGAAGCGTCATGCGCTGACGCGTGCGGAGCAGGAGGCGTGCGTCGCGGCGGTTCGCTTCAAGTGCAACACGCTATGGGCTCAACTCGACGCCCTGCATCATGCCTACGTGACGCCAGCGCTGATCCCGCCCGGTGCTTTCCGGCCCTAACTGCTAGCGGGCGCCCGGTCCTTTGCCTATCCGGCGCTGCAGTTTAGCTGCTGCAGCGGCGGAGAATGCGGAGGACCGGTCACCCTTCTCGCGGGTCGAGTGGACATTCAACCGCTGGCCAGTTCCTCGAGGCGATCGTAGTCGCGGATATGGACGGTGCGTGCCGCCCTGCTCGACTTCGATGATGCCCATGGTGCGCAGCTTGGCGATCGTGCGGCTCACGGTCTCGATCGTAAGACCCAGAAGATCGGCGATGTCGGAGCGGCGCATGGCGAGGTTCACCGTCATGTTCGACGGCCCGCCAAGACGGCGATGCAAGGTCAGCAGGAACGACGCCAGCCGCTCGGCGGCGCTGCGCTGACCCACAGTGACGAGAAGATGCCGCGTCGCCGCCAGCTCCTGGCATACGGCTCTGTAGAGCTTGATGGCGAGGTTTGCGTCGGCTTCTGCGGCGCGTTCGAGGGCCGTCGTCGACAGACACCGGACCTTGGACGTGCACACGGCCTGCGCGCTCAGCACGTGCTCGCGCAGGACACCGAGGCCGATCAGATCGCCGGGGTAGGCGAAGTCAATGATCTGCCGCCGGCCATCGACCAGCGTCTTGTAGACCGCGATGACGCCCTGCTCGACCTGGAACACATGCGTGCGCGGGATCACCTTCGCAGTACACATGCTCCTTGGCCTCGATGCGGCGCAGCGTGCCTTGCGCCAAGCGGTCATCCAGCGTCGTTGGAGCGAGCTTAGGCGCGTCGCGAACAGTTTGAAGATAAGTCCTTGCCTCAGACGGATGAGTCGCGAGCATCGGTGTCTCCCTGCGTCTCCGGCCCAGCGGCCGGTTTCTGACCGGGATCAATTAAACGGTGCGCCTGGGTTGTCGGTATGATTGGGGGGTGACGAATTGTAATAGTGTGTAACGGCTGCGGGATCGATCCCAGGTAAACACCCGCCAGAAGGGCTGTGCCTCTCAGCAGACCGTCGGCTCGCACAGCTGGATGTCGAATTTCTGATGCGGCCGCTTGCGACTAAAGTTGTACTCGCGGCCATCGTGACACGAGGCGCGGCCATCAAGGGCCATCTCACCACCGAGCGGCAGCTCGTGGTAGGTCAGGACTTCCTTGAAATCGCAATTCTTCTCCGCCTTGAGCTGCTGGCCGAGAAGAATACGCATGCTGTTGTCGAACTCGGCACTGGCCGGCTCGGACGCCGCGGCCAGTGCAGATGCCGCGAGCAGGGCGCGAAGCGTCTTGCCGGCGTGATGGGCCAATTTATGGGTCATGCGTTTCTCCCCGAAGCGTCTGCATCCTTGATGATCTGGATCGGGCGAGCGAACATTGACGCGTGTCAATTCTGCGCGAGAGCCACGACCGCGAGGTCAGCTGCGACAAAGACAATACAGGTCAGGAATCCCGCCAGCGGCACCCACTTTGGACAGCGAAATATATGCGCGGGTGGCTCGGTCTCGCGCTGCTTGATGACGAAGAGAGCGAGATTGACGAGCCCGAACATGATGAGCGTGATGCGCGCCGTGAGATCGGCCAGGTCGGCGATGGGAAGCAGAAGCGCAAATGCGAGCACGATCGCTGCGGCCACTCCCGTTGCCACGAGCGGAGTTTGCGTTGCCGGGTTGACGCGCCCCAGCGCCGGCGGCAGGTTGCCGTGCCGGGAAAGCCCATACATGACGCGCGAGGCCATGATGATGTTGACGACGATGCCGTTCAACGTCGCGACGATGGCGATCGCACTCATGGTGCGTGGGGAAGCGCCGGTCAGATGCTGATAAACGAGCGCTAAAGGCGCCTTCGACGCCGCCAGCACCTCGGGTCCGAGCGTCGCCAGCGACACCCACATCACCAGCACGTAGAGAGTGGTCGTGATGGCGAGCGTCAAGAAGATTGCGCGGGGCAGCGTGCGCTCCGGAGCTTTCATCTCCTCGGCGATGTTGACGATGCCCTCAAAGCCGATGAACGCGAAGACGGCCAACAGCGAAGCCGTGAAAATGCCGCTCCATTGCGCAGCATCGAGCCCGATCGGTAGCATCTCCCGCGCCTCTGTTATGACGGCGGGCTCGAGCAGGAAGCCCGCGGCGACGACAAACAGAAGGCCGCCGATCTCGATCACGGTCATGAGGCCGGCGAAGGTCACGGATTCGACGATGCCGCGCGCCGCGATGGCCGCCATGGCGAGGACCACGCCCGTGATGACAATCGCATCCGGTGCGTCGATGAAGACGCGAATATAGCCCGCCGCGCCGACGCTGATGGTCGATGCCGAAATGAGCGCCATGGCGATGACCAGCACGCCGATGAAGGTCGCCATGCGCTCGGAGCGGAACGCGGCACGCGCATAGGCCGCTTCGCCGGCAGCTACCGGCATGCGGCCGCCAAGCTCGGCGAGCGAGGCTCCGGTCAGCCCGATCAGCATCGCGGTGACGAGGAACGAGATCGGAGCGTGCATGCCTGCCCGGTCCGCCGCTGCCGCGATCAGGACGTAGATGCCGGCGCCGACCGTGACACCGAGCCCATAGAGGACCGCATGCGTCAGCGTGAGCGAGCGGCGAAGGCCGATCGCAGGTGCCGGCAGGGGCTGGTCTTGCATAGGGGTGGGACCTCAAGTGACTGGATTAGCGGGCAGGGCCGGGCACTGGGCAGCATCAAGACCGCCCTTCCCGTCCGGACTTTGACGTACGTCAATCTCCGGCGGCAAGTGCACGCTTAGTTTGGCGAAACTGCGTGACCGTTACCCCCTAGCCCAATGCGAGGCGTCTTGGCTCCATATTTGCTGACCATCGCCGGAGGGGTGCTGCTCGGGCTTGCGAGCAGTCTGCACTGTGCCGCCATGTGCGGCGGCATCGCGACGAGCCTCATGCTGAGCCGATCCGACGCCAGCATGTCGCCGCTTCGCGCCCTCTGGCTTACGCACTTCGGCCGCATCAGCGCCTACACGCTGGCCGGCGCGGCTGTCGGTGGCGTGGGCGCGTCGCTGATCGGCTGGCTCGACCGGGAGTTGGCGTTTCGCTTGCTGCAGTGGGGCGGTGCGGTCGCCCTCATGTGGATCGGCCTGTCGACGGCCGGGCTGTTGCCGGGACCTTCGGGACTGGACCGGTTGCTTTCGCCGTTGTCGCTGCGGATCGCCCGGTTTTCATCTCGCTTCGGCGGGGGCGGGCTGGCGCCGCTTTTCACAGGATTTGCGTGGGGGCTGATGCCGTGCGCCATGGTCTATGGCGCGCTGTTCACGGCTATGCTGACCGGATCAGCTGCGGGCGGCGGCGCCGTCATGGCCGGGTTTGGGGCTGGCACGCTGCCCGGCCTCGTGCTGACCTCGCTCGGGATTCGCGCGCTCATCCGCGCCGACATGCGCCGCGATGTGCGCGCCGTGGTCGGCCTCGCCATCGCGCTGTTCGGCTTCGCGACCGTGTGGGTGCCGCATCCCATGATCGCCGCGCTCTGCCTGCCGTCCTAGGCACGGGAGCCTACTCGGCGCGACCGCCCATTATCCGGGCCTCTTCCAGCCACTGGCGCCGCGTTTTTGCGCTCACGCCTTCGATGTTGCCGTGCATCGTGGTGCGCACGGGGCTCACGCCCATGAAGCTCAGGATGTTGCGCTTCAGAAGTTTGACCGCGTGGGCGCGGAACCACCAGCGATAGACGAAGGCCGGCATTCCCATGGTGACGATGATGCGCGCGGACTTGCCTCGCAGGACCTTCACGAATTTTCCGGTCCTCGCCGGCCCAACGAGTTCGGGCTGCAGCAGTCGCTCGAGAAAACCCTTCAGGATGGCTGGCATATCGCCGAGCCACAGAGGAAAGATGAAGACCAAATGGTCCGAAGACTGAATGGCCTGATAGGCCGCATCGAGATCCGGCTCGCGCGGCTGCACGCGCACATAGGCTTCACGAAGAATTGGATCGAAGGCCATGCCCGCCGTCACGAACACCTTCGTCTCATGCCCGGCCGCTTCGGCGCCGCTTCTGTAGGCCTCGCCAAGCGCTTCGCAATAGGTGTTGGCCCGGGCATGGCCGACGACAATCGCGATGCGAGCCATCCTCGTTCTCCGTCGTGGCAAACTTCTGCTGGCCACGACTAGCGCGGGCGGCCGGTCGGAAACTTGAGCGGGGTCAAAGGAGGGCTGGCTGCCTCAATGCGGCGCGGATGGCGTCGAGCCCATCGGTGAGCGCCGCAGGGCCGGGCTGCAGGATCAGCGGCGACTTGATCTCGAAGATGCGGCGCCTCGCGACGGCGGGCACGGCCTCCCAGCCGGGCCGCGACCTGATCTTGTCGATGCGCACCTTCTTGCCGCACCACGAGGCCAGGATCACGTCGGGCTGGCGCTCGACCACCGCATCCGGCGCGATCGTGCGGTCCTTTGCAGCGGCCCCGCCGCGCAGATCGGCGAACACATCCTTGCCGCCGGCGATTTCGATCAGCTCCGACACCCAGCCGATGCCGGTGATGAGCGGATCGTCCCATTCCTCGAAATAGACGCGGGGGCGGTTCGGGCTCGTTGCCGCCTCGCGGGCTATGGTGTCGATGCGGGCTTCGAGGGAGCGCGCCAGCGCTTCGGCCTTGTCGACGCAGCCGATCAATGCGCCGAGCGTGCGGATCATGGCGAAGATGCCGGCCAGATCACGCTGGTTGAAAAGATAGACAGGCAAGCCTGCGCGCGCGAGATCGGCGGCGATCGAGGCCTGGATGTCGGAGAAGGCGAGCACGAGATCGGGCTTCAGCGCCTCGATGCGCCCGATGTCGGCTGAGGTGAACGCGGAGACGCGCGGCTTTTCGCGGCGCACCTGCGGAGGCCGCACGGCGTAACCGGACACGCCGACGATGCGGTCCTGCTCACCGAGGAGGTAGAGCGTCTCTACCGTTTCCTCGGTGAGGCAGACAAGGCGGCGGGCCGGATAGTGACGCATGGGCTTTCTCCGCGAGACGTATCCGGCTTTCTACCACGTGGTCCGTTTGCGCGCCCTCAACTCAAGCTCCCCCCGGAACGTCAAGTTCGGGCAATAGTTCTCCAGCCAATCACAACACCAGAGACCGAGACAACAAGACCCGCGATCGACAGCACCCAGACAAGGATATCGCGTGCCGGCTGGTTTCGGAGCAGCACCGGCAGGTCGTAGTCGTGGACGAAGTTGAACAGCCAACGATATGTGCGAGAGCTGCGGTCGCTCAAGCCAGCGATCGATCCGGTGGCGGGATCAAGATACAGCCACGTTGCCGAGGGGTCGCCGAAGCTAACCTTGATGACCGGGAGGGCGCGCTTGTTATGGTGCGAGTACCAATAGAGGGTCTCTTCCGTCAGGCGATGGGCCTCGACCACGGAGGCCGCGGGAAGCACGCGGCGCGCGGCTTCGATGAGCACATCGTCCGCCAGTTTCACGGGCGATCCCGTGCTTGCCTCGGCGAGAACGACCCCGGCAGGGCTGCGGGCGACCACGAGCGGCCGTCCGGCGACCGTGACGAAAGATAGGTCGCTCGCTCCGGCAGTCTGCAACGCAGTGATCGCCTGCGATGGTCGCGCCGTAGCTCATGCCCTGGCTCCAGCCGGCATATGCGCCGAGCTGGGCCTCGGTGAGCTGCGTGCGCGCGAACCACTTGAAGGGGTTGACCGAGAGCCATCCGCTCGCGATCCAGGTGGTGAGGAAAACGCCGCCGACCAGCCCGCCGACGTGGTGCCATTTCATCCAGCCGCGATAGGGCGTCATGCGGCCCTTGGCGTAGGGCTTGCGGACACGAAGCCGGAGAATGCCGATCCACAATCCCGCGATGGCGCCGACGATAAGCGGACCGGAGAGCCACATCACAGACTGACGCCACAGCTCCTGGTCCTTACGGATGGGCGAGAAGTAGATCCAGTGCGGAATGGCGCCGAGCCAGTTCCAGACGCGCTCGCTGCGGGTGGCGTTCTGGACGATCTCGCCGGTCCGCGATGAGACGTAGACGTTGGTGCCATCCGCGATCGCCGAGCGCGAACTTGTACAGCGGCCTATGGGGATCGAAGCGCCGCGTCACCGTCCACTGATCGTAGTCGATCTTTCCTCGAGCAGGTCGGGCTGCGCGCCCGGAAAGACCGTCATGATATGGCGCTTCGCGTGCTTCCGCGCCGACATCCCGGATCATGGCCCGCCCGTCGACGGCGGAAACCGCGATTGCGCTTCCGCCCGCGACGATGCGATAGACGGGCTCGTCCGCAAACATCTCCAGCCGAAAACGTCGACGGCAGGCCGTGACGCCGGCGCGCGCCATGGCTTCATCCGGCGTAAGCGCGACGCGCTCGACGTGCAACCGGCGGAAGATTGCGCAATGCGCTCAGCGTCGCTCCATGACGGGAACGGCACATAGAGCATCACCAGACCCGACAGAAACCACATGACGCTGAGGAGGCACGTCGCGACGCCGAGCCAGCGATGGATGAAATAGAGCCAACGTTTCGTGAGCTTCCACATGCGCTTCTGCCGTCTCCGCTGCGTCCAACACGAAAAGAGGCGCCGTCCCGCGGGCGGCGCCTTCCAGCTCAATGCGCCTCAATACTTGATGCGGTAGCTGATCTCCGCCGAGCGCGGCGGCGCGAGCTGCCATTCCGTACTGCCGCCGCTCAACGCGTAGATCTCGTCGAAGACATTGAAGACGCGCAGGGCGACCTTGCTCTTGTCGGTAACGTCGTAATCGAGGCCGAGATTGACGACGGTGTAGTCCTGTCGCTTCAGCTTATTGGCGTCATCGCCGTACATGGAGCCGACCCACTGGACGCCGGCGCGCGCTTCCCACTTCGGAAGGAATGCCCAGGTCAGCCAGCTGTTGGCGAGCTGCTCGGGGACGTTCGGAGGACGGTTGCCAGCAAAGTCGACGCCCGCCGCCGACCTGAAGACGTCGTACTGCGCCTCAAGAATTGCGGCGTTGCCTTCGTAGCGCAGCGTGTCCGTGAGCTGGAGCGCCACGGAAGCCTCGATGCCGCGCGAGGACTGCTGGCCGATCTGTCTCGTGATGGTCGGGTCGTCGGGGTCGCGCGAGAGGATATTCTTCTTCTCGATGTCGTAGGCAGCCAGCGTCCACTCGCCTCTACCCCTCCAGAACTCCTGCTTCACGCCGATCTCGATCTGCCGTCCGGTCGCGAGCTCCCACTGCGAACCACTCTGATTGAGCGTGATGAGTCCGCCGACCGGATCGACGGCCGTGGCGTACTGGCCGTAGAAGGCCAGGCCGGGAACGGGCGTGTAAACGGCGCCCGCGCGCCAGGTCACGTCGGAGAAGTCCTTCTCGAAGCTCGCGGCCGGATTGCGGAGGTCGGTTCGGTCGATCGTTGGACGATCGAGCCGGATGCCGCCGACAATCGAGAACTGCTTCGAGAGTTCGAGGCGATCCTCAGCAAACAGCGAGTACTGCGACGTCTCGGATTCGAAACCGGGAATTGTCGGATTGGTATGATCGAAGAAGCCGGGTTCGGGATCGAAGAGATCGACGACGTGCGTGCCGGTCGTGTTATAGGGCGAGTTGTTAGTGTGCCGGAACTCGATGCGGTTCACATCGAAACCGGCGACGAGCTCATTCTTGACACCGCCCCCGAGGTTGGCGCGGACGGTGGCGTCGAAGCGGTTCCCGACCTGCTCCTGATCGTGATAGATCTCAAGGTAGTCGCTGAGACCGACCTTTCCGGTGAGCGGCTGGTACGTGTACGACTCGACATTGCGCCAATGCCGATCACTCGTGAGGCGGTAGACCGTGTTGCGGATCGCGAACGCATCACTCGGCGTCCATTCCGTCTTGAATTGATGTCCAGTTGTCGCGATAGCGAACCTCGCTGTCGTCGACGTTGTAGCTGTTGAGACGCGTGCCGCCGGCGATGCCACCGTTGACGAGCGGGGTGCCGAAGTAGCGCAGCGGCGACTGGTTGCCCGAGTTCATGCGAGAGGGTGAACGAAAGATCGCTCGTCGCCTTGTACTTGAGAGCGCCGGACACGGCGACAGAGTTGAAGTCTCCCTGCCTGTCCAGCCAACCATCGGACTGGATGCCGCTGGCATCGAAGCGATAGGATAGGCGCTCGTTGATGGGGCCGCCCACGCCAACGCCGAACCGCTTCATTCCGTCGGTGCCGAAGCCGACCTCGGCCTCGCCGGTGAAATAGTCGGTCGGCTTCTTCGGCACGACGTTGACGGCGCCGCCGATGGCTCCCTCACCATACATCACCGACGCGGGACCGCGCAGAACCTCGATACGCTCTGCCGACCACGTGTCGAATGGGAACGTCACCGTGCCCGAGCCGACATAGAGACGCGTTCCGTCATAAAGCTGCATGACCGAGCCGTGGCCAGCGAAACCGCGCGCTGCCAGCGAGGTGCCGCCGTTGCCGGGCGCCGCCAGCGATGTGAAGCCGGCAGCGTTCTGCGTCACAGCGTCGGAGACGCTCTGCTGGCCGCGCTCGCGGATGGCTTCGCCTGGGATGACCTGCACGCTTGCCGGAGTTTCGAGCGGCGTGAGGTTCAGGCGGCTTCCCGTCGAGGCCGGAGAGTCCAGATTGAGTCCTGGCTTTGTCCCTTGCCCGAGAGCATTCGCGCCGCCGCCTGACGACGTTTCCGCACCGGACTGTGTGACGCTGGCCTGTGTCGCCGAGGGCTGTTTCGTCGCCTTGGCCTTCGCCGGTTTTGGCTTCGCTTTCGTCGTCACCTCGAGCGGTGGCAGCTCGCTCGGCTGTGGCGCGCTCGTCTCTTGCGCCCAGACGCTGACGCAAAAAGCAGGCAGCACAGCGCAACTCGAGAGCAATAATTGAATTGACCCGGCTTTGAGTTTTCCATTTCGAAAACAATAGGACATCGTATTCCCGTCACGATTGATGGACGGGAGCTCACGCAGAACGCCAATGATTTTCAGAACGCGAAACAATGCGAGTGCCGGCGCGCGGAAACGCGACGAGCAATTGCGTCGTTCGAGATCAGTTTTTCAGAAGGTTATCTTATCGAGACCCTAGGCATGCCTGACGTCGCTCCCAATCGGTTGCACATCAGCCGCCACTACGGGTAACCGTTCCACCGAGCGTCCCGCACGGAGGATGGGCGACTTGTGAAGGCAGGTCTCCTGGCTCACGGCTCAGACGTCTCTCTCCTGCCTTCCCGGGGATCCAGTGCGGATCGCCAGTGGCTTACGTTGGAGGAGACTCGCCGCTTACAGTTGCGGGAGCAGCCTCGGCTTCGACACGCGGCGCTTTTGAAGCGACTTGCGTCTCACCGTGTTCCCTTTTCACCCGCGTCGCGCTTGCGCACGCCGCGAGAACCGTCACGTGCTCTTAAAACGAGGCAACTTGGACCAAATGTCAATCCCATCGCCGCGAGAAATATTCACATCACGTTTCAATTGCGCTTTTGACGCATCGTGAAATTCGGCGCGCGTCTAGCTGCTCTTTCGCGGGTAATAGATGGCGACGGAAAGCGCAAATTCCGGGACCGAGAGACCGGCCGGCGCTTCGTCACCCGACTGCAGATATGAGGGCAGGAAATGCGTGTGAGCGCCATCGGGCGATTGCTCGCCGGGAACCGGAATGCGGGCGAAGACCTCGATGCGTGCGAGAGCCGTTTCGACGAACTCGGTGCGGGCTCTTGGCTAGGATCAGCATCCCGGCATCGTGCATCACACGCGGCCACCCCTCACCAGAAAGAGCCATGAGCGCTTCACGCAATTCCTCGTCATGCGTGCGCACGCAGAACCTGCTGGTCTTGCGGCCGACGCCGAAGTCAAACAGTGCATGTTCGCGGTTTTCAAGGTCGATGGCGTCGGTATCGGGTCCAAGCGACGTCAGGGTCTCGGCCACGGGCAAGGCGGCGCGCGCCTTCGGCAAAGCCAGCACGATGGGACCGTCGTTGCCGAACGTGAATGCCCGCAGCTTATCATGCAAACGCACGCGGAAGCGCGCGTCGGCGGCGCGGGCGATGATCTCCTCGTCCGTGACGGAGACCTCGAGGTTGCGGCCGGCTCCAGCCGGAAATTCGGCGACTGCGCCAGGGACGCCGGTGACCCAGGCGCCGCTCTTCTCGGTCAGAGTCGCGTTTATCCATTCCGCCAGCTCGGCGCGGTTCCACGGCATCAATCTCGCCTGCACCGCGAGCTTGTCCAGGCGGCCGGGGAGTTCTTCCCATAGCGCCAGGCGGTCAGCGTCGGTGAGGCCGAGCCAGCGCCCGATCTCCTCGCCGGTGCGGCCGCAGCCGAGGCACCAGCCGGTCGCCTGGTCGATCTGACAGACGCCGACACAGGGGGAATGCCGCGCGCTCGACCCTTGAGCCGGCTTGATGTCTTTCGGCGGCGGCGATTGCATGCGGTCCTCGATTTCTGATGCGATGCTGATCTCGTAGCGCACTCGATCCGGCTTGTGGAAGGGGCCATTTCCGATCGCGCTTTCGGGCGGCCGTGATATAGCGTCGCCAACGTTCGTCAGATGCAGAGCACTCAAATGCAAACGTTCGATGTGATCGTCGCCGGTGTCGGCTCCATGGGCTCGCAGACATGCTGGCAGCTCGCGCGACGCGGGCAGCGCGTTCTCGGGCTCGACCGCTACGACATTCCGAACGTGATGGGGTCATCGCACGGCGAGCATCGCATCATCCGCCTCGCCTACTTCGAGCATCCGCTTTACGTGCCGATCCTGCGGCGCGCCTATGAGCTGTGGCGGGAGCTCGAGCAGCGCGCGGGCGAGCAGATCCTGTTCGTGACCGGCTCCATGGATATCGGGCCGAAGGGTTCTCCCGTCATCGAAGGCTCGCTCGCGAGTTGCCGCGAGCACCATCTGCATCACGAGCTTCTCTCCGCGGACGCGGTCAACCGGCGCTATCCCGGCTATGCGCTGCCCGCCGGCTATGTGGCCGTGTACCAGATGGACGGCGGCTTCGTGGCGGCCGAGCGCGCGGTGACCTCGGCCTCAAGGCTCGCCATGGAAAGCGGCGCCGTCATTCGCGGACATGAGCCGGTGCTCGAGGTTTCGCCCATCGCGGGCGGGGGTGTGCGCGTGCGCACGACGCGCGCCACCTATGAAGCCGGTCGCCTCGTGATGTCGCCCGGCGCCTGGGTTGGCGAGCTGGTGCCGCGGCTGAAGGAGATCGCGGTTCCGGAACGTCAGGTGCTGGGCTGGTTCCGCCCCAAGAAGCCGGAGCTGTTCCGGCTCGGCGCGTTCCCGGTATCGAACCTCAAGAGCGATGTCGGGCACTTCTATCAGTTCCCGATGTGGACCATCCCGGGCTTCAAGATCGGGCTCTATCATCACTTCCAGGAGCGCGGCGCGGCGGACGAGCTTTCACGCGTGCCGAACGAGCGCGACGAAGCAGCCCTGCGCGAAGGCGTGGCGCGGTTTTTCCCGGAGGCGAACGGCGATATTCTCGGGCTCAGGACCTGCATGTTCACGAACACGCCCGACGAGCATTTCATTCTCGATGCGCTGCCGGATTTCCCCGAGGTGATCGTCGCCTCGCCCTGTTCGGGGCATGGCTTCAAGTTCTCGACCGCGATCGGCGAGATCCTGGCGGACATGGCGATGGGCAAGGCCCAGCGCTTCGACCTGTCGCCGTTCAAGCTGTCGCGTTTCGCTGCTCTGTAAGCCTCTCTCATCGGATTTCCCCCCCTCACCCGCGCGAGCGAGCTCGCGCGACCTCTCCCCAACGGGGAGAGGTGAAGTTTTGGCGCCACTCTTACCTCTCCCCTGTGGGGAGAGGTCGGGCGAAGCCCGGGTGAGGGGGATGATCGTGAAGTGTTGTGCAAAGACCCGCCCCTCACCCTAACCCTCTCCCATGAAGAATGGGGAGAGGGAGAAGAGGTCACACCGCGGTGAAGGCGTTGTCGACGAACAGGTGCGCGCCGTTGACGAAGCTCGCTTCATCGCTGGCGAGGAAGAGTGCCGCGCGCGCGACTTCCTCCGGCTCGCACAAGCGGCCTTGCTGTACCGCGATGGCGGCATCCGACATGTCGACACCGAGCTTCGACAGCTCGTCCACCTCGCGCAGCCCATGCGGCGTGCGCACGAAGCCCGGACACACGGCATTGCAGCGGATGTTCTGGTCGCGAAATTCGACCGCGATGGAGCGGGCAAACATGTGGCAGGCGCCCTTGCTCGTGTTGTAGACGACCTCCTTCGGCGTGGCTGCGATGGCCGAGATCGACGACGTGCAGACGATGGAGCCGCCGCCGGCCGCGAGCATGCCCGGCAGCACGGCCTTGGTCACGATGAACATGCTGGTGACGTTGACGTCCATGAGCCATTCCCATTCCTCGAGCGTCGTCTCCAGGAACGGTTTGATGATGATGGTGCCGGCGTGATTGAACAGCACGGTGATGTTGCCGTACTCGGCCATGACAGCCTTGACGGCGGCCTCGACCTCATCGGCCTTGGAGACGTCGGCCTTGGCGAACATGGCCGTTCCGCCGGCGGCGCGGATTTCCTCTACGACGGCGCGCCCCGCCTCCTCATTGCGATCGACGATGCCGACCTTTGCGCCTTCCGCCGCGAACAGCTTGGATGACGCGCCGCCCATGCCGGTCGCGCCGCCAGATATCAATGCAATCTTGCCTTCGAGCCGGCCCGCCATCGTTCAGTCTCCCCTTTGAAGCTGGTTCCCATCATGATAGCGGGCCGGATCTTTCGATCCAGCCCGCGAAGCGCTCGTTCTTGACATCAACCGGGTTCAGCCGGCTCCGCCGAGGGCTGCTTCGGCCGCCTTGATCTCGGCCTGACGGCGCTTGATCTCTTCTCCGATGGGCGGGCCCTTGAAGCGGCGGTTTTCGAACAGCAGCCAGATCACCAGCGACAGCACGATGAAGCCAACCGTGATCGGAAGCGCCCAGTCGTTCGGCGGCTGGATGCCGGCGTAGAAGATGATCGCCATGGCGACGAGCGATAGAACGCAGACCAGACGGAACAGCCCTCCACCAAGGTTCCAGGGTCCCGGTGCCGGGAACTTCGAGGTTCCGTAGGTGAACAGCGCCAGCGCGATCGGCACCGCAAACGACAGGAACAGGAAGATGACCGTGCACGAGACGACGATCGAGTAGGCCGGCGCGCCGGCGATGGTGATGGCGGACGTGAACCACACGAACAGCACGGCCAGCGTCGATCCGGCCCAGATGGCGTTCACGGGAGCACGGTGCTTCGCATCGACCTTGGCCAGCGCCTTCGAGATGCCGGGAATACCGTCGTCTCGAGAGAAGGCGAACAGCATACGCGACACCGACGTCACGGTTGCGAGACCGCACAGCCACTGCGAGATGAAGATGGTCACGTAGAGCGCTGTCCTGATGGTCTCCGGAACACGTTCTCCCATGGCCCAGAAGAAGACGTTCCAGCCCTGCTTGGCCGCATCGTCCATATTCGGGATCATGAGCACGAAGGCGCAGAGGAACAGGTAGCCGAAGATACCCGACCACAATACCGACGACACCATGCCCCTCGGCACAGACATCTGCGCGTTGACCGTCTCCTCGGCTGTGTGGGCCGAGGCGTCATAGCCGGTGATGGTGTAGATCGGGAGTAGCAGGCCGAGAATGAGGGCCATGGTGCCCGATACGGCGACTGGCCACACGGCGCTCGCCCCTTCCGTGCCGGTATAGTTCGAGAAGGTGAAGAGACGCGAGAAATCCCAGGCCTCGGCGTAGAACATACAGACCGCCGCCAGCGCCACCGAGCCGAGCAGGATGATGTAGCCCGAGAAGTCGGTGAGCTTCATCGTCAGACCGATGCCGAAGTGATTGACAAGTGCCTGCAGCGCCGTGATCGCGGCCACGAACAGCACGCGATGCGTCAGCGTATCCTCGATTCCGAACATCGGACCGAAAGCGCCGAAGAAGAAATAGAACGTGCCGACGTTGATGGCGCCGAGCACAGTGATGAGGCCAAGAAGGTTTAGCCAGGCCGAGAGCCAGCCCGTGAAGCGGTTGCCGAGGATCGAGCCCCAGTGATAGAGGCCGCCCGCCGTGGGATAGGCTGACGAGATCTGCGCCAGTGCCATGGCAAAGACGCCCGAGATGAGAACGCCGACCGGCCAGCCGATGCCAATGGCCGCTCCGCCAGCACCAGCGGTTGCCTGACCGAGCGAATTGATGCCGCCCGACAGGATACAGATGATCGAAAAGGAAATGGCGAAGTTCGAGAATGCGTGCATGCGCCGGGACAGTTCCTGCGCATAACCCATGCTGTGCAGGATTTTCACATCCTGCTCATGAGTCCTGACCTCGTCTGGTGATGACATGGTGCTCAATCCCCCCAAGGGCAAACGCTTCAGCCGTCATTGACTGAAGCAGGCCTGCCGGGACCAGGAGCCTGTTCTGTAGTGCCCAGCGTGGCTTACCGGCGATGGTGTGGTGACCTCAGCGCACTGTCAATGCAAAGACTTTGTTAATCCTTGGCCTATCCGTCTAAAAGCCAAGATGTTCTAGGCTTTCGGCTCATGATTACAGCGCTGTCATTGCTGCGGCGCATCAAATCTACTTCGTTTTTCTCCTGATAATCCGCAGACTGCAGCGCAGCATCTTCGCCATTTGTGCTCTGCACCACGGATGAGCTTACTGACCCAAATCAAACACAACTCGGGATGCCGGGCGTATTGAACGGAGACCAGATTCGATCGGCTGCGGTGTGGACCAGACCGCTCGCGACAGCGACCACCGACATCGCGCCGGCTGCCGCGTCGCTCCAAAGAGGGAGGGATGACGATGGTTGCAGGCGCTTCAACCTCTCGCGCTACGCCCACATTCGCCGAGCTGTTCACGCCAAAGCTCGTCACCATCCTGCGTGAAGGCTACGGGTTGGCCGACCTGCGCGCCGATGCGCTGGCCGGCCTCACGGTCGCTATCGTCGCTCTGCCCTTGTCGATGGCTATCGCCATCGGATCCGGCCTGTCGCCGGACAAGGGCCTCTACACCGCGATCATCGGCGGTTTCCTCGTTTCCGCGCTCGGCGGCAGCCGGTTCCAGATCGGCGGACCTGCCGGAGCCTTCATCGTGCTCATCGCAAGCATCGTCGAGCGCCATGGCTACGACGGCCTCGTGCTGGCGACGCTCATGGCCGGACTGATGATGATCGGCATCGGCCTCATGCGCCTCGGTACCTACATCAAATACATTCCGTTTCCCGTTACGGTCGGCTTCACGGCCGGCATCGCCGTCATCATCTTCGCCAGCCAGATGAGGGAGCTGCTCGGTCTCGACATGGCCAAGGAGCCTGCGGCGCTGCTGCCGAAGCTCGCGGCGATCGGGGCCAGCCTCAACACCATCAAACCTCAAACGGTGCTGCTTGCGCTGCTGGCGATCGCGATCATCGTGGGCCTTCGCCGCGTGCGCCCGAAGTGGCCCGGCCTTCTCATTGCCGTGACCGCGACAGCTTTCCTGACATGGCTTTTCGGCCTCGACGTTGCAACCATCGGCTCACGCTTTGGAGGCATTCCGCACGCGCCGCCGGCGCCTTCCCTTCCCGCCTTCGATCTCGCAAAGATCCAGGCCGTGTTTCCCGATGCCGTCACCATCATGCTTCTCGGCGCGATCGAATCTCTGCTCTCGGCGGTCGTGGCCGATGGCATGACGGGCCGCAAGCACCGCTCCAATTGCGAGCTTGTGGCGCAAGGCGTGGCCAACATGGCCGCGGTGACGTTCGGCGGTATGTGCGTCACTGGGACAATCGCGCGCACGGCAACCAATGTGCGCTCCGGGGCGCGCAGCCCGGTCTCGGGCATGCTGCACGCCGTCTATGTATTGCTGTTCATGCTGGTCGCGGCGCCGCTCGCAAGCTTCATCCCGCTCGCCGCGCTCGGGGCCGTGCTTGCCGTCGTGGCCTGGAACATGGCTGAGGCGGAAGAGTTCGTGCGGCTCGTGCGCGCCTCGTGGGGTGATGCGGCGGTTCTGCTCGCAACTTTCCTCCTCACCATCTTCGACGATCTCACGACCGCCATTGCCGTCGGCGTCACACTCGGCGCATTCCTCGTGCTGCACCGGCTGGCGGAAGCGGTGGAGGTCGAAGGCGGCGGCCAGCTCATCACGGAAGACCAGGCCGACACGACGGGCGCGGCGCGTACCGCCTACGATCCACATCGGCTCGACGGCGACGTCATGGTCTACCGGATCAGCGGCGCATTCTTCTTTGGCGCGAGCGCGACCGTAAGCTCGGTGCTCGATCGCATCGGCGAGCACCCGAAGATTTTCGTGCTCGATTTCACCGACGTTCCGCTGGTGGACAGCACGGCGGCGAAGGCGCTCGATGGCTTCGTGCACAAGCTCAATCGTGCCGGGACTCAGGTTGCTTTTGCAGGGGCCCGCCAAAGCGTGCGGCGCACGCTGCTGACGGCCGGTCTCAGGCCGCCGATCGTGCGCTACGCAGCGACGGCGGAAGATGCCGTCGCGCAGGCTCGGACCGCCAGAGGGAACGAGGATGCCCAGCCGTGACTACCTTTGATTTGGACCTATAATTCACGCTTCGGACTGATAAGGTCCGAAGCGATCATGGTCCGAGACGCTCCATGAAGGCCATGGCGGCGGCCGGATTGGCAACCTTGTGGCCACCGATCATGTAGACGAACACGTCGCGCGGCGCGGCTTTCGATTTCGCCGCGGCGGCTACGAGTTTGAGATCATCCGGCGCTCCGCCTTCTGCCCACCCCCGGGCGCGTTTTGCCCACGCATCGAGGTCCTTGGGCGGCATAACCTGTCTTGGCGGTCTCGCTCGAGCGCTGTAGCCGCACGTAGACGAACGGCGCCGTGATGTCGGCGATCAGAGGTGCATCGTCCTTGTCGGCGATGACGATTGCCACGCCGTGCTTGCGCGCCAGCTCCACAAAATCCGGAACCTTGAAGCTGTCATGGCGGACTTCGACGGCGTGGCGGACATCGCGGCCTTCGACGCGCTTGGGCAACAGCGTTAGAAAGGCTTCGAAATCTTCGGGGTCGAACTTCTTGGTGGCCATGAACTGCCAGTTGATGGGCCCGAGCTTCTCTTTCAGCTCCATGACGCCGCTCGAGAAGAAGCGCTCTATGGACTGACCTGCCTCGGCAAGGATTTTGCGGTTGGTCGCAAAGCGCGGTCCTTTGAGGGAGAAGACGAACCCGTCCGGCGTCTCGTCGCGCCAGCGGGCGAAGCTCGCCGGTGATTGCGAGCCGTAATAGGTGCCGTTGATCTCGATGGAGGTGAGCTTGCTCGCGGCGTATTCAAGCTCGCGCTTCTGCGCCAAGCCTTCGGGATAGAACGTGCCCCGCCAGGGCTCATAGACCCAGCCGCCGATGCCGACGCGAATGGATGCCTCTGCCCGCTTCGCCATGCTCGATCCTCAACTTGCGGCCTGCCGCTGCCTTGCGCCCCGCTACCTAACGCGGGACATGGGACAACGGCAACTGGCAGTAGGCAGTAGGCAGTAGGCAGTAGGCAGTAGGCGGTAGATGTGGGGTTCCGCTCGACAAAAGGAAATCGCGCCGGACAAAGGCCGGCGCGATCTCAGATGTCGAGGAAATTTGTTAGTTCGCGCCGCAGGCGACGTCGACAGTCGCGCCGATGGCGGGGACGAACTTCTTGCACGTCGCCTGCTCGACAGCAGCAACCTTGGTCGTCGTGCTGGTCTCCGTGGTCGTCGTCTCGGCGACCTTGGCGACCGAAGTCTCATCCTGCTTCGGTGCTTCGACCTTGGCAACCTTGGCAGCCTCAGCCTTCTTCGAAGCCGAGGCGATAGCTGCCTTCTGCTGACGGGCCTTTGCTGCAGCGATCGCCTGCTGGCGCTTCTTCGCTGCGGCGAGCGATTGCTGGCGCTTGATGATGTAGTTGTGATTTTGCGCGGCGCTGTAGGCTCGGAAGCCTCCGTGGCCGCCGCCGCAGCGGGCGTTGGCTTCTGCGGTTACAAGTGTGGCTGATGCGACGACGATGGCTATCGAGGCGATGGTCTTGGCGAACATTGTGAAGGTCTCCCGTTCGAGAACTGATTGAGAGGCCTCAGCGGCCCGGTGACAGGACATTCTCACGTCCTGGCCAGCCGGGCTGTTTCCAATGAAACATCTGTTCGGATTTGCAATTCAGGCCGCGCGGGGGCCGTAAATGATGGCCGCGGCTCCGAGAAGGCAGATCGCAGCGCCCGCAATGTCCCAGCGATCGGGCATCTTGCCTTCGACCGCCCACATCCAGACCAACGATGCGACGATATAGATGCCGCCGTAAGCGGCAAAGGCACGGCCGGCCTGATCAAACTCAATCTTGGTCAGCGCCCAGGCGAAACCGATGAGGCCCACAACGCCAGGGGCGAGCCACAACGGCGATGCATTGAGGCGGGCCCAGATCCAGAAGGCAAAGCAGGACGAAATCTCGAGCAGCGCGGCTAGGCAAAAGTAGAAGGCGGTTTGCATGGGGTCCCCGGAGCGATGCGGCCGACCCATTGCATAGCAAGAATTGTTTCAGCACACGCTGATGCATTTCGATACGCCTGGCCGTGAACACTCAGGCGGCGCGCACCGTACCCTGCAACGGTACGACGTGGCTGGCGAGGAATTGGGCGAATGCGTCGATGGGGAGCGGTTTCGAGATCAAATAGCCCTGCACGTAGTCGACCTGCTTGGTGTGGCGAAGAAGCTCGAGCCGGTCCAGCGACTCCACGCCCTCGACGACAATGGTGCGGCCAGACGTTTTGACGATTTCGAGGGCGTGAACGATCATGCGGGCCATCATGCTGTCGTTCGGGGCCATGGCGAACGTGCGATCGAGCTTCACGCCTTCGACCGACAGGGCCGCCACACGATGGATGCTGGAATAGCCAGAGCCGAAATCATCGATGTAGGTCTTGATACCGGCAAGGCTCAGCGCCTGGATCTCGCGCTGCGCATCCTCCATGCAGATCGTGTCGGTTTCGACGATCTCGACCGCGACATCGAAGGGCTCGTGCGACGAGGTAAAGCTCGAGAACATTTCCAAAAGCACGGCGCTGTCCAGGTCGCGCGGGAAAATGTTGAAGTTGATCTGAAGGCGGTGCTTGGGGGTGATGTATGTCGAAAGCTCCGCATGAGCCTTGTCGATCATCATTTTTGTGAACTGGCGCGTACGTCCGCCCTGCTCGATTAGCTTAATGAACTTGTCCGGCGAGACGATCGAACCATCCAGATCGCGCCAGCGCGCCAGGACCTCGCAACCGCTGATGGTTCCTGTCTCGAGATTCATGATGGGCTGGTAGACGCAAATCAGCGACTTGCTATCGAGGTTGCGTTTGAACCTTGCTTCCAGCGACCAGTATCGCGTCAGGAAGCTCTGCGCGCCGCTCGCCGCCGAAGCTGCAAGCATGCCGAGCATCAGCACCGCAAAGGCCGCGAACGGTGCCGAGCCCGCCAGCATCTCTGGCAGCGATGCCTCGGCCGCGAGGCAATGCAGCTTTTGCGGATCGCAAGACAGATGGCGAAGCGTTCCGAATTCCGAGTTCGCGCCTGGATCGCTCTCACGCGCAAGGTGGCGCTTATACACTCCATGGTGTCCGCTGGTGTGCCACCATTTGTCATGGCGCACATGCAGGACAAGCTCTTTCCTGATCCACGACGAATTGCTCGGCTCGGTCGTCTGGATCGGTATCACGAGGGCGAATGGCTCTGACAGAGCGATGGTGCCCCTTATTCCTTGCAGCCCAATGAAATCGAGATCACGGTCGACCCAAAGCGCGTATCCCAGATCGTTGTCGTCACCTACGTCCGGCAGACCGAACGAAACCGGCGGATCGAAGCGCTGACGCGTCGTTGAGCATTCGGCGTTTCCGTTTGGGGCGTACAGGAATTCACTCAAGCCGTCGGGTCGAAATGCGACGCGCCGGAGTTGGCTGCGGAATTCAGATGAGCACGGTCTTGCCGTAACCTCCGATCGCATCCTCTCGAAAGCCTTGCCGATGTTTGAGTGCAGCTTCTCGAGCTGCGCAACCTCGGCGGAGACCTCGCGGCGAAGCCTGCTGTGCACTTCCGCAACGCCGAACCACGCAAGCATGGCCGCGCCGGAAACAAAAATCGCCAACCAGATCAAAAAGCTGATCAGGCCCTGATGGCGCCCAGAGATGAAAGGATTGGTGAGACGAGCCATAGTACGCGCTAAAAAATACAATAATCAACGCCCCTGAAAACCGGGGAACTTAGCCTTGTACGTGATGCTCGGTTAATTATGGGATAAGAAGGGTCTTATCGGCAGGATGCCTGCACAGACGCGCTCCGGTGGGTATCTCTGACCCGCGGCGTCCGAATCAGGGGTCGGCCACCGGATATTTTTGATTCAACAGCAAGGATCGGCGTGCGAGGGCGGTTCGCGGCGCTTACGTTTCCGGCATGACACAACACGCATCCGATCCGAGATCGCGCCGTGATGCCGGATCACGCATCGCCGCGGAAGCCGCGGGCCTCGGACGACACAGCCCTATGGGCCGCGGTGATCGCGCGGGATGCCGCGTTCGACGGGCATTTCTATTATTCGGTGGCGACGACGGGCGTCTATTGCCGGCCCTCGTGTGCGTCGCGTCCGGCCAAGCGCGCCAATGTGGCGTTCCACGCGTCATGCGCCGATGCCGAAGCGGCCGGATTCAGGCCCTGCAAACGCTGCAGGCCCAATGAGCCCGCGCTCACGACCCAGCATGCAACCAAGGTGGCCGAGGCCTGCCGGCTGATCGAGACCTCCGACGATGAGCCGAGCCTCGACGCGCTCGCCGAGAGTGCGGGATTGAGCCGCTATCACTTTCACCGCATCTTCAAATCGCAAACGGGCGTAACGCCCAAAGCCTACGCCCAGGCCGAGCGGCAGAAGCGTGTGCGTGACAGCCTGACAAGGAGCTCAACCGTGACCGAAGGGATCTACGAGGCCGGTTTCAACTCGAACGGCCGCTTTTATGAAAATTCTTCAGAGGTGCTCGGCATGACACCAACCGATTTCCGTGCCGGTGGGACCAATGCGGATATCCGTTTCGCCGTGGGCGAATGCTCGCTCGGCGCTGTTCTCGTTGCTGCAAGCGATAAGGGCGTTTGCGCCATCCTGATGGGCGATGATCCGGCGCTCTTCTGCGTGATCTCGAGGATCGCTTCCCGAAGGCGCACCTCATCGGCGGCGATCAGGAGTTCGAAGGCCTTGTCGCGAAGGTCGTCGGTTTCGTCGAGGCGCCGCGCATGGGGCTCGAGCTGCCGCTCGATATCCGCGGCACGGCATTTCAGCACCGCGTGTGGGAGGCGCTGCGCAAAATTCCGGCCGGAGAGACGGTCACCTATGCCGAGATCGCGGAGCGTATCGGCCAGCCGACATCGGTGCGCGCCGTGGCTGGGGCCGTCGCCGCCAATCCGATCGCGGTCGCCGTTCCGTGCCATCGCGTCATCAGGACTGGAGGCGCGTTGTCCGGCTATCGCTGGGGCGTCGAGCGGAAGCGCGCACTGCTGGATCGGGAGAGTAATTCGTGAGCGTCGCCCAGCGCGCAATCAAGATCACGGTTGCGGATGACGTCGAGAGTCGCATCGATGCGCTCGACTGGTCACGGGCGAAGGCCGATCTCGACGCGCGCGGTTTCGCCGTGCTCGAGGGAGTGCTCAGCGAACAGGAATGCCGTGGTCTGGCGGCGCTCTACCCGGACGATGCGCTCTTCCGCTCGCACATCGTCATGGCACGGCATGGGTTCGGGCGTGGTGAGTACAAATACTTCGCCTATCCCCTGCCCGACCTGATCGGCGCGTTGAGAAGCGCGCTCTATCCGCCGCTGGCGCACATTGCCAATGCCTGGAACGAGGCCATGGGCCTCGATGTGCGCTATCCGGCCGAGCACGCCGCGTTTCTGAAGCGCTGCCACGACGCCGGCCAGACACGCCCGACCCCGCTGCTGCTTCAGTATGGGTCCGGCGATTACAACTGCCTGCATCAGGACCTCTATGGCGAGCACGTGTTTCCGCTGCAGGCGGCGATCCTGCTTTCCGAGCCGGGGCGTGATTTCACCGGCGGCGAGTTCGTGCTGACGGAACAGCGGCCGCGCATGCAGTCGCGGGCGTCCGTCGTGCCGCTGCGTCAGGGTGATGCGGTCGTCTTCGCTGTGCATCATCGCCCTGTGCAAGGCACGAAGGGCGTGTATCGTGTGAACATGAGGCATGGCGTGAGCGAAGTTCTTTCCGGCCAGCGCTACACAACCGGTATCATCTTCCACGACGCCAAGTAGGAAGGGCCGTATGACCGCCGATCTGTTCAGCTCTCGCGAGCCGCAGCCGCGCGTGGAGCCGCTTTCCACCGGTGCCGTCATCCTGCGCGGCTTTGCGCTCGATGTCGAAGACGCGCTCATCGCGGAATTCGAGGCTGTCGTCAACGAGGCGCCATTCCGGCATCTGGTCACGCCCGGCGGGCACACGATGTCGGTCGCCATGACCAACTGCGGCGCAGCGGGCTGGGTCTCGGACCGGCGCGGCTATCGCTACGACACGCGCGATCCCTTGAGCGGCAAGCCATGGCCGGCGATGCCGAAAGCGTTCCTTACTCTCGCGAAGGATGCGGCCTGGCGTGCGGGATACGGGTCCTACGCGCCGAACGTCTGCCTCATCAATCTCTATGAGCCCGGATCGCGGCTGACGCTGCATCAGGACAAGGACGAGCTCGACTACTCGCAGCCCATCGTCTCGGTGTCGCTCGGGCTGCCGGCCAAGTTCATTTTCGGCGGCCTCGAACGCACGGACAAGGCGCTGCGCACCATCCTCCATCACGGCGACGTCGTGGTGTGGGGTGGGCCGTCACGGCTCGCCTATCATGGCGTCGACACGCTGAAGGACGGCATTCATCCCGTGCTCGGGCGGCGGCGCATCAACCTGACGTTCCGCTCCGCCGTCCTTACTGCTTGAGGGATCGACGCTCTCGGCCTCGATGCTGTAGCCGGCATCGGCGAGGCCGGTGAAGGCCGTCTCGGTCTTCATGGTGCCGACGACGGAGACCGGATCGAAGGCGCCCGTGACCTCGAAGCCCTTGTCGGACTTGACGTAGATGATCTGGTTCGCGGGCGGCGGCGGCACGTGGATGCAGGCGCCGACGAACGGCACCAGCAGGAACTCCTTGACGCTCGTCGAATTCAAAATCGAGCGGCACGACATAGCCGCCGATCTTGACGCGCTTGCCATTGAGCTCCGGCACGACCGCGGGCGGGCGATCACCTCCGGGCTGGCGGCGCTTCATGGACATGAAGTTGCCTTCCTGCAGCGGAGGCGGTGGTGGAGAGCCGTCGTCGGGCGCAGGCCTGCGAGCCGGCGAAGAACGTTTTGTTATTGGCCGGCGGCGGCGCGGCCGCTTTCGCGGGCACCAACTCAGCCCATTTCAGCTCCTGCGGCGGGTTCGCGGCCGGTGCTACACCGGCCATGGTTGCGAGCGCGGCGGCGATTAGAACTGCGCGGGCTATCTTAGTTGTCGTCATGGTCGTGCCTGTTCAGGTTCGGACGGTCATGCCGTCGGCTACGGAGAGACGATAGGCGCGGAGTGCGGGAAGCAGGCCAGCCAGCAGGCCCGCTGCAACGATAGCAGCGAGCGTAGTCCATTCACGCAGCGTCGGCGGATCGATCTGCAGGTCGAGCCCATACGTGCTGTCGATGAACGGGCGAGCAGAAAAGAGGCTCGCATACAGCAGCACCACGCCCAGCGCCACGCCCACGATCGTGAGCAGCGCGGCTTCCGTTCCCAGCAGCGCGACGATGGTCACGGGACGCGCGCCGACCGAGCGCAGGATGGCCATCTCGCGGCGGCGCTCGTTGAGCGTGGTCAGGATCGTGGTCACCATGCCAAGCAGCGCCGTTGCGACCACCATGGCGGAGACGACGGACAACGCCGTCTCGGCCGTGCCGACGAGGCCCCACAACTCCTGCAGGGCCGCGCCCGGGATGATCGCCGACAGCGGCTCCTCGCGATACTCGTTGATGGCGCGCTGCAGCTTGAACGTCGCGAGCTTGGAGTTGAGCCCGATCAGCGCCGCCGTAATGGCCTTCGGCTGAAGGTGCATCTTGCGCACCTCGTCGGCCGAGATGGTCTGGCCGGGGATCGGCATGCCGCTCTGCCAATCGACGTGGATGGCCTCGATGGCTTCGAGGCTCACGTGCAGCGTGCGATCAACGGGCGTGCCGGTTTTTTCCAGAATACCCGAGACGCGGAACGGCTTGTCCTGGTGCTCGACGAACGAGATGCTGCCGACGCCGTGGGCGACGACGATCCTGTCGCCAACCTTATAGCCGAGCGACTTCGCGACATCGGCGCCGAGGACGACGTCGAACAGGTCGCTGAACGGCTCTCCGGCCGCGAACACGAGCTGGCGGCCGTGGCGATACTTGTAGCGCTGGAAATATTCGGGCGTCGTGCCGAGCAAGCGGAAGCCGCGATGACTGTCACCGAGAGAAATCGGCACGGCCCAGGCGACCTCGGGCCGCTTGGTGATGTCCTCGTAGCTTTTCCAGGTGACGTTGTTGGTGGCGTTGCCGATGCGGAAGACGGAGTACAGCAACAGTTGTATGGCGCCGCTGCGGGCACCGACGACGAGATCAGTTCCGAGATGGTATCGGCGAAGCTCTGACGGGCTCCGGTTCGAACCTTCTCGACACCAAGCAGCAGCATGACGCTGACGGCGATGGCGAGCACGGTCAGCGTCGCCGTGAGGGCGCGGTTGCGCAGCGACTGAGTTGCGAGGCGCAGGATGATCATGATGCGGCTCCCCGCGTTGTCGAGGCGATTTCGTCGAGGCGCAGAACGCGGTCGAAGCGGGTGCCGAGGCTTTCCTCGTGGCTCACCATGATCAGCGATGCGCCCGCCGCGTCGAGCTCCGCGAACAGAAGATCGAGGAAGGCCTGCTGGCGGTCACGGTCGAGGGCGGAGGTCGGCTCGTCGGCGACGATCAGCTCGGGCCGGCCGATCAGCGCGCGGGCCGCAGCGACGCGCTGCTGCTGGCCGACGCTGAGGCTCGAGGCCGAGACGCCCTCAAGCTCCGCGGCATCGAGGCCGAGGCTTGCGAGCAGTCGCAGAGCTTCGGTCTTCGCCGCCTCCCCGCTTCCGGCTCGCGCTCGGCGCTTGGCCGCGAAGCTCAGCGGCAACAGCACATTGTCGAGGATCGAGCCGTAGGGCAGCAGATTGAACATCTGAAAAATGATGCCCATGTGCTCGGCGCGAAACTTGTCCCGCGCCGAGTTCGACAGTTTGGCGAGATCCGTGCCCAGGATGTCGAGGCGTCCCGCCTGGGGCGCGACGATGCCGGCGAGCAGGCTGAGGAACGTGGACTTGCCGCTGCCGGACGGGCCGACCAGCAGCACGCGCTCGCGCGCTTTGAGAGCGAAGTTGTCGATCGAAACCGAGAACGGTCTCGGTCCCGGCCAGGTGAAGCGCACGCCCGACATCGTCACGATGCCGGGCGCCGCACTGACAGTCGTCTCACGACGATCGACGACGTTCACGTCGGGCCTCACATCATGCCGCCAAGATCGAGCGTGGGCTTGTCCCGGGTGACTTCGTACTTGTTCTGGGCCTTCGCGGTGACGACGTTGACGGTCAGCTCCTGAGCGCCTGCGAAGGACTTGAAGTAGTCAAAGGCGATGGACGTGATCTCGGCCGGCTTGGCGCATTCGAGCGCATAGGTGGCGTGGAACTGGTTGTGACCGGCGTGCTCGTCGTGATCGTGATCGTCCTTGGCGTGATCCGCGCCTTTCTCGGCGTCGTGGTCTTCCTCGCCCTCCTCGTGCTCATGCTCGGCCTCGATCGCCACCTTCGCGTCCGTCACCTTGCAGCCGGCTGAGGCCGGGATCTTGAACAGCGTCAGCGGCGCGGACAGCGTCGCCGTGCCCTTGTCGACCGCTGCCTTCTGTTCGGCGCTTTCGGCCGCATGCTCGAAGCCGACGATGTCCATGCCTGGAACCTCGAGCGACATGGAGACCTTGCTTGCCCTCGACAGCAATGTCGAGCGTGCCGTGGCCGTGCTCATGGGGGCCGAGCTCGCGATGCTCCTGGGCGAAAGCGGGGGCTGCGAGAAATGCCGTTGCGATGAGCATGGGGATTGCGAATTTCATGAGACGATGCCTCGTATCTCTGCGCTTGGCGCAGGTGCTGCGTGGTAAGCGGCGGGCCGCTGGATTTCTCCAAGCGCCGGACGCTCGCAATATTCGAAGTTGAGTGGCTGCTTAGACGCTCTGCGCGAGCGGCGGGCCGCGGGCGTGGAATGATGCAGCAGCTCTAATGGGCAGCGGCTCAGCGGCCGGCCTCAGCTTCAAATGCTCGCTTTGCGAAACCGGAACAGCGAGCGCTGGCTGCTCGGGAAGCACAAGGCTTCCGGCGATGCTGCCAGTCCAGCAGATCGGGCAATCATGCTCATGCGAATGGCGCGGCGGACAGGACTTGTCCACGCCCGGCGGCGTGAGGGTACGGCAGGCGACGGCGCTGCCGGCATATCGGGCGAAGACGCCGCGCGCGTGCGTGTGACCCAGAGACAAATAGAACTGCGTCGCCAGCGCCACGAGCGCCAAGCATGCAAATCCCCGGCGATGCCTGAAAAAGCGCATCTTCATCTCCGCTTCCGGATCATATCACAACATGCGGCGTGAAAAAGGCGCGTGCTTCTGAGGAACTTTCGCCCCTGTCAGACACTCCTTAAAGCGCGGCTGACCTTTTGGGCGTTATATCCGGCGCGCAAGCCCGAGAGCGGAAGTCGACTATTTATCAGACCCTTGCAGGCTCACGACTTCGTTACCATGTTGTGGCCCGGGGATGATGGACATCATATTTCGCCCCGCACTCATCCATTTCGCGCTCGGGAGGCAGCAGATGGTTACGCTGACGTTGAATGGCAAAGAGGTGCAGTTCGACGGTGATCCGTCGATGCCTCTTCTATGGTTCATCCGCGATGTGGAGGGACTGACCGGCACCAAATTCGGCTGCGGCGTCGCCCAGTGCGGCGCCTGCACGGTGCATGTGAATGGCGAGCCGCGGCGCTCGTGCGTGACGCCGGTCGGCACGCTGGATGGCGCCGAAGTCACCACCATCGAAGGCGCTGCAGGACAAGGTCAGCCGAGGCGGTGCAGGCCGCGTGGGTCGCCATCGACGTGCCGCAGTGCGGCTACTGCCAGTCGGGCCAGATCATGTCGGCCGTCGGTCTGCTGTCGCATGAACCCCAAGCCGACGCGACGAAGACATCGATCTCGCCATGACCGGCAACATCTGCCGCTGCTGCACCTATCACCGCATCCGCGCCGCCATCCACGATGCAGCCAGCCGGTTGGAGGGCTGAGCCATGGAACATCCGCCATCGCCGCCAACCGCCGTCAGTTTCTCCAGGGCTCGACCGCGCAGGCCTGGTCGATCGGCTTCCACGTTCCTGGCGCAAAGCGCGCCGCTGCCGCGCCCGGCGGCGACCGAGTTCGCGCCGAACGCCTTCATGCGCATCGCGCCCGACAACACCGTCACGGTGATCTGCAAGCACATCGAGTTCGGCCAGGGGCCGTACACCGGCATCGCCACCATCCTCGCCGACGAGCTCGACGCCGACTGGGCGCAGATGCGGTCGAGTCCGCGCCGGCCGACGCCAAGCAAGTACACCAACATCGCCTTCGGCCAGTGCAGGGCACCGGCGGCTCGACCGCCATGGCCAACTCGTGGGATCAGCTGCGCACAGCCGGCGCCGAGGCCCGCGCGCGCCTCATCGCGGCTGCGGCCGAGCAGTGGGGCGTCGATGCCGGGCCAGATCACCATCGAGAAGGGCGTCGTCAAAGGGCCGGCCGGCAAGTCGGCGACGTTCGGCGAGCTCGCCGGCGCTCGCGCAGCAGATCGAGCTGCCAGGGCCCGTTCAAGCCGAAGGAGCCGACGCCTGGAAGCTGATCGGCCCAAGCAAGCTGCCGAAGGTCGACACGCTGCCGAAGACCAACGGCACGGCGATCTACACCATCGACGTCAAGATGCCGAACATGCTGACGTGCCTCCTGGCGCGTCCGTCGCGCTTCCACGCCAAGGCGGCAAGTCGTTCGATCCGGCGCCGGCGCTCGCCGTCCCCGGCGTCAAGGAAGTCGTTCGCCGTGCCGCAGGGCGTCGCCGTTCTGGCCGACGGCTACTGGGCGGCGAAGAAGGGCCGCGATGCGCTCAAGATCACGTGGGACGAGAGCGGCACGGAAGCGCGCAGCAGCGACCGAGATCGTCAAGGAGTACGTCGACGCTCGCGAAGACCAGCAGGCGCGATCGCGCGCAACGACGGCGACATCGACGAAGGCGCTTGCGGGCGCCGCCAAGGTGCTCGAAGCGACCTACATGTTCCCCTACCTCGCCCACGCGCCGATGGAGCCGAACGACTGCGTCATCCACCGCACCGACGACGGCGGCGTCGAGATGATATTTCGGCTCGCAGATGCAGACCGTCGATCAGATGCGTGGCGGCCGGCGTGCTCGGCCTCAAGCCGGAGCAGGTGAAGATCAAGACGCTGCTTGCCGGCGGCAGCTTCGGCCGCCGCGCGACGCCGGCGGGCGACATGGCGGCGGAAGCGGCCGACGTGCTCAAGGCCGCGAAGCACAAGGGGCCGATCAAGGTCATCTGGACGCGCGAGGACGACATCAAGGGCGGGCGCTACCGGCCCGATCTTCGTGCACAAGCTGCGCGGCGGCGCTCGACGCGCAAGGGCAAGATCGTCGGCCTGGGACCAGGTCATCGTCGGGCAGTCGTTCATGAAGGGCTCGCCGTTCGAAGCCGGCATGCTCAAGGACGGCGTCGACCAGACCATGGTCGAGGGCGCAAGCACGCTGCCCTATCAGATCCCCAACCTGCGCGTGTCCGGCGCACATGACCAGAGGTCGGCGTGCCGACGCTGTGGTGGCGCTCGGTCGGCTCGACGCACACGGCGTTCTCGACCGAGACGTTCCTCGATGAGCTTGCCGATGCAGCCGGCATCGATCCGCTCGCCATCCGCCGCAAGCTGCTGACCAAGCATCCGCGGCACCTGGCCGTGCTCAAGCTCGCCGCCGAGAAGGCGGGCTGGGGCAAGCCGCTGCCGAAGGGCAAGGCGCGCGGTCTCGCCGTGCACGAATCGTTCAAGTCGCTTCGTCGCGCACGTCGTCGAGGTGTCGGCGGGCGACGACGGCCTGCCGAAGGTCGAGCGCGTCGTCGTCGCCGCCGATTGCGGCATCGCCATCAATCCCGACGTGATCAAGGCGCAGCTCGAAGGCGGCATGGGCTACGGCCTTTCCGCCATCCTCTACGGCGCCATCGACATGGAGGACGGCCGCATCGTGCAGTCGAACTTCCACGACTACCGCGTGCTGCGCATCAACGAGATGCCGAAGGTCGAGGTGCACATCGTGCCATCGACGGAGCAGCCGACCGGCATCGGCGAGCCGGGCGTTCCGCCCATCGGACCGGCCGTCGCCAATGCGTGGGCCAAGCTCACCGGCCAGCGCGTGTATGACCTTCCTGTTTCCCGCGCTGCAGCAAAGGCCTGAGGAGGAACGAACATGAAAGCAGTATTCGTTCCCCTTGCGGCCGGGCTGATGGTGATCGGCGCGGGATTTGGCCTTCTCGGCTGGCGAAGCGCCAGCCGGCAAGGCACTGAAGCCGGCTGCCGTCATTTGCGAGCATCGCGGACCAGAAGGAACGCTCCGTGGCGCTGTTCGTCGAGGCCGGAAAGGTCATCCGCATCCGCGCTGCGTGAACTGCCATCCGGCCGGCGACCGGCCCGCGCAGGGCGACGACGGCCATCCGCACAGCCGCTGGTCGTTCGCGGCGAGGACAATCTTCGGCGCCATCGGCATGCGCTGCACGACCTGTCACGGACCGGCGAACTTCGATCCCGGCAGGCATCCCGGGCCACCCGCAGTGGCACCTGGCGCCGATCGAGATGGCCTGGGTCGGGAAGTCGCTCGCCGATATCTGCGAGCAGATCAAGGATCCGAAGCGCAACGGCGGCAAATCCATGGACGAGCTGATCGAGCACATGGCGCGATGACTCGCTCGTCGGCTGGGGCTGGAACCCGGGCGTCGGCCGCGAACCCGCGCCGGGCACGCAGGAGGAGTTCGGCGAGCTGATCAAGGCGTGGGCGGACAGCGGAGCGGCGTGCCCGTCGACCTGACGGCTGGTCGGTTTGCTTATTCGCTGCGCTCACTCGGGAGGACGTATCATGGACGCGATCGTATCGCCGCTCCAAAGAGAAGGTTCGCCTAAAGAGCCTCTGGAGGCTGCGCGCGAATGGCTCGGCACCTTCGACAGGGTCGCTCTCGCCACGGTGATCTCGACGTGGGGATCCTCGCCGGTGCCCGTCGGCGGACAACTCGCCGTGGCGCCCGACGGCCGGTTCCAGGGATCGGTCTCCGGCGGCTGCGTCGAGGCCGAGGTGATCTTCACCGCGGATGAGATCATCAAAAGCGGCGGCGCGCCGCGTGTGCTCGAGTTCGGCGTCAGCGACGAAGTGGCCTGGCGCACGGGACTTCCGTGCGGCGGGCGCATCGAGATTCTGGTCGAAGCCGTGGAGGCGAGCGGCAGCGCGTTTCTCGATAGCCTTCTCGATGCGAGGTCGAAACGGAAGGGCCTGGTTGTCGAAACGTCGCTCGCGGACGGCGCTCGCATCGTCCATGACGAAAGCTCGACGCTTTCCCCTGAGATCGCCGAGGTGCTCAAATCCGGTCAAAGCCGGATCGTCGAGAGAGACGGCGTGCGTTCTTTCCTGCACGCGCGGGCGCCAGCGGTTCATCTGGTCATCATCGGCGCGACGCACATCGCGCAGGTTCTGTCGGATCTGGCGCGGCGTGTGGGCTGGAGCGTGTCGGTCTCCGATCCGCGCTCGGCCTTCGCCACGGAGGACCGTTTCGGCTGCGAAGTGGCACGGTCGGCCGAGTGGCCGGAAGCCTCCCTCGCTGCTTTGAGCCTCGACAGCCGGACCGCCGTCATCACGCTAACCCACGTGGGTCACATCGACGATGAAGCGCTCATCTCCGCGGTGAGATCGCAGAGCTTCTATGTGGGCGCACTTGGATCGCGCAAGACGCAAGCCGCCCGCGTCACGCGGCTCAAGGCTGCCGGGCTTTCGGACGACGAGTTGGCGCGCATTCACGCCCCGATCGGCCTCAAGATCGGCGCCGAGGGGCCGGCTGAAATCGCCGTTTCGATCCTGGCCGAGATCGTCAAAGAGCTGCGCGGGGCCTGAGTTGGGCAACATCGGCGCCGTCGTGCTTGCGGCCGGGCTTTCGAAACGGTTCGGCGGCGAGAGCAAACTCTTGGCGGATCTTGGCGGCGAGCCGCTGGTCCGTCATGCGGTGCGTGCGGTGGCGGGCAGCGGGCTTGCCGACGTGGTCGTCGTCACGGGCCGAGAAGCCGATGCGTGCCGCGAAGCTCTCCGCGATCTTCCGGTCCGGTTCGTTCACAATCCGAAATGGGAAGACGGCATGGGGTCGTCGATCGCCTGCGGTGTCGCGGCGCTCGATGCGGATCTCGCGGGCGCCTTCATCGTGCCGGGAGACATGCCGTTTATTACGCCCGATCTGCTTCGAACGCTGATAGCTGCCTTCAACGAGAGCGGTGAGCGGCTGGCAGTGTTTCCGACTTCTCCCGCAGGCGAGCAGCGTGCGCCGGTGCTGTGGCCGCGGCATCTTCTGCCGCGGCTTCGTTCGCTCTCAGGGACGGAAGGTGGCAAGGCACTGCTCAAGAGCATCGCGGGCGACGCGCTCGGCGTGACGATTGCCGATCAGTCGATGTTGACTGACGTCGATACGGCCGAGGACCTGGAAGCGGCGCGCCAGCATCTGGCCCGTATGCGAGAAGCCTCTTAGCGCCGAGAAGTCGGGCGTCTGACAGACTTCAGTCGTCATCGCCCCTGAGGATCTCACCGGTGCCCGGATGCACACGGGCCTGCACATCGTCGCCATCTGCATTGGTGCCCTCGAACTGGTAGCTGCCGTCGTCCGCCTCGATCTTGCGGACCTGGAAGCCCTGCGACGTGAGCTTCTGCGTCACGTCGTCAACCGACATCCACTGCTCGGGCGGAACGTTGGGGCGACCTTGTTTCGTCATCCGCAAAGACAGGGGTCACAGCAGCGAGGCCGAGCGCCAGGACAGGAGCCAGGAGGAACTTCTTCACGTGGGTTCTCCATCTGTTTGTTGGCGTGACGATCGCCGAAGCTTTGCTGCTGACCGACATCGAAAGCTCGGTATTAGTACGCCGAGCCCGGCGGTGCGTCCACCGCCGGAGCTCTGCTGGTTACCACTCGATTAATCGTCGTAACCCTTCATGACCTCTCCGGTGGCCGGATGAGCGTGGCCCTCGACATAGACGCCCGAGGCATTCGTGCCCTCGAACTCGTAGGTGCCGTCGTCGACTTCGATCTTGCGGACCTGGAAGCCCTGGTCCGAAAGCTTCTTGGTCACGTCGTTGACCGACAGCCACTGGTCGCGCGGAACGTTGAGCCGGCCCACATAGTCGTCGTCGGCGAAGGCGGGCGTAACGGCGGCGAGGCCGACGGCCAAGGGCGGGAACAGCGAGAAACTTCATCATGTCGGTGTCTCCATCTAGTAAGTTGTGTCGGCAGCGTGGCTGCTGTCCGATGAGGGCACTCTGCCTCGAAGGCCCTGACAGCGGCCTGATGGAGGCCGTCAGCAAGCTGTCAGGTTCGACACGGCATTGTTGCGCATGATGAAAAACTCGCTTCAGAACCTCCGCACTCTCCTGATCGTCGCGCTGTTTGCAGCCGCAGCCCCATCCTGCGCACTGGCAGACGACGCCGACGATCGGCGTGATCACGAGCTTGCGCGGCAAGCGCTGGTCGAAGGGCGCATCAAACCGCTCGCCGAGATCACCGCGCTGCTGCAAAAACAAATGCCCGGCGAGGTCGTCGGAGTGGAGATCGAGCGCGAGGAGAAGACAGGCGCGTTCGTCTATGAGTTCAAGGTCCTCACGCCAGGGGGCCATCTCAAGGAGGTCGACGTCGACGCCACCAACGGCACGATCCTCAAGACCGAGGACGACGACTGATGCGTATTCTCGTCGTCGAGGATGAGCCCAAGATCGCTGCCAGCATCACCGCCGCGCTCGCGGATGCGGGCTGTAAGGCGGAGACCGCAAGCGACGGCGAGGACGCCTGGTTTCGCGGCGACACCGAGGACTACGATCTCATAATTCTAGATCTCGGCCTGCCGAAGCTCGACGGGCTCGCCGTGCTGAAGCGCTGGCGGGCTGCGGGTCGCAAAATGCCCGTCATCGTGCTCACCGCACGTGGCGCGTGGGCGGAGCGCGTCGAAGGCATCGATTCCGGAGCTGACGATTATCTGGCGAAGCCTTTCCATATGGAGGAGCTGACGGCGCGCGTGCGGGCGCTGATCCGCCGCTCGGCCGGCCATGGGTCGGCTGTCATCGAAGCGGGTCGGGTTGCGCTCGATACGCGGCAGATGCGTCTCACTGTCGATGGCTCGCCTGTGCCGCTGTCTCCGCTGGAATACCGTCTCGTCGCTTACCTTCTGCATCACAAGGGACGCGTGGTGCCGCCGGGCGAAATCATCGAGCACCTTTACGGCGATGACGACGCGCGCGACGCCAACGCACTCGAGGCGCTGATCACGCGGCTGCGCAAGAAGATCGGCGTGGACCTGATCGAAACACGCCGCGGCTTCGGGTATCTCGTGCCGGAGACGCGGGAATGAACCTCGGCTCGCTGCGGCTGCGCCTCCTGCTCGCGGGAGCACTCTCCATCATACTCGCGCTTGCCCTCGCAGCCGCGGGCCTCACGCTGCTTTTCAAGCGGCATGTGGAGCGCCGGCTCGACGACGAGCTCAGCGTCTACCTCAATCAGCTGACCTCTCATCTCGAGCGCAGCCCTGCAAGCGGGCTCGCCGTTACCGGGCGATCTCGGCGATCCACGCTTTGAGACGCCGCTCTCGGGACTTTATTGGCAAATCGATCCGGGCGGCGCTGGCAAGGTCCTGCGGTCGCGCTCGCTCTGGGATGGCGAGCTGGCGCTCCCCACGGAAGCAGGCGTCGACAGCACCGTGCATCACCACACCATCGCCGGCCCGGGCGGAACGCAGCTTTATCTTGCGGAGCGCAACATCGACCTGCCCGCACGCCTCGGCGACGGCACGGTCGCGCATCGCGGTGGCACGCGACGCGGCGAGCATCACGAGTGCCACGGCGCAATTCGCTCGCGAGCTGATGCTTCTTCTGGCCGTCATCGGATTGCTCCTCATTGCTGCGGCCTGGGCCCAGGTCAGCATCGGACTGCGCCCGCTCGATGCCGTGCGCAACAAGCTGGCCGCGATCCGCACGGGCGGCGCGCCGCGTCTCGGCTCGGCGTTTCCCACCGAGGTGCGTCCACTGGCGCAGGAGATCGATGAACTTCTCGACGCGCGCGACGCCGATATCGCGAAAGCACGCGCGCGAGCCGCCGACCTGGCGCATGGATTGCGCACGCCGCTGCAAGTTCTCAACAGCGAGATCGAACAGCTCCGCCGCAAAGGACACAAGGCGGCCGCCGAAAGCCTAACGCACGTTGCCTCCTCCATGCAGCGCCATGTCGAGCGCGAGCTTGCGCGCGCACGGCTTTCGACGCGACAGAAGCAAACGGCTTCCACACGCGTCGCAACCGCGGTCGACCGCGTTGTGCGGGTGGTTGAGCGCATTCCAGCGGCCCAGCGGCTCGATTGGTCCATCGACATTCCGAGCGACCTTCATGCGCGCATCGACGACGACGACCTTGCGGAAGCTCTGGGAAACCTGATCGAGAACGGCGTGCGTCACGCGCGTCATGTGCTCACCATCAACGCGCGTGTCGAGGATGGCACCGCAGTCATCTCCGTTGGTGACGACGGCCCCGGCATACCCGAGGAGAAACACGCGGAAGTGCTTAGCCGCGGCGGCCGCGTGGATTCTCGCGGCTCAGGCGCTGGCCTCGGCCTCTCCATCGTCACCGACATCGCCAACGCATGGTTTGGCTCGCTGACATTGGTGGATGGCGAACCCGGATTGCGCGCAGAGTTGCGACTTCCCGCGGCTCGCGCGCCTAACAGTGAAAGCTAGTCGCTCTCGCTGCTTCTCCCGCGCATTGCTCGCTCTCATGCACCGATGACATATATCGGGAAACGCGATCACGTTTACCGTGTCGTGAAATTGGATTCACCGTGCGTGACCATGCATTTGGTTCCATAGCGCGACCTATGGGCGCACTGAAGCGGTGTATGCGGACCACACCTATGCCGATCAGGACATCAATTGAACAACTCGATAGATAGCGCTCATCCGATATTCGCGTTTATTTTCAGTCGTCTCTTGTGCAGTTGCGAGATGTGCTTGTTGCACGGGCACTTTTATCACTTGAACCACCTGCGGTTATTGAGCAACACGGCGCATTTGCCGCTCCATGTTTTGGTCAAAGTTCTCCTACCAATGCGCCCGATAACAAAAGGCAAAGTGGGAGTAACCAAATGAGACTGAGCATCTTCGCCACGCTGGCGGCTCTGATCATGTTCGCCGGCTTCATGCCGTCGGCAGAAGCACGTCCGACGCGTGCTGACTACGCGGGAGATTCGGACAGCTCTTCGATCCGCCGCGGCTACAAGCAGCGCCGCGTCTACAGCGACAACAGCGAGCGCCGCACTTATCGTAAGCGCTCGTATCGCGCGGCAAGTTCGCAGCGCGTTCGTCGCGTCGAGCGTGCTGATCGTTCGTATCGCGTCCGTCGTACGGCCACGCATCGTGCCACGCGCGCCGAGCGCGTCGCCTCTTACCGCAGCGGAAGCGGCCGCAGCGTCGGCGGCCGTCCTCGCGCATGGTGCGGCTGGTGGATGCGCACGCAGCGCGGCGGCGGTCCTGAAATGAACCTCGCCTGGAACTGGAGCAAGTGGGGCCGTTCAAGCGGTCCGCAGGTCGGCGCCGTCGTCGTCTGGCGTCACCACGTCGGCGAGATCGTCGGCCGTGCACCGAACGGCCAGTGGCTCGTTCGCTCCGGCAACGACGGCGGTGCTGTGCGCACGCGTGCTCGCTCGGTTGCGGGCGCTGTGTTCCGCGTCGGCTAACGCTCGTTCGTCACGATCGTTCGAACAAGGGGCTGCTTCGTATTCGAAGCGGCCCTTTCTTTTTTGCGCTGCCGATTCACGCCGCGCCTGATAGAGGCGCGACGATCGGAGCGGAGCTAGAGAAGATCGCGCAGGCGGTAGTAGAGCATGCCGAGCGCGAGCATCTGATTGCCGGCCCAGCGCCCGAGCGGCAGGCGGATGTGCCTGATGCGCTCGAAGAGATCGAAGCGCTCCATGGTGCCGCAAATGGCGTCGGAGACGATGTCGGCGGCGATGTGCGTGGCGTTCACGCCGTGACCGCAGTAGCCCTGCATGTAGTAGACGTTGGGCTCGAGTCGGCCGATGGCCGGCACGCGCGTGAGGACGATGTCGATGCGGCCGCCCCACTCGAAATCGACGCGCGTGTCGGCGAGCTGCGGAAAGATCTCGACCATGCGCGGGCGCATTGCCGCCGTGATGCTTCTCGGATCGCGGTTGGTATAGTTGCAGCGGCCGCCGAACAGCAGGCGGCGGTCTGCGGAGAGCCGGTAGTAATCGAGCACGACGTTGCTGTCGGCGACCGCGAGGTCCTGCGGATTGATGGCGCGCGCCGTTGCCTCGTCGAGCGGCTCGGTGGCGATGATGTAGCTCCCGGTCGGGAACAACAGCCCCGCTAGCGGCCCGCGCTCGAACTGGTGTTCGGTATTGCCGGCGAGAACGATGCTGGCGGCCTCCACGCGCCCGTGAGCGGTGCGAACGTAGGGCTTCGCGCCGCCGACCAACTCGATTACCGGAGATCTCCTCGAAGATCTTCACGCCGAGGCTCGCCGCCGCCCTCGCCTCGCCCTTGCACAGATTGAGCGGATGCAGATGGCCGCTGCGCCGGTCGATGAAGCCGCCGTGATAGGCCTTCGTGCCGAGGGCGCGCGGCATGTCGCCCGGCTCGACGAGCTCGGTGTAGGCCCCGTGGCCCTCATCGGCCATTTGCGCCACGTGCTCGCGGATGGCCTGCATATGGCGCGGCCGTGCCGCGACCTCCATCCAGCCGTGCTTCAGGTCGCAGCTGATGTCGTGCGCCTTGATACGGCGCTCGATGATGTCGTGACCGATGTAACGGATGTCGCGCAATAGGCGCTTGCCTGCGTCGCCGAGCTGAGCCTCGATGCGAGCCTCGCCGCTGATGCCGCCGATCATCTGGCCGCCGTTGCGGCCCGATGCGCCCCAGCCGACGAGATTGGCTTCGAGCACCACGGCCGAATAGCCGCGCTCGGCCATGGTGAGCGCCGTGGCGATGCCGGAGAAGCCGCCGCCGATGACGCACACGTCTGCCTTCAGCGTGCCCTCGAGCCGAGGATAGCGCGTGGGGTCGTTGGTGGTCGCTGCGTAATAGGACGCAATGTGATGAGTGGCAGTCACGATAGCCTGATGTTCAGCGAGCCTAGCGCCCTGTTATGTAAGAAGGCTTCACGTAGCATGCCTATCCCGTTGCACCAAAGGCCCGTCGGCGTTCCGCTTCCGCGCGCTGCGTCTGACGCCTGGTCACATACGCCGCGCTGAGCACTCCAACGGTGACGATACCTATGAGAATCGTCGAGATGGCGTTGATCTCGGGCGTCACGCCGAGGCGCACCTGACTGTAGATCTTCATCGGCAGCGTCGTAGCGCCCGGCCCGGTCGCGAAGCTCGCGATCACGAGGTCGTCGAGGGACAGCGTGAAGGCCAAGAGCCATGCCGAGATGACGGACGGTGCGATGATCGGCAACGTCACCTGAAAGAAGGTATTGATAGGGGTCGCGCCCAAATCCATCGCCGCCTCTTCGACGGACTTGTCGAAGTCTTGGAGGCGCGCCTGCACGACGACGGCCGCAAAGCACATCGAGAACGTGATGTGGGCGAGCGTAATGGTCCAGAACCCGCGATCGAACCCAATGGCGACGAACAACAGCAGCAGCGACAGACCGGTTATGACATCCGGCATCACGAGCGGCGCGAAGATCATCCCTGAGAACAACGTCCTGCCGCGGAAGCTACCCATGCGCGTGAGCGTGATCGCGGCAAGCGTGCCCAGGATGGTGGCAATCGTCGAGGAGACGACTGCCACCCGGATCGTCACCCAGGCCGCATCTTTGAGACCCTGGTTGTCGAGCAGCGACGCATACCACTTTGGTCGACCAGCCGCCCCAAACCGTCACGAGTTTGGACTCGTTGAACGAGTAGATGACCAGCAGCAGGATCGGGATATAGAGAAATGCGAAGCCGAACGCGATCGACGTCGCATTGAACCAGGTAAAGCGCCCTTTCATCGTCCTGCCTCCCGCACTTTTTCCTGCTCGCGTTGGAAGATGACGATGGGAACGATCAGCACGAGCAGCAGCAACACCGCCACGGCCGACGCCAACGGCCAGTCGCGGTTGTTGAAGAACTCGGTCCACAGCGTCTTGCCGATCATCAGCGTCTCAGAGCCGCCGAGCAGATCCGGGATGACGAACTCGCCGACCGCCGGGATGAACACGAGCAGGCATCCGGCAAACACGCCGGGCAGCGACAGCGGAACGGTCACCTGCCAGAACGACCGCCACGGTTTCGATCCCAGGTCCTGCGCCGCCTCGAGCAGGGACGGGTTGATCTTCTCGAGGCTCGCATACAGCGGCAGGATCATGAACGGCAGATACGAGTAGACGATGCCGATATAGACGGCCGTCGTCGTGTTCATGATCTGCAACGGTTCGGTGATAAGGCCGAGGTTCTGCAAAAACATTGTCAGAAGCCCTTCGGGCTTCAGGATGCCGATCCAGGCGTAGATGCGGATCAGGAACGAGGTCCAGAACGGCAGGATGACGAGCATCATCAGCGTCGGCTGCCACGCCTTTGGAGCCCTCGCCATGCCATAGGCCATCGGATAGGCGACGAGAAGCGTCAGGAACGTCGCGATGCCCGCGATCTTGAGGCTCGACAGATAGGCGTTGATATAAAGCGAATCTCCGAAAATGAACCAATAGTTCTCGAAGTCCAGCTGAGAAAGGAATTCCGGAATGCTCGTCCAGCTGAAGGTCGGAACGTACGGCGGAATGGCAGTTGCTACGTCGGATAGCGACAGCTTGAAGACGATGAAGAATGGAATGAGGAAAAACAGCAGCAGCCAGAAGAAGGGTGCGCCGATCACATACCATCGCCGAAGATCGGAAGTTTTCGAAACGCTCATGGCGTGTTCCTCTAGCGCGTTAGAACCACGCCCGCATCGATGGGCCAGTCGAGCCAGACATTGTCTTCCCAGCTGATCGAGCGCTCGACCGCATGAGCGGCATTGGCGCGGAGCGCCGTCACACGCTCTCCGTGGCGCCGTGCGAACGTGATAATGCGAGATGGAGCCGAGATAGCCGACATCCTCGACCTTGCCAGGGATGGCGTTGACGGCGTTTGCCGGCTGGTCGTGCGAGATGCGGATCTTCTCGGGCCTCAGCGCCAGCCAGACCTGCTGGCCGACTGTGACGGGCTCCGTGCTGCGCGTCCTGAACTTGTAGCCGGTCCTTGGCGTCGATCTCGACACAGCCTTCAGACAGGCCGGAGACTTTGCCTTCGAACAAGTTCACGTCGCCGATGAAGCCGGCGATATACCGCGTCTTCGGGTTCTCGTAGATGTCGCCGGGCGTCGCCACCTGCACGAGGTCGCCCTTGTCCATGACGGCGATGCGGCTCGCGACCGTCATGGCCTCTTCCTGATCGTGCGTGACGATGATGAAGGTCGTGCCGGTCGTCTCCTGAATGCGCATCAGCTCGAACTGCGCCTGCTGGCGCAGCTTCTTGTCGAGCGCGCCGAGCGGCTCATCGAGCAGCACGATGCGGGGTTTTTTCGCGATGGCGCGCGCCAATGCGACGCGCTGCTGCTGCCCGCCCGAGAGCTGGTTGGGCTTTCTTTTGGCAAACTGCTTGAGCTCCAGCATCGCCATGGCTTCATCGACGCGCTCGGCGATCTTGTCCTTCGCCATGCCTTCCTGCCTGAGGCCGAATCCGATGTTGCCTTCGACCGTCATGTGCGGAAAGAGCGCATAGGACTGGAACATCATGTTGACGGGGCGCTCGTACGGAGGGAGCGCGGTAATGTCCTGGCCGATGACGATCGTCTTGCCTTCGGTCGGACGCTCGAAGCCGGCGAGCATTCTCAAGAGCGTACTCTTCCCGCAGCCCGAAGGTCCTAGAAGCGCGAAAAACTCGCGCTCGTAGATATCGAGCGTCACATTTTTCACGGCGACGAAATTGTCGAAACGCTTGGTGATGTTCTCGAAGCGCACGATTGGCGTCTTGGTGGGATCTTTCCAGGGCGCGAAGCCCGATTGCGGAGCGGCGGTACGTGGACCGGCGCGTTGCGAGGAAGCAGTACTCGTCTGGGGATCGCGTGCGCTCGCAACGTCCATGATCGAAATCCTTACAGCCGGCCTCTGATACCAATGCGGGAAAGAAAAAACCGCGCCAGACGTTCTGGCGCGGTTTCTAGATTATTGACCCGTGACGACCTTTGTCCACATCCGGGTTACAAGTCGCTGGGTTTTGTCATCCCAGGCAGTCTTGACGTAGAGCTTCTTGAGCGTGTCTGCGTCCGGAAAAACAGCGGGATTTTTCAAGATCTCTTCGTCGATGAATTTCTGCGAGCCAAGATTGCCGTTGGCATAGCTGATGAAGTTCGATGCCTTCGCCATCACCTCGGGCCTATTGAGGTAATCGAGCAGAATGTGGGCTTCCTCGACGTTCTTGGCATCCGCAGGGATGGCCATCATGTCGAACCACATCTGCGTGCCTTCTTTGGGGATATTGTACTTGATCACCTGACCGTTCTTGGCCTCGTCAGCCCGGCTTGCCGCCTGCAAGATGTCTCCCGACCAAGCCAGCGTCATGCAGATGTCGCCGTTGGCGAGCGCATTGATGTATTCGGAGGAGTGGAACTTTTTGATGTAAGGCCGGATCTTCGTAAGCAGCTCTTCCGCCTTCTTCAAATCTTCGGGCTTCGTGCTGTTGGGATCGAGACCGAGATAGTTGAGTGCCGGCGGAACGATGTCTTCGGGTGAATCGAGGACGTAAATGCCGCAATCCTTGAATTTCGCGGCGATCTCCGGCTTGAAGATCATGTCGAGCGAATTCACCGGAGCGTCCGGCATCCGTTCCTTGATTTTGGCCTCGTTGTAGCCGACGCCGGTCGTGCCCCACATCCAGTTCACGCCATATTCGTTGCCTGGATCGTAGACGGCGAGCCGGTCGTAAACCTCTGGCCAGTTATTCGAGAGGTTGGGAATTTTGGACTTGTCGAGCTTCTGGAAAACGCCGGCTTTGATCTGGCGCGACATGAACGAGGCCGTCGGCACGACGATGTCGTAGCCGGTCTTGCCTGCGAGAAGCTTCGTTTCGAGCACCTCGTTGCTGTCGAAGACGTCGTAGACGACCTTGATGCCGGTTTCTTTGGTAAAGTCGTCGAGAATTGTCGGATCGATGTAATCCGACCAGTTAAAGACCCTCACCTCGCGATCGGCGGCATTCGCCAGCCCACCGGCGAGAATTGCCGCCACTGCCAATGAGCCTGCGGCCAAGCCGCAGACACGTCCGAGTTTGAACATACGCCATCCTCCAAGGAAGCCCCAACGCGAACGGGCGAGAGCCTTGGGCTCCCGTCTCCGGCCGCCGGCCTGACCTTGCCATTGTGATCACATTAATCGCGCGCTACAAGTATTTCTTGTTGCTATCTCCCCGGCCTGCTTGCGGAGCCTTGCGTCGCACCCACCCGGAACCCCTTCGCCAGCCTGAGGTCACCACGAGCACAATGCCCCAACGCCCGAGACCCGAAGGGACCGAACGGACACGTACGCGCCCCGTCGCCATGTCTCGCAGACGCCGGCCTGTGCCCAGCTTCGACTTAGGTGTAACGACCCATGAGAGCGTCTATCGAGGCCTGCGCAACCGCATCCTCTTTGGCGGCTTCCTGCCCGGGAGCGCCGTGACGCTTCGCGGCTTGGCCGAGGACATGGGCGTCAGTCCGATGCCCATCCGCGAGGCGGTCCGCCGCCTCATTGCCGAGCGCGCGCTCGACATGCAGGACAACCGCCGGGTCCTGGTACCGCCCATGACGCGAAGCAAATTTGAACAGATCGTTTTCGCACGAAAGGTCCTTGAACCGGAACTTGCAGTCCGTGCCCTCGATCGTATCGGACGCGCCGAAATCAAGCAGATCATGGTCCACGACGCCGCCGTAGACCGCGCCATGGCCGTCGGGGACGTTCACGGCTATATGCAGAGCAACTACCTGTTCCATTTTGCCATCTACGAGCATGCTCAGGCCGAAACCCTATTGGCCCTCGTCGAAAGCATCTGGCTGCAATTCGGCCCCTTCATGCGCATGGCCTACGGGCGATTTGGCACCTCTACCCTGGAGGACCAGCATCAGGTCGCCATTGCGGCCCTTTCGACAAGGGATCGCAAGGCGCTCAAGGCTGCAATTACCGCGGACATCGGCCAGGGCATGAATTTTATCGGCGAGGCGGTTCTGAAAGACGGCGGCTGATCCGGCTGACGCTTCGCGCGCGGTGCATCTTGGCCAACTCGACGCTCATCGGGCGCTTGAGTTCACCGTGATTTTGTGATCACATTATGGGCGCGCGACGCCTTGGGTTGTACCAACCGGCAGCGCGAGGGCCTTGCAATCGCCCTCGCGACGGGGTCAGCTTACGGGCGACGACCCGCAAGCAATCAAGCAGAAACTCAGGTGGATTATGTCGGCCGACAATGGAGCGATGGCTGGTCTCACGGGCGAGACGTTCAGCGTCGGCACGGAGCCCGAGCATCTGCGTGCGTGGCTGAGCCACCACCGCATCGAGGAAGTCGACTGTGCCGTGCCGGATATCGCCGGCGTCGCGCGCGGCAAGACCATGCCGGCCGAGAAATTCGTCAAGCTCGACGCCGTGCATCTGCCGATCTCGATCTTCCATCAGACCATTACGGGCGATTACGTAGGGTTCGAGGAGGACGGCGAGGCGCTCTATGCCGAGAGCGACCTCATGATGGTGCCAGACCTTACGACCATCCGGCCGGCCCCGTGGGCCTCGAGCCCGACGGCACAGGTGATCCACGACGCCACCTGGCAAAACGGTGAGCCCGTCGGCATTGCCCCGCGTTCGGTCTTGAAGCGCATCGTTGCGCTTTATGCCAAGGAAGGCTGGGTGCCGGTGGTGGCGCCCGAGCTGGAATTCTATCTGACCAAGACCAACCCCGATCCGGACTATCCGCTCGAGCCGCCGACGGGGCGCTCAGGGCGCGCCGGCGCCGGCCGGCAGGCCTACAGCCTCGGCGCCGTCGACGAGTACGACAAGATCGTCGACGACGTCTACGAGTATGCCGAGCGCCAGTATCTCAAGATCGATACCATCATCCAGGAAGGCGGCGCAGCGCAGCTCGAGATCAACCTCTTGCACGGCGATCCGGTCAATCTTGCCGATCAGGTTTTCCTGTTCAAGCGCACCATCCGCGAAGCCGCCTTCACGCACGGCTGCTACGCGACGTTCATGGCCAAACCGCTCGCCAACGAGCCCGGCAGCGCCATGCACATCCATCAAAGCATCGTCGACGCCAAGACGGGACGCAACATCTTCACGGACGAGAACGGCGCGCCGACGAAGCTCTTCTATAGTTTCCTGGCGGGCCAGCAGAAATACCTTCCGCCGGCCATGTGCCTGCTCGCGCCGTACGTGAATTCCTATCGGCGGCTGGTGCCGGGTGGGGCTGCGCCCATCAACGTCGAATGGGGCAACGACAACCGGTCAGCGGGATTGCGCGTGCCGTTCTCGCCCAATGCCGCGCGCCGCGTCGAGAACCGCCTCGCGGGCTCTGATGCCAATCCCTATCTCGCCATCGCCGCCAGCCTCGCCTGCGGTTACCTCGGCATGAAGGCCGCGCTCGAGCCGCGTGCCGCCGTGGTCGGCAATGCCTATCGCAACGACCACCAGCTTCCGCGCGGCCTGCTCGAATCCCTCAACGACTTCGAGGACAGTCCAGAGCTGCACGAAATTCTCGGCAAGCGCTTCTGCCACGTCTATCGCGCGCTGAAGCGCTCGGAGTTCGAGGAGTTCATGCGCGTCATCAGCCCGTGGGAGCGCGAGCATCTGCTGCTCAGCGTTTAGCGGGTTCTTTGATGAGACCGATAATTCACGCGTCAGGCTGATCGGGCCTGACGCGATCATGGTTTCGTACGACAGTCGACACCATCGATGAACGCCCTGACCGCGGCCTTGAAGGCCCGGTCAGGTTTCAACTGCTTGAAGGCCGGTATCAGCGCAAGGGTGGCGGGAAACTCGTCGGCATCGAGCGCGCGAAGCTCCGCCTCCTCCTCAGCGTTGAGCGGCATCAGAAGACCCTCGGTCTCGGCCAGGGCAAAGCCCAGGATGAACGCGTAGAACGCCAAACCGAGGCCTGCCGCCTCGCTCTTGGGCAAACCCGTGCGCAGGAATGCCTGGTAAACGACCTCGCTCGATGCGTGATCGACCGGGCCCGTGGCATGGAAGCGGAAGTGCAGATGGAAGATGCGCGGGTAGCGATGCGCAAGATCCCGGTAAGCATACGCGACCTTCGCAAGGTCGGCCTTCCAGTCACCGCTCGGAACCGGGAGCTTCACGGTCGTCAGCGCGCGGTCGGCAATAAGGCGTAAAAGCTCGGTTTTCGAGCCGAAATGATGCAAAACCGTCATGGGATCGACGCCGATATGGGCACCGAGCTTGCGCACGGAGAAACCCGCCTCGCCCTCGTCCGCGAGAAGAGCGAAGGCGGCTTCCAGCAGCTCGGTCTTGTCGAGACCGCGCCGGCCGCGAACGTGCTTCTTCATGCTCAAAGCTCTGCTTGACAATTCTACACCGTAGACCGTAGGTTTTAGCGCATCCGGACTCCGTGTAAAGGCAGCAGAGCAGATGGCTCGGGCTCCAATAGCAATGGGCGCTCACGTGAGCGGCAACGGCATGTTCCGGGGCCGGGCTGGCTATGCGCAGAGCGAGAGCCGCAAGGCCCGATTGCTCGTTCTCTGCGCTCGTATCGGATTTACTCCCCCGCAGCTGGCCTCGTAAATCTGAACCGGCCCCGCGGGGTCATGCTCAGTTTGGAGGTTCTGCCGTGTCCCAACAGCGCACGCCGTCACAACTCAAAGATCTCGACGCCCTGCATCATCTCCATCCCTTCACCAATCACAAGTCGCTGCGGGGCAGCGGAGCGCGCATCATCGTCAAGGGCGATGGTCCCTACATCTGGGACAGCGAAGGCAAGCGCATTCTCGACGGCATGGCCGGCCTCTGGACCACGAACGTCGGCTACGGCCGCCGCGAGCTGGCCGATGCCGCGCATCGACCAGATGCTCGAGCTGCCGTTCTACAACACCTTCTTCAAGACGACGCACCCGCCGGTGATCGAGCTTTCGAAGAAGCTTGCCGAGATCGCGCCGCCGCAACATCAATCAGGTGTTCTTCGGTTCGTCGGGCTCGGAATCGAACGACACGGCCATCCGCCTGATCCGCCACTACTGGGTGCTCAAGGGCGAGCCGAAGCGGCGCATCATCATCAGCCGCAAGACCGCCTATCACGGCTCGACCATCGCGGCGGGCTCCATGGGCGGCATGCCGCACGTGCACGAGCACAGCTACCCGGTCTATGAAGGCTTCCGCCACATCATGGATCCCTACTGGTTCGGCGAAGGCCGCGACGGCGAGAGCCTCGAGGAATTCGGCCTGCGCGCCGCCAAGGCGCTCGAGGACGAGATCCTGGCAGTCGGCCCCGAGAACGTCGCGGCCTTCGCGGCCGAGCCGGTGCAGGGCGCGGGCGGCGTCAAGATCGCGCCCGACTCCTATTGGCCGGCCGTGCAGAAGATCATCGACAAGTACGGCATCCTGTTCCTGGCCGACGAGGTCATCACCGGCTTCGGCCGCGTGGGCACCTGGTTCGCATCCGAGTACTACGGCATCAAGCCGAACCTGATCACCTTCGCCAAGGCGGCGACGTCGGGCTATATCCCGCTCTCGGGCCTCTTGATCGACGACAGCATCGTCGAAGCGCTCATGGAGCACAACGACGACTTCAACCACGGTTACACCTTCTCGGGCCATCCCGTGGCCTGCGCCGTCGCGCTCAAGAACCTCGAGATCATGGAGCGCGAGAAGCTCGTGCCGCGCGTCAAGGAGTACGGCGCACCCGCGCTCGCCAAGATGCTGGCGAAGTTCAAGGATCACCCGCTCGTCGGCGAAGTCCGCTCGGTCGGCCTGCTCGGCGCCATCGAGCTGGTCGCCGACAAGCGCACGCGCCGCCGCTTCGACAATCCCGGCCGCGTCGGCCTCATTTGCCGCGACCACTTCTTCCGCGAAGGCTTCATCATGCGCGCCGTGTTCGACACCATGGTCATGCGCGCCGCCGCTGATCTGGACCGACGCGCAGTTCGCCGAAGCCGAGACCATCATCGGCAAGGCTGCCTCGACCAGACCCTCGCAGATGTCGCCGGAGAGATCGCTGCATGAGCCGTCCGATCGTCATCATTCCCAGCTGCACCAAGGACATCGGAGGCATGCACGTTCGATGCCGTCGGCCGGAAGTATTCCGCGGCCGTCGCCGAGGTCGCGGAATGCCAGCCGTTGCTGGTGCCGCTCGGCGCCAGCCTGGCCGACATCGGCGCCGCTGCTCGACATCGCGGACGGCATTCTGCTTTCGGGCAGCCTGTCGAACGTCGAGCCCGAGCTCTACGGCAGCTCCGAGCCGCCCTCAACGCGAGCGCCATCGACCGCGAGCGCGATGCGGTGACCTTGCCGCTGATCCGCGAAGCGGTGGCGAACGCAAGCTGCCGCTGTTCGCCATCTGCCGCGGCTTCCAGGAGCTCAACGTGGCGCTCGGCGGCACGCTCGATCAGGCCGTTCATGCCGTCGACGGCCACAACGATCACCGCGAGCCGATCGAGCGAGCCGATTACGACGATCGTTCGGGCCCGAAGCACCGGTGAAGCTTGCGGGCGAGCTGAAATCCTGGGTCGGCAAGGACGAGATCATCGTCAACTCGCTGCACTGGCAGGGCATCCAGAAGCTCGCCGCCCCGCTCGTCGCCGAGGCTTCGCCGAGGACGGCCTGATCGAGGCCATCCGCGGCACCGCAAGAGCATCCGTTCTTCCTCGGCGTGCAATGGCATCCCGAGTGGCAGGCCAAGAACAACCCCGTCTCCATCGAGCTGTTTCGCCGCTTCGGAGACGCCGCCAGAACACTCGCATCCAACGGTTCCACATCATGAGCATGCCGTCACTCGCCGTCGAAGAGGCCAAGGAGTTTCTCGCCGCCAATCCCACCGTGCAGTGGATCGACGCGTTCGTGCTCGACATGAACGGCCATCCGCGGGGCAAGCGGCTCCGCCGCGAGGATCTTCTCGGCGTTGCCAAGAGCGGCATGATGCTGCCGGCCTCGGTGTTCATCATGGATCCGCGCGGCAATTGCATCGAGGAGACCGGCCGTCTCTGGACGACGGGCGATCCCGATTACAATTTCCGCATGCTTGTCCGGAACGCTCAAGGCCGTGCCTGTCGACGGAACGCGCTTCGCGCAGGCCGTGATCGTGCCCGAGAAGGACGATCCGCTCGATCCGCGCTTCGTGCTGAGGAAGCAGGTCGAGCGCTTCAAGGCAGCCGGCCACACGCCGGTCGCCGCCGTCGAGCTCGAATACTACGTCACGGTGCCGGGCCCCGACGGATCGTTCACGCTCGAAGCCCCGCGTGGCGTATCGCGCGACACCGACATCCCGCTGACGTTCCAGTTCGAGGACTTGGACGCGCTGCAGGCCTTCAACGACGACATCTATCGCATCTCCGAGGCGCAGGGACTTCCCGTCGACGCTCTCACGCAGGAGAGCGGCCCGTCGCAGTTCGAGATCAACCTCAAGCACAGCTCCGACGTGGTGCAGGCAGCACTCGACGGGCTGCTGCTTGAAGCGCGCCATCAAGGCCGCCGCCCGCGCGCACGGTCTCAACGCCACCTTCATGGCCAAGCCGCACCACGAGTGGGCCGGCTCGGGCATGCACATTCACATGAGCCTGCTCGACAAGGCCGGCGCCAACGTGTTCGCAGGCGATCGCCTGTTTCGCCCCTCTTCCGTCACGCGCTCGGCGGCCTGCGCGAGACCATGGGCGACTTCATGGCCATCTGGGCCCAGTCCGCCAACGCCTACCGCCGTTACGTGCCGGAGTCCTACGTGTCCATGGCCCCGCACTGGGGCTTCAACAACCGCACGGTCGCCTTGCGCATTCCCGACCAGATGGGCCCGGGCACCCGCGTCGAGCACCGCGTTGCCGGCGCCGACGCCAATCCCTATCTGGTGATCGCATCCATCCTCGCTGGCGCAGCCCACGGGATCGCCAACAAGATCGACCCCGGCCCCGAGGTCAAAGGCAACAGCGAGGAGATCGATGCACCCTCGCTGCCGACGGTCTGGGCGAACGCACTCGAGAAATTCGAGCATTCGCCGGTTGTCCGCGAGGCTTTCGGTGCCGACTTCCAGCACGTGTATTCGCGGCTGAAGATCGACCGAACGCACGAACTTCGAGCGCATCGTGACGTCGCTCGATCATCTTTGGTATGCTCAGGTCGCATAAGGGACGCGTATCATGTCGTCGCTTGCGCATTTCGAAAAGGTTGCGGGGGCCCTCGCGCTCCCGGGCTTGGCTGTCATCGACGGCGAGCTTCGGGCGGCCGTGTCCGGCGCGACGTTCGACAACATCTCGCCGCGCAACGGTACGCTGCTCAATCGCGTCGCCGCCGTGCGACGAGCGCGATATCGACGCGGCGGTGAATGCCGCGCGCAAGGCCTTCGAGGACGGCCGCTGGCGCACGCCTGCACTATCGCGACAAGAAGCGCATCCTGTTCAAGCTCGCCGATCTTGATGGAGCGCGATATCGAGACGCTCGCCGTGCTCGAAAGCCTCGACGTCGGCAAGCCGATCAGCGACGCGCTCGGCGGCGACATCCCGAACGCCATCCGCACGCTGCGCTACTACGCGGAAGCCCTGGACAAGGTGTACGGCGAGGTCGGCCCGCAGACGTCGGACCGCTTCTCGTTCGCCGTGCATGAGCCGCTCGGCGTCATCGGCGCCATCGTGCCGTGGAATTTCCCGCTGCACATGGCGATGTGGAAAGTCGCGCCGGCGCTGGCCATGGGCAATTCCATCGTGCTGAAGCCGGCGGAGCAATCGCCCCTCACCGCGCTTGAAGCTCGGCGAGCTGGCGCTCGAAGCCGGCGTGCCGCCGGGCGTGCTCAATGTCGTTCCCGGCCTCGGCGGCGACGCCGGCAAGGCGCTCGCCCTGCATATGGACGTCGACATGATCGCGTTCACCGGCTCGGGCGCGGTCGGCCGGCTGCTGATGCAGTATTCCGGGCAGAGCAACCTCAAGCGCGTGAGCCTGGAGCTCGGCGGCAAGTCTCCGCAGATCGTGTTCGCCGACTGCCCCGATCTCGAAGCGGCCGCCGCGCATGCGGCCTGGGGCATCTTCTACAATCAGGGCGAAGTCTGCACGGCGGCGTCGCGGCTGCTGGTGCGAAGACGCCATCGCCGACGCGTTCCTCGACAAGCTGCTCGGCGTTGCGCGCGACATCGTCGCCGGCGATCCGCTCGAACCCGAAGACCGACTTCGGCGCCATGGTGACGGCCGAGCAGATGCAGACGGCGCTGCGCTACATCGAGACGGCGACGCGCGAAGGCGGCGACCTGCGTCTCGGCGGCAAGCGCACGCGCATCGAAACCGGCGGCTTCTATGTCGAGCCGACGGTGTTCGATGGCGTTGAAGCCCGACGCGACGCTGGCGCGCGAGGAAGTGTTCGGGCCGGTGCTCGGCGTGATGCGCTTCGGCGATCGCGACGAAGCGATCCGCGTGGCCAACGACACCGTCTACGGGCTCGCCGCGGGCCTCTGGACCTCCGACATCAATCTCGCGCATCGAGCCGCGCGCGAGATCAAGGCCGGGCCTCGTGTGGATCAACGGCTGGGACTCCTGCGACATCACCATGCCGTTCGGCGGCTTCAAGCAGTCCGGTTTCGGACGCGACCGCTCGCTGCACGCGCTGCACAAATACGCGGACCTCAAGTCGGTCTCGATCACACTACGCTGAAGGTGAATGCCATGAACATCATCACACCCCGGTATCCCAACGCAGCGCTCATCGGCGGCCAATGGGTCACCGGGACGAACGTGTTTCCGGTGCTCGATCCTGCAACGGGCCAGGAGATTGCGCGCGTGCCGAACCTCGGCGCCAAGGAAACGCGCGACGCCATCGATGCGGCGCAGGCTGCATTCCCCGCGTGGTCGGCCAAGACCGCCAAGGAGCGCGCCGGAATCCTGCGCCGCTGGTTCGATCTCATCATCGCCGACACGGAGCCTCTGGCTCAGCTCATGACGTCCGAGCAGGGCAAGCCGCTCGCGGAAGCGCGCGGCGAAGTGGCCTACGGCGCCTCGTTCGTCGAGTGGTTCGCCGAGGAAGGAAAGCGCGCCTACGGGCGCACCATCCCGACGACGGCGTCGTCCAAGCGCTTCATCACCATCAAGCAGCCGATCGGCGTGGTGGCGGCGATCGCGCCGTGGAACTTCCCCATCGCCATGATCACGCGCAAGGTGGCCCCTGCGCTGGCGGCGGGCTGCACGGTCGTCATCAAGCCTTCGGAAGAGACGCCGCTGTGTGCGCTGGCGCTCGCCAAGCTCGCACTCGATGCCGGCGTGCCGCCGGGCGTGCTCAACGTCGTGACGACACTCGATGCGCCGGCTGTCGGCAAGGTGCTGTGCGAAGATTCAGCCGCGTGCGCAAGCTGTCGTTCACAGGCTCGACGGCGGTCGGCAAGCAGCTCTATCGCCAGTGCGCCGACACGGTGAAGAAGCTGACGCTCGAGCTCGGCGGCAACGCGCCGCTGATCGTGTTCGACGATGCAAATCTCGAGGAGGCCGTCGCGGGCGCCATGGCCTCGAAGTATCGCAACGCCGGCCAGACATGCGTGTGCGCCAACCGCATTCTCGTGCAGGCGGGCATCTACGACCGCTTCGCCAAGGCGCTGGCCGAGGCCGCGAGCAAGCTCAAGGTCGGCCCCGGCAAGAACGACGGCGTCACGGTCGGCCCGCTCATCAACGCGAAGGCGGTGGCGAAGGTCGAGACGCTGGTCAAGGACGCCCTTTCGAAGGGCGCGAAGACAGTCCTTGGCGGCAAGCCTGATGCTTCGGGCGACCTCTTCTATCAGCCGTCGGTGCTCACCGGCGTCACCAAGGACATGACCCTCGTCAACGAGGAGATCTTCGGGCCGGTCGCCGCGCTGATGCGCTTCGAGACCGACGACGAGGCCATCGAGCTTGCCAACGACACGCCGTTCGGCCTTGCCGCTTACCTCTTCAGCAGCAACGGCGCGCGCGCGTGGCGTGCAGCCGAAAAGCTCGAAGCCGGCATGGTCGGCGTCAACGAGGGGATGTTCTCGAACGAGACGGTTCCGTTCGGTGGCGTGAAGGAATTGGGTCTCGGCCGCGAAGGCGCCGCCGAAGGCCTGGACGAGTACCTCGAGACGAAATTCATCTGCCTCGGGGGCATAGCTCCATGATCGGCAACTGGGGAAAAGTTCGGGCCCTGTTGTCCTGCTCTCCTGCAAGCCTGTCAAGAAGCCGCTGATAAGCGGTGCTAGATAACCAGAAACGCTTATCGGACGAGACCTATGGCGACCTCAGCAGAACTTCACGCCCGCCGCATGGCGGCTGTGCCTCGCGGCATCGGCCACGCGACCTCCATCTATGCCAAGCGCGCCAAGAACGCCGAGATCTGGAGCGAGGACGGCAAGCGCTACATCGATTTCGGCGCCGGCATCGCCGTGGTCAACACCGGCCACCAGCATCCGCGCATCGTGGCCGCGGTCGAAGAGCAGATGAAGGCGTTCAGCCACGTCTGCTTCCAGGTGACGCCGCATGAATCCTACGTGAGCCTCGCCGAGCGGCTCAACGCCGTCGCGCCCGTCCCGGGTCCGGCGAAGACCATGCTCGTCTCGACCGGCGCGGAAGCGGTCGAGAACGCGGTGAAGGTCGCGCGCGCCTTCACCGGGCGCCCCGGCATCGTTTCGTTCGCTGGCGGCTTCCATGGCCGCACGCACATGGGCATGGCGCTGACCGGCAAGGCGGTCCCGTACAAGAAGGGCTTCGGCCCCTTCCCGGCCGACATTTACAACGTCGCGTTCCCGAACGAATTCCACGGCATCTCGAGCCAGGACAGCATCGACGCGCTGAAGGCGCTGTTCAAGTATCAGGCCGATCCTTCGACCATCGCCGCCATCATCATCGAGCCGGTGCAGGGCGAAGGCGGCTTCAACATCGCGCCGTTCGAATTCATGCACGCGCTGCGCAAGCTCTGCGACGAGCAACGGCATCCTGCTCATCGGCGACGAGATCCAGACCGGCTTTGCGCGCACCGGCAAGATGTTCGGCCTCGAGCATTCGGGCGTCAAAGCCGACATCGTGACCATGGCCAAGGGCCTCGCGGGCGGCTTTCCCGCTCGCTGCCATCACCGGCCGTGCCGATGTCATGGACGCGGCCAACCCCGGCGGCCTCGGCGGCACCTATGCCGGCAATCCGGTCGCCTGCGCGGCCTCGCATGCCGTGCTCGACATCATCAAGGACGAAGACCTCATCGGGCGGTCCAACGCCATCGGCAACATCATCATGGGCCGCTGCAAGGCGCTCATGGACAAGGCCAACCTCAACTGCATCGGCGAGGTGCGCGGCCTCGGCGCCATGTGCGCCGTCGAGCTGGTCAAGGACCGCGACCAGCGCGGAGCCCGCTCCCGAACTTACGTCCCTGCTGACAAAAACCGCCAACGAGAAGGGCTTGATCCTGCTCTCGTGCGGCACTTACGGCAATGTCATCCGCTTCCTTGTTCCGCTGACGGCCAGCGATGCTCTGGTCACTGAAGGCATGGACGTTTTCGAAGCCAGCTTGACGGAAGCCGTCAGCCGGCTCCAATGACACGCGTGGCCGGTCCCGCTCGCACGGCTTAAAGCAAGTAAAGGCAATCTTTCCCCATGAACGTTCAGGTGAAGACCAACGACCTCAGCGCCTTCTGGATGCCATTCACTGCCAACCGGCAGTTCAAGGGCACGCCGCGCATGTTCGTTTCGGCCGAGCGCATGCACTACACGACCGACGACGGCCGCAAGGTGCTGGACGGCACGGCGGGGCTCTGGTGCACGAACGCCGGCCATTGCCGGCCGAAGATCACCGAAGCGATCCAGAAGCAGGCGGCGCTGCTCGACTTCGCGCCCACCTTCCAGATGGGCCACCCGAAGGTGTTCGAGGCGGCATCGCGGCTGGTCAACGTCGCGCCGCAGGGCTTCGACCACGTGTTCTTCACCAACTCGGGCTCGGAAGCGGTCGACACCGCGCTCAAGATGGCCATCGCCTATCACCGCGCCAAGGGCAACGCTTCGAAGGTGCGCCTTATCGGGCGCGAGCGCGGCTATCACGGCGTGAACTTCGGCGGCATGTCCGTCGGCGGCATCACCAACAACCGCAAGATGTTCGGCGCGCTGATGGCCGGCGTGGACCACCTGCGGCATACGCATGACCTTGCCAAGAACGCCTTCAGCCGCGGCGAGCCGGACCACGGCGCCGAGCTTGCCGACGATCTCGAGCGGCTGGTGGCGTTGCACGACGCTTCCACCATCGCGGCCGTGATCGTGGAGCCGGTGGCCTGCTCGGCCGGCGTGCTCATTCCGCCGAAGGGATACCTGAAGCGCCTCGCGGCCATCGCCGCCAAGCACGACATCCTGCTCATCTTCGACGAGGTGATCACCGGCTTCGGCCGCCTCGGCACGGCGTTCGGCGCCGACTATTTCGACGTGTCGCCCGACATCATCACCACCGCCAAGGGCGTCACCAACGGCGTCATCCCCATGGGCGCCGTGTTCGTGAAGTCGAAGATCCACGACGCCTTCATGGGCGGGCCCGAGTGGCTGATCGAGTTCTTCCACGGCTACACGTACTCGGGCAATCCGATGGCGTCGGCCGCGGCCATCGGCACGCTCGACACCTATCTCGACGAAGGGCTTTTGACCCGCGCGGCCAGCCTCGCCTCCTACTGGGAGGAGCGGATGCACGCGCTGAAGGGCCTGCCGCACGTCATCGACATCCGCAACATCGGCCTCATCGGCGCGGTCGAGTTCGACCCCATTCCGGGCGAGCCGACGAAGCGCGCCTATTCGCGCTTTGTCTCCTGCTTCGAGCGCGGGCTATTGGTGCGCGCGACGGGCGACATCATCGCGCTGTCGCCGCCGCTCATCATCGAGAAATCGGAAATCGACTTCTTGTTCGACACATTCACGGACGTGCTGAAGACGGCGGCTTAGGCCATGATCGTGACAGGTCCTATCACCTGGCGCGTGAATCATTGCCGGCAATAAACGCCGTCCGCACGCACCCAACACAGGCAGAACGATCATGCAGAGACTTGAAAACGCCATCGGCGGGCGCCGCGTCGCCTCGTCATCATCGCGGACGACGCCGATATTCAATCCGGCCACGGGCGAGCAGCAGGCCATCCTGCCGCTCTCGACCAAGGCCGAGGTCGACGCCGCCGTCGCAGCGGCAAAGGCCGCGGCAGCGACCTGGGGCTCGACGCCGCCGATGAAGCGCATCAAGCCGATGTTCCGCTTCAAGGATCTGCTCGAGAAGAACGCCGACGAGATCGCACGCGACCATCTCGCGCGAGCACGGCAAGACCCACGCCGATGCTTTGGGAGAGCTTGCGCGCGGCATCGAGGTCGTGGACTTCGCCTGCGGCATTCCGCAACTCTTGAAGGGCGAGTTCACGCGCAACATCGGCCCCGACATCGACAGCTATTCCGACCGCCAGCCGCTCGGCGTCGTGGCCGGCATCACGCCGTTCAACTTCCCGGCCATGGTGCCGATGTGGATGTATCCGGTCGCGGTCGCCTGCGGGAATACGTTCATCCTGAAGCCGTCCGAGCGCGACCCGTCCACCTCGATGCTCATTTGGGATCTGTTCCAGGAAGCAGGCTTCCCGGCCGGCGTGCTCAATGTCGTGCACGGCGACAAGGAGGTCGTCGATGCGCTGCTCGATCATCCGGACGTGAAGGCCATCAGCTTCGTCGGCTCGACGCCGATCGCGGAGTACGTCTATTCGCGCGGCTCGGCGGCAGGCAAGCGCGTGCAGGCGCTCGGCGGCGCCAAGAACCACATGATCGTCATGCCGGACGCCGACATGGACAAGGCTGTCGATGCGCTGATGGGCGCGGGCTACGGCTCGGCCGGCGAGCGCTGCATGGCGATCTCCGTTGCCGTCCCCGTCGGCAAGCGCACGGCGGATCAGCTCATCGAAGCGCTGGCGCCGAAGGTGCGCGGCCTCAAGGTCGGACCCGCGTCCGATCCCGAAACCGAGATGGGCCCGGTTATCACCGCGGAAGCCAAGCACCGCATCACGGGTTTTATCGACCAGGGCGTGAAGGAAGGCGCGAAGCTCGTCGTCGACGGGCGCGGGCTCGAATTGCAGGGCTACGAGGGCGGCTACTATCTCGGCGGCACGCTGTTCGACAACGTCACGCGCGACATGCAGATCTACAAGTCCGAGATCTTCGGGCCCGTTCTGGCGGTGGTGCGCGCCGGCACCTACGACGAAGCAGCCGACCTCATCAACAGCCACGAGTACGGCAACGGCACCGCCATCTTCACGCGCGACGGCGACGTGGCGCGCACGTTCGCCGACCGCATCGAGGTCGGCATGGTCGGCATCAACGTGCCGATCCCGGTGCCGGTCGCCTATCACTCGTTCGGCGGCTGGAAGCGGTCGCTGTTCGGCGATCACTCGATCTACGGCCCCGAGGGCGTGCGCTTCTACACGCGCCTCAAGACCGTGACATCGCGCTGGCCGACCGGCATCCGCTCCGGCGCCGAGTTCAACTTCACGGGACGGAACTAAAACGGACTGGTTCGAGCTGCAGAAATAAAAAGCGCGTCAGGTTGTAGGACCTGACGCGCTTTGTTTTTGGCGGGGCTGCTGGCTTAAGCCGCGGCGCTGTCGAGGCGGTCGAAGCCGAGCGACGACGCGACGGACGCGTGCACGATGCGGCCGCCCCGGACGTTCAATCCGGCAGCAAGGTGCGGATCGCGCTGCAGAGCGCCGAGGCCGTGCTGCGCCAGTGCCATCACGAACGGCAGCGTGGCGTTGTTGAGCGCCTGGGCCGACGTGCCCGGAACGCTGCCCGGCATGTTGGCGACGCAATAGTGGATGATGCCGTCGACCTCGAACGTGGGAGCGGCGTGCGTCGTCGGCTTCGAGGTTTCGAAGCAGCCGCCCTGGTCGATGGAGACATCCACCAGCACGGCGCCGCGCTTCATTTCCTTCAGCATGGCGCGCGTGACGAGCTTCGGCGCGCTGGCGCCGGCAACGAGAACGGCGCCGATGACGACGTCAGCGGCCAGGACCTCGTTCTCGATGGACTCGAGCGTGGACGCCAGCGTGCGCACGCGGCCTTCGAACAGCTCGTCGAGCTGGCGCAGGCGCGGCATGGAGCGATCGATGATCGAGACCTCGGCGCCGAGACCAGCGGCCATGCGGGCCGCATGCGTGCCGACGACGCCGCCGCCGAGCACGACGACCTTGGCCGGGCGGACGCCGGGGACGCCGCCCATCAGCACGCCGCGTCCGCCGCTCGGGCGGCGAAGGGCAAGAGCTGCAGCTTCGATCGACAGGCGTCCGGCAACCTCGCTCATGGGGGCGAGCAGCGGCAGTCCGCCGGAGATGTCGGTGACAGTCTCATAGGCGATGGCGGTGGCGCCCGAAGCCATGAGGCCGCGCGCCTGCTCGGGATCGGGAGCGAGATGGAGATAGGTGAACAGGATCTGGTCCGGCTTCAGGCGGCGGTACTCGACAGCCTGGGGCTCCTTGACCTTCACGATCAGCTCGGCCTGGGCGAACACCGCTTCCGCATCGGGAACGATGCGGGCGCCGGCCTTCTCGTAGACGGCGTCATCGGCGAAAATTCCGGCGCCGGCGCCGGACTGGACGATGACCTCGTGGCCCTTCGCCGTGAGCTCTCGAACCGAGCCCGGCACGAGGCCGACGCGAAACTCATTGTTCTTGATTTCAGTCGGCACACCGATGCGCATTTGGGTCTCCATGCAATCCCGCGAAGCCGAATAATCAGATGCCAGAGATTTCTGGACGGTACCTCGCGTTTCTCTTTGCATTTACAAGCAAAGACGCAGATAATCTGCGTGTATTTCCATTTTGGCGCAGATAAATGACGTCACAGCCGCTCGACACGCTCGACCGCAGCATTCTGGCCGCCCTAATGGAAGATGGGCGGCTCAGCCAAGTGCAACTGGCCGAGCGCGTGCCGCTCTCGCCCACCGCCATCGCACGCCGCATCCGCGCACTCGAGGAAGCCGGCGTGATCGAGGGCTATCAAGCCCGCATCAGCCGGGAGGCCCTGGGGCTGACGATGACGGTGATGGTCAGCATCAGCCTCAAGAGCCAGAGCGAGGAGCGGCTGGCGGCGTTCGAGAAGGCCGTGGCCGCAGCGTCATCCATTGTATCGTGCCACCTCATGAGTGGCGAGGACGACTACGTACTAACGATACTGGCGCGCGATCTCGCCGACTTCGAGCGCATCCACAAGGAGGAGCTGTCGCGGCTCCCCGGTGTCGCCCGGCTCAAGTCGAGTTTCGCCATGCGGGAAGTGAAAAACCGGCCGCTGCCGGCGTCCAGCCTGTCGCCGGTGCGGGGGCGCTGATGTCGGCGAATGCCGCCCCTCCTGACGCCCGGATGAGCACGGGAATTTATGGCGCTGCACAAAGATTGGGCAGCCTCGTTCAGCCATATCGTTTGTTATCAATGGGTTAGATTTGGCACGAGCCGTGCAGTCTATGTTCCCATAACGCCTCTAGGGTTCCGGCCGCGTGCTTCGCGCGCGGTGACTGGTCCGAGAGAGGCTCTCCCGCCCCGCACCCGCGAGGCGGAGCCACGGCGGGATAAAAGCCCGGGAGACCTATACCGCGAGGAGCTTCGGCTCACGGACGGAAGGCCTCCAGGGATTCCACGCTCAGGTTCCCCCTTTCCGTTCCCCGATCCTCCTTGCGTTCGTTCGCAGTCGTGGTCAGCACAGGGGAATTTCATGCGCCGCACTCTTAGAAATTGGCTCGCCAGCACGCTCGGAGCAGCAGCCGTCGCCGGTCTCGCTCTCGCGCCCGCGACAGCCGCGGAGAAGAAAGACTTCAAGGTCGCCTGGTCAATCTATGTGGGCTGGATGCCGTGGGGCTATGCCTCCGACTCCGGCATCGTCAAGAAGTGGGCCGACAAGTACGGCATCACCATCGAAGTGAAGCAGATGGACTATATCGAGTCCATCAACCAGTACACGGCCGGCGCCTTCGACGCCGTGACGCTCACCAACATGGATGCGCTGTCGATTCCGGCGGCCGGTGGAGTCGACACGACGGCCGTGATCATCGGCGACTATTCGAACGGCAACGACGCCATCATCCTCAAGGGCAAGGACAAGCTCGAGGATATCAAGGGCCAGTCGGTCAACTTGGTCGAGTTCTCGGTCTCGCACTACCTGCTCGCGCGCGCGCTCGAAAGCGTGAAGCTCGCCGAGAAGGACGTGAAGGTCGTGAACACGTCGGACGCCGACATCGCGGCTGCCTACAAGACTCCCGAGGTCACTGCCGTCGTGACCTGGAAGCCGATGGTCTCCACGATCCTCGAAATCTGCCGACGCGAAGTTGGTGTTCGACAGCTCGAGCACTCCCGGCGAGATCATCGACATGATGGTCGTCAACACGGACGTGCTCAAGGACAACCCCAAGTTCGGCAAGGCGCTGGCCGGCATCTGGTACGAGACCATGGCCGCACTTGAATCGAAGAAGGAAGCCAAGGAGCACATGGCGAAGGCCTCCGGCACCGACATCGCCGGCTTCAACTCGCAGCTCGCAACAACGAAGCTGTTCGCAACTCCGAAGGAAGCCCTCGCCTTCACCGAGGGCGCGGACATCAAGGCCAAGAACGAACTCGTTGCGAAGTTCCTGTTCGACAAGTCGCTGCTCGGCAAGGATGCGAAGTCCGCTGGAGCCATCGGCATCGAGTTTCCGGACAAGAGCGTCTTCGGTGAAAAGGCGAACGTGAAGCTGCGCTATGACGCCACCTTCATGAAGGAAGCCGAGGGCGGCAAGCTCTAAGGAGCAGCCCTTTTCGCTCATCACACATCTGAGGCAAGGCGGCGGACCCTACATGCGCGCAATAAACACGAAGCCCGACAGGACGTGGAGTTTCGCGTTAGCTGCCTTGCCCTTCTTTGCCGTGCTCATCGCCTATCTCATCGGATCGGAGATGCGGCTCGCCGAAAATCCGAACGACAAGCTGCTGCCGAGCTTCGGCACCATGGCCGAGAGCTTGAAGCATATGGCCCTCACGCCGGATCCCAGGTCCGGCAACTACCTGATGCTGAACGACACGCTGTCGTCGCTCTCGCTCCTTCTGTGGGCGCTGGCAATCTCGACCGCGATCGCGCTGGTTTCAGGCATTCTGATCGGCCTGCTTCCCGTGGCCGGCATCACGTTCGGACCCATCGTCGCCGTGGCCTCGATGGTGCCGCCGCTGGCGCTGCTGCCGATCCTGTTCATCATCATGGGCCTCGGCGACGCGGCCAAGATCACGCTCATCGTCATCGGCACGTCGCTGAAGCTCATCCGCGATGTGGCGTCTCGCGTGCAAGACCTGCCGCGCGAGCAGATCATCAAGGCGCAAACGCTCGGCGCCTCGTCATGGCATATCGGGATACGCGTGGTGCTGCCGCAGATCCTGCCGCGGCTCATCGATTCAGTCCGCTTCGAGATCGGACCGGCGTGGCTCTACCTCATCGCCGCCGAAGCCATCGCGGCGGATTCGGGCCTCGGCTACCGCATCTTTCTCGTCAGGCGCTACCTCGCCATGGATGTGATCATTCCCTACGTCATCTGGATCACGCTGCTGGCGTTCCTCATGGATGCGCTGCTCAGAGGCTTGCAGCACCTCTGGTTCCCGTGGTTCGCCAAGGCGAGGACTCAATGACGGCAATCACGTTCGAGAAGGTCTGGAAGGAATACGGCGACCACGTCGTGCTCGAGAATATCAATCTCGAGATCGCGTCGCGCTCGTTCGTGGCTCTCGTCGGGCCTTCGGGCTGCGGCAAGACCACGTTCCTGCGCATGCTGCTCGGCGACGAAAAGCAAACGCGCGGCCGCATTCTCGTCGACGGCGCGCCGCTTGAAGCACGAGCCCGATGCCGATCGCGGCGTGGTGTTCCAGCGCTACTCGGTGTTCCCGCACCTGACCGTGCTCGGCAACGTCATGATCGGGCCCGAGCTCGAGGGCTCGCCCCTGCTCGGCCGGCTGTTCGGCGCGGCGCGGAGAAGGGCCAAGGACGAGGCCATGACGCTGCTCGTCGGCCGTCGGCCTTGGGGGCCACGAGAAGAAGTATCCGGCGTCGCTTTCGGGCGGCATGCAGCAGCGCTTGGCGTTAGCGCAAACGCTGATGCGAAAGCCCAAGATCCTGCTGCTCGACGAACCCTTCGGCGCGCTCGATCCTGGCATCCGCGCCGACATCCACGTGCTGATGCGCAAGCTCTGGAACGAGACGCAGCTCACCGTCGTCATGGTCACGCACGACCTCAGCGAGGCGTTCCGGCTGGGTACGCGGGTCATCGCATTCGAACGTCCGCGCGACCTGCCCGAGGAGCAGGAGCGCTACGGCGCGACGCTGACACGGGACATCAAGCTCAACGGCTCATCGCCGCACGTCAGCAAAGGCGCGACGGTGTCGCGCGATTTCGCGGTGTGGCCCCCGAAGGTCGCTGCGGAATTCAAGAACGGGAGCGCCTAGCCGCCGATCCATTCAGCCGGCGGGGACGACCCCGTTTGGCTTCACTCTGTCACCGGGACGACCCGGACCCACAGCAGGCGGCGCGGGGTGCCGCTCGTTCGTCAGGAGATCGGGAGATGAGCGCACTCATCAGCACGGATACGTTGCCCGGAGGCAAGCACTGGTCGATGGTCATGCGGCGCGGGACGCTGCTGCGCCTTACGGATGTGGACGGCGGCGCCAATGCCGGCATGCTGTTCTACAATCCGGCCAATCTGCTCGAGCGCTACAATGCGCCCGACACACTCAAGTGCCAGCACACATTCAAGCTCACCAAGGGGCATTGCCTCTATACCGACATGGGGCGCGTGCTGTGCTCGATCGTGGAGGACACGTTCGGTTGGCACGACACGGTCTCGGGCAACACGACCAAGGCCAGCGTCAAGCGCAAGTGGGGCGAAGCCAACTACCAGACGCATCGCAACGACTGGTATCAGAACGGCTATGACAGCTTCCTGGTCGAAGCTGCCAAGTACGGCATGGGCCGGCGCGATCTCGTCGCCAACGTCAACTGGTTCAGCAAAGTCGCGGTCGATGCCAAGGGCGGCATGATCTTCGACGCGTCGATTGCGAAGGCCGGTGCCTCCGTGGCGCTGCGCTTCGAGATGGACACGCTGGTGCTGTTCCACACCTGTCCGCATCCGCTCGACCCCGCGACCTCCTATCCGCGCAAGGCCGTGCGCTTCGACGTCAGCGAGGCGCCGCCCGTCGCCGCGGACGATGCGTGCGTCACCTCCGCGCCCGAGAACGGACGCGGGTTCGAGAACAACAGGCTGTTCCACGCCTGTTCGTGCAGCGCGCATTGAGGGAGGCTTTCATGGACATCAAGGAAAGCGCCCTCGACCCGGCGACGGCCGACAGGCGCATCACGGTGCTGGCGGGCGATTATCTGCTGCACACCATCAAGGCCGGAGACACGGTCCGCCTCGTCGACGTGGAAGGCAATCAGGCCGCCGACACGCTGTTCTTCAACGCCAACGATCCGCACGAACGCTACTCGGCGACCGACACCATCCGCGAGCAGGCCAACGTCTATCTCGGCCCCGGCACGACCATTCTCTCCGATCGCTGCAATCCGATGCTGACGATCGTGGCGGACACGGTCGGCCGGCACGACACGCTCGGCGGCGCCTGCGCGACCGAAAGCAACACGGTGCGCTATGCGCTCGAAAAGAAGAGCATGCACGCCTGCCGCGATTCCTACCTGCTGGCAGTGGCCGAGAACGAGCATCTCGGCCTCTCGAAGCGCGACATCGGTCACAACATCAACTTCTTCATGAACGTGCCGGTGACACCCGAGGGAGGACTTACGTTTGCGGACGGCGTCTCCGGTCCCGGCAAATACGTCGAGATGCGCGCTGAGATGGACGTCATCATCCTCATCTCGAACTGCCCGCAGCTCAACAACCCCTGCAACGCCTACAATCCGACGCCCATCGAGGTGATCGTGTGGACGGGAGCCGCGTGATCGCATGTTCGACAAAGTTCTGATCGCCAACCGCGGCGCCATCGCCTGCCGCGTCATCCGCACCCTCGACCGCATGGGTATCAAGAGCGTCGCCGTCTATTCGGAGGCGGACCGCTACTCGTTGCATGTGAAGCTCGCGGGCGAAGCCGTGCTCATCGGCCCGCCGCCGGCGTCGAAGAGCTATCTCGACCAGGAGGCGGTGCTCGAAGCCGCCAAGCGCACGGGCGCGCAGGCCATTCATCCGGGCTACGGGTTCCTGTCCGAGAATCCCGGATTTGCGGAAGCCTGCGAGAAGCGCGGGCATTCGCTTCATCGGGCCGCGTCCCGATCACATGCGCGCGTTCGCGCTCAAGCACACGGCGCTCGAGCTGGCCGAGAAGGCGGGCGTGCCGCGCGCGCCCGGCTCCGGACTGCTCGCGAGCCTCGACGACGCGCGCCGCGAAGCGCAGCGCATCGGCTATCCGGTGATGCTGAAGAGCACGGCGGGCGGCGGCGGCATCGGACTGCAGCTTATCAAGTCCGAGGACGAGCTGGCGCCGCATGTACGAGCGCGTGGAGCGGCTGGCGCGCAACAACTTCAAAGACGCCGGCATGTTCCTCGAGAAGTACGTGTCGCGCGGGCGGCACATCGAGGTGCAGATCTTCGGCGACGGCAAAGGCAAGGTGGTCGCCGTCGGCGAGCGCGATTGCTCGGCCCAGCGCCGCAACCAGAAGGTTGTCGAGGAAACGCCGGCGCCGAACCTGCCCGAGAAAACGCGTCAGGAGCTGTGGGCGACGGCGGCGCGGCTCGGCGAGAGCGTCGGCTACGCCAACGCCGGCACGGTCGAGTTCCTGTACGACACGGACACGGGCGAGTTCTATTTCCTCGAGGTCAATACGCGGCTGCAGGTGGAGCACGGCGTCACCGAAGAAGTGACCGGCATCGATCTCGTCGAGTGGATGGTGCGCGAAGCAGCCGGCGAGCTGCCGCCGATCTCGCAGGCGGACATCAAGCCCAAGGGCGCGTCGATCCAGGTGCGCCTCTATGCCGAGGATCCGGCGCGCGACTTCCGCCCGAGCTCCGGCCTGCTGACCAACGTCACGTGGCCCAAGGACACGCGCATCGAGACCTGGGTCGAGAGCGGCACGGAGGTGTCGCCGTTCTACGATCCGATGATCGCCAAGATCATCACGACGGGGACCTCGCGCGAGGACGCGCTGCGCCAAGCTCAAGGCGTCGCTGGCAGCGACCAAGGTCGCGGGCATCGAGACCAACCTCGATTACCTCTCCGAGCTGATCGGCTCCGAGGTTTTTGCCGAAGGCAAGGTCACGACGCGCACGCTGGATACGTTCGCCTATCATCCCGCAAGCTTCGAGGTCGTGCTCGCCGGCACGCTGACGACCGTGCAGGACTGGCCCGGACGTCTCGGCTTGTGGGACGTGGGCGTGCCGCCGTCGGGGCCGATGGACTCGCGCTCGTTCCGTCTCGCCAACCGTCTGGTCGGCAATCCCGACTATGCCGCGGGTCTCGAGATCACGCTCGCGGGCCCGACACTCAAGTTCAACACCGATGCTCTCCTGTGCCTCACCGGCGCCGAGATGGCGGCGAAGGTGGACGGCACGCCGGTTCCGTTCTGGAAGCCGTTCGAGGTCAAAGCCGGGCAGACGCTGGCCATCGGGACCGTGAAAGGCGCCGGCGCGCGCGCCTATCTCGCCGTGCGCGGCGGCATCGACGTGCCGGATTATCTCGGTTCCAAGGCGACGTTCCAGCTCGGCAAGTTCGGCGGCCACGGCGGCCGGTCGCTTCTGGCCGGCGACGTGTTGCATATCGCCGAGCCGCCGGCGCTCGGTGCGCCTGCTGCCGACAAGCTCGCCGCGCGCGCTCGTGCCGGACATCTCGCACACGTGGCAGATCGGCGTGCTCTATGGCCCGCACGGCTCGCCGGACTTCTTCTCCGAGAGCTTCATCGCGCAGTTCTTCGAGACCGACTGGGAGGTGCACTACAATTCCAACCGCACCGGCGTGCGGCTCATCGGGCCCAAGCCCGAGTGGGCGCGCGCGGACGGCGGCGAAGCGGGGCTGCATCCCTCCAACATCCACGACAACGCCTATGCCGTCGGCACCGTGGACTTCACCGGCGACATGCCGATCATCCTCGGACCCGACGGGCCGTCGCTCGGCGGCTTCGTGTGCCCGGCGACCATCATCGCGGCCGAGCTGTGGAAGATGGGCCAGCTTCGTCCCGGCGACAAAGTGCGTTTCGTGCGCGTCAGCCCGGACGCCGCCTATCAGGCCGAATGGGTGCTCGAAACCAACATCGAGACGCTCGAGCCGGTCACGCCGGACGCCATACCCGCAGCACCTGGCACCGGCGCCGATCACTGCATCGTCGGCGAGATCCCCGAGGAGCCCGGCAAGCCGCTCGTCGTCTACCGCCGGTCGGGCGACAAGTATCTTCTGGTCGAGTATGGGCCGATCGTCCTCGACCTCGAGCTGCGCTTCCGCGTGCACGGCCTCATGACCAAGCTCCGGGCGCGCAACGTGCCCGGCATCTCGGATCTCACGCCCGGCGTGCGCTCGCTGCAGATCCACTACGAGAGCCGGACGCTGCCGCTCGAAACACTGCGTTGCGATGCTGCGCGAGATCGACGCCGAGCTGGACGAAGCGACCGACATCACCGTGCCGAGCCGCATCGTCCGCCTGCCGCTGTCGTGGAACGATCCGACCATCCAGGTCGCCATCGACAAGTACATGCAGTCGGTGCGGCCGGACGCGCCGTGGTGCCCGAGCAATATCGAGTTCATCCGGCGCATGAACGGCCTCGACAGCATCGCCGACGTGCAGAACATCATCTTCGACGCCAGCTATCTCGTGCTCGGCCTCGGCGACGTGTATCTCGGCGCACCGCTGGCGACGCCCGTCGATCCGCGGCATCGCCTCGTGACGACGAAATACAATCCGGCACGCACGTGGACGGCCGAGAACATGGTCGGCATCGGCGGCGCCTACATGTGCGTCTACGGCATGGAGGGTCCGGGCGGCTATCAGCTGTTCGGGCGCACGTGCCAGATGTGGAACACATACCGCGTCACGGCCGACTTCAAGCCCGAGCATCCGTGGCTGCTTACGCTTCTTCGATCAGGTGCGGTTCTATCCGGTGTCAGCGCGGAGGAGCTGCTCAAGATCCGCGAGGACGTGGTCGACGGGCGCTTCTCGCTCGACATCACCGAGACGACCTTCAGCCTCAAGGATTATCGCGCCTATCTCGCGGCCAACGCCGACGAGATCACGGCCTTCAAGGCACGCCAGCAGCAGGCCTTCAACGAGGAGCGCCATCGCTGGAAAGCGAGCGATCAGTCGGCCGCGGCGGTCGATGCCGATGCCGGGACCGCCGCCTATCGCCGACGACATTCCCGAAGGCAGCGTCGCCGTGCCGAGCCCGGTTCCGGGCAACGTGTGGAAGATCCAGGTGGCGGAAGGCGCGCGCGTCGCAGCAGGCGACGTGCTGGTCATCGTCGAGTCCATGAAAATGGAGATGACGGTGACGGCGCCTCATGACGGCATCGTCGTCGAGCTGCGTTGCGCCGAAGGCCGCGCGGTATCGCTCGGCCAGACGGTCGCCGTGCTCTCCGAGCTGGAGGCGGCGCAATGAGCTTTTCGCTCGATCTGGCGTCGCTTTCGAAAGCCTACGCCGATGGCACGCTCACGCCCCGCGCCGTCATCGAGGAGGTGTACCGGCGCATTGCCGAGATGGGTGAGCGGCCTGTCTGGATCTCGCTCGTGCCGAAGGAGCAGGCGCTGGCGCGCGCCGCGACCGCAAAGGGCCCGCTGGCCGGCATTCCGTTCGCGGTCAAAGACAACATCGATGTGAAGGGCCTGCCGACAACCTGCGCCTGCCCCGATTTCGCCTATACGCCGGAGCGCTCGGCGACCATCGTCGAGCTGCTGGAGGCGGCCGGGGCCATCGTCATCGGCAAGACCAACCTCGATCAGTTCGCGACGGGGCTGGTCGGAACGCGCTCGCCCTACGGCATCTGCTCGAGCGTGTTCGACAAGGAGTACGTCTCCGGCGGATCGAGCGCGGGCTCGGGCGTGGCGGTCGCGGCCGGGCTCGTGTCGTTCGCGCTCGGCACCGACACGGCGGGCTCCGGGCGCGTGCCGGCGGGCTTCAACAACATCGTCGGCCTGAAGCCGACCAAGGGCCTGTTCTCGACGCGCGGGCTCGTGCCGGCGTGCCGGACGCAGGATACGATCTCGATCTTTGCGCTGACATCGGGAGATGCGGCGAAGGTGGCAACCGTCGCCGCGGCCTTCGATGCGGAGGATCCTTATTCTCGCACGGCGCCGAAGCCCTATGCGGCCGACAGCGCCAAGCGGACTTGCGCATCGGCGTTCCGAAGTCCGGCCTCGAATTCTTCGGCGATGCCGAGGCCGAGAAGCTGTATTGGGCCGCCGTCGAGAACGCCAAGGCGCTCGGCACGGTGGTCGAGTTCGATTTCACGCCGTTCGCCGAAGCGGCCTCCCTGCTCTACTCCGGTCCGTGGGTGGCCGAGCGCCTGGCCGCTATTCGCGCCTTCGCCGAAGCCAAGCCCGACGCTTTGATCGAGCCCGTGCGCTCCATCATCCTCGGCGCCAAGGGGCTTTCGGCCGCCGACGCGTTCCAGGGCTTCTACAAGCTCGCGGACTTCATCCGCGCCGCGGACGCTGAGTGGCAACGCATGGACGCGATGCTGCTGCCGACCACGGGCACGACCTACAAAATCGCCGACGTGCTCGCCAATCCGGTGCAGCTCAACTCCAATCTCGGCCGCTACACCAACTTCGTGAACCTGATGGACCTGGCGGCCTTCGCCGTTCCGGCCGGGTTCCGCAGCAGCGGTCTGCCGTTCGGCATCACGCTCATCGGCCCAGCGTTTTCGGATGGCACACTCGCCGCGCTCGGCGACCGCCTGCACAGATCCCTCACCGACTTGAAACTCGGAGCCACTGCCATGACGCTCGCTGGAACGCCGCCGCTCATGCCGGCGAACGATACGCAGACGAACATCGAGATCGCCGTGGTCGGCGCGCATCTTTCGGGCCAGCCGCTCAACTGGCAGCTCAGCGACCGCAACGCCAAGCTCCTGGAGACGACGCGCACCGCACCCGGCTATCGCCTGTTCGCGCTGCCCGGCACCACGCCGCCGAAACCGGGTCTCGTTTTCGACGGCAAGGGGCCGGGCCTGATCGAGGTCGAAATCTGGGAGATGGAGCAGATCGCGTTCGGCTCGTTCGTGGCGCTCATTCCGGCTCCGCTCGGCATCGGCACGCTCAAGCTCGAGGATGGACGCTCGATAAAAGGCTTCCTGGCCGAGAGCTACGCCACGGAAGGCGCCCTCGATATCAGCTCGTTCGGCGGCTGGCGGGCTTGGCTGGCACGAGCGGAAATTGCGTAGCAACAAATCTGAAGCCTCGCTTGGCTCGTAGCCCCTAGGTATCTCATGTTTGGCCCAGGAGCGATCGCAGATGAAAGCCATTGTCGCCTATTTCGCCGCGGGCGCGGTGATGCTCGTTCTCGACGTGATCTGGCTTTCGTCGATGGGGGCCGTCTACAGGCAGCACCTGGGCTCAATGCTTCTCGATGGCTTCCGGCCTGTCCCGGCCGCGCTTTTTTACTTGATGTACGTTGCCGGAATCGTCGTGCTGGCGGTGATGCCTGCGTTGCGTGAGGGTGACGACTGGAGGATGGCGGCGCTCTATGGCGCGGTCCTGGGGTTCATCGCGTACGGGACCTATGATCTGACCAACTACGCCACGATGAAAGTCTGGTCCGCAAAGATTACGATCATCGACATGCTCTGGGGCGCAGCGTTGACGGCGCTTTCGTCAACCGCCGCCTTCCTGGCGGTGCGGCGCTTTCTTTCCTAGGACGAGGATGGGGGCCAAGGAAAGAAAGCTGGTGTCCGCGCCTTGTAGGCAGCGAAAGCATGGCCGCGCGATTTCTCCATGTGCGCTTCCAGCGGCGGCACACCCGAGACGTGAACCAGAAGATAGTACATCAGCGCCGGTGCCGCGAAGGCAAGCAGGCCTTGCGGATAGCCTCCGGAAACGTCAAACGCAATGATCGGCCACGCCCACCACCCGATCCACTCGAAGAAATAATTGGGATGCCGGCTCCAGGCCCATAAGCCGCGATCGCAAACCGCGCCATCGGCCCGTCGCTCGGCCTTGAATTTGGCCAAGGTCCGATCTGCGCTCCAGGCGCCGAGCAACCCCAGCACCAGAGTACATATTCCGAGCACATCGAAGGCGTCAGGAAAGCTTCCTGGCCGGTGGGCCGCCAGCATGACTGCGCCGACGAGCGGCACCGCAGCCAGCGCCTGGGCTTGCAGGAACCACAGCATGCGGCGTGGATAGTCGGCGCCCCACAGCTCACGGAGCTCGGCGTAGCGTGCGTCCTCCGGCCCGCGGCTATTTCGCCTCCAAAGGTGGCTGCCGAGCCGCAGCGACCAGGCCAAAATGAGCCCGGCGACGACAACCTGCCGGGACGATGGAGCAAATCCAGAACCGATCGGCCAGAGAGCTGCACCCGCTCCGACAAAGCCCACAGCAAGCGTCCACACCACGTCGGCAATGCCGCCGTTTTGGTTGCGCCTTGCAGCGGATGCGGCGCCCAGCATGCATAGGCTGAGAAATAACGGCTGAAACGGCTAATGCCGTAGCTTGATCGCTGATCATCTGACGCTTGCTATCGGAACGAAGCCGCTCACCGTCTGGCTGCTACGATCATTCGGCAATATTGGATCTGGCGAGTAAACCGAAACGACCGCATCCGCGTACACCCCTTCGTTGAGCAGGGGGAGGCCTTTGGATAGTGGCGCGCATAGCAGTCGTGGGAGGCGGTATTTCCGGCCTCGCATGTGCCGATATTCTCAGTCGAACGAACGAGGTCATGCTGTTCGAGGCCGAGCGTAGGCCCGGCGGGCATGCGCGAACACTGACTGTGGATCGCATCGGCGGACAGATGGCCGTCGATACCGGCTTCATCGTTTACAATGAGGTGAATTATCCACTTCTGACCCGGCTCTTCGCCCATCTCGGCGTCGATACCCAACCGAGCAGCATGTCGTTCGGCGTCCGCTACGGACAGGGCGAGCTCGAGTTCTGCGCAAGCTCGCTCGGAGGTCTGTTCGCACAGAAAAGAAACGCAGCATCGCCGCGATACTGGAAGATGCTCGCCGACATCATGCGTTTCTTCGCCCGCGCTCCGTCGGTTCTTCATGCGCGCTCTGATCCGACGCTTGGCGCCTTTCTGGATGATCTACGGCTGGGCTCCTGGTTCCGCGAGCGCTTCCTCTTGCCGATGGGAGCGGCGATCTGGAGCACGCCCCCGGATCAGATGCTCCACTTTCCGGCCAAGACATTCGTTCGCTTCTTCGCGAACCACGGCCTTTTAACGGTTAACGGCCAGCACGCCTGGCGTACGGTGCGCGGCGGCAGCGAGCGTTACGTCGAGCGGCTCGCTGGACGGCTCGGAAAGCGGGTCAAGCTCGGGACGCCGGTCGAACGCATCGTGAAATCAAGCAACGGCGGCCACGAGGTGATCATGCGGTCCGGCGACCGCTATCAGGCCGACGAGGTGGTGCTCGCCTGTCATGCTGACAGGTCACTGTCGCTTCTCGATGAGCCGTCTTCGGAACAACGCCGGGTTCTCGGCGCTTTCACCTTTCGAGACAACGAAGCCGTACTTCATCGCGATCGCACACTGATGCCTCAAGCTCTAGGCGCATGGGCGAGTTGGGTTTATGCTTGCGGAGGGTCGCAAGGCTCGCAGCAGGTCTCGGTTACCTACTGGATGAACAAGCTCCAGGGTTTGCCGGGAGAGCCGCTGTTCGTTACTCTCAACCCGGATCGTCCCATCCGGGACGACTGCGAAGTCGACCGGCACGTTTTTCGCCATCCGGTATTCTGTCGCGACGCGATCGCAGCACAGCAGAATATGGGCCTCATCCAGGGACGGGATGGCCTCTGGTTCTGCGGTGCCTGGCAGCGCCACGGGTTCCATGAAGACGGGCTCTGGAGCGCGGTTCGCATCGCGGACTTGAAGGGAGTGCCAGTCTCATGGCGCTAGCTTCCAATTCGCGGCTTCGCCGCTTGGCTCCGACGCTTTTTCACGAGCCTATGGCGCGTGCGCTCGTGGACGCGCGGATCACGCATGTGCGCTACGAGCCCCGTCCCTACAGGCTCAGCCATCGGCTGCAATATTTTTACGTCCCCTTGAGCCGGCTCGACGCGTTGGCGCGTCCATTTCTGGGGCGCAATCGCTTCAATCTGTATTCGCTCGATGATCGCGACTATGGCCGTTCCGGCGGCGACATCCGAGCCTGGGTCACTGATGCCTTTCGTTGCGTCGGCATCGAGATTCCGGGCGATTGCGATGTTTCGCTTCTGACGCTCCCGCGAGTGCTCGGCTTCAGCTTCAATCCGGTGAGCTTCTGGTTCTGCCGAGACGCAACGGGTGCGCTCCGCGCGGTGCTTGCCGAGGTCAACAACACATTCGGTGAGCGCCACTGCTACGTGTGCCGCAATCCCGATGGTTCGGCTCTCGATCCAGGCGTGGAGCTCGTGGCCGAGAAAGTCTTTCACGTGTCGCCGTTTCTTGCGGTCGAGGGGACTTATCATTTTCGCTTTCGGGAAAGCGCGGACCGCATTTCCGTCACTATCGATCTCCGGCGAGGCGAACGGCGCGTGATGAGTGCGGCCATCGTCGGAAGACTTCTCCCCCTTACCTCGGCATCGCTTCTCGGGGCGTTCTTCAGGCACCCACTGCCTGGTCTCAAGGTTCTGCTGCTCATTCATTATCACGCAGCGCGACTCTACCTGGCCGGGGTAAGGCCATTCTCGAAACCGTCTCCGCCATCTGCTCTCGTTTCAAGCGGCGCGCCTCTCCAAAAGCCCTGTCCTGCATTGGAGCACCCATGAGCCCTCATTCCTATTTGGCATCCAAGGCGCTGCGCACTCTCGAAAGCGCCATTCATACCGGGCACCTCAAAGTCATCACGCCCGAGGGCCAGACGCATGACTTCGCGGGCGCCACGCAGGGGCCGTCCGGCACCATCATCGTGCACGACTGGCGGGCGGTCTCGGCGGCGATGGCGCGCGGCGACATCGGCTTCGGCGAAGCGCACATGGCCGGATGGTGGGACAGCCCCGATCTCGAAGCCCTGGTCGCGGTTCTGCTGTGCAATTTCGAGGATCTCGGCCGCCTCGCCTGGGGCACGCCGCTCAACCGGGCATTTTCGGTCATCCGCGACCGCGTGGTCCGCCGCAACAGCGTGACCGGCGCGCGCCGCAACATCATGGCGCACTACGATCTCGGCAACGCCTTCTACAGCCTTTGGCTCGACCCGAGCATGAGCTATTCGAGCGCGCTCTATCGCGACGAGACGGCGGACCTCGGCGAAGCGCAGCAGGCGAAATATGGCCGCATCCTCGACAGGCTCGGAGATGCGCGAAGCCGCGTTCTGGAAATCGGCTGCGGCTGGGGCGGGTTCATCGAGGCGGCGCTGGAGCGCAACAAGAGCGTCACCGGGCTCACGATCTCGGACGAGCAATTCCGCTTCGCGCGCGAACGCACCTCGGGTCAGGCGGATGTGCGGCTGGAAGATTATCGCGCCTGCCAGGGGCGCTTCGACGCCATCGTCTCCATCGAGATGTTCGAGGCGGTGGGCGAGCGCTACTGGCCGGCCTATTTCCGCACGTTGAGCAGCCGGCTGCTGCCGGGCGGCGCGGCCATCATCCAGACCATCAGCATCGCCGAGAAGCTGTTCCCGGGCTATCGCACGTCGAGCGATTTCATCCGCCACCATGTTTTCCCGGGCGGCATGCTGCCGACGCTGTCGCGTTTCAAAAGCGAGGCCCAGCGCGCCGGCCTCGCCTGCCGCGACGTGTTCTCGTTCGGCGCCTCCTATGCGCAGACGCTGCGCGACTGGCTGGTGCGCTTCGATGCTGCGCTTCCCGACGTGCGCGCGCTCGGCTTCGACGAGGCCTTCATTCGCGGCTGGCGGCTCTACCTCGCCATCTGCGCGGCGGGCTTCGCCAACGGCCGCATCAACGTGCACCAGATCGAGCTCGAGCCGAAGGCTTGAGACGTTGTTCCCTCTCCCGTTCTTACGGGGGGAGGAAACCTCGGGCACCTTCGCGGCAGAAGACTTACAGCGCCAATTCCGCTGTTAGGGGCACTGCGGATGTTGGTACGTCCAACGAGATCTGTCGTTTTTGACCCATAGCTGAAGTAGCGGGTTCCGGAAATCAACCAGCGCGACGTGCAAAGAGTAGTGAAGCCCCCAGTCCGCACATGACTGCGCCCGATGCCTGCCGCGCCTTTATTATGAAAGACGGTCGCTTTGCAAGACCGGCTCTCGCTTTCGCCGCCCAATAGGTCACCACCACATCGGCGCCGGTGTTGAGCGCAACCGAAATAAGCCCAAGGACGATGAACTGCTGGGCGACGTTCGCGGTTGGGTCGACAAACTGCGGGATGAAGGCGAGAAAGAATGCGGCCGTCTTCGGGTTCAGCGCCTCGACAGCGATGCCTTCCCGAAAGGCCCGACGCGCCCCGGTCGTCTCCACCCCGGTCGTCTCGACGATGCGCACTTCACGCCAAGTCTTGAGGCCGAGCCAGATGAGATAGAGGGCTCCGGCGATCTTTAGCAAAGTGAACGCCTCGGCGCTGGCCATGACGAGCGCTGAGATGCCAATGGCCCCAGCGAAAACATGTACAAGGCCTCCGACTCCGGTACCAAAACTTGATGCCAACCCTTCCGTCCTGCCTCCTGCAAGCGTTCGTGCCGCAACGTAGAAGATTCCCGGCCCTGGCGTGATTGCCACCAGAAGCGCCGCTGCCAAGAAAAGTGGGAAGGTTTGGAAGTCGGGCATCGTCACCTCGTGACATTAACGACGGATATCGAAGCCTATCATCCGTTGGGTATCAGGGACGCAACGACACGGTCCTCCGGACGGTCGCTACTCGATAATCCCTTGATGACGCCGGCGCGATCGGCAGCGCTATAGTTCTGGCTCACCTTCCGCTTGCCTTCGAGCCTGGTGATCGGCATGCGCAAGCCAACGATCCCTCTGAGCTGCGATTTGATGAAGTCGGCCGGAGCGTCTGCCACCGCCCAAGGTTCCGTCCGCGTTTGCTCATGCAGATTGGTCAGTCGCGTTACGACATCGAGAAGTCGGTCCGCGTCGTCGAAGAACTCTACAGGTCCGTAGGCATGGACGGCCACGTAGTCCCACGTAGGAACGACCTTATGCGTCTCCTGCTTGGTCGCGTACCACGACGGGGTGATATAGGCCTCGGGGCCGGTAAAGATGGCCATCGCCTCGCAGGTCGGCGCCAACTTCCACTGTGGATTGGCTCGCGCCACGTGTGCGTAAAGAGTGCCGTTCTGGCCTTCGCTCTCTTCGAGAAGCATTGGTAGTGTCGTTCCGACGAGACCTTCTTCTGTCGCGGTGACGAGCGTCGCCGAGCGTGCCTCTCGCATTGCCCGGTGAATGTCAGCCATGTCATCAACACGGAAGGCTGGCGGGATGTACATTCGCGAAGCTCCTGAACTTGAAAGCGAGACCCAATGAGATCGGTCTGCTCTTGCTGCAGGAGCATCTACACGGCACACTGGCTCACTTGAAGGACCAGTTTGGAGCAACTTTGGTGGGCCAGTCTAAACGAGCGAATAAGCATCCCATGCCGCGTGGGGCGCGGCAAATCTATGAGGCATTGAAGGCGCAGATCGAGGAAGGCGCATACAGGCCGAGTGAACAGTTGCCTTCGACGCGCGCGCTCGCGACCGAATTCGGAGCCTCTCGAACGACAATCACCGCAGCCTATGAGCAGCTCCTGGCTGAAGGCTTCATTGAGACACGGCAAGGACGTCGGGCATGCGTAGCGCCAGCGTTGCGGTCGGGCCGCTTTTCACGCGCAACCAGCAAAGACGCGCCAAAAACCGCTCGGTTGTCGGCTTTCGGACAACGTCTCTCTGGGTTGGCTGGACCAGCGGTTGCGGCAGAGCCCATGCAGGTCGACTTTTGTTACGGCGATATTGCGGCCTCCGACTTCCCACACTTGGCATGGCGGCGTGCTTTGATGAAGGCCCTGACGACGTCTGGGTCGCGCAGTCTACGCTATGGGGATCCGCAGGGATCGAAGGAGCTGCGGACGGCGCTTCAAGCGTACTTGTGGCGTGCCCGGAGCCTGCGCTGTAACGTCGACCAGATCATCATCGCAGCGGGTCACAGCAAGGTCTCGATCTGTGTTCGCGGATATTGCTCGATGCCGGCGACCGGTTCGTGATCGAGACCCCGTGCTATCGGTCGGCCCGGCATGTTTTTGAAAGTACCGGAGCAACTCCTACATTCGTACCGGTCGACGAAGAAGGATTGCAGACGGAGGCCCTCAAGGGAATCAAAAGGGCTCGGCTCTGCTACGTGACGCCCTCGCATCAATTTCCGTTGGGCTACGTCCTGTCCGCTTCGCGCCGAGATCAACTGTTGCGTTGGGCCGACAAAGCGGGCGCCTACGTCATTGAGGACGACTACGACGGCGAGTACCGGTACGACATTCGGCCCATCCAACCGTTACAAGCTTTCGACGAGGCGCCTCACGTCATATATCTCGGAACATTCTCAAAGACGCTCTCGCCCTTACTGCGTCTGGGATATCTCGTGGTGCCTCCAGAGCTAGTCGAAGTCTTCCGCACCGCCAAGCGATTGACTGATCGACATTCGCCGACGCTGGAGCAAGCTGCGTTAGCCGACTTCATACAATCGGGCACTTACGAACGGCATGTGAGAAAACTCAGGCGTAAGAACGCCCAGCGACGGGCGGCATTGCTAGACGCACTTTCGGACCACTTTGGTGACGCTATCGAAATTCACGGATCGGAGGCCGGCCTCCATGTGGTCACGTGGTTCAAAAAATTCGAAGCGACCCAGGAAGGCTACATAGCCAGGCAGGGTAGGCAGAGAGGAGTTGGCATCTATCCTATTTCCGCTCTGTACGGGACGGCCGAGAGGTCGCCTCAAAACGGAGAGCCGGCTTCGTTTTCGGGTACGCTGCCCTTGAAGAAAGAGAGATCAGAACTCGGCGTCGGCCGGCTAGCCAATGCTCTACGGACGGGGTAGCAAATTTCTGCTTCTGGCCCAAAGCTGACCTCCTGGCACGTTACTCGAATGTCCGCTCTCGGAGCAGTGAGCCGTGGGGGTCAGGTCAATCGTTGCACGACCTAGTCAAGACTTATGCCCGGCCTTCTCGGCCGCGCTAAAGTCGCTGCTGTCCCGCCCGCGGGGAGGTGGCTCGAGACCGCCTCGAGTTGCTGGGAGAGAGCCAGAAGCGGAGCAGCAATGCGCCCGTGAAGGCGAGAGGATGCGAGTGCCCATAAGGGGCGGAGGTAACGTCTCTGCGCCGAGAGGGGCTGGCCTGCCCGAGGCGGCAAGCAATTGCCTACGGGTTAAGGTGACCGGCAAAAAGAGCTCGCAACATCGGGGCGCCGCAGCGCCAGTTTCTAAAAGTGCGGATTACCCGCGGCGCTGCCGCGCCCCGTCCCCACTCGTTCAACTTGCACGCGTTCGCGTGCGGGCGCGGCGTATTTTGTGTGCTCGCGGGCTTCGACGAGACGCGTCCCGTGCTCGTATCAATGTGCGCCGATCGAACTCGGAGACTGGCTCCCTCTCCTCATGAGAAGCGTGTGGGGAGAGGGGATTCTAGTCGGCCGTGCGCTCGATGACGTCGACGGCGACGGACATCGAATGGCTGCCGGAGTCGTAGATCACGCCGTCGATGGGCGAGACGTCCGTATAGTCCCGGCCGAAGGCGAGCGGAATGTGATCGCGCCCGGCACGAACCGCGTTGGTCGGATCGAGATCCTGCCAGCCGGCCTCGCGCCCGCACCACACCGAGACCCACGCATGCATGGCATCGGCACCCATGAGCCGCACGGCACCGGGACGCGGCACGGTGCGCAGGTAGCCGCTCACATAAGCGGCCGGAAGACCGAGCGAGCGCAGGGCCCCGATCATGACATGGGCGAAGTCCTGGCAAACGCCGCGGCGCAGCGCAAAGGCGTCGCGCGCCAGTGTCCTGACGGTGGTCGCCGAGGGGTCGTATTCGAACTCATCGTAGATGCGCTGCATGAGATCGATGGCGCCCTCGAGAATTGGACGGCCCGGTGTGAAACTCGGCTCCGCGTAGGCCAAGAGGTCGGCATCGATCGGCACGTGACGCGTCGCGAACAGCTGGTGAGCCGGCGACCGCGCCGCGAGGCTCGACGTGCGATGGGCCTCGATCCTCACCAGCTCCCAGGACGGCGTCGCGGCGGGATCGATGGGATCGCGGGTGATGAGCCGCACGACGACCCGGCTGTCGATGGACAATTTCTTGTGCGTCGACCTCAGCGAAAGATGCGTGATCGAGTTGCCGAAGAAATCCTTGGCGACGGAATACTCGCTCGGCTGCGGATCGACGACGACATCGCATTCGAGCACTTCGAGACCGGGTCCCGGCAGCGGAATGAGGCGCAGCACGTGCGAGGCGAAGGGCACGAACGAGCCATAGGCGTACGACGTGACCTGGTGGATCTCGTAGATCAATCGACGCCTCCTCGCGGCATTTCGCGGATATGAACGCGCAGAAAGCTGAGCGAGATCTCGTCCGAGATCTGCATCAGCGCATTCTCGACGCCGAGGATGTCGTCGCTGCGGATGCGGGCGGGATCGAAGGCGAGGACGGTTTCGAGCAGGCGCTTGGCCGTGGTGAGCGCCGGCGTCGGCCGGCTCGACGGCGGCAGCAGCGGCAGGTTTTCGCAATGCTCGCGGATGCGGCCGAGCTGGAACGTGAGCGAGCGCGGGTTGCTGTCGTCGAGCAGCACGAGATCGAGCACCGGCGCCAACGCCGCGCCGAACGGATAGCGGCCGCGATAGGTGATCTGCGTATCGCTGAGATCGAGCAGAACGTCGAGCTCTTCCGGCGTGCCCGGGACATGCGCGAACTGGCGCGCGTAGCGGCAGATGGAGATGGCGCGCTCGATGCGCTGGCCGAGCTTCAGGAAACGCCAGCCCGATCGCCGGTTCATGTTCTCGAGCTGAAATCCGGTGACGGCGGCGATGATGCGCTGCGCACTGCTGGCGCGCTCGTACACCAGGCTCTCGGGCAGCTCGGCGCCGGACGCATGCACGAAGCTGTTGAGATCCTCGAGCGCACGCCAGGCGTCGGGCGGAAAGCGATCGCGGACGACCAAGCCGGACCGGCGCGCCGAGCGCACGAGGGCCGGCACGGCTCCCGTCTGGTTCAAGTCACACAGCGCGGCCTGTGCCGTGCGGCCGAGGCTTCCGCACTCGGGCTCGTCGTCGACGGCTCCCCAGCGGAAAAGAATTTCGCCGAGGCCTTTCAGGTCGGCGCGGTCCTGATCGCGGCGCTCGGAGACACGTGCCGCCAAGGCGCGGACGAGACGCAGCGTGGCCTCGGTGCGCTCGATATAGCGCGCCAGCCAGAACAGGTTGTCGGCGGAACGGCTCGGCAGCGCACCGGTGGCGCGGCGGACGACGATCTGCTTCTCGGTGGGCAGCAGCGTCGATTGATTGGCGTGGCCATCGGACAGAACCCAGACGTCGGCCGAGCGGGCGCCCTTCTGCATGGTCATGGCGCGGGGATCGTTCTTGTCGCCGATGACGGCGAAGCCGCCCGGCATGACCTTGTAGCCGTCGCTCGTGGCGGCGACGAAGACGCGGACCGTGAAGGGATGAGGCTCCAAGCGGCCATTGACCCACACCGGTGTGGTCGAGAGCTTCACGGCCTCCTGTCCGACGAAGTCGATGCCGCGGCGCTCGATGGCCTGGCGAATGGAGGCGCGCTCGGCGGCGCTCGCTTCGGCCATGACCCAAGGTCCGCCCGGCGGAATGCCCTTGCTCGTGCGAGTGAAAGCCGGTGCGATGACCAGGTCGTTGAAACGAGCGAGAACGGTCTCGCGCTCGGCCGCCTGACCACACCACCATGTGGCGACATTGGGAAGCTTCAGGCTCTCGCCCAGCAGAGGACCGGCGAGCGCGGGCAGGAAGCCCATGAGGGCGCGGGATTCCGCCAGCCCGGAACCAATCGCATTGGCCAGCGTGACGTTGCCCTGCCGCACGGCCTGGACGAGGCCGGCGACGCCGAGCTGCGAGCGGGCGTTGAGCTCGAGCGGATCGGCGAAATCGCTGTCGATGCGGCGCAGCAGGACGCGCACCTTGCGCAAGCCCGCGATGGTGCGCAGGTAGACTTCGTCACCCTGGACCATCAGATCCGCACCCTCGACCAGACGCAGGCCGAGATAGCGCGCGAGGTATGTGTGCTCGAAATAGGTCTCGTTCATGGGGCCGGGCGTCAGCAGGCAGACGCCCGCATCATCCGGCTCGCGCAGGCGGCCCAAGGTCTCGCGCATGCGATCGAAGAACTGCGCCAGACGCTCGACCTCGAACGAACGGAAGATGTCGGACAGACTTCGAGAGAGCGCGATACGGTTCTCGAGTGCGTAACCGGCACCCGAAGGTGCCTGGGTGCGGTCGCGCACGACCCACCATTGGCCGGTCGGGCTGCGGCAGAGATCGACCGCGTAGAGAAACAGGTGCTTGCCGCCGGCGGGGCGCGCGTGCACCAGCGGGCGGAGATATTCGGGGCTTCCGGCGACAACGGTCGCTGGCAGCAGCTGCTGGTGGACGAGGCGCCCAGCGCCGTAGCAATCAGCGAGCACGGCCTCGATCAGCCTTGCACGTTGAACGACGCCGGCCTCGATCGCCTTCCAGTCCTCGGGCGATATCAACAGCGGAACATGGCTCAGCGGCCAGGTGCGCTCGCTTGCCGAGGGATCGTCGTAGACGCGATAGAAGACGCCGGATTCGCGCAGGTATCGGTCCGCCGCATCGAAGCGGGCCTTGGTGGCGTGCTGGCCTTCAGCCGCAAGGCGCTCGACGAAGGGCCGCCAGTGCGGGCGAACGGCCCCCGATGCATCGACCATCTCATCATAGACGCCGGGCTGCGGCCGGTATCCTGACAGGAGTGTGTCCATGTCCGGCTGCTCGATCGTTCTTGCAGGCTCACCGGTCACGCCCGTCGTCCAATGATGATCTGCGCCTCATGAGATCGGGCGTCTGAGGTCAAGCGTCGCCGGATATTCGTCGCTCCGCTCCGCCCGCGGCGGCATGACGAAGCCGGGCGTATGCCCGTGGTCCTGGAAACGGGCCAGACGGCGCGCCTCGGCCTCATAGGTGTTGACCGGGTAGGTATCGTAGCTGCGTCCGCCCGGATGGGCGACGTGATACATGCAGCCGCCGAGCGAGCGGTTGTTCCAGGAATCGAGAATGTCGAACGTCAGCGGCGCATCCGGCGGGATGGTCGGATGCAGGCCCGAGGACGGTTTCCATGCCTTGTAGCGGACGCCGGCGACATACTCGCCTTTGCGGCCCGTGGAGATGAGCGGCAGGCGGCGGCCGTTGCAGGTCACGACATGGCGCTGAGGATTGAGGCCCTCGGCTTTCACCTGCAGGCGCTCGACCGAGGAATCGACGTATCGCACGGTGCCTCCCGCAGCGCCCTCTTCGCCCATCACGTGCCACGGCTCCAGCGCCTGGCGCAGCTCTAGGCGAACGCCCCCATGCTCGACGCTGCCGTAGAACGGGAATCGAAATTCCCGCTGTGCGTCGAACCATTCCGATTTGAAAGGGTATCCTGCCTGACCAAGCTCGTCGAGCACTCCCAGGAAGTCGGTCCACACGAAGTGCTCGAGCATGAAGCGATCATGCAACGTCGTGCCCCAGCGCACGAGCTGGCCGGCCTGCGGGTCGCGCCAGAACCGTGCAATGAGCGCCCGCAGCAAGAGTTGCTGCGCCAAGCTCATGCGGTAATCCGGCGGCATCTCGAACGAGCGGAACTCGACCAGACCCAGACGGCCGGTCGGGCCGTCGGGGGAATATAGCTTGTCGATGCAGATTTCGCTGCGATGCGTGTTGCCGCTCGAATCGACGAGCAGATTGCGGAACAGCCGGTCCACGAGCCATGGCGGGGGGGCCGGACCCTCGGCGGGCGACGGCACCATGGCCATGGCGATCTCGAGCTCGTAGAGCGCCTCGTGACGCGCTTCATCTACGCGCGGCGCCTGGCTCGTAGGTCCGATGAACAGGCCCGAGAACAGATACGACAGCGACGGATGGCGCTGCCAATAGACGATGAGGCTCTTGAGCAGATCGGGGCGGCGTATGAACGGGCTCGATGCCGGCGTCGCGCCGCCGACGACGACGTGGTTGCCGCCGCCCGTGCCGGTGTGCCGCCCGTCGGTCATGAACTTGTCGGCGCCGAGACGCGACATGCGCGCCTCGTGATAGAGCTGCTCGGTGATGTCGACGCATTCACGCCAGGACGTGGCGGGGTGAATGTTGACCTCGATCACGCCGGGATCAGGCGTGACCTTGATGACGCCCAGACGATAATCGGGCGGCGGCGGATAGCCTTCGACGTGAACCGGAAGATTCAGCTCGACAGCCGTCAATTCAACGACCGTGAGTAGCTCAAGGTAATCCTCCAGCGTTCCCAGCGGCGGCATGAATACGCACAGCTTGCCGTCGCGCTGCTCAACGGAAAGCGCAGTGCGCACCGATGCGCCCTCGATGTCGTGAGACAGCGGAAACGGCTGGCGATAAGGATTGTCGCCGACGCGGCGATAGACTTGCGCGAACTCGCCGGGATCGGGGAGCGGCTTCGCGTTCGAGGAACGGATCGTCGGGAACGACCTGCGGGAAGGCGAGCGGCGGAATCCAGGGTAGCGAATTGAGCGGCAGTCGGAGTCCCAGCGGACTATCGCCGGGAACAAGAAACAAGTGCTTGCGGCGCAGCTTCCATTTCTCGCTCATCCAGCCTTTGCCGGCGCGCGAATTCCAGCGCTGGACAGGAAGCACGAACCCCGTTGCCTTGCCGAGACCACGCCCAAAGACGCGAGCGATGCGTGCCCGCTCCTCCGCATCCTGGAGCTTGCTTTTCATCGGGTCGACGTTTTCGGGAAGATCGGCTTCCTTGATGATCCAGTGCGCCGGGTCCTCGTAGGCGGGCTCGACATAAGTTTTGCCGACGCCGAGGCGCTCGGCGATGCCCTCGGTGAACTTCTTCGTCTTCTCGATGTCGTCGGGAGCGGTGGCATCCTCGTTGGCGATGAACTCCGGATCCTGCCAAATCGGCTTGCCGTCGCGGCGCCAGTAAAGCGCGAACGTCCAGCGCGGCAGGCTTTCGCCCGGGTACCACTTGCCCTGGCCGTAGTGCAGGAAGCCGCCGGGAGCAAAGCGGGCGCGCAAGCGGCGGATGAGATCGTCGGCGCGGATCCGTTTGGTCGGACCTACGGCGGCCGTACTCCATTCGGCGGCTTCATAATCGTCGATGGACACGAACGTCGGCTCGCCGCCCATGGTGAGCGCGACGCCGTCGGCCGTGAGGTTCTCGTCGACCTTGTCGCCGAGCTCGACGAGCGCTTTCCATGACTCATCCGAGAACGGCAGCGTGATGCGCGGCTTCTCCGCCACGCGGGTCACGACCATCTCGAAATCGAACTCGACCTCGGAGTCGTCGACCGTGCCGGTGATGGGCGCGGCAGAGGAATAGTGCGGGGTCGCGGCCAGCGGCAGATGTCCCTCGCCGCACAGAAGGCCCGAGGTCGGATCGAGGCCGATCCAGCCGGCACCCGGAATATAGACTTCGGCCCAAGCGTGCAGATCGGTGAAGTCGACCTCGGTGCCCGAAGGGCCGTCGAGAGACTTCAGGTCGGGGCGCATCTGGATGAGGTAGCCCGAGACGAAGCGCGCGGCGAAACCCAGATGGCGCAGCGTGTTGACCAGAAGCCAGCCCGAGTCGCGGCACGAGCCCGATGCGAGGGTCAGCGTTTCCTCGGGGGTCTGAACGCCCGGCTCGAGGCGAATGAGATAGCCGATGTCGCTATTCACGCGGGCGTTGAGGTCGACGAGGAAGTCGATCGTGCGGACCTTCTTCGTGGGAATGGACTCCACGAACTTCTTCAGCAGAGGTCCCGGCGTCTCGGTCTCGAGATAGGGCGCAAGCTCACGGGCGAGATCGGGCGCGTAAGAGAACGGCGACTGCTCCGCGTAGTCCTCGATGAAGAAGTCGAACGGATTGTAGACCGCCATCTCGGCGACGAGATCGACGGTGACGGAATACTCGGTCGTCTTCTCGGGAAAGACGTAGCGGGCGAGCCAATTGCCGTGCGGATCCTGCAGCCAATTCACGAAATGCGGTTCGGGCGTGACCTTGATCGAATAGCTGCGGACTGGAACCCGGCAATGGGGCGCCGGTCTGAGACGTATTGTCTGTGGTCCCAGGGTAACAGCGCGATCGTACTTGTACCGGGTAACGTGATGCAGGCTTGCAAGGATCGCCATACGCGGAATCGCATCTCTCAGGTGGCGGACCAAAGTCGCTGAATTGACCGTATATTCAGCTTCAGGCCCTATATTGTGCAATGCAACGATGCTGCCTTGTTGGGCAACCCATGGTCAAGCACCATGCGGTGTATTTGCGCCCAAACTGTAATCAGAGGACCGCCTACATTTCCGGCAATTTATCCGTTTTGTGACGCGGGGCTTGACGGAGATCAAGCGCCCTGTTGCACTGCGGAAGCCGAAAACCTTCAGCGGGAGAGGAAGATTTTCGGCAGGAGAACGTTAGCCTATGCAGTACCATACCTATGAACTTGCTCACATTTTGATGCAGCCGATGCGCTTCATGGCGCGAGCTCTCAAGACGCAAATGGAGCTTCCGTTCAATCCGCTGGCGTCCACCGAATTCGCCAAAAACGTCACTGCCGCTTTAGACGTTTTCGAAGGCATGACGCGCCGATACGGCAAGCCGGAGTTCGGCATTAAGGAAACAACCGTCCACGGCCTGCAGGTGCCGGTGCGCGAAGAGATCGTGCTTAAGAAAACCTTCTGCAACCTTCTGCATTTCAACCGCGACGAGACCGTGGTCGGCAAACGCTACGACCCCAAGGTGCTCCTCATCGCTCCCATGTCGGGCCATTACGCGACGCTTCTGCGCGGCACGGTCCAGGCCATGATCAAGGAGCACAACCTCTACATCACCGACTGGGCCGACGCGCGCGACGTGCCCGCTCTACGAGGGCGGGTTCGGTCTCGACGACTTCATCGACTACATCATCGAGTTCATTCAGTTCCTGGGGCCGAATACGCACGTCATGGCGGTGTGCCAGCCCGCAGTACCGGCTCTGGCCGCGACGGCCGTGATGGCAGCCAACGACGATCCTTGTCAGCCGAGCTCGCTGACGCTCATGGGCGGGCCGATCGACACGCGGCGCAACCGCACGCAGGTCAACAAGCTCGCCGAGGAAAAGCCGCTCTCCTGGTTCGAGAACAACGTCATCAACTACGTGCCGTTTCCCAATGCGGGCTTCGGCCGCCGCGTCTATCCGGGCTTCATCCAGCTCACGGGCTTCATGACCATGAACCTCGAGCGTCATACGCAGGCGCACGTGAAGCTGTTCGAGAACCTCGTCAAAGGCGATTGCGACTCCGTCAAATCGCACCGCGATTTCTACGAGGAATACCTCGCCGTCATGGACCTGCCGGCGGAGTTCTATCTCGAGACCGTCAAGGCCGTTTTCCAGGAGCATCTGCTGCCCAAGGGCGAGCTGATGCATCGGGGCAAGAAGGTCGATTGCAGCGCCATCCGCAAAACGGCCATCATGACCGTCGAGGGCGAGCGCGACGACATCTGCGGCCTCGGCCAGACGGAAGCGGCGCACGATCTCTGCTCCAACGTCGCGGTCGACGAGCACTACTATTATGTGCAACCGGGCGTCGGCCATTACGGCGTGTTCAGCGGCACGCGCTTCCGCTCGGAGATCCAGCCGCGCATCCGCGAGATGATCCGCACCATCCAGTTCAAGCGGCGCATCGAATTCCCCGGAAGTGAAGGTTCCGCTGCCCTACCGCTCACTCGTGAATGCGCGCGAGAAGCAGTTCGACTGGCGCGGCGAGGACACCCCCGCGAGCGGCCTCAACGGCGCCGGTTAACGGCCCAGCTGCCGACGCCTGCCCTGCTGTCACCGGCATCCGCATCAAGGACGCCGCGTTGACTCTCGTTACGCTGTGTCTAGAGTGCGGCGCGATATCCCTTACGCATCAGCAGTCTTTCGATCGAGGTCATGCCGCCGATGAGCGCCATCCGCACGCCCGCGAAGCATTTCGCCCCTCTCGCCATCGGCGCGCCCGAGCCCTTCCGCGCTGCTGCCCGTCCGCATCGAGCGCATGATCCATTTCGTGCCGCCGCACAACGAGAAGATCCGCGCGAAGATCAAGGAGCATCGCAGGCCAGGTGGACGTGGTGCTCGGCAATCTCGAGGACGCGATCCCGGCCGACGACAAGGAAGCGGCCCGCGCGCGGCTTCATCGAGATGGCGCGCGACAACGACTTCGGCGACACCGGGCTGTGGACGCGCATCAACTGCCTCAACTCGCCCTGGATGCTCGACGACGTGACCGAGATCGTCGCCGCGGCCGGCGACAAGCTCGACGTCATCATGCTGCCCAAGGTCGAGGGCCCGTGGGACATCCATTATCTGGACCAGCTTCTGGCGCAGCTCGAAGCCAGGCACGCGCGTCACGAAGCCGATCCTCATCCACGCCATTCTCGAAACCGCCGAGGGCGTCAAGAACGTCGAGGCCATCGCCGCCGCTAGCCCGCGCATGCACGGCATGAGCCTCGGCCCGGCCGACCTCGCCGCCTCGCGCGGCATGAAGACGACGCGCGTCGGCGGCGGCCATCCGGATTACGGCGTGCTCGCGGATGCCGGCGCCGACGGCGGCGGCCGCGCGCGCGCGCTTCAGCAGGACCTGTGGCACTACACCGTCGGCAAGATGGTCGACGCCTGCCTCAGCTACGGCCTCAAGCCGTTCTACGGCCCGTTCGGCGATTTCTCCGACGGCGCCGCGTGCGAAGCGCAGTTCCGCAACGCCTTCCTGCAGGGCTGCCTCGGCGCCTGGTCGCTGCATCCGACCCAGATCGACATCGCCAAGCGCGTGTTCTCGCCCGACGTGAAGGAAGTGGCCTTCGCCAAGCGCATCCTCGAGGCCATGCCCGACGGCACCGGCGCCGTCATGATCGACGGCAAGATGCAGGACGACGCGACCTGGAAGCAGGCCAAGGTCATCGTCGACCTCGCCAAGCTGGTCGCGAAGAAGGATCCCGAGCGCGGCGCGGCTTATGGATTTTAACGCTGGCGCACGGTTTAGGGCTGCCTCGCGTTGCACAAGCGACTAGTCTCGATTGCTATCACATACGCCAGCAGACAGAGCCCATCTCGGGTTTGGTCGTCGCTGAACCCAGGGGGCTAACTCTAGTTGACAGCGAATAAAGTCTCCCATCGAATAGACCGACTGACGGGGGGACCGGCACAATGCCGCGAAAAGCAGTAAAAGCCGCGCCTCGTGGGGCAAAGAAGCCCGCGCCGCGTAAAGCTCGGACGACGAAGAAGGCCCTGCGGACCATGCGCAAGGCCAAGTTCGCACTTGGGCAAATCGTGCGTCACCGCGTCTACCCGTTCCGTGGCGTCGTGTTCGACATCGATCCGGTGTTCAACAATTCGGAGGATTGGTGGCTCGCCATCCCGGCGGAAATTCGCCCGGTGAAGGATCAGCCCTACTATCATCTTCTGGCTGAAAACGACGAGACCGAATACATCGCCTATGTCTCGGAGCAGAACCTGCTTGCCGACGACAGCGGTCTGCCGCTCAGGCACCCGCAGCTCAACGACTTCTTCGTCGAAGACGAGGACGGGCGGTTGCCGCGGTGTTCATGCAGCCGAACTGACCCACAGCCTACTTCTCGCGCACCAAACAAGAACCGCCCGGATTTTCATCCGGGCGGTTCAGTGTTTCTAGGGGCAGAGAGGGCCGAGACCCGTGGCTTACTTCTTCTCGGCGGGCTTGGCAGCCGGTGCTGCGCCAGCCGTTTCACCCGGCTTCGGCGGCAGGTCCTTCATCTGCTCGGCCTTCATTTTCTCATAGGCTTCCTGCTGACGCTGGCGGATCTGCGCCATCAACTGGCCGCGTGCCTTCTTGTACTCGGCATTGTCGACCGGCTTACCGGCGAATGCATCGGTGAAGCCGTCAAGCGGGACCGGGAAGCCGATCGGCTGTGCAGCCGCGTTCATGGCGAGAACCATGATACCGCCGCCGGTTTTCATCTGCTCGACGATTTCAGGAGTGGCATCGGTTTCAGCCGTGCAGCCCGACTGATGGCAGAGCGAGAACTTGAGATCGATGGGCTTGAGCGTGGTCTCGTCGATCTTCTCGTTCTTTGCAGCCTTCGCCCACTGGTCCTTGGTGTAGACGGCGGCCTTGACTCCGGGAGGGAGCGCCATGCCGAGCGGCACCATGATCATCAAAGACTGCTTGTCGTTGCCCTCGACCTGGCGGATCGCGGCCGAGACCAGAACCATGCCCGAGTTGCCGTCCAGGCGCTCATGGTGCGTCAAGCAGATGTTCTTCTCTTCCTTGACGTCCTTGCCGTCCTTGTCCTTCTTGACCAGGGGAGACTTCTCGCAAAGCTTCACCCAGGCGCTCTGCGGCTTGCCGTCGCCCGCCGCTGCCGCATCCTTTTTGGCCGCTGGAGCCGCAGCAGGAGCCTTATCCTTCGCAGTTTGAGCAAATGCCGGGTTTGCCGCATTCAACCCGACGATCAGAGCCGCCGCTGCGCTCATCACCAGCGCGCCGCGCACCGCGCTTCTTGCGATAAATTCTCTGTATGACATGAGAAATTCGACCTTTCGTTGTGAGCCGGTCCCAGGACCCATTCTGGATATCCGCTCCGGCAGCTCAGCCCCTCTTAGCTGCGCTCAAGCGTCAACTCGGGTGTCAACGCCGGGAGCGCGGGTCTTGACGCCCCGCGGCGCCAACCGGCCCGGCAGTAAGGCCCGGATTGCGGCATTCCCGTGACCTGGAGCCCTGAAGACGCGGCATTCGCCCGCTGATACCACAGGGCCGTTGCAAAGTCGCAACTCTGATGGCCACTTGAACACCGCTTTGCCGTAGTAAGACCAGGGATACGCCCATTTTCGTGACACTCGGAGACAACACGTCCGTGCTGCGCCTTTTGCTCGTTTGCCTCGTCAGCCTCTTCGCGCTCGCGGGACAATTTCCTGCCCGCGCCGAGCCGTCGCATGCGATCGCCATGCACGGCACGGCCAAGCTGCCGCCGGGCTTCACGCATTTCCCGTATGTGTCGCCAGACGCTCCCAAAGGCGGGCGCATCACGCTTGGCGCCTCGGGCTCCTACGACAACCTCAACCCGATGATCGTGCGTGGCGAGCCCGTGCAGGGCATCCGCGAGTTCGTCGTCGAACCGCTCATGGCCCGGAGCCAGGATGAGCCGTTTACGCTGTACGGCCTGCTGGCCGACAGCATCGACGTGCCGCCGGACCGCGGCGAGGTGACGTTCCGTCTCAATCCCGCGGCCCGCTTCTCGGACGGCAAGCCCGTGACGGCGGACGACGTGATCTTCTCGTTCGAGGTTCTGCGCGACAAGGGCCGGCCGAACTACCGCACCTACTACAAGAAGGTCTCCAAGATCGACCGCATCTCGGATCACGAGGTTCGTTTCGTGCTGGCCGAACGCGGCGACCGCGAGATGCCGCTGATCCTCGGGCTCATGCCGGTGCTGCCGCGCCACGCCATGTCGGCCGATACGTTCGAACAGACAACACTCGTTCCCATCGTCGGGTCCGGCCCCTATCGCATCGCGCGCGTCGACGCGGGGCGGTCGATCACGTACGAGCGGGACCCGAACTATTGGGGCCGCGATCTTCCGGTCAATCGCGGACGCTTCAATTTCGACGAGATCCGTTTCGACTATTTCCGCGAGGACGCGACGCTGTTCGAAGCCTTCAAGACCGGCGCGATCGATCTGCGCAATGAAGACAATCCGGCGCTTTGGGCGCAGGGCTACACATTTCCGGCGGTGCAGAGCGGGAGCGTGATCCGCGCCGAGATGCCGATCGGGATTCCAGCGGGCATGACGGCGCTGGTGTTCAATACGCGCAAGCCCGTGTTCTCCGACCCGCGCGTGCGCGAGGCGCTGATCCTGCTTTTCAATTTCGAATGGATCAACAGCAATCTCTATCATGGGCTCTACAAGCGCACGCAGAGCTTCTTCGCGCGTTCCATTCTGTCATCGAACGGCAAGCCCGCCGACGACTACGAGCGCAAACTGCTCGAGCCGTGGAAGGACAGCGTGCTGCCCGCAATCATGGACGGCACCTTTGCGTTTCCCGAAAGCGATCAATCCGGGCACAGCCGCGCCAACGCGCGCAAGGCTTTCGATCTTCTGGCGTCGGCGGGATACGTGCTCAAGGGCGGCACGCTCGTCAATGCGGGGGGCGAGCCTCTGACCTTCGAAATCCTGGCCACGAGCGTGAACCAGGAGCGGCTGCTGTCGAGCTTCGCGTCTGACGTCGGGAAGCTCGGCATCCGCGCCCGCATCCGAACCGTCGACAGCGCGCAATACCAGTCGCGGCTCAAGGACTACGACTTCGACATGATCCAGTTTACGTGGCCGGCGTCGCTGTCGCCCGGCAACGAGCAGCTGTTCCGCTGGTCGTCGCGCGTCGCCACCGATCCCGGGTTCGTACAATTACGCCGGCGTTCAAAATCCGGCCGCCGATGCCATGATCACCGCTCTCCTGGCTGCGGAAGCCGAGGGGGATTTCGTCTCGTCCGTGCGGGCGCTCGACCGCGTGCTGTTGTCCGGGTCCTACGTCATTCCGCTGTTCCATCCGCCGGTGCAGTGGATCGCCTACTGGAAGCATCTCGGCCATCCCGAGACGGTGCCGCTGTCCGGGTTCAATCTCGACACGTGGTGGGTCGCGGGCCCAAAATAGCGTCATGACTCGCGCTTCTCCGTCCCTCCCCTCCCGTTTCAACATGGCCCGCTATTGCTTGGCGGAGGCGGGGCGCGCGTCGCCCGCCAAGCCGGCGCTGATCGTCATCGACGACGCGGAAGCCCTCATCGCAGGCGGAGCGCCATCGGAGACTTGGAGCTACGCCGCGCTGGAGGATGCCGTGCTGCGTGTCGCCGGCGCGCTTCAGGATGCCGGCCTCGAACGCGGCGACCGGATCATGATCCGGCTGGATAATACGAGCGCGTATGCGGTGCTGTTCTTCGGTGCGGTCGCGGCCGGGCTCGTGGCGCTTCCTGCGTCAAGCCAGCTCACGGCGGCGGAAGCGCAATTCCTGCTCGAGAACAGCGGCGCGGCTGCCATCGCGCTGGCGCCGGGGCTGGACGTGAGCTCGCTGCCGGAGGGCGTGAAGACCTTCAGCACCTCCGACATTCTGGCCATGATGCTGACCGGCCGGCGCGCCGACTATGCGGATACGGCTGCGGACGATCCGGCGTTCCTCATCTACACGTCCGGCACGACGGCGCAGCCGAAGGGCGTACTGCACGGCCATCGCGCCTCGTTCGGCCGGCGTCCGATGTACCAGGGCTGGTACGGCATCGGCCCCGACGACCGCGTCCTTCATGCCGGCGCGTTCAACTGGACATTCACGCTCGGCACCGGATTGACGGACCCGTGGGCAAACGGCGCCACTGCGATCATCAACACGGGGCATAAAGATCCGGCGCTGTGGCCGCAGCTGATCCGGCTCACGGGCGCAACGATATTTGCAGCCGTGCCGGGGCTGTTCCGGCAAATCCTGAAATACGGCGATCTGGACGCGGTGCGCATGCCGTCGCTGCGGCATGCGCTGACAGCGGGCGAATCTCCGCCGCCGAGCCTGTTCGACGAGTGGCAATCGCGCACGGGCACCGAGCTTTATGAAGCCCTCGGCATGAGCGAGATCTCGACCTACATTTCGACGGGACCCGGCATTCCGCGCAAGCCGGGCGCGGTGGGCAAGCCGCAGGCCGGGCGCCGCATCGCCATTCTTCCCGTCGATGCGGGAGAAACTCCGTTACCTCCTGGCGAAGAGGGCCTTATTGCCGTGCATCGCTCCGATCCAGGGCTCATGCTCGGCTACTGGATGCGGCCGGAGGAAGAAAGCGCCGTCTTTCGCGGCGAATGGTTCATCGGCGGCGACATCGGCGTCATGGACGACGACGGATATGTGACGCATCTCGGCCGCAACAACGATCTCATGAATGCGCTTGGCTATCGCGTTTCGCCGCTGGAGGTGGAGGCGGTTCTTGCCATGCATCCCGACGTCGCCGAGGTGGCTTGCAGCGAGATCGCCGTTCGGGACGACGTGCGCGTCATCGGCGCGTTTGTCGTGCCTAAATCCGGTGCAACGCCTGCCGCCGACAGCATCCGGGATTATGCCGCTGCGCGTCTGGCAGCCTATAAGTGCCCGCGCGAAGTGCGTTTTATCGATGCCCTGCCGCGCACGCGCCAACGGCAAGGTGAAACGCAGCGCGCTGGCCGGGCTTATCCACACTTCCCTGCAAAACAGCTGATTGCTCTTTCCACTGTGACGTGGGCGGACTGGCGCGCGCGGCCTAAATTGGCTAGGGAAACAGTCGATTTTCGATGTGTATTGGGGGAGCGTGATGTTTCAGGAATTCAGCCAGTATCTCGCCGATCATCCGGTCATCCTCGGCTCACTCGGCATTTTCGTGCTGCTCGCCGTTATCGGCGGCTGGTACGTCGTCTCGCATCATCTGCATGCCGTGCTCGATCACGCTGCTTTGCGCCGCCGGGTTCGTCTCCGGCATTCTTGTTCTCTATCGCGGCTATCAATCGGAACAGCGCGACCTTCTCGTCGTCGGCGCGTTCCTGGTCGTGATTTTCCCGCTCGTCTATCACCAGGCCATTCACGTGGCGAAGATCGCCTACGGCGGCGCGCCTTCGGCGACCGCGAAGGGCCACGCCAGCCGCGCGGGGGCGTGAGCACGCAACCTCTCGTCACGCCAACACTGTCATCCTAGGCCTTGCGCCTAGGATCCAATTGTCTGCTTGGGAGCATACTCTGCCGACGTAGGAGCAGTCGGCGCCACGACCGCAGCGGTTCTCCATTGTGGAAGCTTGGGTCCTCGGGACAAGCCCGAGGATGACAGACGGAGACGCTGGCAGCGTTGCGCGCCCAGTCGCGCCGGGGCTCAGGCACTGTTCCCTATCCCGTCCTCACGTCGACGCGGAGCATAGCTCCGCCATGACAGGGTGAGGCCAGGCGAGCAGCGTACCGATAAGCTAAGCCGCCTTCTTGCCCTTGGCGGCGATGTCGGCCAGCTCCGAGACGAGGCGGCGCACGCCCTTGAAGCGCAGCTCGGGCAGGTCCCAGTCGGCCCTGAAGATCAGCTTGTGATCGGGCTGCAGCTTCACCATGCCGCGTGAGGACTGCATGAAGGCGGCCAAGCCCCTGCGTGTTGGCGAACTCGTTGCGGTGGAACATGAGGACCGCGCCCTTGGGGCCGGCATCGACCTTGGCGATGCCCGCGGCGCGGCAGAAGCCCTTGATCTCCATGACGTCCAGCAGATGCTCGACCTCGGCCGGCAGCTCGCCGAAGCGATCCACCAGCTCGGCGGCGAAGGCATCGATGTCGGCCCGCGTTTCGAGTGCCGACAGGCGGCGGTAGAGACCGAGGCGAAGCTGAAGGTCGGCGACGTAGGTTTCGGGGATGAGCACCGACAGTCCGATGGAGATCTCCGGGCTCCAGCGCTCCTCGCTCTCGCGAGATCGCCGCCCTTCATGCGCCGCGACCGTTTCCTCCAGCATCGACTGATAAAGCTCGAAGCCGACCTCGCGGATGTGGCCCGACTGCTCCTCGCCGAGCAGGTTGCCGGCGCCGCGGATGTCGAGATCGTGGGAGGCGAGCGAGAAGCCAGCACCCAGCGTATCGAGCGACTGCAGCACCTTGAGGCGCTTCTCGGCGCCCTCGCTGAGCTTCTGGCCCGGCGGCGTGGTGAAATAGGCGTAGGCGCGGCGCTTCGAGCGGCCGACGCGGCCGCGCAACTGATAGAGCGCCGCCAGGCCGAACATGTCGGCGCGATGCACGATCAGCGTGTTGGCGTTCGGCACGTCGAGGCCGGACTCGACGATCGCCGTCGACAACAGCACGTCGTAGCTGCCCTCGTAGAAGGCCGTCATGATGTCTTCGAGCTCGGTGGGCGCAAGCTGGCCATGGGCCTTCGCGACCTTCAGATGCGGCACGGCCTCGCGCAGGAACTCAGCCACGTCGTCGAGATCGGAAATGCGCGGGGCGACGTAGAACGTCTGCCCGCCGCGATCGCGCTCGCGCTTCAGCGCATCGACCAGGATCACCGGATCGAAGGCCGAGATGTAGGTCCGCACGGCGAGACGATCGACCGGCGGCGTCGTGATGAGCGACAGCTCGCGCACGCCGGTGAGAGCCAGCTGCAGCGTGCGCGGGATCGGCGTCGCCGACAGCGTCAGCACATGCACGTCCTCGCGCAACTGCTTCAGGCGCTCCTTGTGCGTCACGCCGAAATGCTGCTCTTCGTCGATGACGAGCAGGCCCAGACGCTGGAAGTCGATCTGCTTGCCGAGCAGCGCATGCGTGCCGACGACGATGTCGACGGTGCCCTTCTTGAGCCCGTCCTTGACCTCGGCAAGGTCCTTGTTGCTGACGAGGCGCGAGGCCTGGCCGATGCTGCAGCGGCAGGTTCTTGAAGCGCTCGAGCACCGTGCGCGTGTGCTGGCGCGCGAGCAGGGTCGTCGGCACGACGATGGCGACCTGGAAGCCGTTCATGGCGGCGACGAACGCGGCGCGCAGCGCAACCTCCGTTTTGCCGAAGCCGACGTCGCCGCACACGAGCCGGTCCATGGGACGGCCGGAGTTGAGGTCTCCAAGCACGGCTTCGATGCTGGCGGCCTGGTCGTCGGTCTCCTCATAGGGGAAGCGGGCGACGAACTCGTCGTAGGCGCCCTGAGGCGGCGCCAGGGCGGGCGCTTCCTTGAGCTGGCGCAGGGCCGCGATCTTGATCAGCTCGGAGGCGATCTCGCGCAGCCGCTTCTTGAGGCGGGCCTTGCGCGACTGCCAGGCGACGCCGCCGAGCTTGTCGAGTTGTGCATCGCCCTCGTCCGAGCCGTAGCGCGACAGGAGCTCGATGTTCTCGACCGGCAGATAAAGCGTATCGCCGCCGTGCGTATTTGAGCTCGAGGCAATCGTGCGGCGCGCCCAGCGCCGTGATGGTCTTCAAGCCGACGAAGCGCCCGATGCCGTGATCGGCATGGACGACGAGATCGCCGACCGAAAGGCTCGTCGCCTCGGTCAGCACGTCGGCGGCCTTACGGGCCTTGCGGCGCGGGCGTGACGAGACGATCGCCGAGGATGTCCTGCTCGGCGATGACGACCAGCTCAGGCGTCTCGAAGCCCTGCTCGAGGCCAAGCACGGCAAGCGACGTAACGCCTGCGGTCTGCGCCAAGGCGTCCGTGAAGCCTTCGATCTTGGCCTGGGCCTTGAGGCCGTGCTCAGACAGCAGCGTGCTCAAGCGCTCGCGGGCACCCAGCGTCCAGGCGGCAATGATGACGCGGCGGTTGCTCTCATGAATGCTTTTGACGTAGCGCACGACGGCGTCGAACACGTTGGCGTTCGGATCCTGCCGCTCGGGCGCGAACGACCGCGCCGCGCGTCCGCGCCAAGGGCGGACGTTCTCCGACTTCCGCGATCTCGAACGGGGTCAGTCGCACGACCTTGTGGGGCTTCAGAGCCTTGGCCCAGGCCCTGCCGTCGAGGTACATCATCTCGGGCGGCACGGGCTTATAGGGCGGGGCGCCGAAGCGCGCGGTCTCGAGCCCTTCCTTGCGCGCGTCGTAGTGCTCGGCGATCTGCTCGAAGCGGCTTTTGACCGTGTCCTCGGCCTGATGGTCGAAGCTCAGGACGGCGCCCGGCACGTAGTCGAACAGCGTTTCGAGCGTGTTCGTGGTACAGCGGCAGCCAATGCTCCTGGCCGGAATAGCGGGAGCCGGCGCTCACGGCCTCGTACATGGGATCGTCGCCGGTGGCGCCGCCGAACAACTCCACGTAGCGGGTGCGGAACAGCGCCGTCGGCGCCTCGCCGAAAGCAACTTCCGACACCGGCATGACGATGAGCTTGCGCAGCGGCTTCGCAGCCGTGCGCTGCGTCTCGGCGTCGAAGGCCTTGATGCTTTCCAGGTTGTCGCCGAAGAAATCGAGACGTACCGGGTTCTGCCGGCCGGGCGGGAAAACGTCGACGATGCCGCCTCGAACCGCATATTCGCCCTGCTCCATGACGGTGCCGGTGCGCGTATAGCCCGCGAGACTGAAGCCGCTGGATCAGCCGGTTCATGTCCACGCGCTGGCCCGGCGAGATGCTCTTCATGGAATTGCGGATGAACGTCCGCGGCGGCACGCGCTGCAGCACGGCATTGACGGTGGTCAGCACGATCACCGGCTCGTTGCGGCTCGACAGCACGAGCCGGGACAGCGCCGTGATGCGCTTGGCGACGATGTCGGCGTTCGGGCCGACGCGGTCATAGGGCACCGTGTCCCAGGCCGGAAACGACACGACGCGAACCTTGGGCGCGAAGAACTTGAGCTGCTGCTCGAGCTCGTCGAGGCGGCGGTCGTCGCGGGTGATGTGCACGAGCAGGCCCTGGGCCTGCGCGCCGTCGGCGGCCTCATCGACAAGGCGCGCCAATACGAGGGCATCGAGCCCCTCCGGCACGCCCGTTTGAATGAGGTCAGTTCGCTCGCCCATGGTCTACGCTTTTCCGCACGTCTCAAAGAGTGAGTTCAAATTCGTGACGACTCTCGCCGCCTAAGATCTTGGCCGCCTAAGCCTCGTCCACCTAAGATAGGCCGTGAAACTTCCGCACCGCCGTGCACGAGATCGGCAAACTCGCCGCCCTCGCCCGCTGCCGGCGCCAGGATCCAGGCCTGCAGCTCCGGATCGCCCACGGCCAGGAAGCGCTCGAAGTGGTCGAGAGCCGCCTCCGTCATGGCCGGCAGCTCCGCCTCAGCATAGGTCCCGACCATGAGATCGAGTTCCTTCGTGCCGCGGTGCGCCGCGCGCCATGCGGCACGACGGCGCCGGATGTCAATATTGTCGGTCATGATCAGGTGGAACTGCGGTTCAAAACCCTGCGCGGGGCCGCCGCCGGCTTTCAGTCCGCTTTGCTTCGGCCCGCTCGGAGTGTCATATAGCGCCGTCTCCCCCGCCTGTCAGCCGGAGACGACGATTTTGCCGCGCGCGACAGCATGTTGTGCCGGCAGGCGACGCTCCGTCATGGATTAACCCTCGCCCATGCGGCCACCCGAGCTTTCACCGCTGTTTGCCTCAGCCGAGGTCATCAAGGGCGTGGGCCCGCGCATGGCGGCCCTGGTCAAGAAGGCCGTTGCGCCTGCCGCCGGGCGTCGCCGAGCCGCGCGTGATCGACCTGCTGTGGCATCTGCCGACCGGGGTCATCGACCGCCGCGCCGAGCCGACGGTGGCGGCGGCCGTGCCGGGCACGATCGCGACGCTGGCGGTGCGCGTCGTCAAGCACAAGGGCCCGCCGCGGGGCAACACCAAGGCCCCCTACAAGGTGACGACCGAGGACGAGACGGGCCGGCTGGACCTCGTGTTCTTCCGCGCCGAGCGGTCGTACATCGAGCGGCAATTGCCGGTCGGCGAGATCCGCTATGTGTCGGGCCGCGTCGAGCGTTACGGCGAGACGCTGCAGATGACGCATCCGGATTACATCGTGGCGCCCGAGCAGCGCAGCGAGCTGCCGCTTCTGGAGCCGGTCTATCCGCTGACCGCGGGGCTTTCGGGCAAGGTTCTGCTGAAAGCCGAGCGCCAGGCGCTGATCCGGGTGCCCGCTGCTGCCCGAATGGCAGGATCCCGCGTGGCTCAAGGCGCGCGACTGGCCGTCGTTCCACGATGCGCTCGCGCTTCTGCACCGGCCGACGGAAGCCTCCGATATTTCGCCAGGTGGCCCGGCCTGGCAGCGCGTTGCCTATGACGAACTGCTTGCCAATCAGCTGGCGCTCGCCATCGTGCGCGACAGCTTCAAGGCCCAGCGCGGGCGGCCCGTGTATGGCGACGGCCGCATCCGCGTCAAGATCATCGCCGCGCTGCCGTTCGCTTTGACCGGCTCGCAGCAGCGGGCGCTCGGCGAAATCGCCGAGGACATGGCGGCGCCGCGGCGCATGCTGCGGCTGCTGCAGGGCGACGTGGGCTCGGGCAAAACCGTGGTGGCGCTGATGGCCATGGCCATCGCGGTCGAAGGCGGCGCGCAGGCGGCGCTGATGGCGCCGACCGAGGTGCTGGCACGACAGCACCTCGAAACCATCGAGCCCCTGGCGATCAAGGCCGGGCTTCGCATCGGCCTGCTGACGGGACGCGAAAAGGGCAAAGGCCGCGACGAAACCTTGGCGCGGCTCGCGGCCGGCGACATCGACATCCTCATCGGCACGCATGCGCTGTTCCAGGAGGACGTGCGCTTCCGCGACCTCGCGTTTGCCGTCATCGACGAGCAGCATCGCTTCGGCGTGCATCAGCGCCTCGCGTTGCAGACCAAGGGCGGCGAAGGCGGCGCCAACATGCTGGTCATGACGGCGACGCCCATTCCGCGCACGCTGCTGATGACGCATTACGGCGATCTCGACGTGTCGAAGCTGACCGAGAAGCCTGCGGGGCGGAAGCCGATCACGACCAAGCAGATCGGCATCTCGAAGCTCGAAAAGCTGATCGAGCGCGTCAAGGCGCAGCTCGCCGAAGGCGCGCAGGTCTACTGGGTGTGCCCGCTGATCGAAAGCTCGGACGTGTCGGAGCTCGCGGCGGCCGAGGAGCGGCATGCGCACCTGACGCAAATTCTCGGCGAAGGCGTCGTGGGGCTTCTGCACGGCGGCATGAGCGGCGCCGCAAAGGACAAGGCCATGGCCGCGTTCGCGTCCGGCAAGCTCAAGGTGCTGGTGGCGACGACGGTGATCGAGGTCGGCGTCAACGTGCCCAACGCCAACATCATGGTGATCGAGCATGCGGAGCGGTTCGGCCTGGCACAGCTGCATCAGTTGCGCGGGCGCGTCGGGCGCGGATCGCGCGAGAGCTTCTGCATGCTGCTGCACACGGACCAGATGAGCGAGACGGCGCAGAAGCGGCTTGCGATGATGGAAGCGACGGAAGACGGCTTCGAGATCGCGGAGAAGGACCTCGAGTTGCGCGGCGGCGGCGAGGTGCTGGGCGCGCGCCAGAGCGGCGAAGCCGAATTCCGCGTCGCCGGCATTCCAGGCTTTCAAACGCTGCTTGCGGCGGCCCACGACGACGCGCGGCTCGTGCTGCAGGCGGACCCGGATCTCAAGAGCCCGCGCGGCGAGGCGCTGCGGCGGCTGCTCTACCTGTTCGAATGCGACGAGGCCGTGCGCCTGTTCCGCGCGGCGTGAGCGCGTCCGATTTTTACGGGCTGGTGGTGAAGCCCGGCGGCGGTGGAGCCGGCGGCTGTGTGCGGGGCGTGTCCGTTCTCGACTTCTCAGCCAGCTGCTTCAGGCGCGCCTGATAGTCCGGCACCACCATTCCGGCCGAGATGATGACCTTGGCCGCGTCCTCGACGGACATCTTCAGGAAGGTGACGTCGCGGCGCGGCATAAAGCAGATGAAGCCCGTCGGCGGCACGATGCCCGTCGGCATGAAGACGGTGAGCAGATCCTCCTCACCGCCCGGCTGGGTCAGGCTGATCTCGCCCTTGGTCTCGCCGGTGACGAACACGAGCGACCAGAGCCCTTTGGACGGAAACTCGATCAAACCCACCTTCTCGAAGCCATGCTGCGCGCCTGCCGTCTTGACCATGGATTCGAACAGCTGCTTCAGCGCGCCGATACACGTTGCGCACGATCGGCATGCGATCGAGCATCATCTCGCCGAACGAAATCAGCGAGCGGCCCAGCAGGTTTGCAGCCAGCGCCCCGATGAGGGTGAGAAACATCATGCCGAACACGAGGCCGATGCCCGGGACAGCGAAGGGCAAATAGGTTTCGGGCAGATACATGCGCGGCACGAACGGCTTCAGCCACGTGTCCGTGATGTTGATGAACCACCAGATGATATAGATCGTGAGCGTCACGGGCCCGACGATGATCAGCCCGGTGAGAAAATAGTTTCTCAGCCGCGAGCCGATGCGGAGCGGCGGATCGCCGTCGGTAGCCAAGCGCTGCAAGCCGGCCGAGAGGCCTTCGGCTCCGCCGTTTCGCAGTCTCGCCGCGGCGCTCCTGATCTTTATCTGTCATCGGTTGCTATGGTGCGGATCAAACGCCGCCGCGTCAACACCTGCAGCGGCGCAGACTGTGCCCGGCCGATAGGCACACCTCGGACGTCAGCCACTCTCGACGTTATTGCGTGACGACCATGCAATCGAAGCCTTGCGGCCGCAACGTCTTGCAGAGCTGGCCCGGCTCCGTTGCATCGGCATAGGGGCCGAGGCGGACGCGATAGAACGTGCCCATGCTTCCGATCACGGCTTCGTCGATCTCGGACTGGACGGCGCCTGTCTGCACGGCCTGATAGCCGTTGAGCGAAGCGGCGAGCTTCTCGGCCTCCTCGCGGGAGCGGACGGCAGCAACTTGCAGCTTATATTTGCCGGACGGCGCCGCGGCACGCGCGGATTTCGCCGGCGACGTCGCCGAGACCGGCTCTGCTGCGGCAACCGTTTGTCCGGACGTCCATGGCAGCGGCGCGGGCGGCTCCTCAGGTCCGCGCTGGACCATCGATGACGTCTGCGCAACCACTGTCGCTCCATCCCACGGCGTATCGCCGTGAGTTGGGCCGGTCGAGCCGGTCGCAAGGGTCGAGGCGGGAGTGGTGGTCGCGGGCGCCGGGGTGCTCGACCCCGAACCGCCACCGAATATGCCGCCGAAGAAGCCCGTGATTGCCGAGCCGGTGCTGGCGAGCGTGCTGGGTGCGGATGAGTCCGGCGCCTGCGGTGCGGGGGCAAGGGCGGCTTGCGGAGGCGCCGCTGGGGCCGCGGCCGGTTCCGAGACCGCGAAGCCGGCGCTCGGAACCGAAGCCGGTGTCGCGTCGGCTGCCGCCGTTGCCGTCTGCCACGAGCTGTCAGGGGCGGCCGCAGGTGCAGGCGCGGTTACGGCCGCTGGAGCTTCAGGAGCGGGCGACGACGTGGTGCCGCCACCGAATATGCTCGGCATAGACATGGTGGGCATCGAGATGCTCGGCATCGTCGGCATCGAGAAGAATGAAGATTTAGGTGGCACGGTCGCCACCAGCACGCCGGGCTTTGGTGCGACAGGCGGCGGGGCCGCTGCGGAGCCGGGCGCCTGAGCCTGCTGGACAGGCTTTGCGGCCGGAGCATCGAGCGGTGCCGAGCCTATGGTCGGGGCCTGGCTGCCGAGACCCGCCTCGCTGTAGGCCAACTGGCGCTGCTCCATGGCCTGGGCGCGATCGGAGTCAGAAAGGCCACCCTTGAGCCAGACCGCGGTCGTGAGATCAGAGATCGCCTGGGCGGGCTTGCCCTGCTTGCGATAAGCCGTGCCGCGATAATAGAGCGCCTTCGCCATCTGCGGATTGGGCAGGCCGCCATTCGCCAGGGCGGCGGAAAGCTGCTGCACGGCTTCATTCAGATTTCCGGCCTCGTAGGCTTTGGTGCCGGCGGCGTAGGAGCGCTCGGCCGACGCAGGATCCTTCTTGGGGGCGCCATCAGCCTTGGCATCGGCTGCCTTCTTCTTGTCAGGTGCGGCAAAGCCTACGGCGGGCATGCACAGCGTGCCGACCATCATGAACGCCGCCACGATGCGTGCCGTCCTCACGATCCCGTCCCTCGCATTAAGCATGCGTTTTTCTTCCTTGCCGCCCAAAAACGCAGCACAGCCCCGTACACATCTATTTCAAGCGCAGTCTCTAGGCAAATCCAGGGCAGACCTGAATTGTCCGTTTTCCCCTCATTCCACGGTTACCGACTTGGCCAGATTGCGTGGCTGATCCACATCAGTGCCCATGAATGCGGCCGTATGATAGGCGAGAAGCTGCACCGGCACCGCCTAGATGATCGGATTGGTCAACGGATGGGCGGATGGGGTCGCGGATGTGGGCCTCGACCTTGCAGCCGACCTTGGCCGAATCGGCGTCGGAGATCAGAATGATCTGGCCGCCGCGCGCGGCAACCTCCTGAACGTTGGATATGGTCTTTTCGAGCAGATCGTCCTCGGGCGCGACCACGATGACCGGCACGTTTTCGTCGATGAGGGCGATCGGACCGTGCTTCAGCTCACCGGCGGCATAGCCCTCGGCGTGGATGTAGGAGATCTCCTTAAGCTTAAGCGCCCCCTCGAGCGCGACGGGATAGCTGACTGCCGCGACCGAGGTAGAGCACGTCGCGCGCATGCGACAGCGATCTGGGCCAAGCTCCGCATACTGGCTCTCGTCGCGCAGCATGGTCGAGATCAGCCGCGGCACCTCGATCAGAGCCTTGACCAGCTCCTGCTCTTTCTCTGCTGAAATAGCGCCTCTGGCTCGGCCCAGGGCGATGGCGAGGCAGGCGAGCGCCGCCAGCTGGCAGGTGAAGGCCTTGGTCGAGGCGACGCCGATCTCGGGACCCGCCAGCGTCGGCAGCACGGCGTCGGATTCGCGGGCGATGGTCGAGGTTCTCACATTCACCACCGAGGCGATGCGCTGGCCGCCCGCCTTGCAGTAGCGCAGCGTCGCCAGCGTGTCGGCAGTCTCGCCCGACTGCGAGACGAACAGGGCCAGGCCGTCCTTGACCAGCGGCGGCTCGCGATAACGGAACTCGGAGGCGACGTCGATCTCGACGGGGATGCGCGCATACTGCTCGATCCAGTACTTGGCAATGAGGCCGGCGTAGTAGGCGGTGCCGCAGGCCGAGATGGTGACGCGCGAGATCTTTGCCAGGTCGATGCCGAGATCGGGAAAGCGGACGCGCGCTTCCGCCATGTCGAGGTAGTTGGCCAGCGTGTGGCTGATGACGTCCGGCTGCTCGTGGATTTCCTTCGCCATGAAGTGGCGATGGTTGCCCTTGTCGACGAGCAGCGAGCTCGCGACCGACTTGATCTGCGGACGCGTGACGCTTGGCTCCGGTGCGGTCGAAGATCTCGACGCCCGAGCGGTGCATGACGGCCCAGTCGCCTTCATCGAGATAGGTGATGGCGTCGGTGAAGGGGGCGAGCGCGATGGCATCGCTGCCGAGGTACATTTCGCCGCTGCCGTGGCCGATGGCGAGCGGGCTGCCCTGCCGCGCGGCGATCATCAGATCGTCCTGGCCGGCGAAGATGATGCCGAGCGCAAAGGCGCCCCGCAGCTTGCCGAGCGCGGCCTTGACGGCCTCGACCGGGCCCAGGCCGTTCTGCATCTCGTCGGTGATGAGATGCACGACGGCTTCCGTGTCCGTATCGGTCTCGAACTTGTGGCCGCGCTTCGTGAGCTCGGCCTTGAGCTCGCGATAGTTCTCGATGATGCCGTTGTGCACGACCGAGACCTTCGCCGACATGTGCGGATGAGCGTTGCGCTCGGTCGGCCGGCCGTGCGTGGCCCAGCGCGTATGACCGATTCCCGTGTGCCCCGACAAAGGCTCCGTCAGCAGGCGGCTTTCGAGGTTTCTGAGCTTGCCTTCGGCGCGGCGGCGATCGAGATGGCCGTTCTCGACGGTGGCGACGCCGGCGCTATCATAGCCGCGATACTCGAGGCGTCGCAGCGCATCCACGAGATCGGGCGCGACGGGCTTCGAGCCCAGAATGCCAACGATGCCACACATCTATTGAGGCCCCTTCGAGTAACCGGCTTCAAGCTGCGTTAGCGGGCGAACCGCCCGCCGAGCAAATCAAACAATATTTCGCTTCCTAACGCGCACCCTCAGCCAGCCTTGGCTTTCTTGCGCGCCATCATCTGGCGAAACTTCTCCGCCCAACCCGGACGCTCCTCTTGCGTCGAGCGCTCGAGCGCGAGTGCGCCGGGAGCAACGTCCTTGGTGATGACGCTGCCGGAGCCGATATAGGCGCCTTCGCCGATCTTGACCGGCGCGACGAGTGCCGAGTTCGAGCCGACGAAGGCGCCGGCGCCGATTTCGGTCCTGTGCTTGAAGAAGCCGTCGTAGTTGCAGAAAATCGTGCCCGCACCGATGTTGGCGCCAGGGCCGACGGAGCCGTCGCCGAGATAGGTCAGATGATTGGCCTTGGCGCCCTCGCCCATGGTCACGTTCTTGACCTCGACGAAGTTGCCGACGTGGACGTCAGCGCCGAGATCAGCGCCTGGACGCAGACGCGCGAACGGGCCAATGCGGGCTCCGGCTCCGATCTTCGCGCCCTCGATGTGGCAATTGGCCTTGATCTCGACGCCATCGGCGACCGTCACGCCCGGACCGAAATACGACATTGGGCTCGATGACGACATCGCGGCCGATGCGCGTATCGAACGACAGCCACACGGTTTCGGGCGCGATCAGCGTCGCGCCCTCGGTCATGATGCGCGTGCGTGCGCGCTGCTGCCAGATCGCTTCGGCCTCGGCGAGCTCGGTGCGGGCGTTGACGCCCAGCACTTCCGTCTCGGGGCAGACGACGACGCCCGCCCGACCGCCCGCGCGGCGGCAGGATCTCGACGGCGTCGGTCAGATAATATTCGCCCTTGGCATTCTGATTGCCGATGGCTTCCAGGACGTCGAGCGGCGCGTCGTGACGGAACGCCATGACGCCCGAGTTGCAGAGGCGCACGCGGCGCTCGTCCTCGGTCGCATCCTTGGCCTCGCGGATGGCGCGCAGACTTCCGTCCGCTTCCGTCAGCAGACGACCGTAGCTGCCAGGGTCTTTCGCTTCGAAGCCCAGCACAGCGACGGCGGCGCCACGATCCAGCTCGGCGACGAGACGCGACAGCGTATCGGCCTCGATGAGGGGAGTATCAGCATAGAGAATAAGCAGGTCGCCGCGATGGCCGGATATGGCAGCCTTGGCGGCCAGCACGGCATCGGCGGTGCCGAGCTGGCTCTCCTGCACGAAGACCTGAGCGGCCGGCGCGTGCTTCAAGGCTTCGCGGCGCACGTCGTCCATGCCGGGGCCGACGACAACGGCGAGCTTGTCGGACTTCAGCGCCGCGGCCAGAGCCAGCACGTGGCCCAGCATCGTGCGTCCCGCAATCTTGTGCAGCACCTTGGGCAGCGCCGACTTCATGCGCGTGCCTTTTCCGGCAGCCAAAACGACGACGAGAAGCGGACGGCTCATTCCCAACCCTTTGGTTCCGACCAAAAAACCAGCGTAGCACACCCTTTAGCGCAGACATCTAGCCTGGAATGTGACGCGCCCATACGTGGCCGCCGGGCTCCAGTGTCGCGGCTTCGTTCTCTTATCCAGCGCTCGTCCACAGTTGCCGGAGGCGGTCGCGTTGACCCCCAGAAGGGACTCTGACACTCAATGCAACACTTGGGCGGGTGAGTCCCGTTTTCTGTCAACGGAATGCCGGCTTTCCCGAGCCCGACTCATATTGATCAATTCAAGACGTTTTTGACAGTAGGCGGATACGAGACATGGCGGAAAAGACCAATCCGGTACCCATGGGCGCACAAGCTCCCAAGAGCCGATTTTTCACTCCCTACGTCTTGATCTGGGCCGTGCTGGCCAGCGGATCACTGCTCTACTTGGCGCTGCTCGCCACGCAGCCGGCGCTCGTCGCGAGTTTTCTCGGCGCTGGTCCGACTCAGCAGACAGCCCAGGAGAGCGAGGAAAGACGCGCCATGACCGAGGCCGTTGCCGAAGTCAGGCTGCTGCGCGAGACGGTCGACCGTTTCCGCGACGATCTCCAGGAGCTCAAGGCGGAGGTCTCCAACCAGAACGAACGCGGCGGCAATATCACGGCGCGCATCACGGTACTCGAAACCGCCGCGGCAGCAGCAGCGGCCGACCCGCAGAAGATCGCGGCCGACAAGCGCGCTGCCGCCAAGGCTGCGAAGGCTGCGGTGGTTACCCCGGAGGCAGCGGCACCCGCACAGCAGCCCGCGGCCAAGGCCGCAGCGGCGAAGAAGGCGGAGACATCCCTCGAGACCGGCAGCGTAGCCGGCCCGGCGGTTTCGTTCGGCCCGGCCATTGTCACGCCGGCGACGAAGGTGGCGGTCAAGACCCCGGCCGCTATGCCGAGCAAGACGTTCGGAGTGCAGATCGCGAGCGGTCCTTCGGTGGACAGCCTGCGTCTCTCCTGGACGCTCCTGGCGGAACGTCACGGGGACAGCCTGCGCTCACTGCAGCCGCGCTATACGGTCGGCTCCGACGGGACCGGCGGCGCAACCTACGACCTCGTGGTCGGTCCTTTGAACTCGGCAGCAGACGCGACGCGGCTCTGCCAGGAACTCAGCGTGCAAGCAACGCCGTGCTCTATCGGCGTCTTTTCAGGTGACGTGCTCTAATAAGACCGATGATTTACGCTTCGGGCTGATAGGGCCCGAAGCGATCATGGTCTAGGCTCGTCATCACTCGACGACGGGTATCAAATGCAAAAACGTCCCGGACTTACCGTCCGGGACGTTTTGCTTTTGGCGGCTGGACTGTGCCGTCCTCGCTTCTATTGCGATGAGACAAGTATTACAGGTCCCTGGCGTTGAACGTATCGCAGGACTGCATCTTGCCGGTTTCGAATCCCTGCTTGAACCAGTGAACGCGTTGGGCCGCTGAACCGTGCGTGAAGGCATCTGGCACCACGCGGCCTTGCGTGCGCTTCTGGATCATGTCGTCGCCAATCTGGCTTGCGGCGTTGAGCGCCTCGTCGATGTCGCCCGGCTCGAGACGGCGCTTGACCTGATCGTTGAGGTTGGCCCAGACACCCGCCAGACAATCGGCCTGCAGCTCCATCATTACCTGGATGCGGTTGGCGTCGCGCTCGCTCGAACGCTCCTTGAGGCTCTGCACCTTGTCGGAAATGCCGAGCAGCGTCTGCACGTGGTGGCCGACCTCGTGGGCGATGACGTAGGCCTGGGCGAAGTCGCCGGGGGCGTTGAAGCGGCGCTTCAATTCGTCATAGAAGGCGAGGTCTACGTAGACCTTCTGATCGAGCGGGCAATAGAACGGCCCCATGGCCGCCATGCCGTGACCGCAGGCCGTACGTGTGCTGTCCGAGAACAGCACGAGCTGCGGATCGGAATATCTCTTGCCATTGCTTTCGAACACCCGCGTCCAGACGTCCTCGGTGTCGGCCAGCACGCGCGAGATGAACGTCTTCATGGCGTCTTCGCCCTGAGGCGACTGAGCCTGTTTTTGACCGCCAGATCCGGGAAGCCCCGGAATGTCTATCGGTGAGCGGTCACTCGTGCGCGGCTGCCCCTGGTCCATGCGCGGAAGCTGCACGTCGGGGAAGTTGCCACCGCCGCCACCGAACAAGACCTCCAGCGGATTGATGCCGAAGAACAGCATGATGGCGCCAATGATCAGCAGCGACGTGATGCTCATGCCGCCTTTGCCGCCGATCGGAATGCGCACTCCGCGCCCGCCCCGGCCCATGGGGAACGGAAAGCCTCCGCCGCCCTCACCGCGGCGGTCTTCGACGTTTTTGCTTTCGCGATCGCTTTCATCGTAGCGCATGGCGCGTTCCATCCCTGGACTGTCGAGGCTAGATGCCTCGCGATTTATGCGGTTCATACTGCATAGGGATCGCGACAGGACAAGGTCAAGACAGCCAGATTTCATGGCCGGCTTCAGTTGCCGTGGCGTTGAGCATCAGAAGCTGAAGCTTTGGTCTGAGCGGCCTGTGTTTTACCGCGCTGCAGCGTACAGTCGCCGTCTACGGGCTTAGCCGTGCTGGATAAATTCCGGCCGCACGGCCCTGGCATAAGGCTTGCTCGAAAAAGGCTCGAGCCGTTGCCTGACATCCTGTCGGCTGATATGGCTGGCTCGATGGCTGATGGGGGGTTCCTAAGCCGATCGTTCGTACGACCTTAGTCCGAGGGGGACAGAGTATGCTGCGTCCATTCCTGCCGTTTCGCGCCAAGCCGTTGAAGAAGCCGGTGCAGCCGAAGTCTTATATCTTCGACCAGCGCACGGACCCCAACGTCGACGGGATCCTCGTGACCATTAAGGCCACGCGAAAGGCGGTCAGGGTTGCGCGGCCGGCCGTTACCAAGCGCCTCAGAATTCTGGGCCGCGACGGCGCTCGGGGCTGAGCCAACGCTTTCTCAACGCAGAGTTAGAGCCCGGCGGTCATGCCGCCGTCGACTGCCAGCTCGGCTCCGGTGACGTAGGCCGAGTCGGCGCTGGCGAAGAACAGTGCGACGCGAGCTATCTCCTCGGACGTTCCGAAGCGCCGCATCGGCGTCTTGTCGAGCAGCGCCTTGCTGACGTGCGGGTTCTTGAGGAAGCGCTCGGTCAAAGCCGTATCGATGTAGCCCGGCGCCAGCGAGTTCACGCGAATGTCGTAAGGCGCATACTCGACCGCGAGCGCCTTCGTCAGCGCCGTCACCGCGCCTTTGGTGGCCGAGTAGGCGGCGAGCTGGCGCAGGCCGCGATGGCCCATGATCGACGCGACGTTGATCAGCGAGCCCGGCCCGAGGCCTTGAGCAGCGCGAAGCCGTCGCGGGCGATGCGCACGACGCCGTCGAGGTTCACTTCGCGGATCTTGACCCAGTCCGCATCCGACAGATGGCGGAAATCGCTCCTGACGTTCAGGCCGGCATTGTTGACCAGCACGTCGATCTTGCCGTGGGCGGCCTCGACGGCGCGGAACATCGCGTTCACGTCCTGGCCGCGCGAGACGTCGACCGTCATGGCAGTGGCGCCGAAGCCCCGGCCCTTGAGCGCGGCCGCGGCGGCGGTCGGCCGTCTCGCCGTTGACGTCGGTCACATAGACGTGGGCGCCTTCTTCCGCGAACAACGTCGCCGTCGCGAGGCCGATGCCCGCGCCTGCGCCGGTGACGACCGCGACGTAATTTTCAAGCCGGCCCATGATGCCCTCGTTCTTAGCGCGACCGATGATTCACGCTTCGGACGGATAGGGTCCGAAGCGATCATGGTCTAGCTTCCGCCGGAGCTATAGGCCCGGCTGGCGGCGGGCTCAACTCTCTTCGTCCGTGTTCGGCATCAATGGGTTAACCGGCTCCGGCGTGGGAGTTAACTGGCTCTGCTACAACCGTTCCTGCGGCGGGATCCATTTTTCGCGCATGGTCACCAGCTCCTCGGCAGCGCTCGGATGCAGCGCCATGGTGGCGTCGAAGTCGGCCTTCTTGGCGCCCATGCGCATGGCGATGGCCGCCATCTGCACGATCTCGGTCGCGTCGGGTCCGAGCACGTGGCAGCCGAGCACGCGATCGGTCTCGGCATCGACGACGAGCTTCATCAGCATGCGCTCGTCGCGGCCGGCCAGCGTGTTGCGCATGGGGCGGAAGCGCGCCTTGTAGATGTCGATCTCTGAGTAGTGCTCGCGCGCTGCCGCTTCGGAGAGGCCGACGGTGCCGATCTCGGGCGTCGTGAACACGGCCGTCGGAACCAGCGTGTGATCGACCGACACAAGCTTGCCGCCGAACACGGTATCGGCAAAGGCGTGGCCCTCGCGGATGGCGACGGGCGTGAGGTTGATGCGGTTGGTGACGTCGCCCACGGCGTAGATGCCGGGCGCTGTCGTTTCCGAATACGCATCGACGATGATCTCGCCGTGATGGCCGCACTTCACGCCGGCGGATTTCGAGCCCGAGACCCGCGGTGCTCGGCCGGCGTCCGGTTGCGGCCATGATGGTGTTGGCCTCGATGGATTTGCCTTCGTTGGTGGTGGCAAAGACGGTGTCGCCGGATTTTTCCACGTGCGTCAGATGATCCAGCATCATGAGGCGAACGCCGCGGCGTTCGAGGGCGAGCATGAGATCGTCGCGCAGATCCTCGTCGAAGCCACGCAGCACCTTCTCGCCGCGATGGAGCAGGATGGTCTCGGCGCCGAGGCCTGCGAAGATCGACGCGAACTCGACGGCGATATAGCCGCCGCCCACGACGACGACGCGGCGCGGCAGACGGTCGAGGTGAAAGATCTCGTTGGAGGTGATGACGTGCTCGGCGCCCTTCAAATCGGGATCGATCACGGGATGCCCGCCGGTCGCAATCAGGATCACGCGCGCCGTCACACGCGAGCCGTCGTTCAAGCGCACGCCGTTCGGCCCATCGAGCACGGCGCGCGCCCTCATGATGGTGACGCCGCGCAGGTTGAGATTGCTTTCGTAGGCGCGCTCGAGGCGGTCGATCTCGCGATCCTTGTTGGCGATCAGCGTCGCCCAGTCGAATTTCGGTTCGGCGCCGAGGCTCCAGCCATAGCCCGCGCATCCTCGAAGTCGTCGCCGAAGCGCGACGCATAGACCAATAGCTTCTTCGGTACGCAGCCGCGAATGACGCAGGTGCCGCCCAAGCGATATTCTTCCGCGATTGCGACCTTGGCGCCGTGGCTCGCCGCAACGCGAGCGGCGCGGACGCCGCCTGAGCCGCCGCCAATCACGAACAGATCGTAGTCGGTCTGCGTCATGTCAGAATCCGCATTTGCCGAATGTCTTTGGTCTCATGTTTGACGTTACGGGCCGGCGTGCCCCGCGTCTAACAGGCAATCCTGACGACATCTGGCCAATCGACATCCAGCGCGCCGGGAAAGCGGCCTCACGCGAGTTCGGTGGACCTGTCGTCCTGCGGCTCGAGCACGACCACGCCCTCCGCGCCGGCCACGACAGCCAGATCGGCCATGCCGAGGAACAGGCCGTTCTCGATCACGCCGGGAATGAACTTCAGCGCCTCGTCGAGCGATTCAGGATCGTCGATACGTCCGAAAGCGCAATCGAAGATGTAGTTGCCGCCATCGGTCACGAACGGCTGGCGATCCTGGCCGAGACGAAGGCGGATCTCGCCCTGGCAGCCGGCATCGGCCGCCAGCATCTCGATCATGTTGCGCGTGGCCGTGACGCCGAAGCGCACGACCTCGACGGGCAATGGGAAAGCGCCAAGCTTCTCGACGCGCTTCGAGGCGTCGGCGATCACGATCATGCGATCGGATGCGGTGGCGACGATCTTCTCGCGCAGCAGCGCCCCGCCGCCGCCCTTGATGAGGCGCAGCTCGCTGTCGAGCTCGTCGGCGCCATCGATGGTCAGATCGAGGAAGGGTGTCTCATCGAGCGTGGACAGGGGAATGCCGAGAGCTGGCCGCCTGCTTCCGCGTCGCCTCCGAGGTCGGCACGCAGAGGACACTGAGACCGTCCTTGCACGTCGGCGCCCAGCAGATCGACGAACTTCGTCGCGGTCGACCCTGTGCCCAGGCCGAGCCGCATCTTAGGCTCGACAAATCGAAGCGCACGCTCAGCCGCGGCGAGCTTATGGCTTTCAGCCGACATCATATTCCTCGGTGCGTTCAGCCTCTGTCTGCCAGTCAGACGGCGGGGCCGCAAGCCTTCCCGTGGCGCAAACGGCGCCTGGCCCACACGAAGACATCAAACTTCGGGTCTCGTTTCGCAAGGACATGACAGCGCCGGCCGGCGACGGTAGAAGGCGGCATGCAAAGCCCACCCTCGTTTTCGACCTCGACGGCACGCTCGTCGATACGGCGCCGGACCTCGTGGCCGCGACCAATCATGCGCTCGCCGACCTTGGCCTTGCGCCTGTCCCGGACGAGACGCTCCGGGCCTCCATCGGCTACGGCGCGCGCCACATGATCGTCGAGGGCCTGCGACCAGACCGGCCTGACGCTTCCCGAGCCCGAGGTCGATCGCCTGCTCGCGCTCTTTCTGGCATATTATGAAGCCAACATCGCCAACAACAGCCGGCCTTTCGACGGCGCCGTGGAGGCGCTGGAAGAGCTTCGCCGTGCACGGGCTCCGCCTCGCCGTCTGCACCAATAAGCGCGAGGACCTGTCGCGCCTGTCTGCTCGATGCGCTCGGTATGACGGGGCTGTTTGCGGCCGCTGGCCGGACGGGACACGTTTACCGTATACAAACCCCACCCCGACCATCTCCGTAAGGTCGTGCTCCTTGCCGGCGGGGATCCGGCAAGATCCATCATGATCGGCGACACGAGCATCGACATCGCAACCGCGAGAGCCGCTTCTGTTCCCGTGATCGCCTGCAGCTTCGGGTACCCCGACATGCCGGCCGATGACCTCGCTGCCGATCGGACCATCGGCCACTTCGGCGAGCTCGCGTCGGCAGTTGCGGTCCTTGCCCCCGCGCTCGGCTAAGTTTAAGGGTTCGTCATCGCCCGGCCACATCCAGCCTCGCTTTACGTATCAAGCGTTCAGAGGCACATGGCCGCATCCCGTTGAAATAACTGCTCAATAGTCCGATCTGGCTTAGGTGAGAGTTGTGTGGCGAAGGGCTGTTGCCGCGTGAGCGCACTCAGGGCCTAGTTTGACAGGCGTCCATTCATCACCCATGTTCCCGCCTCCGAACCGGGTCTGGATACGGTTCTCAAGTCATCCTTAATCCGGCCATTAGTCTTATGTTTCCGTGCGTTGACGGTGCCGAGCCCCGTATGCCCGGCTCTCCATACAAGATGAGCAACGGGCGGCGAACGACCTTGGCGCCAGCCCAATCAAGGCCAGAAAGTTCGAAATGAACGTCGTTATCGTGGAATCGGCCGCCAAGGCCAAGACCATCAATAAGTACCTTGGAAGCAACTATAAGGTGATCGCGTCGTTCGGACACGTGCGCGACCTGCCGTCGAAGGACGGCTCGGTGGCGCCCGATCAGGACTTCGAGATGACGTGGGAGATCGACAGCGGCTCCCAGAAAATCATTCGCGAGATCGCGGAAGCGGTAAAGGGCGCCGACAAGCTCATTCTGGCGACCGACCCTGATCGCGAAGGCGAGGCCATCTCCTGGCATCTGCTCGAGATCCTCGACGCAGAAGAAAGCCATCAAGAAAGGCATGCACGTCGAGCGTGTGGCCTTCAACGCCGTCACCAAGCAGGCGATCCTTGCAGCGCTCGCCGAGCCGCGCCAGATCGACGGGCCGCTGGTCGAAGCCTATCTGGCGCGCCGCGCCCTCGACTATCTCGTCGGCTTCACGCTATCGCCCGTGCTGTGGCGCAAGCTTCCAGGCGCGAAGTCCGCCGGCCGCGTGCAGTCGGTCGCGCTTCGCCTCGTCTGCGACCGCGAAGCCGAGATCGAAGCTTTCCGCACCGACGAATACTGGTCCATCGAAGCCACGATGGCGACCTCGAAGGGCGAGGAGTTCCCTGCCCGCCTGCAGGCGATCGCCGGAACCGCGCTCAAGAAGCTCGACATCAAGGACGAAGCCTCCGCCTTCGCGATCAAGCCGCCATCGAAAAGGGCGAATTCAAGCGTCGTGTCGGTGGAGAAGAAGCCGACGTCAAGCGCAACCCTTATGCGCCGTTCACGACATCGACGTTGCAGATGGACGCCTCGCGCAAGCTCGGCTTCTCGGCCAAGCAGACCATGCAGGTGGCCCAGCGGCTCTATGAAGGCGTCGATATCGGCGGCGAGACCGTCGGCCTCATCACCTATATGCGAACGGACGGTGTCACCATCGTTCCCGAAGCGATCAACTCCATTCGCGGCCTCATCGCCAGCGAGTACTCGCCGCGTTACGTCGCGCCTTTCGTGCGCGAATACAAAACCAAAGCCAAGAACGCCCAGGAGGCGCACGAGGCCATCCGCCCGACGGACGTCAGCGCGCAAGCCTTCCGAGGTCTCGCGCTATCTCGAGAAGGATCAGGCCCGGCTTTACGAGCTGATCTGGAAGCGCGCCGTCGCAAGCCAGATGGCCTCGGCCGAGTTCGAAGCAGACGACGGCCGACATCGAGGTCAAGGGCCGCGACGGCAAAACCTACACGATGCGCGCCAGCGGCTCGGTGGTGCAGTTCGACGGCTTCCTCAAGGTCTACGAGGAAGGCCGCGACGAGAAAGTGCGCGTCGATCGAGAAGGGCAAAGAGGATCACGCCGAGGAGGACGACGAGAACCGCAGGCTTCCCGTCCTCGCCGAAGGCGACAAGGTGACGGACCGCAACATCGAAGCCGAGCAGCATTTCACGCAGCCGCCGCCGCGCTACTCCGAAGCGACGCTGGTCAAGAAGATGGAAGAGCTCGGCATCGGCCGCCCCTCCACTTACGCCTCGACGCTCGCCGTGCTGCAGGAGCGCGACTACGTCCGCATCGACAAGAAGCGGCTCATCCCTGAGGATAAGGGCCGCCTCGTCATTGCGTTCCTCGAAAGCTTCTTCAAGAAATACGTGGAGTTCGACTTCACGGCCGCGCTGGAGGAGAAGCTCGATCTCATTTCGAACGGCGAGTTGGAATGGAAGCAGGTCTTGCGCGACTTCTGGCGTGACTTCACGGGCGCTGTCGAGAGCATCAAGGATCTGCGCGTCGGCGACGTGCTCGAAGCGCTGAACGAGATGCTCGGGCCGCACGTGTTCCCCGCCAAGGAAGACGGCTCGGATTCGCGCCTCTGCCCCAAGTGCGGCACCGGACGCCTCTCGCTCAAGATCTCGGGCAAGTCGGGCGCCTTCATCGGCTGCGGCAACTATCCGGACTGCAAGTACACGCGCCAGCTCTCCGGCGAAGTGACCGGCGGTGGCGACCGCGATCTCGGCTTCGATCCCGAGACGGGTCTGCCTGTGCTGGTCAAGGCCGGCCGCTTCGGACCGTACCTGCAGCTCGGCGAAGCCGAAGGCGACGAGAAGCCCAAGCGCTCATCGATCCCGAAGGGCATCGACGCCGCGACCATCGACTTCGAGAAGGCGTTGCAGCTTCTGTCGCTGCCGCGCGAGGTCGGCATTCATCCGGAGACCGGCACGCCGATCACGGCCGGCCTCGGCCGCTACGGACCGTTCATCCTGCATGACGGCACGTACGCCAACGTCGACAGCATCGAGGACGTGTTCACCATCGGCCTCAACCGCGCCGTGACGTTGCTGGCTGAAAAGCGCGCCGGCAAAGGCGGCGGCCGCTTCGGTCGCGCCGCGGTCAAGACGGTGCTCAAGGAGCTCGGCGAGCATCCGGGCGGCGGCGGCAAGATGCAGGTGCTCGACGGCAAGTACGGTCCCTACGTCAGCTGGAACAAGGTCAACGCCACGGTGCCGAAGGGCACGGACCCGGCCAACGCTCAGCATCGACGAAGCGGTCAGGCTTCTGTCAGGAGCGCGCCGCCAAGGGTGGCGGCAAGAAGCCGGCCCGGAAGGCCGCCGCGCCGAAGGGTAAGGCAAAGGCCGCTGCCCGACGACGACGACGACGACGACGCAAAGCCCGCCAAGAAAGCGGCGCCAAAGGCGAAGAAGGCTCCGGCGGCAAAGTCCACCAAGGCAAAAGCCAAAACCGCTGCTGAAAGCTGAGGACGGTGGCGAAGGGTCCGAAACGCAAAAATACCGATAGCTCCGAGGGGCTGCCGTCGCGCGAGGAAATCCTGAAGTTCCTGCGCGAAGCGCCGGGCAAAGCCGGCAAGCGCGAGATCTCGCGCGCGTTCAACATCAAGGGCGGCGCGCGCATCGCCTTGAAGCGCATGCTGTCGGAAATGGCCGACGAAGGTTCGCTCGCCGGTGATCGCAAGCACCTGCGCGAGAAGGGCAAGCTTCCGTCCGTCACCGTGCTCGAAATCACCGGACGTGATGAAGACGGCGATCTTCTCGCGCAACCCGCCATCTGGGATGAAGACGGCGAGCGGCCTACGGTTCTCGTGCTCACGCATCGCAAACCTTCGATCGACGCTGAGGCGAAATTCGGCATCGGCGACCGCATTCTGGCGCGCATCAACCGGCTCGAAACTCCCGACGTCGAAGGCCATCGCTACGAAGCCGAGGCGATCAAGGTTCTGCCGCGTGACAAGCGGCGACTTCTCGGCATCTTTCGAAAGCGGCCGAACGGAGGTGGCACGATCGAGCCGATCGACCGGCGCGAGCTCCGCTCCTGGCAGGTGCAGAAGGGCGACGAAGGCGGCGCCAAAGACGGCGACCTGGTGCGCTTCGATCTGTCGAGCCGGTCGCGGCACTCGGTTTCGGATGCTCGCGTTCTGGAATCGCTCGGCAACCCCGACGACAGCCGCAAGATCAGCCTCATCGCCGTGCACGCCCACGGCATTCCGGACGACTTTCCGGCCCTCGTGCTGGCCGAGACGGAAACGCTCGAGCCGCCGTCCTACGAGGGCCGCACGGACCTGACGAACGTCCCACTCCTGACCATCGATCCCGTCGATGCGCGCGACCACGACGACGCGGTCTACGCCGAGCCGGATACGGACCCGAAGAACCAGGGCGGCCACGTCGTTATCGTCGCCATCGCCGACGTGGCGCATTACATCCGTTCCGGCACGCGCCTCGACAAGGAAGCGCAGATCCGCGGCAACTCGGTCTACTTCCCCGACCGCGTCGTGCCGATGCTGCCGGAGCGCATCTCCAACGATCTCTGCTCGCTGCGCGAACTGGAAGAGCGTCCGTGCCTCGCCGTGCGCATGGTGCTCGACAAGCATGGCGAGAAGCGCAGCCACACCTTCATGCGCGCCATGATGAAGAGCGCGGCCAAGCTCAGCTATCAGGATGCGCAGGCCGCCATCGACGGCGAGCCGGGCGAGAAGGCGGCGCCGCTGCTCGATCGCGCGCTGAAGCCGCTGTGGGCCGCCTACAGGGCCGCCGCCAAGGCACGCGATACCCGCCAGCCGCTGGATCTCGATCTGCCGGAGCGCAAGATCGTGCTCGACGGTGAGGGGCGTATCGCGAATGTCGTCGTGCCGCCGCGCCTCGAAGCGCATCGGTTGATCGAGGAGTTCATGATCCTCGCCAACGTGGCTGCTGCGGAGACGCTGGAGCAGAAGAAGACGGCCGTCGTCTATCGCATCCACGATGCGCCTTCGAAGGAGAAGCTCGCCTCGCTGCGCGACTTCCTCGAAACGCTCGACATCAAGCTGCCGGCGGGCACTGCACTGAAACCCGAGGCCTTCAATCGCATCCTCGCGCGCGCCAAGCACCTGCCGGTGCCGGAGCTCGTCAACGAGGTGATCCTGCGCGCGCAGGCACAAGCGGAATACAATCCGACCAACATCGGCCACTTCGGCCTCAATCTCGCGCGTTATGCGCATTTCACTTCGCCCATTCGCCGCTATGCCGACCTGCTCGTGCATCGCGGGTTGGTGCGCGCGCTCCGCTTCGGTTCGGACGGCCTGCAGGACAGCGAGACGCAGAACCTCAGGGACATTTCCAAGGCGATCTCGGACGCCGAGCGGCGCGCCATGGCGGCCGAGCGCGAAACCGTGGACCGCATGATCGCAGCGCACCTTGCCGACCGCGTGGGCGCGACCTTCGAAGCCCGCGTCGCCGGCGTGACGCGCTCGGGGCTTTTCGTGAAGCTCAAGGAAACGGGCGCGGACGGCTTCATCCCCGTGTCCACGCTCGGTCGCGACTTCTTCAATTACGTAGAGCAAGCCCATGCTCTCGTCGGTAACCGCACAGGCGAGACCTACCAGCTCGGCGATCAGGTGACGGTCAAGCTGGTCGAGGTCATCCCCAGCGCGGGCGCCATGCGCTTCGAGATGCGCACCGCCGGCAAGCAGAGCACCCTTGCGAATGCAAAGGCTAAAGGCTCGCACCGCTTCAACCAGCGGTCGCGGCGTCGATGAGCCACGTTGTGCCGGCCGTTCCCACTGCCTAAATCCTAAGCGCGGCAGGGCGGAAACCAGCGAGAGTTCCATGATCGAGATCGAAGGAAGCCCGGCGCCTGCTGCCACCGAAGAGCGCCGTGACGTCATGCAGGCCATGGGCCGTGGGGCGCGCTGTCGGTGTCCGGCCTGCGGCAAGGGGCAGCTCTATTCGAAATATCTCAAGGTCGTGCACACCTGCGACGTGTGCGGTACGGACCTTCATCATCAACGCGCCGACGATGCGCCGCCCTATTTCACCATGCTTATCGTCGGTCATGTCGTTGTAGGCGGCATCCTTGCCGCCGAGGTGGCGTATCATCCGCCGACTTGGGTGCACCTCGCCATCTGGCTGCCGCTGCTCGTGATCATGAGCCTCGTGCTGCTGCCCATCGTCAAAGGCGCCCTGGTCGGACTTCAGTGGGCGCTGAGGATGCACGGCTTCGGCGGCGAAGAACCCAGGCCGGTGCAAGAGCCGGGACATCCTTAAAGTCATCTTCAGAGGGAGCGTATAGTGGCGGAAGGCATAGCGCCCGTTCAGGCTGCTGTTCCGCCACAGGCGCGCATCCGTCCGCGCGACGCCGCGACACTCGTCATCATCGACAGGGCCGACGCCGAGCCGCGCGTGCTGATGGGACGGCGCCGGCCGGATCAAGTGTTCCTCCCCGGCGCCTATGTGTTTCCGGGCGGCCGCGTCGAGCGTAGCGACCATCGCATGACGCCTGCGGATGCGTTGCGTGACCCTGACATCGACTTGCTCATGCGGAATGTGCGCGGAACGCCGAGCCCGTCACGGGCGCAGGCGCTTGCGCTCGCGGCCATTCGCGAAACCTTCGAGGAGACCGGCATCCTCGTCGGCTCACCTTCGAGCGAGTTCAAGCGCCGCCAGGCGGGCCCGTGGTCCACGTTCCTTGCGCACGGCTTCCTGCCGCGCGTCGGCGGGCTCCGCTTCTTCGCCCGCGCCATTACTCCGCCGGGCCGGCCGCGGCGCTACGACACGCGCTTCTTCTACACGCATGCGTCGGAGATCGGACACCGCGTGGACGCTAATGATGGTGAATTCTCCGAGATCGGCTGGTTTACCCTTGCGGATGCGGCAAACCTTAACCTGCCGTCAATTACGAGGACCATCGTCGGCGATCTCGCGACGATCCTCAGCGCCAAGCCTGAAGCAGAGGCTGCAAAGTCCGTCCCCTTCTACTTTCATAGAAGCGGCACATTTGAACGCCGAATGCTGTCGCAGGGGGCAGGCTCGGCTTGACACCTGAGGCGCGGACAGTATGTTGCGCACTCCGAATTCAACCTCATCCTCTTTACAGATTGCCGGATCATGGCCAAGCAAATCACACAGAAGATCAAGCTGCTTTCGAGCGCTGGCACGGGCTTCTTCTACGTCACCAAGAAGAACCCGCGTACGTCTACCGAGAAACTGGTGTTCAAGCGCTATGACCCGGTCGTGCGCAAGCACGTCGAGTTCAAAGAAACGAAGATCAAGTAGCGCGTTATCGCCGGCGGCTCATAGCTCAAGCCGGCTGCTCTCCAAGAGCTTTGAAAATGCTGCTGTGGCAGCCGCGGGGAAGGGCTCAACCAAGGTCCGTAACCTCCCGGCAGCGGGGTAAGCATTCCGGGAGAGCTACGGACCCTGGCCTAGTGACCAGATAGTTGTCAAAGAGGGCGTTGACGTCCCACCTGGTGTCGTGGAGAGCCGGGAACGGTATTGAATTAGGAGTAACTCCGCCGTTCACACCCCGACCACGAAATTCCCGTTCCACTAGGAGATGCGGCGGACCCAGTGGGTCACGGGAACCAATCGACCTGCAAAGCTGAATTCATCGCCAAACGGCGAAAACTCTGCGTTCGCGGGTAAAATGTTTAAAGAACCCCCTCTAAACGCTGTATCACTCTGTCAGATCAACAAGGCCAAATCAAGTTGGCGCTTGACCATTGCAGCTGGGGCACGGCCCCACTTTGATTCGAGAATATCGCACTCTAGCTTGCGCGTGGCTGATCACTGCCCTGCGGTAAGGGGCGTTCAGGATCGTTCCCTGGTCGCACGCGCGCGTCATCCCAAGGGCGCCACGGCTGGGCCCTGAGAGACTACGGAATAGTTATGTATGTCATTGCGCTAGGCGCTGTGCGGCCCTAGGCGGCATCCTCAGCCACCTGGTTACGGCCGCGCCGTTTGGCGGCATAAAGGGCGCTGTCGGCGCGCTTGAACAGCAGCTCGGACGTGTCTTGCGCTCCATCCAGGGTTGCCAGTCCGACGCTCACGGTAACCGTAATTTCGCTCCCGTCCGCAATCCTAAACGGCGTTCCTGCGACACATTCGCGCACCCGTTCGCCGATTTGCGCCGCCCTCACCTTGTCGGTGTCCGGCATGATGATCAGGAACTCCTCGCCGCCCAGCCTGCACGCGAGATCGAGCCCGCGCGTATAGCGGCGGAAACGATCGGCAAATTCCTTGAGGACGAGATCGCCGGCATCGTGGCCGTAGGTGTCGTTGACGCGCTTGAAGTGATCGATGTCAGCGACCAGGATCGACAGCGTCCGGCCGGTGCGCAGAGCATCGGTCATAAGCGTCTTCAGATGGCGCTCCATGTAGCGGCGATTGTGCAGGCCGGTCAGCGGATCGGTGATGGACATCTCGACGCTCTCGCGCAGCTGGTTGCGCAAGAAATCGGAATAGCGTTTGCGCCGGATCTGCGTGCGCACGCGGGCGAGAAGCTCGTGGCGATCGACGGGCCGCATGACGTAGTCGTTGATGCCCATGTCGAGACCGCGCATGAGACGCGCCTCTTCGCCCGGATCGACCATGAGGATGATCGGCGTGTGCCGCGTACGATCGAGGGAGCGAACCTGCGAGCACAGACGCAGGCCATCGGATGCGGAGAGGTTCGCGGCGACGATCAACAGATCGAAGCTCTGCTCGGCGAGATTGATCAGCGCTACCTGCGGATCGGGTTCGATATAGGCCTCGTGGTGCTTCGCAAGCGCTCCCATGAGGCGCGACGACGACCGCGGATGATCGTCAACCACCAGAATGCGGCCCGGCTTGTCCGAGAAGCACCGCTTTCATGGCCTCTTCGTCCGAGATGCCCATCTGGCGGCTGGTCGAAGCGCGCATCAGCATCTCGTCGTTCAACATCTTGAGACGGGCGAGGCTCTTCACGCGCGTGACGAGGGCGATGTCGTCGACGGGTTTGGTAAGGAAATCGTCGGCCCCGCTTTCGAGGCCCTGAACCCTGTCGGACGGCTGATCGAGCGCCGTCACCATGACGACTGGGATGTGCAGGGTCTGGGCTTGAGACTTGAGCCTTCGGCAGACTTCGAAACCGTCGAGGCCCGGCATCATGACATCGAGAAGAACGACGTCGACGCGCTCGCGCGCGCAGATATCCAAGGCGGCCTGTCCGGACGAGGCCGTCACAATCTCGAAGTATTCCGCCTCGAGCCTCGCCTGCAGTAGCCTGACATTGGCGAGAATGTCGTCGACAATGAGGACCCTGGCCGTCATCTTAAACTCTCAACACCAAAAATACTCAACAACACCAAAAATGCTCTGGGCCGTTACGCTTCGCCGATGAAGCGCCGGACAGTATCAAGAAACACCGCGACCGATATCGGCTTCGACACATAGGCCTCGCATCCACCCGATCGGATGCGCTCCTCGTCGCCCTTCATGGCGAATGCCGTAACGGCTACGACTGGAATAGTCCGCAGCTCTTCGTCTTCCTTGAGCCACTTGGTAACTTCAAGACCGGAAACCTCCGGCAACTGAATATCCATGAGAATGAGGCTCGGACGATGCTCGCGGGCGAGTGACAATGCGTCGAGCCCGTTGCGCGTCTGAATGGTGCGATAGCCATAGGCGTCCAGCAGATCGTGGAAGAGCTTCATATTGAGCTCGTTGTCCTCCACGATCAAAACGGACTTCGCCCCGCGCTTGCTGCCTTGCGCGGGGCCCTCGACGGCCATCCTCGTCTCCTGGTAGGTCATCGTCGAAGGTTCGCATGTTGCCCCGCCATATACCTGCACGATTCTGCGGGTCATTTGCAGTGGAGTGTGCACCCTGATGTTTTACCAACAGCTTAAGGGGGTGGGCCCGCCACACCTCTCGCGCGTCCCATTTCGGCACACTTCAGATGCGATGGAGCACGACATGCGCAGACGAGACCCGGCTCCTTCTCAGGACGAGGCGGAGGCCTTGGCCCTCATGGCTCTGGCGTTCCTGGCCGAGGAGCCGATGCGCCTCGGCCGCTTCCTGTCGCTTACCGGAATCGAGCCCGATGAGCTGCGCCAGGCTGCCGATGCGCCGCCGACGCTTGATCGCCGTGCTCGACCACCTGATGGGCGACGAGTCGCTCCTGCTCATGTTCGCGGCCGAGAAGGGCATTGCCGCGGAGACACTCGTGGCGGCGCATGCCCGCCTTACCAGACCAGCGATCGGGCGGCAGACTTTATGACTGACCGAATTGCGTATCGGCATCGACCTCGGCGGGACGAAAATCGAGGGCATCGTGCTGGATCCGGCCGGCGCCGAGCCGCCGCCTGCGCATCCCGTCTCCGCAGGGCGACTATCGGCGACGATCGGCGCGCTCGCCGGCATCGTCGGCGCGTCTGAGGCGGATGCCGGCGGGACGGCGAGCGTCGGCGTCGGCATGCCCGGATCGCTGTCTCCCACAACAGGGCTGGCGCGCAACGCCAATTCGACCTGGCTCAACGGGCGGCCGCTGGGACGCGATGTTTCTGAAGCACTCGGGCGGCCGGTTCGCTTCGCCAACGACGCCAACTGCTTTGCGCTCTCCGAGGCCGTGGACGGCGCGGGACGCGACGCGCACTCGGTTTTCGGCATCATTCTCGGTACGGGATGCGGGGGCGGCATCGTCATCGAGCAGCGGCTCATCGAGGGCGCCCGAGGCATCGGCGGCGAGTGGGGCCACAATCCCCTGCCCTGGCCCACGCGCGAAGAGCACCCGGGACCGCGCTGCTGGTGCGGACGGTAAGGCTGCCTCGAGACCTGGATCTCGGGTACGGGCCTTTCCGACGATCACGAGCGGATCACGGGCGAGCGGCTTTCAGCGGAAACGATCGCGCAACATGCCAGAAACGGCGATGCGGCCGCGAAGGCGACGCTCGCCCGCCATGCCGGTCGTGTCGCGCGTGGGCTGGCGCACGTCATCAACATCGTCGACCCCGAAGTGATCGTGATCGGCGGCGGGCTTTCGCATCTCGAGCATCTCTATACGGAGCTGCCAGGCCTTGCCGCTCCGTACGTGTTCAGCGACGTGGCCAACGTGACCGTGCTGCCTCCGCGATGGGGGGACGTCAGGCGGCGTCCGCGGTGCTGCGTGGCTTTGGAACGACAAGGCTTAGGTCAGCCTCTCGCGCGCTTCAGGGCTTGGCAACCGGGCATTTTCCGGCGTCGAGATACGTGAGCTCTTTGAGCTCGCCGCGAATGGCAAACTCGCCGTGGTCGATGCGCAGACTGCTGGTGACGCCATTGTCGTGGAAGCGATAGGACATCTCATACAGCGGAAGCGTATCCGACTTGACTCTTGCCCGGCGTGAAATAGCTCACAGAAACCGGCCAGGACGGCACGTCGTCGAGCTTGGCGCTGCTGCTGGACAGCGAAAGGGTGCGTCCCTTGCCGGGCGGAATCTGGCGGCCGATGACGGTCGAGGTCGCGTAAATCTTGTCGCCGGTCTCGGAGCCATCGAACAGGTCGGCGGCGAGGATCGTGGTGCCTGCGCGGGCCGCCTTCACGATGGCCATCGAATGCTGGATCGGGAAATAGACGTTCCCGGCGAGGGCGATCTTGCGCTTGGCGGGACGCGTCAGGTCAACGCGCGCACCTCCGGTGGGGTTGTCCCTCTCGGCGATGCCCTGGGTCTGATCCGCGGGCTGCTCGTTCTGATAGGTGCTGGTCGAGAAGCGCAGCCGGCGTGGAGGAACCTGCTCCCAGCTCGACGTGCGCAGGTCCGTGACCTGGGTATCGCCCTCTTGTGTCACCGTTTCGGTGACGAAGCGCATGCTCTGCGCGTAGCCTTCGCACGGGCTGCCTGTCAGCTCATAGACGATGCGGCCGGACACGCCGGCGACGCCGGAACCGGAATTGGTCTCGTCGAGGGACAGATCGTAGATCGCCCGATGCGGCGCAAACACGATATCCGCCCGGGCCGCTCCCTTGAGCGCCGTCTGGGCGAAGACCGTGCCGACGAGAGCCCACAGACAGACGCCTGCAACCGCGGCGCCAGCCGTGAGCTTCGAGAATACGCGCATTCCACTCGTCCTTCTTCGCAGACGGCCCTCCGTGCGGGCCGCCCTGTTTTCTAGCGTTAAATTTAGGCCGCTGATGGGCCGTTGCAAAGTCCATTACGACGGATAAGAAAGATAGCCGCAAAAGAATACCCGCGGGGAGCTTGTTATAAGGGCGGCCACGGCGCCCGCCGCCCTGATATTGGACAAGAAAACGGAGACGAGGATGAGTGATACCGTGGACGCCCGGCTCAAAGCCCTGGGTCTGAGCCTTCCTTCGGCGCCCAGCCCGGTCGCTAACTATGTGCCTTATCTCGTCGCCGGCGATCTGCTGTTCATTTCCGGTCAGATTTCAAAGGCCGCAGACGGGACCGTGGTTACGGGAACCGTCGGGCGCGGACGTCTCGGTCGAAGCCGGGCAGGCGGCGGCGAAGCTCTGTGCACTCAACATCCTGGCTCAGGCCAAGGCCGCCCTCGGCAGCCTGGAGCGGGTCAAGCAGGTGGTGAAGCTGACCGGCTTCGTCAACTCGGCACCCGGCTTCGGCGATCATCCCAAGGTGGTCAACGGCGCCTCGGATCTCATGGTCGAGGTTCTGGGCGACAAGGGCCGGCACACGCGCGCCGCTGTCGGCGTCTCGGGGCTGCCTCTCAACTCGGCCGTCGAGGTGGATGCCATTCTGCTGATCGAGCCCGCCTGAGCCATGCTCGATCGCAGCTCGTTTCTGCGCCCCATCGCCCATCGCGGGCTGCATGACGCCTCGCGCGGCGTGATCGAGAACACGGCGGGCGCCTTCGAGGCGGCGATCGCCAAGGGCTACGGCATCGAATGCGACTTGAGGCCGGCGGCGGGCGGACTGCCGGTGGTCTTTCACGACGAGACGCTCGAGCGCCTGACGGAGGGCTCGGGCGCCTTGTCGGCGCTCGGCCCCGCCGAGCTTGCGCGCGTGCGCTTCAAGGGCGGCTCGACGACGGGCATCCAGACTTTCGCGGAATTCCTGGCGCAGGTGGGCGGGCGCGTGCCGCTGCTCGTCGAGGTGAAAAGCGAATGGGAGCCGGTTGACGCGAGTATTCGTCGGCGAAATCGCGCGACTTGCGAGCGCCTATCAAGGCCCGCTCGCGCTCATGTCGTTCGACCCGGCGGTGCTGGTCGCGCTGAAGCAGGCCGCGCCGGGCGTTCCGCGCGGCATCGTCTCGGGCTCCTACAGGAATCCGGACGGCACGCAGTGGTGGGCGGACAAGCTCCCCGAGCCGCGCGCGTATGATCTATCGCAGCTTCTCGAAAGCGGGCCGGCAGCGCCGCACTTCTTCGCCTATCACGTGCAAGTCTCTGCCCTCGCCCATCACCCGGTTCGTACGCGAGGTCGTGCGGATGCCGCTGTTCACCTGGACCGTGCGCAGCGACGAGGATCGCCTCATCGCCGCGCAGTGGGCGGACGCGCCGATCTTCGAGGGGTTCGAGGCCTAGCGCGACCTATCGGTCGATTTCGCCGAAGACGATGTCGAGGGAGCCGAGGATGGCTGAGACGTCGGCCAGCATGTGGCCCTTGTTCATGAAATCCATGGCCGCGAGATGCGGGAAGCCGGGCGCGCGGATCTTGCAGCGGTAGGGCTTGTTGGAGCCGTCGGCGACGAGATAGACGCCGAACTCGCCCTTGGGGGCTTCGACCGCCGCGTAGATCTCGCCCGCCGGCACATGGAAGCCTTCGGTGTAGAGCTTGAAGTGATTGATGAGCGCTTCCATGGAGCGCTTCATCTCGCCGCGCTTCGGCGGCACCACCTTGCGGTTGGCAGCCGTGACCGGACCTTTGCCGTCCGGGCTCATGAGCTTCTCGCACACCTGCTTCATGATTTTCACGCTCTCGCGCATCTCGATCATGCGGATCAGGTAGCGGTCGAAGCAGTCGCCGTTCTTGCCGATCGGGATGTCGAAATCGAGCTCCGAATAGCACTCGTAGGGCTGCGACTTGCGCAAATCCCAGGCCGCGCCCGAGCCGCGCACCATGACGCCGGAGAAGCCCCAGGCGAAGGCATCCTCCAGGCTTACGACGCCGATATCGACGTTGCGCTGCTTGAAGATGCGGTTGTTGGTCAGCAGCCCTTCGATGTCGTCGAGCACCTTCAGGAACGGATCGCACCAGGCGTAGATGTCGTCGATCAACTCGGGTGGAAGATCCTGATGCACGCCGCCGATGCGGAAATACTTGGCGTGCATGCGCGAACCGGAGGCGCGCTCATAGAACACCATCAGCTTCTCGCGCTCGTCGAAGCCCCACAGCGGCGGCGTCAGCGCGCCGACGTCCATGGCCTGCGTGGTGACGTTCAACAAGATGCGAGAGGTGGCGGCCGATCTCGGAGAACAGCACGCGGATGAGCTGAGCGCGGCGCGGCACCTCGATGCCGAGCAGGCGCTCGGCCGCGAGGCAGAAGGCGTGCTCCTGGTTCATGGGCGCGACGTAGTCGAGCCGGTCGAAATAGCCGATGGCTTGCAGATACGTCTTGTGCTCGATCAGCTTCTCGGTGCCGCGATGCAGAAGGCCGACGTGCGGATCGACACGCTCGACCACTTCGCCGTCGAGCTCGAGCACGAGGCGCAGCACGCCGTGCGCCGCCGGATGCTGCGGGCCGAAGTTGATGTTGAAGTTGCGGATCTCTGTCTCGGCCATGGCTCTCACTGGGTCTCCGCAGCCGTATGGGCTGCCGTCGCTTCCGCGCCCGTCTGTTTTACGGTCTCGTTGGCGAAATCATAATAGTCCGGCTTGTCATCGATGTAGATCTGACGCGTGAAGTCGGGGCCTGCTTCTGCCATCACGACCCCACTCCGGAGCCGACGCGCTCGATCAAAGCCGCGTGCGCGAGCTTGGCCTTCTCGTTGACGCGAGCAATGAAGCGCTCCCACGGCACGATGATGCGCTCGTGCGTGCCTTCGCCAATGACCTCGACGCCGTCATGCGCCTTCACTTTGAAGCCGACGCGGCGGCCGTTGATCGAGGTGCATTCGGCGTCGACCGTCACGGTCTGGCCGGGCACCGTCGCCGCAACGTGCGAGACGTTGATGTGCACGCCGAGGCTGCCCTCGCCGTTCTCGATATGCGGCTCCAGCACCTTGAGACATGTCCATTCCATGAGGCCGACCATGAAGCCGGTGGCAAACACCGTTGGCATGAGCTGAAAGTCGTGCGCCTCGGGATAGAGATGCGGCACGGTCTTGTTGGCCGGGACCTTGATATTCCAGCCGCGCCGTGTCTCCGACTTTGAGCGTGTCCTTCATGGCTTCGCCTCTCAGGCCTTGCCGGCCGGCGGCTGACCCTGCCCTGACGCTTTCTCATCGCCCGGAAGCCCGTAATGCGGGCCCTCCCAGGGGCTTTCGAAATCGAACGAGCGGAATTCCTGCGTGAGCTTCACGGGCTCGTAGACGACGCGCTTGGCTTTGTCGTCGTAGCGAACCTCGACATAGCCGGTAAGCGGAAAGTCCTTGCGCAGCGGATAGCCCTGGAAGCCATAGTCCGTCAGCAGGCGGCGAAGATCGGGATGGCCCGAGAACAGGATGCCGTACATGTCGTAGGCTTCGCGCTCATACCAGTTCGCGGCCGGGAATACCGGGAGCGCGCTCGGGACCGGCGTGTCCTCGTCGGTCTCGAGCTTGACGCGGATGCGCTGGTTCAGGCGCGGCGACAGCAGATGATAGACGACGTCGAAACGCAGCGGGCGCGCCGGCCAGTCGACGCCGCAGATGTCGATCAGCACCTCGAAGCGGCAGCGTCGGGTCGTCGCGCAGCGCTGTGAGCACGTCGCAGGATTTTCGCGGGCGTCGTTATGAGGGTCAGCTCGCCGCGCGTGATCGTCGAAGACAGCACGGCGTCGCCGAGCGTGGCTTTGACGTGCGTATCGAGATCGGTGAGCGTGTCGGTCATGGGGTCCGCCGTAACTTCGCAAGCCTGTCCGCGCCGCGCTATCTTTCGATTGTTCCCGTGCGCCGGATCTTTCGCTGCAGCAGCAGCACGCCGTAGAGGAGCGCTTCCGCTGTCGGCGGGCAGCCCGGCACGTAGATGTCGACGGGCACGATGCGATCGCAGCCGCGCACGACCGCATAGGAATAATGGTAGTAGCCGCCGCCGTTGGCGCAGCTTCCCATGGAGATGACGTAGCGCGGCTCGGGCATCTGGTCGTAGACCTTGCGCAGCGCGGGCGCCATCTTGTTGGTCAGCGTGCCGGCAACGATCATCACGTCGGACTGGCGGGGCGAGGCGCGCGGGGCAAAGCCGAAGCGCTCGAGATCGTAGCGCGGCATGGACGCCTGCATCATCTCGACGGCGCAGCACGCGAGACCGAACGTCATCCACATGAGCGAGCCGGTGCGCGCCCAGTTGATGAGATCGTCGGTCGTGGTGACGAGGAAGCCCTTGTCGGCGAGCTCGTTCGAGATCTCGGTGAAATAGGGATCGTTCGGCTTGACCAGCGACCGCGCCGAGCCGCCGGCACCTTCGCGCGCCTTGTCGAATGCGACCTCAGGTGGAACGATCAATCCCATTCGAGCGCTCCCTTGCGCCACTCGTAGATGAAGCCGATGGTCAGCACGCCCAGGAAGATCATCATCGACCAGAAGCCGAATGCTCCGACTTCCTTGAAGGCGACGGCCCATGGAAACAGGAACGCGATTTCGAGATCGAAAATGATGAAGAGGATCGAGACCAGATAGAAGCGCACGTCGAACTTCATGCGCGCGTCGTCAAAGGCATTGAAGCCGCACTCGTAGGCCGAAACCTTCTCGGGATCGGGATTGCGGACGGCGACCAGAAACGGCGCAACCATGAGTGCCGCGCCGATGGCGAGCGCCACGCCGATGAAGATGGCGAGCGGCAGGTAGGCATTGAGCAGTTCAGTCATGAGGTGGCCTTCGGGCGCAGCACGACGAGCGCAGATGCGAAGCGACTTGAACACCTCGTGTTAACGCAGCCGCACACACGGCGCAACTCGGCTCTGGGCTTAATTCCTGGGCAGGTGTGTGCGCTGACACAGCACTTTGCCAAGGCCGCCTCTGCAGCCTAGGCTGCGACGAACATCAGAATGTAAGATCCGGGAAAATGGCGCGAGAGACGGGACTTGAACCCGCGAGCTTTTTTCCTCACGCGCGCGCGACGCGCTCCGGAAGGCGGCCTTCGACCGGGGCTGCCTTGCAGCCCTAGGCCGCGGCGAACGTTTAGACGGAAAGTCTGGGAAAATGGCGCGAGAGACGGGACTTGAACCCGCGGCCTCCGCCGTGACAGGGCGGCGCTCTAACCAACTGAGCTACTCCCGCAATACGGGCGCGCCGTGGAGGCGCGCCGATGCGAGGGGTGGAAATACGTGTTCGCGGGGGGCAAGTCAAGCGGGCCCAGGAGTGTTTTTAAGCTTCCGAGCCCCTCGTTTGTCTCGCCCGGCCGGGCGCGCCCGGCCCTAGGCCGCCTGCAAACGGCGCATGAAGTCCCGCTTGCCGATTTCGACGCCGCTATGGCGCAGGATTCCGTAGGCGGTGGCGCAATGGAAATAGAAGTTCGGCAGGGCAAAGTGCAGAAGATAGTCGCTGCCCGAGAACGTCAGCTCGCGGGGGCCGGCCTTGATCTTGATCTCGCGGTCGGCCGCTGCCTGCATCGGCTCGGGCTTGGCCTGGTCGAGAACGGCCATGGTCTCCGAGATCCGCTTCTTGAGGTCGGCGAAGGTCTTCTCGCTGTCGTCGTGCACGGGCGGTGTCAAACCCGCGAGGCGGCCGACGCAGAGCTTGGCGAAGTCACAGGCCGACTGCACCTGCTTCTTGAAGGTGTACATATCCGGGTAGAGGCGCGCGGTGAGCAGCGTTTCCGGATCGATCTTCTTGGCCTCAGCGTAGGCGGCTGCCTTGTCGAGAATCGCGTCGAGCGCCTCGAGGTGCTGACGAAACGACGGCACGGCAATCTCGTACATGGAAATGGACATCTTCATGGCTCCCCGGACGGCGCTTTCCCCGATTGCCGGCACCTGCCGGCTCGGACGCCTCAACGTGCAGTCAAATATGCAGAGGGCACCGCGGCCGCAAGGTGGGGCGAAAGCGAACGCGATCACGTCCAATCGCGTGCACCTGAACGACAGCCGTGAGAAGGATGGTGGGCGGTGAGAGGGTCGAACTCCCGACATCTTCGGTGTAAACGAAGCGCTCTACCACTGAGCTAACCGCCCGCTGGGGTGTCTTTATCGGTGAAGCGCGCTGTGTGCAACCGCGCTTGCGCCAAACTCCGCTTCTAAAATCAAAACGCGCCACGGCTTCGCTGTGGCGCGTTCAATACTCGAGGCGCAGCGAGCGCTTAGTTGAGCGCGTCCTTCAGACCCTTCGAGGGGCTGAACTTCGGAACGCGCGACGCGGGGATATTGATCGTGGCGCCGGTCGCGGGGTTGCGGCCTTCGCGTGCCTTGCGCTTCGCCACCTTGAACGTGCCGAAATCAGGAATGCGAACTTCCTCGCCGTTCTTCAGTGCTTCGCGGATGTGAGCGAGCGCTGCGTCAACCGCAACGCCGGCCTTCTCCTTCGTCAGCTCGCACTCCTTGGCGACGGCATCGATCAAATCTTTCTTGCTCATCTTTCCGTCCTCGTGACTGGAATCTAACTCTGCAATGTCCAGGATGATTTCATGACGCGCAGGTCGCGCGAACCGGTGGGGAGTTTCGCGCTCGGCGAGCCCCGCATCGGCGACAGTGGCCGCACAAAAGCGCGCAATTTCGGGCCTCGTCAAGGGGCAAAAAGCTCGTTTTAGGCCTAAAATCGCTGGTTCCGCGGCTTCGGCCGGACAAGTCGTCGCAATGCAAACGCTCCGTCTACCTCAAGGTAAACGGAGCGTTGCTTTTCGTGTCAGAGGAGGATGGTTATCCTCGCTCAGAGTACTCTTTTCGTGTGCGAACTCAGTGGGCCGTGACTCGCGGGACACCGGTGCCGCCGTCGGCCGCGAGGCTCGCCGCTTCGGCTGCTTCGTCCCACGTGATCGCCTCGGGCACCCGGACCAGGGCCGTTTTCACGACGTCTTCCATGCGGGCCACAGGAACGAGCTCAAGCTTCTTCTTGATCTCCTCGGGGATGTCGGCGAGATCCTTCACGTTCTCCTCGGGGATCACCACCGTCTTGATGCCGCCGCGCAGCGCGGCGAGCAGCTTCTCCTTGAGGCCGCCGATCGGCAGCACGCGGCCGCGCAGCGTGATCTCGCCCGTCATCGCCACGTCCTTGCGGACCGGAATGCCGGTCAGGATCGAGATGATCGCGGTCGCCATGGCGACGCCGGCCGACGGTCCATCCTTGGGCGTCGCGCCTTCCGGCACGTGCACGTGGATGTCCTTCTTCTCGAACAGCGACGGGTGAATGCCGAACTCGATGGAGCGCGAGCGCACGTAGGCGTTGGCCGCCTGAATGCAACTCCTTCATCACGTCGCGCAGGTTGCCCGTGACGGTCATCTTGCCCTTGCCGGGCATCAGCACGCCTTCGATCGTCAGCAGCTCGCCGCCGACCTCGGTCCAAGCCAAGCCCGTGACGATGCCGACCTGGTCCTCGGTCTCGGCCTCGCCGTAGCGATACTTCGGCACGCCGAGATAGTCCTTCGACGTTCTCGGCCGTGACGACCACCGACTTCTTCGGCGACGTCAGGATCTCCTTCACCGCCTTGCGCGCGAGCTTGGCGATTTCGCGCTCGAGCGAGCGCACGCCTGCTTCGCGCGTGTAGCGGCGGATGATCTCCATCAGCGCGCCTTCCTCGACGGTCCACTCGCTCGGCTCGAGGCCGTGCACCTGACGCTGCTCCTGGACGAGATGGCGCTTGGCGATCTCGACCTTCTCATCCTCCGTGTAGCCGGCGAGACGAATGATCTCCATGCGGTCCATGAGCGGCCGGCGGAATGTTGAGCGTATTCGCCGTGGTCACGAACATCACGTTGGAGAGATCGTAATCGACCTCGAGATAGTGGTCGTTGAACGTGGCGTTCTGCTCGGGGTCCAGAACCTCGAGCAACGCCGCCGCCGGATCGCCGCGGAAATCCTGGCCCATCTTGTCGATCTCATCGAGCAGGAACAGCGGATTGGTCCGCTTCGCCTTCTTCATCGACTGGATGACCTTGCCGGGCATCGAGCCGATGTAGGTGCGGCGGTGGCCGCGGATCTCCGCCTCGTCACGCACGCCGCCAAGGCTCATGCGCACGAACTCGCGGCCCGTGGCGTTGGCGATCGATTTGCCAAGCGACGTCTTGCCCACGCCGGGAGGTCCGACGAGGCACAGGATGGGGCCCTTGAGCTTGTTGGTGCGAGCCTGCACCGCGAGATACTCGATGATGCGCTCTTTCACCTTCTCGAGGCCGTAGTGCTCGGCATCGAGGACGAGCTGCGCTTCGTCGAGGTCCTTCTTGACCTTGCCCTTGATGCCCCACGGGATCGACAGCAGCCAGTCGAGGTAGTTGCGCACGACGGTCGCTTCGGCCGACATGGGGCTCATCTGCTTGAGCTTCTTGAGCTCGGCAGAGGCCTTGTCCTTGGCTTCCTTCGAGAGCTTGGTGTTCTCGATCTTCTCCTCGAACTCGGCGATATCGTCGCGTTCCTCGGTGTCGCCGAGCTCCTTCTGAATGGCCTTCATCTGCTCATTCAGATAGTACTCGCGCTGCGTCTTCTCCATCTGGCGCTTGACGCGCGAGCGGATCTTGCGCTCGACCTGCAGCACGGAGATCTCGCTCTCCATGAGCGTGTAGACCTTCTCGAGCCGCTCGGAGATCGTGGTCGTCTCGAGCACGTCCTGCTTGTCCGCGATCTTGACGGCCAAGTGCGAGGCGATCGTGTCGGCGAGCTTCGAGTAGTCCTCGATCTGCGCGATGTTGCCCAGGACCTCGGGAGAGATCTTCTTGTTGAGCTTGACGTAGTTCTCGAACTGCGACACCGCCGAGCGTGCCAGCGCCTCGATCTCCGCCTTCGAGCCGACCGTTTCCGGAATGCGCTCGACCTCGGCCTCGAAGTAGTTGGCGTTGTCGGTGTAGCGGAGAATCTTGGCGCGCGTCGTGCCTTCGACGAGCACCTTCACGGTGCCGTCCGGCAGCTTCAGAAGCTGCAGCACGGAGGCAAGCGTGCCCACCTGATAGATGGCATCGGTCGCCGGATCGTCATCGCCGGCGTTCTTCTGGGCCGCGAGCAGGATGTGCTTGTCGGCGCGCATGACTTCTTCGAGCGCGTTGATCGACTTCTCGCGGCCGACGAACAGCGGCACGATCATGTAAGGGAACACGACGATGTCGCGCAGAGGCAGGACCGGATAGTGATCCTTTGCGCCGGGCTTTTCCTTCGCAACTTTTTCTTCGCTCATCTTATCACCCGTTCCGTAAGCCGCATTCCAGAGAGCCGCCCAAGGGCAAGCCCCCCTTAACTCCAGACATCACCTTAGTCCCGCACGGGCGTTCCTTTGTGTCGCAAACAAGGAACTTTGGTGCCCATCTACCCCGTTCTAAACCGCGGGTTTTGCAAGACAAGACCCGCGCAGATCAATGTGAAGGCCTAGCATGACTTAAATGGGGAGGAGCGTCATCCTAATCAATGACGCACGAGGATGGCCTGAGAGACGGGCAGGCATGCTCCCCAACCAGGGCCTCCTCGAGAGCGAGGCCCTGGGCGACCGACCTCAGATCAGGAGGCCGTCGAGCCTTTTTCCTCGGCCCGATCAGAGTAAATGCGAAGCGGCTTCGCCCCGCCTTCCACGACCTCGGGTCCGATGACGACCTCTTCCACACCCTTCAAGGCGGGAAGGTCGAACATGGTGTCGAGCAGAATGCCTTCCATGATGGAGCGCAGTCCGCGAGCACCGGTCTTGCGCTCGATGGCCTTGCGCGAGATCGAGCGCAGAGCCTCCTGCGTGATGGTGAGACGTACGTCCTCCATCTCGAACAGGCGCTGATACTGCTTCACGAGCGCGTTCTTGGGCTCGGTCAAGATCTGCACGAGGGCGGCCTCGTCGAGATCCTCGAGCGTGGCGATGACCGGCAGACGGCCGATGAACTCCGGGATCAAGCCGAACTTCAACAGATCCTCAGGCTCGACCTCGCGCAGCACCTCGCCGGTACGGCGCTCGTCGGGTCCCATGACGCGGGCGCCGAAGCCGATCGACGTGCCCTTGCCACGGCGGGCGATGATCTTCTCGAGGCCGGCGAAGGCGCCGCCGCAGATGAAGAGGATGTTCGACGTGTCGACCTGCAGGAACTCCTGCTGCGGATGCTTGCGGCCACCCTGCGGCGGTACGCTCGCAACAGTGCCTTCCATGATCTTGAGCAACGCCTGCTGCACGCCCTCGCCCGATACATCACGCGTGATGGACGGGTTGTCGGACTTGCGCGAGATCTTGTCGATCTCGTCGATGTAGACGATGCCGCGCTGCGCCCGCTCGACGTTGTAGTCGGCGTTCTGCAGGAGCTTCAGGATGATGTTCTCGACATCCTCGCCGACGTAGCCGGCTTCGGTGAGCGTCGTCGCATCGGCCATGGTGAAGGGCACGTCGAGGATGCGCGCCAGCGTCTGAGCCAGCAGCGTCTTGCCGCAACCCGTCGGACCAACGAGCAGGATGTTGGACTTCGCCAACTCGACGTCGTTGTTCTTCGCCGCGTGATTGAGGCGCTTGTAGTGATTGTGCACGGCGACGGACAGCACGCGCTTGGCGTGGAACTGACCGATGACATACGAATTGAGAACGGTGCAAATCTCCTGCGGCGTCGGCACGCCATCGCGGGATTTGACCAGCGTGTTCTTATTCTCTTCGCGAATGATGTCCATGCATAGCTCGACACATTCGTCGCATATGAACACCGTAGGACCAGCGATGAGTTTGCGAACCTCATGCTGGCTCTTGCCGCAGAAGGAGCAATAGAGGGTGTTCTTTTCCTGAGCCATTCTGTTCTCTCAACCGCGGTCAGGGGGCATGCTCCGGGCCACGCGGATCGGCCCAAGGCCTTCAACGAACACTGGAACCACGCGGATCTTGCCCTGCATCAGGCGCATGAACCGCACGAAGCGTAGGAGGCGATCTGAGCACGCTAGCGTCGCCCAGATCAAGATTCGATTAACGTCTCTCCGCCGCAGCTTCCGTCCGGAAGGTCCCGATTACAACAGTGTTGCGTCAAGACCAGCCTGAAACGGCTCGGCTGTCTAAGTTCCATAATAGAGATTACCAACCTTACGTGGCCCCTATGCGGCGAGATGGCAATATCCATCGAGCCGCATAGGCCATGTGGCACACGCATCCATGCGCTGCAAAAAGCGTGCAACGTCTCGTTCGGCCTAGAAAACGTGCATTAACCGTTGGACTTCGTCTCGCCGAGCTTGAGATCGACTTCGTCGCGCTGAGTCAAAACCTTGTCGATGAGGCCGAAATCCTTGGCCTGATCGGCGGTCATGAAATAGTCGCGGTCGAGCGTGCGCTCGATGACCTCATAGGGCTGGTTGCAATGCTTAACGTAAACCTCGTTCAGGCGACGCTTCATCTTGATGATGTCTTCAGCATGACGCTCGATATCTGAGGCCTGCCCCGAAAAACCGCCCGAAGGCTGGTGAACCATGACCCGGGCGTTCGGCAGAGCGAAGCGCATGTCCTTGGTGCCGGCTGCGAGCAGCAACGAGCCCATGGACGCGGCCTGACCGATGCAAAGCGTCGCAATCGGCGGCTTCACGAACTGCATGGTGTCGTAGATGGCCATGCCGGAGGTCACGACGCCGCCGGGCGAATTGATGTACATGGCGATCTCTTTCTTGGGATTTTCGGACTCGAGGAAGAGAAGCTGCATGCAGATCGACGCGGCCATGTGGTCTTCGACCGGGCCGGTCACGAAGATGATGCGCTCCTTCAGCAGCCGCGAAGGCAGGTCGTAGCCGCGCTCTCCGCGGGCCGTCTGCTCGACGACCATGGGCCAGAAGGTAATCGGTGAGGGTGTGCGACGGGATCGCGCATGAAAACTCTCTCCTTTGGAAGGCGGCGTTCCGGCACCTCGCTTTAGCGCAAGCTCACCGAATTGCCCGCTGGGGGCCGCAGTGACTTGAGCATTGAGAGCGCCGGACTTCAAGCCCGATCACGACGCTCGTGACGTCAAGCCTGCTGCTCGGCCAGCTTGTCCAAGCCGTCCGTCAGCTCCTTGCGGGATACTTTCTTTTCAGCAGGCTTTGCCAGCTCGAGCACGAAATCCACGACTTTATCCTCGAAGAGCGGCGCCCTCAGCTCCTGCATCGCGCCCGGCGTCTTCTCGAAATACTCGTAGACGTTCTTCTCCTGGCCGGGGAACCGGCGTGCCTGCTCCATCAAAGCGCGGCGCAGCTCGTCCTGCGTGACCTCGATCTTGTTCTTGTCGCCGATCTCGCCGACCACAAGGCCAAGGCGCACGCGCCGCTCGGCAATCTTCTGGTACTCGGCGCGCGCCTCGTCCTCGGTCTTGCCTTCGTCGGCGAAGGTCTTGCCGTCACGCGTCAGTCGTGTCGTTGACCTGCTTCCATATGGCCTCGAACTCGCGCTCGACAAGAGACGGCGGCAGCTCGAACTCGTGCGCCTTCTCGAGCACATCGAGCAACTCGCGCTTGATCTTCATGCGTGCCGCGTTGTCGAGCTCGCGCTTGATCTGAGCCGACACGAGGGTCTTCAGGTTGTCGAGCCCCTCGGCGCCGAGCGTCTTGGCGAACTCGTCGTCGATCGTGGGCGTGCCCGGCTTCTCGACCTCTTTGACCGTGACGGCAAAGACGGCTTCCTTGCCGGCCAACTCGGCCACAGGATATTCGGCCGGGAACGTCGCTTTCACGTCGCGGCTCTCGCCCTTGACGGCGCCCTTGATCCCTTCCTCGAAGCCCGGAATGAAGCTGGCATTGCCGATGACAAGCTGCAGGTCCTCACCCGACCCGCGGTCGAAGGCCACGCCATCGACGGTGCCTTTGAAATCAATGGTGATGCGGTCACCTTCTCCGGCCGCGCGGCCTTCCTCGGGCGAGAACGTCTGGTTGCGGTCAGCGATTTCGCTCGAGCGCCGTTTCGATCTGCTCGTCATCGACATCGACGACAGAGGCGCTCGAGCTTCAGCGACTTGAAATCCGCGAGTTTGACCTCGGGCAGAACCTCGAAGCTCATCTCGTAGGCGAGGTCGGCCTTGCCGGCGACGACGTTCTCGATCTCGGTTTCGGCATTCTCGGCGAGCGCGATGGCCGGCTGCATGGCCGGGCGCTCCTTGCGGTCCTGGATGGCCTTGTTCGAGGTCTCGCGGATCGTCTCCTCGAGCACCTCGTTCATGACCGAGCGGCCATAGACCTTCTTGATGTGCGAGATCGGGACTTTGCCCTTGCGGAAGCCCTTGAGCTGAACCTGATCCTTGATCTTGTCCAGGTGGGTCGTGAAGCGCTCGCCGAGCTCGTCGACGCCGACAATGACCTTGAGCTTGCGCTTCAAGCCTTCCGAACTCGTTTCCGTGACCTGCATAACGCCTCAGCCTTCGCTTGTTCTCAAACTGTCCAGCGCCCCATTTTCTGGGGCGAAATCCGTTGCCGATCGGTTTCTGATCGGCCCCTGGTGCGGGCGGAGGGACTTGAACCCCCACGACTTTCGCCGCTGGAACCTAAATCCAGTGCGTCTACCAATTCCGCCACGCCCGCGTTCAGGGTCACGTCGGCCGTGCGCCGGGAACCTCGCGCCCCAGCCCGGATGGACCAGCAAATTCAGTGGGAAGCCGGCCCCGCTCGGGGCCTACGGGCCGCGCCAGGATGGGCACATATACTAGGGGAGCCCCCGGAAGATCAATCGCCAATGTTCTTGGGCCATCCCGGCAGAACATCGACCGCCGTAGCGAGCGGACTTCATAAGTTGCAGGGCCTTGGGATCGCGGTCGTTTGCTCAGGGACCGTAGAGGCCGGTCTCGTCGGTCTTGACGCCGCGCATGACGGTTTGCATGTCCTCGGCGGCTTTCCTGGCGTCTTCGCCAGTTTCCGCCCTCAAAGCCGCGTCGAGCTTTTTGCCGCCATCTCCGTCCGGAGAGGAAATCGCATCGACGAGGTCGTCGATGGAAATTCCGAGCTTGTCGAGGCCCAAATCCTTTTCGAGCTTAGCCAGATACATCGCGCCCGTGGGCGACGCCTTGATTTTGCCGATGACCTCCCTGATAGCCGAGCCGTAATCACGCGGGTCCTCGAAGTCGTCCATCTTGACGCCGAGCTCCTCGCCCAACCGCCGCATGAGGTTGAACTTCAGCTGCTGGATATCGATGGGACTGTCCATGAAGGCGTCGGAGATCTTCGCCTTGGCCTGCGACTGGGCGCCCCCGACGCTTGGGATCGCAACGCCATTGGCTGCCGCGAGGATGACGCTGCCGGCCGACGGCGCCTCTTCTTCTTTCTTGGAGAGCGTTGGCGCGCTCGCCTGCTGCAGGATCTGCAGAGCGGCAGAAGAATTGAGGGACGAAGTCGTCGACATGGTTTGCTCCTGACGAGGACCTGTTGAACCGTCTTGGAAGCACAAACCGCAGATACGCAGCGGCATCATCGCTGAGCGAATCAACACGCTACAGTTGCCGAAATGATGCCGGCACCCTGTTAAGAAAACAATACGGGTTTAAGAGGAGTGAGTAGGCGGCCCCAAGGCCGCCTACTCCGCCGGATGGTGGGCCGCGTCGGCCGGCGGCGAGGCCGCTCGCCTGCCCGCCAACGTCCGAGTAATGACGTAGAACACGGGCGTGAAGATGAGGCCGAAGAACGTGACGCCGATCATGCCTGAGAAAACGGCGGTTCCGAGTGACTGGCGCATCTCGGCGCCGGCGCCAGTTGCCAGCACGAGCGGCACGACACCCAGAATGAACGCGAGCGAGGTCATGAGGATCGGACGCAGGCGCGTCTTCGCCGCACTCACAGCGGCTTCGTAACGGGTCATGCCCTCTTCCTCCGCCTGCTTGGCGAATTCAACGATGAGAATGGCGTTCTTGGCGGCAAGGCCTACGAGCACGACGAGACCGATCTCGACCAGGATGTTGCGATCGAGGCCGCTCAAGTTCACGCCGATCATCGCGGCCAAGATACACATGGGCACGATGAGAATGACGGCGAGCGGCAATAGCCAACTCTCGTAAAGCGCCGCCAACAACAGGAACACGAACACGACGGCAAGGCCGAAGGCGACTACAGCCGTGTTGCCCGCGAGCTTTTCCTGCAGCGCAATCTCGGTCCATTCGAAACCGAAGCCCGTGGGCAGGCTCTCAGCCAGGTGTTCGATGGAGGCGATGCCCTGGCCCGACGAGAAGCCGCGCGCGAGACCTACCTGGACCTCGGCGGCCGGGAACAAGTTGTAGCGGGGCACGCGGTAGGGGCCGGTCGTGTCGGTGAACGTCGCCACGGAACCCAGCGGAACCATGCCGCCATAGGTCGAGCGCGTCTCGAGGTTGGCGACGTCGCGCAATGTTTCGCGATAATCGTTGTCGGCCTGCGCGGTGACGCGGTAGGTGCGACCAAGGATATTGAAATCGTTCACGAACGCAGAGCCCATGTAGATCGAGAGGGCCTCGAACACGCGGCCGATGGGAACGCCGAGCTGCTCGGCCTTGGTGCGGTCGATCTCGGCCCAGATCTGCGGCGTGCGCGTGTTGAACAGCGTGAAGGGCTGGACGAAGCCTGGGTTCTGCCTCGCTCCACCCGCCACCATCCAGGCGGCGCCTTCGAGCGCGGGGGCGCCGCGGCCCGTGCGATCCTGCACGTATCCCTTGAGGCCGCCGCCGGTGCCGATACCCGGCACCGAGGGTGGTTCGATCACGAAGGCGAAGGCTTCACGCAGCGCGAACATTTGGCCGCGGAGATCGGCCAGGATCTGATCCTTGGTGATCTTCTCTTTGATCCGTTCCTCGAACGACTTCAGGCGCACGAAGATGACGGCCGTATTCGGCGCGTTGGTGAACGTCGCGCCGTCAAAGCCTGCGAATGCCACGGCCGCCTCGACGCCGGGGCGCGTCAACATGATCTCGCCTGCCCGCTTCACGACCGCGTCCGTGCGGTCGAGCGTCGAGCCAGGCGGGAGCTGAAAGACGGTAATGAAATATGTGCGGTCGAGCTGCGGGATGAGGCCGGTCGGCGTATGCGCCAAGCGTTCCCAGGTCAGGAACAGCAGCCCGCCATAGGCGATGAGCAGGATCAAAGGCAGGCGGATCAGCCGCGCAGTCATGGCGCCATAGCCTCGCGACATACCATCGAACATGGCGTTGAAGCCGCGGAAGAACACGCGAATGGGCGCGCCAACGATGCGGCTCAACAAGCCACGGCTCTCCTCGTGCGAATGAGGCTTCAAGAGCAGCGCAGATAGTGCCGGCGAAAGCGTCAGCGAAACGAAGCAGGAAATCGCGGTCGAGGCGGCGATGGTGATGGCGAACTGCTTGTAGAACGTGCCCTGCAGGCCCGAGATGAAGGCCGTCGGCAGGAACACGGCGATCAGCACGAGAGAGATGGCGAGCAGCGCGCCGCCGACCTCGTCCATGGTCTTGTGGGCGGCTTCCTTGGGCGACATGCCCTCGCTCAGGCGGCGCTCGACGTTCTCGACCACGACGATGGCGTCGTCGACCACGATGCCGATGGCGAGCACGAGACCGAACAGAGACAGTGAGTTGAACGAGATGCCCAGCGCACCCATGAAGGCGAACGAACCGATGAGCGACACCGGGATCGCGATAATGGGGATGACGGCTGCACGCCACGTCTGCAGGAACAGGATGACGACGACGACAACGAGAGCCAGCGCTTCGATCAGCGTCTGCACCACGGCGTCGATCGAATACTGGATGAAATCGGTCGGATTGTAGACGATCGAATAGCCGACGCCGGGCGGAAACTCCTTCTTGATCAGCTCCATCTCGCCTTTGATGGCGGCGGCAGTCGCGAGTGCGTTCGAACCCGGTCTCTGGAACACCACGATGGCGGTCGCGACCTTGTTGTTGAGGTAGGCGTTGACCGTATAGTCCTGCGAGCCGAGCTCGACGCGGGCGATGTCCTTGAGCCGGATCACCTCGCCGTTAGGCTCGGTCTTGATGACGATTTCGTCGAACTGCTCCGGATCGGTCAGGCGGCCCAGGGTCTGGACGGTCAACGTGAAGGCGCCCGGCGACACGGCCGGCGGTTGATTGATCGAGCCGGCCGCGACCTGCAGGTTGGCGGCACGAAGGGCGGTCACGACCTCACCGGCCGTGAGATTACGCCGCGAGACCTTGGCGGGATCCAGCCATACGCGCATCGAATAATCGCGCGCGCCGAACACGCGCACGTCGCCGACGCCATCGATGCGGGCGAGACGATCCTTCACGTACAGCGTGGCGAAGTTCGAGATGTAGCTCTGATCACGTGTGCCATCGGGCGAGATCATGTGCACGACCATCATGAGGTCGGGCGAGGCCTTGCGCACGCTCAGGCCCAGACGGCGCACATCCTCGGGCAAGCGCGGCTCGGCGATGGCGACGCGGTTCTGCACCAAGACCTGAGCCTGGTCGATGTCTGTGCCGGGCTTGAAGACGACGTTGATGCCGACCACGCCATCGCCGGTCGACTGCGAGACGATGTAGAGCATGTTGTCGACGCCGTTCACCTCCTGCTCGATGGGAGCGGCGACGGTTTCGGCGATCACGGTGGCGGAGGCGCCCGGGTAGGTTGCGGTGATGTTGACGGTCGGCGGCGCAATTTCCGGGTATTCGGCGATGGGAAGGGTGAAGCCCGCGATCAAGCCGATAATGGTCAGGAGGACCGACAGCACGGTCGCGAAGATCGGGCGGTCGATGAAGAAATGAGACAGACGCATTGAATTCCCCTCGCAGGCTCCGCGGAGCCTCCCCATCAGTGAGGGCAACCGTCGCCCACGCCAGGGCGCGCAGTCACCTTCAGCCGGCTTCCTAGTTGGCCGCCACGTTCGCCTTGATCTCTCCGGTCTCCGGCGTGACCTTCGCGCCGGCCCGCACCATCGGATTGGCGATACCGTTGATCACGATCTTGTCGGAGGCGGAAAGGCCGCTCTGCACGACGCGCAGCCCGTCGACGATCGGCCCCAGCTTGACCGGCACGCCCTTCACGATGCCGTCGTCGCCGACGACATAAATGAGCTTGCTCATCTGATCGGCGACGATCGAGGCATCGGGCACCAGCAGCGCATCCACATCGCCGCCGAACAGCCTCAGCCGTGCGAAGATGCCGGGCGACAGGAACTCGTCCTTGTTATCGAAAACGGCGCGGCCGCGCATCGTGCCCGAACGCGGGTTGAACTGGTTGTCGACGAAGTCCATGTGGCCCTCGCGCGCCCAATTGTCCTCGTCCGCGAGCTTGAGGCGGACCGGGCTCGCATTTGTCGCGCGAGGATGCGCGCGTGCCACTGAGGCGCATGCGCGAGTAGCGCAGATAATCGGCTTCCGAGGCATCGAAGATGAAGTGGATGGGATCGAGCGAGACGATCGTCGTCAGCAGCGTCGATTCACCCGTCCCGCTCACGACCAAATTGCCGATGTCGACCTTGCGGTCCGAGATGCGGCCCGCGATCGGTGCCTTGACGATTGTCCATTCGAGATTGAGCTCGGCGGATTTCAGGTTGGCCTCCGCGACGCTGAGCTGGGCCTGTGTCACGCTGAGGTTGGCGGCGCGCTGCGTGAAATCGCGTTCAGTCACGGCGCCTGACTTCACGAGCGGCGCGGCGCGACCGACCTCGCTTTCGGCGAGCTCCACCTGTGCCTTGGCGCGCGAAATCTCGGCGCGCGCGATCTCGGCCGCGATCTCGAAGGGGCGCGGGTCGATGGTAAACAGCGGATCGCCGGCTTTGACGATCTGGCCGTCCTTGAAGTGGATCTTATCGATGAAGCCCGAGACGCGCGGACGCACCTCGACGGTCTGCACGGCTTCGAAGTGGCCCGAGTACTCGTCCCAAAGCGTGACTTTCTTGGCGATGGGATTGGCGACGGTGACCGGCGGCGGCGGTGGAGCCTGCGCCAGAGCCGGCTGCAACTCGATCGTTGCGAGCACGACAAACCCCGCACACAGCGCACCCCACACCCGCGTCATGTCTTCGTCTCCAATGCCTTGGGAAGTCCGCGGCCACAACCTGAGCGGCGCACGCGGTTTCAGTATTAACCGGTACAGATAGCCTGAGCTAGTCTGATCGTCGTCATTCTGCAAGCTCTCGCCGCGGCCATGCGCCACGCGCTTTGTTAGGCCGTCAAGCCATTGAAAAGCCACGCACGCGCCTTTGAAACATGCGGTTCGCCGCCTATCTGCCCTGGAAACATGCACCTTTCTAGAGTAGCAGACATGTCACAGTAGCCTCGGTCAAACTCCGGAACGAAGAAAGACCCAGACGTGAAGGTCCCTCGATTCAATCGGCGCCAAATGCTCGCTGGCGCCGCCGCTTCCGCGCTCGCGACGCAGCTCTCCAAGCCAGGCCGTGCCGGGGCCGCCAACGCCATGCCCGCCGAAGCCGTTCCAGTAGGCGCACCGCTCGGAGAGCCCCGCCCGTTCTCGTTCGAGATTCTGCAGGAGCGGGCCAAGCAACTCGCCACGACCGAGTGGCACGCCGTGCCGACGCCCTCGCCCGAAATTCTCGAGCGCATCGATTACGACGCCTACCAGGAGATCCGCTACCGGCGCGATATGAGCACTGATGCTCGACCAGCAAAAGCGCCTGCCGGTGCAGCTGTTTCACCTCGGCAGCTACACGCGCGACGCCGTGCACATCAATGTCGTCAGCGGCGGCCAGGCGCGAGAGGTGCTCTACAGCACCAATCTGTTCGATATCCCTGCCGATCACCCGGCGCGGCAACTGCCCGACAATGTCGGGTTCGCGGGCTTCCGCATCATGGCGCCGGATCTCGAGACCGACTGGCTCGCGTTCATGGGCGCCTCCTATTTCCGCACCTCCGGGCCGTTCAATCAGTATGGCCTCTCCGCCCGCGGCCTCGCCATCGACACGGGCCTCTCGACGCCGGAGGAATTCCCGCGCTTCACCGAATTCTGGCTCGAGACCGGATCGGCGGACGACGCGCCGCTTGTTCTTTATGCGCTGCTCGACGGTCCGAGCGTTACCGGCGCCTATCGCATGACGGCGAAGCGCTACGAGCGACAGACGCACAGCGTGCATCACATCGACATGGAGATCACGCCGGAGCTGTTCGCGCGCAAGACGATCACCAGGCTCGGGATCGCGCCGTTCTCCAGCATGTACTGGTATGGCGAGACGAGCCGCCGCCAGGTCGGCGGACTGGCGGCCCGAGATCCACGATTCCGATGGCCTCGCCATCTGGACGGGCGCCGGCGAACGCATCTGGCGGCCGATCAACAATCCGCCGCGCGTCATGACCAATACGTTCGTCGACAACGACATCCGCGGCTTCGGCCTGCTGCAGCGCGACCGCGATTTCGTGCACTACCTCGACGACAGCGTGTTCTACGAGCGGCGCGCCATCGGTATGGGTGGAGCCGATCGAGCCGTTCGGCAAAGGCGCGGTGCACCTCCTCGAAATCCCGACCGACGACGAGATCCACGACAACATCGCCGCCTACTGGTGTCCGGACGAAACTTTCACGGCCGGCTCTCAGCGGCGCTACCGCTACCGCCTGTCGTGGCTGGACGACATCCCCTTCCCGCCCGCGCTCGGGCAGGCCACCGCGACTTGGACCGGCCTCGGCGGCCGGCCCGGCCATAAGCGGCCCGAAGGCGTGCGCAAGTTCGTCATCGATTTTCAGGGTCAGGTCTTCGACGGCGTGCGCCGGGACGACGGCGTCGAGATCGTCGTCACGCCGTCGCGCGGAACGATCTCCAACGCTTATACGCACCCTGTGGTCGACCAGCGCGAGCGCTGGCGGGCGCTATTCGACCTTACGGCCACGGGCTCGGAGCCTGTCGATATCCGCGCCTACCTGCGCAAAGGCGATCGCGCCCTGACCGAGACGTGGGTGTACCAGTTCTTCCCCGAGGCTTAGTGGGTGCAGTGCGCTACTGCTTCGTAACGTAGACGTCGTATCCCTCGGAGACCTCGAGGGTGCCGCGGAAGCTCGCGATCAAGTCGAAGCGGTCCCTGAATTCGGCGAGTTCCTCTCGCGTGAATGCAAACGATCGTCCTTCTCGATATTCAAATATTTCGCCGCTGTGTTCGGGCTCCAAACTCGGGCCCATCAACACTACAACTCTCTGGCCCGTTTCGGCCGAGATCACTCTTCCTTGCTCGGCTAGTTGCTTTAGCTGCATAAGCCCCGCGCTTTTCTTGCTGAAAATCGGGCTTTTGCCGTAGCGCCGCTCTTGCGGCAGATAGAGCTTATTATCGAGATAGTATGGAAGCGCGGAAGTTACATAGTCGGGCGATCCCATGATGATTGCATCATGCAAATCAGGCCGGCTTTTTATGAGAGCCGCAAGCTCTTCGCTCGCGCTGTAGGGCCGGAATATCTCATTCCAGGCCCGAGATGGTGTCGCCACGACTTGAACCAGCAGGATGAGCGGCAGCGCGAGCCCTATTCCAAGTTTGAACAAGGGCGGGAGGCTATCGGGAATGACCTCATTCTCTGCCCGCAGATACAGCCAGTACATCAGCAGCAGGAAGACAATAAGAAGTCCAACGTGCCGGTATTGGATGCTGTAGACGATGGATGAAAAGATGCTCAGTCCGAACACGGCGAGCGCGGCAGCGAGCATGAGCCGAGGGCGCTTGGAAAGACCGAAAACTGCGAGGAACATGAGGATCGTCCCAGCGGCCCAGGCCATCTTCCAACCTAGGACGGCTGTGACCTCCGGAAAAATGAACGCGGCCTGCAAATAATATCCGGGCAGTACGACGGCCCCAGCCGCGGATGCGAGCGACGGTTCCGGCCGATATACGTCGTGGATCGACGGGTAAATCGTGAACGCACTGAAGGCGAACCCCACGGCGACAATCGCGGCCGCGATGAAGAGCCTATTCTTGCTCGTCGCGGGGGTGGTCAGTTCTGGCCGATAGGCGTCAGCTATCCAAAGCGCCGCTAGAATAGCGGCAAAGAAGAGGGAGTGGATGTTTGTGTTTGCTAGCAGGACCAACGTTGCCGCCAACAAAAGCGGTCTTTGGGTGGTGGACGTATAGAGCTTGGCAAACAGCACCATCAGCAGCATCGAAATTGCATAGTTTCGGCTGAGAACGGCGTATTCCGTGGCGGCGAAAGCAGAGAATGCCACGAGAATGTGGATTGGCCATCCGAAGGGCGCGTAGGCGCAGAATGCCAGTACGGCGGAAGCTGCGCTTACGTAGCCGAGAACCGGGAGGACTGCGTTGGTCTCTACGAGATCGTGCGCAAGCCGTAACATCAGCGTCCAAAGGATCGGATGGCCATCGCGCGGCGGATGTGTGACCAGGGAAAAGATGCTGCTGGGCTCAAGAGCATAGCTCAGGGCCATGACCTCGTCCCGCCAGAGCTCGTGATTGGTGATCTGAGATAATGTGAGGAGCAGCCAGATCGGCGATATGGCGAGGATCAACAGCACACGTGCTTGTCTCGACGGTGGCTTGACGAGGAGCTCAACCCAAGCTGACCAAAGCGAGATCTCGTTGCGCGCCACCACTCCTCACGATCAGATTAGGGGAGCCTCCCAGCACGGCACCCTCCCGACGACCGAAGCCGAGACTACCCCCGCCGGATTTCCCCGGCAATCGTCAGCCTTCCGCCTTTCCGGGCGTTTGGTATTAAGATTATCGATCATTGCGCGGTCATGGCGAGAGCAGCTGGCGCCCGGTGCGCGAATGCGCCCGGACGCCAAGCCTTCTCGACGCTTTAGCGCTTCTTTGCGGGCCCGGTCTCGAGCGGCGTATCGAGGCTTTCCTGGCCCCATTCTGCCCAGGCGCCGTCGTACACGGCGGCGTTGGTCTGCCCGAGCACGCTCAGAGCCAGCGACAGCATGGAGGCGGTAACGCCCGACCCGCACGTGGTCACAACCGGAGCCAGCGGATCGATGCCGGCCTCGGAGAAGATCTTCTGCAGTTGATCGGGCGACTTCAGCGTGCCGTCCTCATTCAGGATCGCCGCCGAAGGAACGTTCTTCGAGCCCGGAATGTGGCCCTGCCTCAGGCCCGGACGCGGCTCGGGCTCTGAGCCCTCGAAGCGGCCCTTGGGACGCGCGTCGACGATCTGCATGTTGCCGTTGGCGACATAGCTCTTCATGTCGTCGAGATCGCGCACGAGGGAATTGTTGAGCAGCGGCGTGAAATGGCGCGCCGTGCGCGGCACGGGAGGACCATCCTCGAGGGCGCGACCCTCGGCCTTCCACTTCTTCAGGCCGCCGTTCAGGACGGCCACATCCTGGTGACCCATGGCGCGGAAGGTCCACCATACGCGCGCAGCGGAGAACAAGCCGTAGGTGTCATAGACGACGATGCGCAAACCGTCGCCGACACCCATCTTTTTCATGCGCGACGCGAACTTGACCGTAGACGGCAGCATGTGCGGGAGGGACGATTTGTCATCGACGAGATCGTCGATGTCGAAGAACAGGGCGCCGGGAATATGCTCGGCTAGATACTCGGCCTTGGCGTCGCGGCCCGCGGTCGGCAAATGCCACGAGCCGTCGAACACGATCAGGTCCGGTGCATTGAGATGCTCGGCAAGCCAGTCGGTCTCGACGATCCAGTTTTTGGCGCTCAGCGGCACATTATCCTCCTCAAACGTCTGTCGAGCGCGAGCCCGACAATCTCAAATCTCCGCACCCGCACCTCGACGGGCGCGCCCGGGTCTGCAATCCGCATATGGGATCGGCTGCCGGAAGTTTCCCGGCCGCGTCAAAGCGGCGCTCCGCGCCTTATGGAGCCCGGATGCCACGTGGGCATTCGCCTCCGGACCGCGACGCGGTGCACCCTAAAGCCGGCCCGTGACAGTCGCAAGTGGAGACAGCCGCAAGTCGAGGAGTGCGATATCTCGCACAAGGGGCTATGCTTTTCCCGGGGCCAGATCATTGCCAAACAGGGCCCTGGAACGTTCTCCGCGATCTGACGTTTACCGCGGGAGGGAGATACGTCCATGCTCATCCGCTACGGTTTTGATATTCAGATCTCGGTCACACAGGCCACTCCGGTCATTTCGTTGCTCGACATCCATGACGACCGCCGCCGCGATATCGTGCGCGAAAGTCCGTTCGTGGCCATGCCGGCAGTTCCAGTTTCCAATTATACCGACCAATTCGGCAACCGCTGCCGGCGGCTCATCGCCCCCCAAGGCGACTTCTCGCTGCGCCTCGACGGCATAATCAACGATAGCGGCAAGCTCGACGCCATAGACAAAGGCGCGACCGAGATCCCGGTCAAGGATCTGCCCGACGACGTTCTCGTCTACCTGCTCGGCAGCCGCTATTGCGAGACCGACCGCCTCAGCGAATTCGCGTGGAAGCAGTTCGGCACCCTGACGCCAGGGTGGTCGCGGGTGCAGGCCATTGTCGACTTCGTGCATGAGCGCTTAAAGTTTGGATATCAGCATGCGCGCGCGACGCGCACCGCGGCCGAGGCCATCGACGAGCGCGTCGGCGTATGCCGTGACTTCGCTCATCTCACCATCGCGCTGTGCCGGTGCCTCAACATCCCGGCACGCTACGTGAATGGCTATCTCGGAGATATCGGCGTCCCGCGCGATCCGGCACCGATGGACTTCAGTGCTTGGTGCGAGATCTATCTCGGCGGACGCTGGTACACCTTCGACGCCCGGCACAACAAGCGTCGCGTTGGCCGTGTTGTCGTGGCGCGCGGCCGAGACGCGACGGACGTGCCGTTGATCCACACGTTCGGCCAGCACATCCTGAAGTCGTTCAAGGTATGGACCGACGAGGTGCCAGCCGCCGCACAGAGGTCGTCTGCGGCTTAGCAACGGACTGTCTGGGCCTGGATACGACAACCCGCATTCGGGGCGCACCGGATAAGACTTCGATCCAATCGGGATTGCGGCCTGACCGATAGGGTTGATCGGTGCGCTTCGATATGACGCCAGCGAGCCCTATGCGCTCGCTCACAGTCAGCGCCTTGGCTGGGTCTCTGATCTCGCTGCAATAGCGAAACAGATGATCATCGGAGATGAGCTCCCTCAGCTCGGCCTTGCGCTCGAGCAATGGGATCGGTCGCAGATCCTCCCCATCGCACTCCAAAAGATCGAAGCACCAGCAGCAGCAGCGCGTATGGGACTTGGCCATGAACGCATCGAAGCCGAGCTTGATGTTTCCGTTACGCGCCACGACCACCGCGTCGATAATGGCCGACCTGACCGGCAGGGTCAGGAGGTTCTGACGCAGAGACGGGAGATACGCCGTGAGGTCCTGGCCGTCAGATCCGTAAATGATCCCGCGGCCGGCGCTCTTGTGCAGTTGCACGCGTATACCGTCGATGACGATTTCATGCAGCCACCCTGCGCCGCGAGGCGGCACGGCGGCGGGAATGGCGATGCTGGGGCGGATGAAGGAAATGGACTGGCTCGCTTGAGGCAACTTGGATGCGGGAATATCGCAACCTCGTATCGATCTTGCGGCGAGCGCGAAAGCGACCGAACGTAGCAACCCAATGAATTTAGCACTGCGCGAATTAGTGAACGTGCATCAGTCTTAAAATGGGCTCGGTCAAAATGGGCTCAGCAGCGTGCGGCAGGTCGCGCTCGCTAGCAAAACTTCGAGTTCAATGTGCGCACCCTCTATGTGGATGCCGTATGGCGAGATGCCCCGCATCGGCCTGAACTATCCGGAACTTCCGTAAACACCGGAGCGTTCCAGGTTTCCGCTCCAAAAGCGCGAATTCCGTGCCTCGGCGCAATTCCCATCTCACGCTGATCGGCAAAAACGCTCATGAAGGCCATGACCATCGGCGGTGCAATGGTCGACACCATCGCCATCATCGACTCCAGTCGCATCGAACGCATGAGCATGTGGAACGCGGAGACGTCGTTTCTTCTGCTCGCCGAGGGCAGCAAGATCGAAGCGATCGAGGTCTCGACGCATTGCGGCGGCGGGGCCATCAATGCCGCCGTCGCCATGGCACGGCTCGGCGCCGACGTCGGCGTGGTCGTGAAGCTTGGCAACGACAGACGGGCCGAGGAGATCCTTCAGCGTCTCAGCATGGAAGGCGTGTCGACGCAGCGGGTGCTGCGCGATGAAAGCGCGATGACCGGAGCTTCGGTCATCATCGCCTCTCACGATCGCAACGCGACGATCTTCACATATCGGGGCGCAAATACGCATCTGGCGAGGCATGACCTCATCGGCGAAATGTTCGCGGTCGATCTCGTCCACATCACCGGGCTATCGAATGCGTCGGCGGAATGCTTTCCCGCCATCGTCGACTGCGCGGAGGCGCACAAGGCATTTGTCTCGACCAATCCCGGCATCCGCCAGCTGTCGAGCCGGGGCAGCGTTTTCCTCGATCATCTCGGCCGCGTCGATCTCCTGGTCATCAACCGCAGCGAAGCGGAAGCGCTCGTGCCGGAACTCGTCGCCCGGTTTGGAGAGAGCGGGCCGCCGTTGGGTCCGGGGGCCGAGCAAATCAGCTCCACGCTGGCGCACCGCGGATTGGCCGGAGGCGGATATGAGCTCAGCCTGCGTTCGTTTGCAGCCGCACTGATGACGATCGGGCTCGGCCAGGTCGCGATCACGGATGGAAGAGCCGGCGCGTTCCTCATCGACAGCCGTGCGATCAGATATTGCCCGGCCATCGAAACCGCCGTCGCCGGTACCGCGGGCGCGGGCGACGCTTTCTCCGCCACGCTCGCCTATTGCCTGGCGGACCAGCGCAAGCCCGACGACGCTTTGCGTGCAGCAACGCTCAATGCCGCCGCGGTCGTGGCGCACATCGACACGCAGACGGGACTTCTCCGAAGCGCCGACCTCGACGCGGCGCTTGCTCAGTCCGTCTCTCCAGCCAGCACCCTGAGCTGGGCGATGTAGCCAGCGTCTCGGAGCACCGGCATCTTGGTATGGTTGATTACCGTCGCCGCGTCGCCGGAGTGGTAAAATGCATTCATCGCTGGCTTGCGACCGCAGGCGCCGGCGACTGAGAGACGCTCGGACGCGCTCCCGCCTGTAAACGACAGGATTGGGCCCATGTTGTCCCCTCCTATTCTTCATTCCTTCGACGAGACCGAGCTGCAGGCGATGCAGCAAGCCTACCTGCATATTTGCGGCAGACTGAACGTCCCTGTGGACGACAGAGAGGACGTCTTACGCATCCGTATTGCACGCGTAATCGTCGATCTGGCTCAATCCGGTATAAAGCCCGAGCACCTCGAAGCGCAGGCGATGGCCAAGCTCTGCATCTGAGCGAAGCAGGCGTCACTCCTTGGCGGTATCGAAGGAGCTGCCGTTGCGCGTATCGAGCACGCCAAAATCCTTTGAGCGCGAGCCGTCTACGGCCGCGCCCGTACCCTCACCCTCGAGGCCTCGTTTCATGAGCTCGCGGACGGCGGCAGCGCGGCTCGGGAGGCGGAACTTAAAGCGAAAATCATCAATCGCCCTCAGCTCGGAGATGGAAAGCATGATCTGCAATCGCTCTTCTCTTTCGCGGTTCATGAGCCCCTCCACCGGTTCATGGCTCTACGTCACTTACTCACAAAGAGTAGTTCGCGCACATAACTCAAGACACTCCGTTCAAGTTCCCTGAGCAAGGAGGGACACTGATGATCCTGGCTCACGTTTACCACTTAACTTATTGATATTTCTGTTTTATGGGGCATATCTACGTCAGTTCTTAAGGAGTGCTTGCGTGGTCAGTCTGCTCATTGTCGAGGACGAACAGCTTATCGCGGCGATGCTTGCCGAGTGGCTGGTCGAAATGAACTACGAGGTCATCGGGCCGGCGAAATCCAATGAGGAAGCGCTGGCGCTTCTCAGCCGATCGACACCTGACGGCGCAATCCTGGATATCCTGGTGGAGGACGGCAATTCCTATACGGTGGCGCGCGAACTCCAGCGCCGGGCGGTGCCATTCTTCTTTGCCACCGGTTACAGCGGCGAGTCCATCGACCCATCTTTCAATGGCGCCGAGGTCGCTATGAAGCCGTTCGAGTTCGACCGGCTTTGCGAGATGCTGACGCGAATACTTGTTCCGATCGGGTCTGACTGCCACGCAGTCGCATAGTTGCGCTCGCCACGTAGGCTTTTCCTTCCTGACTAGGCTATTCGGAGCCCGCCCAAGCGGCTTCGCATGAGCAAAAAGGGTGCGGCGACGCGCGCGCTCGGTCAGAAGGCTGCGTCCAGCCCGAGTTGATAACTTACTCAGTAGCCCGTCATCTCCAGATACCCCTCGCCCGCGTGCGAGCCGGTAAAGGTGATCGGACCCTCCCAATAGGGAAAGCGCGTCCCCATCCAGCTCTCGGCGTTGAGTGCTTTCGTCTCGATCGCAAGGCCGCGGCTTTTCACCTCGACCTTCCACGCGATGGGCAGCGTGCGGCCAGCACACGACGTGCTCCGCCATCGGCGTCAGCACGATGTCGTCGTTGGCAAGCGCTTCAGGTGTCCCATCCGGCTTGATCCAGGTTCCGGCCCGGAAGGCGCTTCCGCGCCGCGCCACGAAGCCGGAACAGCATCAGCTTCTCGCCGCTCGCGAGATGCAGCGAGAACCAGTCCCAGCCCTTCTGGTCGGCCGCGAGCGGCTGGCTGCTCCACTCGCGGTCCATCCAGGCCTGTCCGGTGACGGCCACCTCGCGCCCGTCGATCGTGAGCGTGCCATCCACTTTGAAGAACGGCTGGCTGTAATAATAGGACGCCTGCCCGTTCTCGGATTTGCGGCTGTAGCCTTGATCGCCCTGCGGCACCGGCGCCTTATCGGTTGCAAGTGTGAGCCGGTAGGCGAAGTCCGCGCCCTTGGCCGTCATCGCCACTCTCGAAAGTCCGTCGCTTCTCGCCCTCGCGCCGCCAACGACCAGTCGTCGATCCATGCGCGGAAGGGAACGGCCGTGACACCGGCCTGCCCGATGCCGCCGCGCGCCAGCGTCTCGGCGAAGCGATGCGTGGTCGCACTCGACACCGCAGCGTGCCCCATCCACACCTGCTGGTTGGCCCAGCCTTCGCGCTGTGGCCCCGGATCTGTCGCCTGGCGGAACAGCGTCCATTGCACGCCATAGGACTGGCCCTCAGCGTCCTTGAGGTTGGCGGTCACGTACCACCATTCGATGCGGTAGTCCGGATGCGCGCCGAGGTCCGCCGGGAAGACGAGCGGTTTGCCCGGGACCACGGCCGCGAAGCCCGCCGCATCCTCGCCAAGCCCCGCAAATCCTCCGGCGCGGCGCGCCTCTGCTCGAAAGCGCGATGACAGAGGCTGCGATCGGCGATGAGGACCGACCTAGCGTTCATTGGCAAACACCTTGAGCAATCGCGCCGGCGCGTCCGCGCCAGGCGAACGACAGGAATCAGCGCCGCGAGAAATGCCGTCAGCAGCGCCAGCGCGAGGATCAGCGCCCACTGGCCCGGAAATACATGCAACGGCAGCCGCCATCCGAACGCCTGCACATTGACGATCGCCACAAGACACCACGCGAGCACGAGGCCGAGGGGCACCGCGAGCACCGCCGTCACCGCCGCCAGCACCAGGAGCTTCCGACCTCGAGCTCCGCAAGCCGCCGCCGCGTGACGCCGGCCGCCCACACCGGCGCAAGCTGCGCGAGGCGCAGATCGCTGAGCGTGAGCAGGCTCGCGAACAGCGCCACGCCGGAAACGAGCAGCGTCAAGCGTGTTGAGCGCCGCCGTGACGGCAAACGTCTTCTCGAAGATGCCGAGGCGACATCGCCTTGAGCGAGGCCTGATCGATGATGCGGCCGAGCACCGGACCAAACCTCTCCTGCATGTCCACCATAAGCTGCGGAGCGCGCGCGGGCTCGACACGCAGGCTGTAGTTCATCCGCCGCACCTCCGGCCAATGCGCGACCAGAGCATCGACGTTGACGCGCACTTGTCCCTTGGGATTGCCGTAGTCCGGATAGATGCCGACGACCTCGGTGCGCCACAGTCCCCGCGCCGTCGGAATGGAAATCGCGGCACCGAGATCGACGCGCAGCCGCCGCGCGAGCTGCTCGCTGACCAGCACGCCTTCGCCGCGCGCCACCCTGTCCCACGCTCCGTTCGCTTGCGAGAGCAAGGAGAAGTGCTCGCGATAGGTCGCATGATCGCGGATGCCGAACACGTCCACCGGCCAGGCGTCGATGCGCGTCTCGGCCTTCCACACCGGCAGGATCGCGCGTCACCTCGGGCCGCGTCTCGAGCCACTCGACGATACGCGCCGCATCGGCATCGCTCTGCGCGTCGAAATAGATCTCGGAATTGAGCCGCTCGTCGAGCCAGGTCGTAAAGGTCTTGCGGAAGCCCTCCACCATCGTGCCGACGCCGACGTTGGCGGACAGCGCGAGCAGCAGCGCCATCAAGGCCAGCGACAGGCCCGAGAGCTGCTGGCGGCTGTCGGCCCAGAACCACTGGGCGAGCGCGTTGTCTGCGCTTCGCTCCCCCGCGCGCAGCAGACCCGCGAACACGAGCGGCAGCAGCAGCGCGGCTCCGAGCAGAACGCCCGCGATGATGACGAACCCGGCGACGAGACCCTGGCCTTGCAGATAGGTCACGAGCGCCACGACGAAGCACGCCGCAGCGAGCAGTCCCTGCCGCCGGAGCTGCGCTGAGCTGGGCCTGGCGCCACGCCACCGGGTGCGCCACTGCGAGCACAGGCAGCTGCGCGACTTTGAGCAGGCCCGCGGCCGACGCCGCCAACGCTCCGAGCATGGCCATGCCGAGCCCCGACACCCACCAGCGCCGGCGCGAGCGCGAGGCGTCCGCCGACCGACGCGCCGTATAGCCCCTCCAGGCTTGCCGCCACATCCGGCAGCAACGCCGCCGCGATCAGGTAGCCGCAAATCATGCCGACGACGCCAGCGCCCAGCGCCAGCAGCAGAATTTCCCCGACCAGCACGCCCATCAGCAGCCGCAGCGGCACGCCGACGGCGCGCATGGTCCGGATCATGCCGAGCCGCTGCTCGAAGGCGAGCCCGATCGACGCGTGCACGATGAAGAGGCCGACGATGAAGGCGAGAAATCCGAATGCCGTGAGATTGAGGTGGAAGCTGTCCGTCAGCCGCGCGAGATCGCCCGCTTCCTCCGGCTCGGTCGACGCGCAGCTCGTCGCCCGTGAGCCGCCCGACATCCGCGGCCCTCGCAAGGTCGCCCGCACCCAGAAGCAGGCGCGAGAGCTGCCCCGGCCGCTCGAGCACGCGTCTGCGCCACGCCGATGTCGACGATGAGAAGTCCCGGCGTCACATCCTCGATTGCGGTGACCGGCGGCAAAGCGTGCCCGCGCTCGGTAACGAGCGCCGGTCCGCCGGCCGCTACGAGATCGCTCACGTGTCGCCGGCGAGACAACCGTCTGCCACGGCGGCTTCAGGAAATGCTCGAGATCGCTCCGAGCCCTGCACCGCGCCGAGCGACGTACCTTCGGGAATGGTGAGCGGCTCGATGCCGATCAGCCGGAACGCCTTGCCGCCGATCCGCACCGTGCCTTCGAGCACGGGCGACACTTTCCAGCCCGCGCGCCGCAGCGCGAGAAAATGGTCCTGGGATGAAAAGAGCGCCGCGCGCGCTGACAATGCTCGCGCGCGCCAGCATTCCCGAACACGGCCGCCGCGCGGTCATAGCTTTGGCGTGCCTGGCTGTTCAGCGCCTGCACGCCGCTCCACAGCGCGGTCGCGATGGCGAGACCGATGACGAGCGTGGCGAAGTTCATGGGATGCCGGCGCCAGTGACCGAGCAGCGTCGCCAGGATCCAGTAGGCCTGTGTCACGGCGCGGCCAACACGCCGGAGGCGAGCGTCACCTGCCGGTCGAGCCGGACGGCGAGCCGCGTGCTGTGCGTCACCATCAGAAAGGCGGCGCCCGTCGTTTTGAGAAGATCGAGCGCGAGCGCCAGCACCTCGTCGCCCGTCGCCTCGTCGAGATTTCCCGTGGGCTCGTCCGCAAGCAGAAGCCGCGGGCGGATGGCGAGCGCGCGGCCGATGGCGACACGTTGCTGCTGCCCTCCTGAGAGTTGTTCCGGGTATCGCCCGGCCAAGGCCGTGAGCCCGAGGCGCGCGGTGAGCTCTTCCTGCCATGCCCGATCAAGTCGCCCCGCGAGCCGCGCCTGAAACGCGAGATTGGCCGCGACCGTCAGGCTCGGGATGAGGTTGAACTGCTGGAACACGACGCCGATCTGCTCGCGCCGGAGCTCCGCGCGCCCCGCATCGCCGAGGTCCGTGACAGGCACGCCGTCGATCCAGATGTCGCCACCGTCGGCCTCGTCCAGCCCACCGATGAGATGCAGGAGCGTGCTCTTGCCGCTGCCGGACTCGCCCAGGAGCGCGAGACTGGTTCCGGCCTCGAGCGTGAGATCGACACCCTTGAGCACCGGTAGCGGCCCCTGCGGCGTCTGATAGGATTTCCGCAATCCGGCGACGCGCAGCAGCGGCACGTGTTCCCGGTCCGGTTCGTGCGCCCCGCCTGGGACCGCTCCAAAAGGCTCAACGTCAGGCTCCTGAGATGAGGCGCGCTTTTTGTCCCACACACTATAGCTGACGAAGAGAGGTATTGGTGCCGGACTTTAGGCGGTGCCCCCTCGGATCACCACGTAATGCCAGCGCCTAGAGGCCTCCATCTGGCACTAATGCCGCTATGAAGGAAGCCGAGTCGACGGGTTGTTCTCAGTAGCGAGCGTCCTTGGGTTTGTGACCCTTTGGCCAATCCTTGCTCTTGCCGGCGAAATCCGGCCGCGGCATCTGGCTGAAGTAGTCGGCCACGTCGAGTGCCTCCTGATCAGAAAGTCCCCCTTCTCCGAGTGGGAACTTCTCGCGGAAGCCGACGGGCATATTGTGTTTCACGAAGGCTGCGGCGGTGTAGGGCCGGGACATGCCCGCGCCGATGTTAAACGAACGATCGCCCCAGAGCGGGGGATAGACGACGCGGCCGGCGCCATCCTTGCGTCCCTCGCCATTGCTCCCGTGACACACGGCGCACTGTGCAGCATAGATCCGCTTTCCGTTTTCGCGGTCGGGCTTCAGTGAAGAGTCGAATTCGCCGAAGCCGCTTCCGGGAGGCTTGTCCTGCTTCTTCGCGCCGCCTTTCATCCAATTGAAGTAGGCGATCATGGCTTTCATGTCGTCGCTGTCGTTCGGCAGGGCCTTGCCGTTCATCGAGCGCTCGAAGCAGCCGTTGATGCGATCATCGAGTGAGATCACGCGGCCGTCCCGTGCCGAATAGGAAGGAAAGAGCGCCGAGACGCCGATATACGGCGAGGCGTCCGCCACGGTTCCCTCATTGAGGTGGCACGAGGCACAGTTGAGATCATTGCCCACATGGTCAGGGAGAAGCTCTCGCGTATCTTCGACGAGGCGCATCCCGCGAATGAGCTCAGAGGCCTTGGGCTCCGAAAGCAAATCCGCGAGACGCGGGGTCTCGAACCTCGTCGCGTCGACTTTCGGATCGAGCTTCGCGCGTGCCGACGCAATTTCGGCTTCGGTGACGGAGCCGGCGCCTCTGCCCCAGCTCTTGCGCACGAATGTGAGGATCTCGGCGAGCTCGCGATCGTCGAGCCTCGCGAAGCCCGGCATAGTGAAGACGCGCGGGTGAGCTGCTGTCGCCGCAGTTTTCCAGCCGGTGAGCACCATGTGGACGAGTGTCGAGGGATCCTGCGCGGAGACGGCCGGATTATTCACGAGCGGCGGGAACACCCCGCTCACGCCTGACCCGTCACGGTGATGGCAATCGGTGCAGAACTGGGCATAGCCCAAGCCTCCCCGCGTGGTGAACGTGTCCGGTGGTACGACACCAATGAGCGGCTCAGGCTCTGGTCTGGGCTTATCCGATGGGAGTGACTTCAAGTAGGTCGCAATCGCCGTCAGATCGGCGATGGAAATGTTCTGCGTCGAATGCAGGATGACGTCGGTCATGCTGCCCGACACCGTTGCAAAGCGGTTCTGGCCGGTTTTCAGCAGCTCCACGATATCCGGCACGGTCCACAGATCGCGTAGATCGACGGCGTTCCAATTCTCCACTTGCGCGCCCGACAGGTAGAGCTTTCCGTCGGGGCCCGCGTCGCTCGTCGCCTTCTCCTGGAAGCCGATACCACGCGGTGTGTGGCAGGCGCCGCAGTGGCCGAGGCTTTGCACAAGATAAGCGCCGCGGTTCCAGACCTCGTCCTTGTGCGGGTTCGGCACGAAGGGCGATGTGTCGAGGAACGCGAAATTCCAGTAGGCAAGGCCGATGCGCATGTTGAACGGGAAGCTCATGGCCGGCGGCTTGTTCGGCTTTTCGACCGGCTCGACGCCCCGGCTCATGTAGGCCCATAGCGCCCGCATATCGTTGTCGTCGATCTTTGCGTACGAGGGATAAGGCATGGCCGGATAGAGCCGACTGCCCGTCGGCGCGGACACCCTTGCGAACTGCACGGTCGAATTCGGCATAAGACCACCGGCCGATGCCTGTTTCTGCGTCCGGCGTGATGTTGGTCGACCAAAGCGCGCCAAATGGTGTTTCGAGCCTGAGCCCACCAGCCATCGGTGCGCCCCCTGGTTCGGTGTGGCAGGCGACGCAATCGCCGAGCTCCGCCACGTACTTGCCGCGCGCGATCAGTCCCGGGGTAGGGTTGTCACGGATGCCGACGTGTTGGTGCTCGAGATGAGGAGGTACCGCGATCCATGCCGCAACGGCGCCATGACCAACACGGTCAGGGCTGCAGCCGGCAATAGCCGCTTTTTGAGCTTGTCCAATTCTAAAATCATCGGACAACATCCTCCGCCGATAATCTTAAGAATTCGAGCTAAAGCCTGCTGTTTGACAGCAACGTGCTCGGGTCATCAAGCGACTGCAAAGCTGATTGATAGGCCACTATGTCGGGTCCGTAGCGAACGACGTTGTAGTTCGGCAACGAGTTTGAACGATCGGGCAATGGCTACCGCGTCACCCGAGGGGTCTCCGGAACGCTTGGCCCTCACCCGTGACGAAAGCGTTTGAAAGCGCTGCACAAATATGACGATGGGAGTATAGTATCGGTTCATCGCCCGCCGCCAGACTTAGAGTTGATCTAAATCATTATGTTTGCGGCAGAATTTCCCTTCTGTTACGAAACTCATACATGTCGCTTTAGTGCGCGGCGGTCGTTTGAGGCCGTGGTGTGAGTGGAGTCCGGGGGAATGGCAGCGCGTGCTGTGGAGTTGGCAGGTCTTTATGTATCCGAGAAGGGCCGCCTCGGCAGATTGATCAACCGCATCGTCGGCAACTCGGCAACGGCCGAAGATCTCGTGCAGGATACGTTCGTCAACGTCCTCGGCGCTCCGCAGAGCCGGGAGATACGCGACGACAAGGCCTACCTCTCCCAGGTCGCGAGAAACCTCGCCATCGATCACACGCGCAAGGACCGCCGTCTGGTCGATCTCAAGGAAGAAGACTTTTTCGCGCTCGTCGATCCTTCACCTTCCCCCGAGGCCGTCGCGGCGGATCGTCAGGCATTGGCGATCACCATGCAAGCCATGGCGCATCTTCCGGAGCGCACGCGCAAGGCCTTGGAAATGCACCGCCTCGGCGACCACACCCTGGCGCAGATCGGGAAGTTCCTCGGCATATCGACGTCGCTCGCAGGACGGCTCGTGCTCGACGGCTACCGGGTCGTTCGCGATCGCCTGCAGGAAGCAGGCGCGGTCTAGTCTGAGGCGGTCAGTGGAAATCTGAGCAGGCTCTACGTCATAGGTTAATGGGGCAGCGTTCCGGTGGCTCTTGTCGTCTGCCGGATGCCTCGGCGCCCACGTCAACTGCATGCGATGACCATGTCTGACGCCAACGACGATCTTTGGAACGAAGCCATGGCGCTGCTGCTCCGGTGGCAGGCCGCGCCGGATGATGCAGGGCTTCGAGCCGAGATTGTCTCCTTCTGCGCTCAGAGCGAGGCTCATCACGCGGCATGGGATGGCGCGAAGCGTTTGTATCGCCTAACCGGCGAAGCAACCGGAGCCGAGACGCCCGAGCAGAAGCGCAAGAAGTCCCGCGATGTGACACGGCGCAAGGTCCTGACCGGCGTCGGCGCGGTCGTCGCTGGGGCCGGCGCTCTCGAGGGGCCTGGCCTTTGGCGGCGTTGGAGCGCCGACATGGTCTCCGACATCGGACGGATCGATGAGCGCCGCCTGCCCGACGGGAGCCGAATAACATTGGGACCGGATACGGCCGTCCAGATCGCGTTTTCGCCCAAGTCCAGGCTGGTTCATCTGCTCGAGGGCATGGCCATGTTCGATGTCGCGGAAGACGGAAACCGGCCCTTCCAGGCACGGACGGGCGATCTCATCGCAACGGCGGGCGCAGGCATGTCGTTCGAGCTCAGGCAGAACGCCGGCCACTCCCTCGTCGGGATCGATAAAGGCAGAATTTCTGTCGACGTCGCCGGAGCCCCAGGCAGCGTCCTCGCGAACGGAGAGTGGCTCGCCACGGAGAAAGGCGTCGACGGCAACCGCAAAGGCCGTCACGAAGCCGATCAGGTTGCAGCGTGGCGTCACTATCAACTGGTGGCGGATCAAGATCGCATCGACGGGCTGGTGGCCGAGATCGCGCGATGGCAGTCCGCACGCGTCGTCATCGCGCAAGCTGATCTCGCGGGCTCGCGCGTGAGCGGTCTTTACGATCTCAGGGACCCGCGAGCCGCGCTGGAAGCCGTGATCGAACCCTATGGTGGCCGCATGCGGCAAATCACACCCTGGCTCGTCGTCTTGAGCACGATTTGACGCAGTCTATATTTATGACTTTTTTCGTAGAAATTTCCCGCGCCGATCCGTCCACACAATAGGAGCTGCGCTGCCTCGGGGGAGAGCGGCACGCCGAGCTCGCTTGTTGTTTGCGTGGGGAGTTCAGTAATGCGTGGTCGGAGTTGGGGCAGTTCTGCCTGGGGATGTGCATTTGCGGCTGCAATGACGCTGTCATCACCACTTACGATGGGAGATGCAGCGCTGGCGCAAGTGGCGCAGGCACCGACGAGCAATCAACGCAATTTCTCCGTTCCTGCTGGCTCTTTGGCTTCGGCGCTCGTTGCTTTCGGGAAGCAGGCCGGCATGCAGGTGAGCTACGTGCCGTCGATCGCGTCCGGGCTCAAGACATCCGGCGTGACGGGAACGCTGTCGACTGACGCGGCATTGTCGCAGCTTCTCGCCGGCACGGGTCTCTCATTGAAGATGACCGGCGGCAAGACCGTCGTGATCGAGGGGCCGGGTGGCGGTAACTCTAGCACGGCCACAGTTCCAGGCGCGATCGCGTTGGATACAATCGATGTGTCGGGCGGCAATGCCAGTTCCGGTGCGGGCTATCAGGGAACCCCGGACTGGGTCTACGAGACGCCCGCCTCTGTCAGCGTCGTGACGCGCGAGGCGATCGAGGCGAAGCCGGCGCGCGACACGCGCGATCTCTTAGCCAACGCGGCGGGCGTCTATGCAGGCGAAGGCAACGGCAGCTTTCCGACTGTCTCGCCCAACATCCGCGGCCTGCAGGATTCGGCCGCGTCGTCGTCTCGATCGACGGTGCGCGCCAGAACGCGCAGCGCGGCATGGGGTTCGGCACCGGCATGGGAAGCTATGGGTCGAATTCCGGACAAGCCTTCGTCGACAGCGCCTTCGTGCGCGAGGTCGACATCAGCAAGACCACCGGAGCCAAGGCAGGAGATGCGGCCTCGCTCGGTGGTTCCGTGGAGTTTCGCACGATAGGCGCCGACGATCTGATCGAGCCTGGCAAGACCACCGGCGTCGAGATCAACATGCTGGGCGGCACCAATGAATACGACTTCCGGGGTTCGGCACTGGCCGCAGCGCGGATCAGCGAGAGTTTTTCGCTGACAGGCGGCTTCAGCAAGCTCAGGCTCGGCGAGTATGAGCCGGGCAGCAAAGGTGGCGATGATGCGACGTCGGTGAATAGTTTCCTCGGGCGCGAGGCTTGGTCTTCACTGCTGAAGGCGGAGTTCGACAACCACGAGGGCTTCAAAGCGTCGGTGTCCTGGATGCATCAGGACATCGACTTCGCCTACGGTGCGGCAGGCGGCGGCTCGCCGAGTTATGAGAATGTTCGTAACGACAGCGCCACGGCGAAACTGGCCTGGGACCCGGCCAGCGACCTCGTCGATCTGAAGGCCAATCTCTGGCTCAACAATTCGATGACCGACGAGCTGCGCACGGCGAGAGGAACCGCCAGCTCGTGGGCGCCGGACACCGATCTCGACTTCGACACTCGGAGCTTCGGTGGAGTGCTGGAGAACACCAGCCGTCTCGAGACGGCGATCGGCGGGCTGACGCTCAACTACGGCGCCGAAGCTTTCCGCGACAAGACGAACTCATCGGCGACGAGCGAGACCATTGCGCAGAATCCGCTCTGGGAGACGAGCTACACGTCCTTCAACCCGCCGGGACAGCGCGACGTGGCCTCCGGCTTCCTCAACGGCGAGCTGAAGCCTGCGAGCTGGATCACACTATCGGGTGGTGTCCGCTACGACTGGTCGAGGCTCAAGGGAACGCCGAGCTATTATGATGAACGTGTGACCAAGACGACGACGACGACGCCCGCTAGAACTGCACTGGCGGTCACCACCTGGGGAGACTGGGGGCAGGTCAACAATGTTACTCTCTACAATCTCCGCAGAGCCATCTGCGATACCGGCATCAATCCCAATAGCGGCAATGCCGTAAGCGCCGCACAGCGAGCCACCGTCTGCAATACATTCGCGATACCAGGCGAGCCAATCAATGGTATCTGGTACAATGCGGGTTCCGTGATCCCCGGAACGTCGAACACTGTCAGTGTCACCGACTATCCGGAATACGCCTTGGACATCGACCGCACGGATGGTGCGTGGCTTCCCTCCGCCACGATCGAGCTGAAGCCGGTCGACTGGTTCCGGCCCTACGCAAGTTACAGCCAGAGCTTCCGTCCACCGACCATTCTTGAAGCTTTCCTCGCCGGCGGCATACCGGGAGACGACATCGGCATCAACTACGCGCCGAACACCAGCCTGCGTCCGGAAACCGGCGAAACGTTCGAAATCGGCGCCAACATCAGCCACAACGGCCTGTTCCGCAATGATGACAGCCTGCGCGTGAAAGCGGCAGCCTTCCACCGCGAGATCGAGGACTACATCGTCATGGGCAGCATAGTGACCGACGAGACGCCGACCCGAGCCGCGCCCTATTCGAGCTTCGTCAACATGGACGGCACGACGACGATGCGCGGCATCGAGCTCGAAGGCAATTACGACATTCGCGTCGCCTATATCGGCGCCGCTGCCACCTGGCTCGAGACCGATTGGGCGAAGAAGACCGAGATCTTCTCCAACGGCACCATCACGACGAACGGCGATGTGTTGGCGGTCGCCGGCAACGTGCCGCCCGAGTTCAAGCTGACCGTGGATGGAGGGTTTCGGTTCTTCGACGAGCGGCTGACGCTTGGTGCGCGCTACACCCACACTTCGCCGACGCAGGCCCGGCAAGTGGTTACCATCGGCAGCGACCTGACCGTGGTCGAGACGACGGATCCCTACTCGATCTACGATCTCTACGGCTCGTACCGCTTCGACGACAACGCCACGCTGCGCTTCTCCGTCGACAACCTCACCGACCAGCGTTATGTGCCGGCTGGCGGCCTATTCCTTGCTCCGGGCCGCACCGCAACCATGAGCATGCAGGTCAAGTTCTGATTTGGGGAGCGGAAACGCTCTGCCGGAACTTTTTTCGCTGGCGGGAGTAAAAAAACTTGGCCCTGGTTCGTCTTAGTTAGAGAGGCCGGGCGTCTTCGAGCCGACCGCCGGGCTACACCATGCTTCAAAGGGGGGCAGAATGAATATTGCGGTTGATGCAGGCGGGCGCAGCAAGGGTCTGCGGGCGGCCACGAGTACGGCTCACTCCCGCCTCGACAAGCGTATCATGGCGGCAGATCCCTTCGGCTCGCGCGAGCGCTACGGCCAGTTCGTCGTCGTTCAGCACGCCTTTCATCGCGACATCGATGCGCTGTACGACAACGCCGTGCTCGATCAGCTGCTGCCCGATCTCGCCGGCCGGCGGCGCTTGCCTCATATCACGCAGGATCTCGCCGATCTCGGCCTCACGGCGCTGCAGTTCGATACGCCGCCTGCCTTCGATGCCGGTGTCGCGACCGATATGCCGACGGCGCTCGGCTGGCTCTATGTGGCAGAGGGTTCGAACCTCGGCGCCGCGTTTCTTTTCAAGGAGGCCCTCAAGCTTGGCCTGTCCGAACAGATCGGCGCACGCCATCTTGCTGGCGCGCCTGAAGGTCGCGGCCTGCACTGGCGGACGTTCACGGCTGCTCTCGATGCGGTTACACTGTCGCCCGCAGAAGAGGATCGTGTGGTCGCCGGGGCCGTAACCGCTTTCACACGGGTGCAGACCCTCGTCGAAACCTTACTGCCGGTCGCACCTGCAGGTTCAGTTTCCGCCTGAGGTACGGTACATAACATCCGGTCCGCTGCAGTGGAGCTGGACCGGCTCTCCTCGACGGGGCAGCGAAACGCAAGCCAGCCAGGGCCCGGCCAAAAGCCGAGCCGTTAGCCAGCCAGCGGTCGTCGGGATCGAAAAGCATCCATCGCGGTGCCCGCCTGAGGTGTGCCGTATCCAACGTTACAGGATGAGGCGTCATGCGCGTCCCGTATTTTTGTCTCGGTTGGCTGATGGTGATTCTTGGCTTCATCGGCGCGCTTGTGCCGCTGATGCCGACGACGATTTTTCTCATTCTCGCCGGCTGGTTCTTCGCGCGCTCATCGCCGCGGCTTGAAGCCTGGCTTCTGCATCATCCGCATTTCGGGGCACCCTTGCGTGATTGGCAGGAGAACGGCTCGATCGCCGCGTCCGCCAAGGTTGCTGCCTGCATCGGGATGGCAGTCGGCTTCGTCGTCTTCTGGTTTGGGGCCCATCCTGGGCTCTGGCTCACCGCTGCGGCGATCGTATTTCTGCTCGCGTCTGCCGCCTACGTCCTCTCTCGCCCCACCGCCCCGACGCGTGGTTCACGCAAAGCGACCGGGCTCTGATGAGTGTTGCGACGATCGCGCCCTATGAAGGTGTTGGGCTTCTCGCACGAGGAATGCAGCGTCAGGACTTCGCCCGCTGGGGAGTGGCCGCTTTTTGCGTCGCCATGGTCCATGTCGCCCTACCTTACATAATCGCCAACTGGCCCGACTTAGCAACCGTCGCGGTCGAGCCGCCGGCTGCCATCATGATCGAGATGGCGCCGTTGCCGGTTGCACCCGAAGCTCCGGAGCTCGACGTGGCGCCGGGACCTGAGCAGGAAATGTCCGAGAGCAGTACCCCGGCTGATAAAAGCGCTCAGCCGGTCGAGAAGGTGGAGCCGGACCCGGTGCCTCAGGAACCGGTTCCCGAGAGCGAGGTCGAAAGCGACATCAAGCCGGAGGACCTGCCGCAGATAGATAACGCGGAAGCGGTTCTCGATGTGGGGGCAAAAAAGCCGCCGGCCGAGCCCGATAGGGTGGAGGAAGCGAAGCCGCCGGAGAAGCTGGAGAAGCCCGAGCGCAGCAAGCCGCAGGATCAGTCGAAGAAGGCAGCTAAGACCACAACGGCACCCAAGCCGCTGCCGGCCCCGCGCGCCAAAGCCAACGCCGCTCCTTCGTCGGGCATGTCGTCGTCAATGTCGGTCGCAACGTGGCGCGGCATGGTCGTGGCGCACATGAACCGGCACAAGCGCTATCCTGGCGGCGGCGGGGGGACGTCATCGGTCGCCTTCACCATCGATCGCTCCGGTCGCGTCCTGTCTGCGCGCCTCATTCGCTCCTCAGGCAGCGCCGCTCTCGATCAAGAGGCGGTTTCGCTGGCGCGCCGCGCCAGTCCTGTGCCGGCTCCGCCCGCCAATATGGCGCGCGGCTCCATAGTTCTGACGGTGCCGGTCAGATTCTCGCGGTAACACACAGTCTGCCTTCTACTGCCTAGCGGACTGGGCCCTCATCGAGAGGGCTCATAGTGAATGGAGCCGAGGCAATCTCGATGGAAAGTTGGCTCAATACACTGACGATATGGAATTCTGTGCCGGAGATCTGGCAGGAGGCCCAATCGAGTTCAAGGGCAAGGATGCCCTTCGCCAGAGCCTTGACGCCGTACTCCGTACCACTGTGTCTAGGTCGCAGCTGCTTTCATTTCGGTATGACGGAGAGGTCGCGCACTGACCAGCTAGGCTGCGCCGCGCTTGTTAAACACAACAGATTATCGATCCAACTAGTCTCAGACTTTTGATGGTCTAAAGGCGCACAGGTATTCTCGCGATTTTCCTGGCCTGTTCATCCGTAACTGTGATCCAGAAATTGTTCCAGGCCGTGTCTTCGGCAAGTTCGGTCGCCAAGCGCGTAGCGTGCATGAGCGCGGCGTCTCGCGTGGGAAAAACTTCGCCAGTATCGTCGCGGTAGATCCGACCGTTTCCAACGGTCTCACTTTCGGTGCACTCCACCTACTGAAGCCGACAAGTAAATCATCGCAAACCGGGCAAGCGCTACATGAAATTTGCCACGAACTGGTTGAAGTAGACTAATCGACCGTTCAACAGCGCCGCTGTTACCAGCGTCATATTTTCCTCACAGCAGGCATGGTACCTCGACGCGCTCATGAAGGAGCGCATTATGCGACTGGTCGAAGAGTCAGGATTTGATGCGTCAACTAAGGCGGTCCTGTCGAAGGCCTGCCAAGCAGCGTTCGAATTGATTGTCCGCGAGCATCCGCGCTTTTCTTGGAACTCTCGGCTTCTTTGGCTCGTCCAGCATGCTGTGCTTGACAAAGCCTCGAGTGGTGAGCGGGCGCACGACGTCCTTGTTGAATTCGCTGTCGAGCAGGGGAGCGAAATGATTGCGCCCCAACGGCTGCGCAGAGCTAGTTAGCAAGAGAATTGCGCCGCGCAAACTTGCAGCTCACTTGCGCCGCGCGGAGTGCCAAGAATTACTCTGTCAGAGAAATCCACGCAGGAGCATGATCGCTAGCATTGGGCATTCCCCTCACCCAGCGATCGACGCCGGCCGCCCGTAATTTCTTTGCGCACTTCGGGCTGAGCAACAGATGATCGATCCGGAGCCCGGCGTCACGTTCCCACCGATTGCGCATGTAGTGCCAAAACGTAAACATCGGCTCAGTCGGATGGCGGCGTCGAAGCGCGTCAGTCCATCCTTGAGAAACTAGGCGGCTAAAGGCTTCCCGGCTCTCTGGCTGGACCAATGCGTCCTTGTCCCAAGACTTGGTCGGATAAATGTCCATGGGTGTGGGAACGACATTGAAGTCACCGGCCAAGATCGCGGGAATCCGTTTTCGTTGTAGCTCCTTCGCGTGATGGATGAGGCGGTCAAACCACGCCAGCTTGTAGTCAAACTTGGGCCCCGGCTGAGGATTGCCATTGGGAAGATAGACGCATCCAATGAGGATCCCGTTGACCGCAGCCTCGATATAGCGGCTTTGGGTATCGGATCCATCGCCCGGGAGGTTGTCACGTGTGAGGACAGGTTCGGTCCTTGAGAGGATAGCAACACCGTTCCACGTCCTCTGCCCCTTCCACACCGCGTGATAGCCAGCTTTGTGGATGGCCTCGAGTGGGAACGAATCTTGTTCGGTTTTGAGTTCCTGAAGGCAGGCGACGTCGGGCCCCTCGAGCTTGAGCCACTCGAGCAAGTTCGGCAGCCGCTTGCGGACATTGTTGACGTTGTAGGTGGCGATCTTCATCGCATTGCAACGCACTTCTGCCCGTTCCGACCCAGGCGGAGCTGTAGCGACGCGGCTAGTTGCTAGGTGGTAGCCAGGGCCCTAGGAGGATAACTCCGCGGCAAAGACCGCGATCCGGCGCCTCACTCGAAAACTCGACTCGGGTGACCCAGGAGAGGGTCGGGAGGTCTCGTCGTGGCGCAAATTTCCCCTCACCTTCGAAGCGGGGGGAATTTCTCCGAATAACCCAACGAATTCAACGTGAAACCGAGATCCTGGTGAGCCGGGAGGTACTGACAGCGACGAGGAAAATCAATAGGTTACATTCCCAAACTAACGGCGCACTTGCCACTGAAGACTACTCGTTATTTCGATATTTCCCAACCCGGCCTGAGTGAGCAACGACCGCCAATTGTTCACCGGTCTACACCCTCTAAAAGGAGTGAATTCCCTCGCCGCGTTGGCCCCGCCGCTTCTTACGGCGCGCGAGCAGCCGATCACCTGAAACGCGACTGTGCGCGGCTCTCCTCCTGTCATCCTCGGGCTTGTTCCGAGGATCCAAAGTGCAGCGTGGGAAGGTCCATCCAATGCGGGCGCTACCGCTCTACGGATGATTTCTCCCGAGCGGATGGGTGGGTCCTAGGCAGTCCATGCGGAGCATGGCTTCGCCATGACGCCTAGGATGACGGGTGAGAGGTTCGCCGGTGTCGTGGTTCAGTCGCCGACACCTTGACCAGCGATCGAGAGTGATGATCCACCAACGGGGTAAGGCGCGAGCCTAGAACCTATAGCCGTAGCGGATGCCGAGGCGGTCCATGCCTTCGTTCGGGTCCACCGTGTAGGCGTTCGAGGTGTGCTCGAAATAGGCCGACAGGCTGTTGTGGGCGTCGACGCGGTAGACTTGCCCGGCCGACGACTTCCGCCGGCCCGGCGCCTCGACGATCGTCAGTGCCCGCCAGCTACCACGCCCACTTCGATTGCACCTGTCTCGTGCGCCCGCGCCTGGCGTCAGGTGGCGGACTCGGCGGACCGAAGAAGCTAAAGAAGCCGCCGCCGCCGTCCCATGGCTTGTGGACAGGAGGGGGTGTCGGCTTGCGCGTTTTGAAGCCGCCCTGAGGCTGGTTGCTCAGCACCGCAACGAACTCGGTGCGATAGTTGGTTTCTTTGCTCAAAGGCTCGTCGGAGACGATGATCGAGGATCGCGGCAGCGCGGTCGGCGCGATGCGATCCAGCACCTCGCTCGGGATGCTGATGCGGTCGAGCGCGTTCTTGGCGTCGTCGCCGGTGTCGATCGAGACCGCGCTCCAACGGAGACCCGCGCCGTCGGACGCCATCGCCGTGAATACATGCGTGCCGATGGGCATGTCGGGATCGCGGATCGTGACCGGAACCTCGATGGTCGCGTCGAAGACCTCGCCTCCGTCCGGCCACGGCTTGCGCGTGTTCCGCCGCACGTAGAGCTTTTGCGTCGCGCGGCTGATGTAGATCGAGACCGGCTCGAGCGCGAGCTTCGCCTCGGCCGCGGCTTTGGCTGCCTCGGGCTTTCTCGTTGCCGCCTCCTTGGCGGCACTCTTGCTCCCTGGCAGCAGCCTCGAGCTTGGACGCCGCATCGGCCTTGGCGGTTTCGAGTTTCGTTGCCGCTTCGGTGGCCTTGGCGGCAGCCTTGAGCTTCTGCTCCTCGGCACTTGCCTTGGCTTGGTCGGTCTTTGCGGCGGCGAGCGCCTTTTCGGCGCGGGCAAGCGCGCCGTCGGCCGCAGACTTGAGCGCCTTCCAACTTCCGGAGCGCGCCTTGATCGATGCCGCCTCACGCGCCGCTTTCGCGGCGGACTTTTTCAAAGCGCCGGCTGCTTTGGCGGCCTCGTCAGCCTCGAACGCGAGCCTTTCGGCACGCTCCGGAGCGGCAGCAACGGCCTCCGCGTTCGGCACCAGCAGCGCCGGGTGAGAAAACGCCACCGGCGTCGCGTCGTACGGGGAAATGATCACGCGCATGCCGATGCTCGTCGTGTCGAACAGCTTCTCGGCAAAGCCGTACGGCATCCGCACGCAGCCGTGGGATGCGGCATACCCAGGCAGCGGGCCGCCATGGAGCGCGATGCCGTTCCAGGTGAGGCGCTGCATGTGCGGCATGTGCGCGTCGTCATAGAGGTTCGAGCGGTGGTCGGCGTTCTTCTGGAGGATGGCGAAGACGCCCGCTGGCGTTTCGCGTCCTTTCGTGCCGGTCGAAACCGGCGCCTTTACGATCCAACCGTCGGCGTCATAGAAGGTGACCTGTTGCGACTTGATGGACACGATCGCCATGATTGGTTCGCCGGCATCGCGCGGCGCCGCCTCCTCGGCGGAGCGGGCGGTCTGTTTGGCGGCGGCCCCGGCGCTTAGCGCCATCAGTGCGGCAATTGCCGCAATAGCTCGGATCACGGAAAGCCTCGAATGCCGATCGGTGAATGGTGTCATAGTTGATCGATCTGCCAAGAATGTGGTCCCCGTTCGATGCCAGATGCCAGTTGCCAACGGCATCAATCAAGTTTGATGTAGCTACCTTAAGGTTGGCTTAGCAGACGACGGCTTTCGATGTGCCCTTTTGGACACTCGGTTCAGTTTCTGCTCTCTGGTGATTTTTCTGCATTCTACCCCGACACCGACGCAGAGCTAGCCCATTTACCGGTAGATGTCGGCAATTTAGGCGTTCGAGCAGGGCGGCACTCGTTCCGCTTTGCAGATGGCGGACCGCATAACCTATGCGATGCAGAACGGGCGCGAACAGCCTTTAACGCGTTGACTCGGCGAGGAGAGCGAGGTCAGAACCTATAACCGTAGCGGATGCCGAGGCGGTCCATGCCTTCGTTGGGGTCCACCGTGTAGGCGTTCGAGGTGTGCTCGAAATAGGCCGACAGGCTGTTGTGGGCGTCGAAGCGGTAGCCGATCTCGACGGGGATATGGAACAGCACGCGCGAGCCGAGTGCCTTCCTGTCCCAGTCCTCGAGTTCGAGCTGGCCGTTGTGGATGGCGGCGCCAAGGCCGAGACCGAAGAAGATGCCGCTCGGCGTTTCATACTGCCAGCGGGCGTCGATGTAGGCGTGGCTGGTCGCGCCATCGGTGTTGATGGTGCCGCCGACTGCAGGCCGTATGGTGCCGCCCATGAACATGACGCTCGGCGACAGGATGGCCTCGATGTTGATGTCGACCGAGTTCGGCTCGGCGCGGAAGCCGCTCCAGAGATCCGGAACGTCGTGGTCGAGAATGCCGAGCTTGAGCTCGTTGACGAGCGGGTCGGCGGCGGCCGCGGATGCGCTTGCCGCGCACGCGATCAGGACAGCGGCGATGTGGCGGGCCAGATGTGAAATCCGCATTCCTGAGTCGTGCTCGAATAGTTTTCGATGAGACCGATGATTTACGCTTCGGACTTGATAGGATCTGACGCGATCGTCGCGCCAGATAGGACGTCGCGACGATCGTGAGCGACTAGGGCCCGAAGCGATCATGGTCTGAAATACCATGCGTCTCGGGGCTTGGCGTGTGTCGGTTTTGTCGGCGCGGCGACAGCCTTGTCATCAGAGCAACGTGCGCGGTTCCTCGGAGTCCACCGATGACGCTGCCTCATCGTTTGCCGCGGTGATGAGGGACTTTGCGGCGGCGAGCGTGTCGGCCTCGACGGCGGGCTTGTCCCAGCGGATGCGGTGGATGCGCGGAAAGCGCATGGCGATGCCGGACTTGTGCCGCGACGACGGGAAGATGGCGTCGAAGGCGACCTCGAATACGAGCTTCGGCTCGACGGAGCGCACGGGGCCGAACTGCTCGCGCGTGTGGTTGCGGATGAAGCGGTCGAGCATGCCGAGCTCCTCGTCGGTGAAGCCGGAGTAGGCCTTGCCGACGGGGACGAGCTCGTGGCCGGGGTAGATGTCCTCTCCCGCGACGGGCGCGGCGCGGTTCGGATCCGCCTCGCGCCAGACGCCGAAGGTGTAGTCGGAATAGTAGGACGAGCGCTTGCCCGAGCCGCGCTGGGCATACATCAGCACGCAATCGAGCGTGAGGGCGGCGCGCTTCCATTTGAACCAGTGGCCGCGCGGGCGTCCGGCGAGATAGGGGCTGGCGCGGCGCTTCAGCATCAGGCCTTCGATGCCGGCTTCGCGCGTGCCGGCCCAGAGATCGCGCAGCTCGTCGAAGTCGGAGAATGCCACGAGCGCGCTGAAGTCGGTGAGCGGTGGGGCGTACGCGTTCGTGCCAGGCTTCGAGGCGGGCGCGGCGTTCGGTGAAGGGCAGCTCGCGCAGGTCGTCGCCTTCGTCGATGAGCAGATCATAGAGGCGCACGTGGGCCGGGTAGTCGCGCATCATGCGCGGCGTGACGGCCTTGCGGTTCAGGCGCTGCTGCAAGTCGTTGAAGGGCGCGATGGCGCCGGCGCGGGCCACGAGCAGCTCGCCGTCGACCACGGTCGGGCCGGGGACGGAGGCGAAGGATGCGGCGATCTCGGGGAACGACGAGGTGATCTCGTCGCCGGTGCGCGAGAACAGGCGCGCCTGGCCGCCAGCTGTCGCGATCTGCACGCGCACGCCATCCCATTTCCATTCGGCGGCGATCTCGTGCGGCGCGAGGTTGCTCCAGTCGCCGTCCTCGATGGGATGAGAGAGCATGAGCGGGCGGAACACCGGCTTGTGCTCGTGCGTGGGCTTCTCAGCCTGGCCCTCGAGCCAGGCGAAGAGATCCACATAGGGCTTCTCGATCGCGTGCCAGACTTCCTCGATGTCGCCCACGGGATGGCCGCTCATGTCGGCGAGCGACTGCTTGGCGAGGCGCGCCGAGACGCCGACGCGCGGGGCGCCGGCCAGCAGCTTTAACAGCGCCCAGCGGCCGCGGGCATCGAGGCGGTCGAGCATCGACGCGAGCAGCGGCGCCGAGATTTTCCTTCGGTGCGGTTTCGAAGGCGGCGACCACCATGTCGAGCGGCAGATCGGTTTCACGCGCTGGGTTCACCGGCCACATCAGCGCGACCGTTTCGGCGGTGTCGCCGACGAAGTCACGCGACAGCGCATAAAGAACCGGGTCGATGCGGCCGTCCATGATCTCGGTGAGCAGGCGGCGCAGCGGCAAGCCGGGAAGCAGGCCGTCAGTGAGCGCCGCCAGCGCATAGCCGCGCGCGGGATCGGGCGTGTCGCGGAAGTAGCGGCTGAGCAGCGCCAGCTTGCCGTTGCGGGACGGCGTCGTCGACAGGCTGTCGAGCAGGAGGGCGAAACTTTGCATGGCGCTATTCGGCCTCGTCCTCGAAGCCGACCAGCGACAGGGCGCGGGCTTTGCGGCCCATCTTGTCGAGCTGATAGACGAGGGCGTCGTCACGGCCGTGCGTGACCCACACGTCCTCGGCGCCTGTTTCGGCGATGGTGTCGAGGAGCTCGGTCCAGTCGGCGTGATCCGAGACAATGAGCGGAAGCTCGACGCCGCGCTGGCGCACGCGGCCTTTGACGCGCATCCAGCCCGAGGCAAATGCCGTGACCGGGATCGGCGAAGCGTCGTGACCAGCGATCGGTAACGGCCGACGGCGGACCCATAACGAGCGCGCCGGCGAGGTCTCCCTTGGCGGTATCGGCGACGTGGCTTACGGGGCCGAGCGCGACGCCGAGGCTTTCATAAAGCGCCGTGACGCCCACGAGCGCGCCGTGCAGATAGATGGTCTCGTCGTAGCCGGCGAGACGCAGCAGCTTGATCATGCGCTGGCACTTGCCGAGCGAATAGACGCCGAGCAGATGCGTGCGCTCGGGATTGGCGCGGATCGACTCGAGCAGGCGGGCTGCTTCGCGCTCGGCCGGCTCGTGATGGAACACGGGAAGGGCGAATGTGGCCTCGGTGACGAACACGTCGCAAGGCACGACCTCGAAGGCTTCGCAGGTGGGATCCGCGGCACGCTTGTAATCCCCAGACACGACGGCGCGCTGGCCGTTCCAGTCCATCACCACCTGCGCCGAGCCGAGGATGTGGCCTGCGGGTACGAGCCGGATGCTGACCCCGTGCATATCGAGTTGTGCGCCGAGGGGCTGCGGCTGGAACGAGGCGGCGCAGCCTGGGCCCATGCGCTCCTTCATGACGGCGATGGTCTCGGGCGTCGCGAGAACGGCGTCGTGGCCGGGGCGGGCGTGGTCGCTGTGGCCGTGCGTGATGACGGCGCGATCAACGGCGCGCGAGGGGTCGATGTAAAAATCGCCGGGCTCGCAGTAGAGCCCGCGCTCGGTCGGATACAGCCATTTTTCTATGCCGGCAGCGGCCATCAGAAGTTACGCCCACACGAGCCAAGACCTCTCAACCCATATATGGGAAGTCCCGGCCCGGGTGTGCAGGTGGACGTCTGCTAGGGGCCATTAGC